>NZ_JBNYWT010000001.1:0-999916 GCF_053586795.1 Microbacterium pollutisoli
ACTGACCACGCGTCACCAGACACGCCGCATCTCTGCCCGGTCACGGCGAACGACGAAGCGCCCGCCGGACAGACCAGCCCGACGGGCGCTTCACCCTGCCCGCTTGACAAAACGAGTTACATATCAGTCGACCAGCGACCCCCACGTCTTCGCACCGACGATCCCGTCCGCCGTCAGGCGCTTGGCCTTCTGGTAGGCGATGACCGCCGCCTTCGTCTTGGCGCCGAACGCGCCGTCGACCACAAGCGAGTAACCCTCGGCGCGCAATTCGGTCTGCAGCGCCTTGACCGCCGCACCCGACGACCCAGACTTCACGGTGGGCAGCACGGCCGGCCACGTCTTCGGGCCGGCGATGCCGTCGGCGGCCAGCTTGCGCGACTTCTGGAACTTCACCAGCGCCGCCTTCGTCTTCGCGCCGAACACGCCGTCGGCGGCCAGGCTGTATCCGCGCGCGGCGAGCGCATACTGCAGCGTGCGCACGGCGGCCTTCTTGGTGCTGCCCTGGGCGATGGTGGGGAACGAGGTCTCCGTCGCCTTCGGCGGCGTGGGCACCGACTGGCCGGTGAGCTTCTTGTAGTAGGTGCCGATCGCGCTCTTCGCGCCGACGTACTCGAAGTGCATTGTGTCGTGCTTGGTGTAGTGGCCACCCCAGTAGAAGCCCGCGTTCATCCACATCTTCACCACGGCCGGCGGGATCGTGCTGCGGAAGGTGTAGCTGTGCGGGTTCTGGTTCCAGTTGATGTCGACCGCGCGGCCGTAGGCGTGGTTGGACGGGGTCGTGGTGCCGCCGATGTAGCGGCAGTTGTACCCGCCGGTGCTGGCCGGGTCCATCGTGTAGCCCATCTTCTTGGTGCGGGTCAGCAGCTCCCGCACCAGCGCGGCAAGCTCGGTGCGCACGGTCACCCGCACGCCGCCGGCCGACACCGTCGTCGTGGCCACGTTGCACCGCGGACCGGGCTTGGTCACCTCGGCGGCGTCGTTGAAGCCCACCGGGTGGGCGCGGTAGGTCATGACCGCCTTGGGGTAGTCGCTCTCCTTGTAATTGGTGGCCGACGCGGCCGTGGGCGCGAGCGTGAGCGCGAGGGTCAGAGCTGCGCCGATGGCGACGAGTCTGCGCGCGGTGGTGCCGGTCTTCATGGTTCCTCCGATCGGTGGTGGCCAGGTCAGGCTAGAGTCGACGGTCCTCGGCGGTGAATGGGCAGTTCTCCCCACGTCCCGCGTATCGTGGAGGCCATGTCGATGGATGCCGGAAACTCCGACGAGCGCCGTGAAGATCTGCTGTCGGCACTCGAGGTGATCGAAGGGCAGCCGCTGAGCGAGCGCGCCGCCGCCTACGCCGCGCTGCACGACGAGCTCGCCCGACGCCTGGAGTCGGGGCCGCGCGACCTGCCGGCATGACGACCCGCCTCGACGCCGCCGTGGCCGCCCGCGGTCTCGCCCGCTCGCGCACGCACGCCGCGCAGCTGATCGGTCAGGGGCGGGTGAGCGTCGACGGGACCGCCGTGGTCAAGCCCGCCGCGCGCGTGGCCGACGACGCGGTCATCACCGTCGCCGGCACCGACCACTATGTGAGCCGCGCGGCACACAAGCTGATCGCCGGGATCGACGCGTTCGGAATCGACCCCGCCGGCCGGACGGCGTTGGACATGGGCGCCTCGACCGGCGGGTTCACCCAGGTGCTGCGCGAACGCGGCGCCGACCCGGTGCTGGCCGTCGACGTCGGCCACGGGCAGCTGGACCCGGCCATCGCCGTCGACCCGGCCGTGATCGCCGTCGAGGGCTACAACGTGCGGTACATGACCGCCGACAGCCTCGCCGAGGCGACCGGCATCCGCACCGCGCCGACGCTGGTCACCGGAGACCTGTCGTTCATCTCGCTCACCCACGTGCTGCCGGCCGTGGCCGAAGTGGCCGCCGACGATGCCGACATCGTGCTGCTGGTCAAACCCCAGTTCGAAGTCGGACGCACCGGCGTACGCGAAGGGCTCGTCACCGACCCGGTGCGCCGGGCCGACGCGGTCGCCGGCGTGCTGTGGGCGGCGTGGGATGCCGGGCTGGGCACGTTCGGTCTCATCGACTCGCCGATCGTCGGCACGCACGGCAACGCCGAGTACGTGGCGTGGCTGCGTCCACAGGTGAAGGGCGAACCCGCCGGCAATCCGACAGAATGGATGGGCACGGTGAACCGACTGGCGGGAGCTCCATGACCAGTGCCCCACGCAACATCCTCGTGGTCGCGCACGCCCATCGCGACGACACCGTCGCGGCGGCGCGGCGGGTCATCGCGGCGTTGCACGCCGCCGATGCGTGCCCGGTGGTCCCGGGGGACGATCCCGCGCTGCTCGAGGCCCTGCGCAGTCTCGACGTGCGCCTGCTGGGCTCCGACGTCGCCGTCGCCGACATCGAGGCGGCCATCGTGCTCGGCGGTGACGGCACGATCCTGCGGGCGGCCGAGCTGGTCCGCGACGGCACCGCTCCGGTGCTCGGCGTGAACATGGGCCACGTCGGGTTCCTCGCCGAGACCGAACGCGACGACATGGACGAAGCCGTCCGCCGGGTCATCGCCCACGACTACGAGGTCGAGGAGCGCCTCGCGCTGCAGGTGCGGGTGAAGGACTCCGCCGACGCGGTCGTCTACGAGACGTGGGCGCTGAACGAGGCCACCGTCGAGAAGGCCAGCCGGGAGCGCATGCTCGAGCTGGTCATCGAGATCGACGGGCGGCCGCTGTCGACCTTCGGGGCCGATGGCATCGTCGTGTCGACGCCCACCGGATCGACCGCCTACAACTTCTCCGCCGGCGGACCGGTGATCTGGCCGACCGTGCAGGCGCTGTCGGTCGTCCCGCTGTCCGCCCACGCGCTGTTCGCCCGGCCGCTGGTCGTCGGGCCCGAGCACGCCGTCGCGATCGAACTGCTCGAACGCAACCTCAGCGCCGGCGTGCTGTGGTGCGACGGCCGCCGCTCGCACGACCTGGCGCCGGGCGCGCGGGTGGTCGTGCGCCGGTCTGAGCGGCCGGTGCGCCTGGCCCGTCTGCACCCGGCCGCCTTCACCGACCGGATCGTGAGCAAGTTCCACCTGCCCGTCGAGGGCTGGCGCGGCCCGGGGGCGAAGACCACGACGCTGTCGACGATCCCGGCCTCGCCCGACCGGAGTGCACCGTGATCGAGCAGATCCACCTGCGCGACCTGGGCGTCATCGCCGAGGCCACCCTCCCGATCGGACCCGGGTTCACCGCGATCACCGGTGAGACCGGCGCCGGGAAGACCATGGTCGTCACCGGCCTCGGCCTGCTGCTGGGTCAGCGCGCCGACTCGGGCGCTGTGCGCTCCGGCGCCGCACAGGCGGCCGTCGACGGCGTGTGGCTCGTGCCGGAGCAGGGGCCGGTGGCCGACCGCGTGCGCGACGCCGGGGGAGAGGTCGAACCGGTCGGCGACGGCCGCGCTGAGCTCTACCTGGGGCGCGTGCTGTCCAGCGAGGGGCGCAGCCGGGCCACGGTCGGCGGCCGCACCGCCCCGGCCGGGGTGCTCGCCGACCTCGCCGACCAGCTCGTCGTCGTGCACGGCCAGTCCGACCAGCTGCGCCTGCGCTCGGCGGCCGCCCAGCGGGACGCCCTCGACCGGTTCGGCGGGGCGCCCCTCGCCGAGGCGCTGGAGCGCTACCGTGCGGCGCACGAGCACCACCGCACCGTCGCCGAGCGGCTGCACCGGCTCACCGCCACGCGCGACGACCGCGCCCGCGAGGCCGACGAGCTGCGTGCCGCGCTCACCGAGATCGAACAGCTCGATCCGCAGCCGGGCGAAGACGTCGAACTGGCGCAGCGCGCCGAACGGCTCGCCAACGTAGAGGAGCTCCGGCAGGCGGCTGCCCTGGCCCACGCCGCCCTTTCCAGCGACGACGACCAGCCCGACGTGCAGGGACTGCTCGGCGACGCGCGCCGGGCGCTCGAACGCGCCGCGCACAGCGACGAGACCCTCGCCGGCTTCGCCGCTGTGCTCGAGGAGATCGGGTACCGCGTCGCCGACGCCGCCGGTGACCTCAGCGGCTACCTGGCCGACCTCGACGAGTCGGGTCCGCACGAGCTTGCCGCCGTCGAGGAGCGTCGCGCGGCGCTGAACGGCCTCATCCGCGCCCACGGTACCCTCGCCGCCGCGCTCGAACTGCGCGAGATCGGCGCCGCGCGGCTGGCCGAGCTCGACGACGACTCCGACACCATCGAGCGGCTCACCGACGAGGTCTCGGCCGCGGCATCCACTCTCGACGACGCCGCCGCGGCACTCACCGCCGCCCGCACCGCCGCCGCCGAACGCCTCGGCGCGCAGGTGACCGAAGAGCTGCGCCACCTCGCGCTGCCGGACGCGCGCGTCGACGTGCGTGTCGCCCCCACCGCCGAGAGCGCCGCCGGCCGGGACGAAGTGACGATCCTGCTCGCGCCGCACCCCGGTGCCGAGCCGCGACCGGTCGCCCGGGGCGCATCCGGCGGGGAGCTCAGTCGCGTCATGCTGGCGATCGAGGTCGTCATCGCGCAGACCGACCCGGTGCCGACCTTCGTCTTCGACGAGGTGGATGCCGGGATCGGCGGCGCCGCGGCCATCGAGGTCGGGCGGCGCCTGGCACAGCTGGCGCAGAGCAGCCAGGTGATCGTGGTCACCCACCTCGCGCAGGTCGCCGCGTTCGCGACCAACCACCTGAGCGTCGTGAAATCCGGCGACGGCTCGGTCACCGCCTCCAGCGTCCGCGTGCTCGAAGGCGCCGAGCGCGAGGCCGAGATGGCGCGGCTGCTGTCGGGCCTGAGCGACTCCGACACCGCCCTCGAACATGCCCGGGAACTGCTCAGCCTCGGCGCACCACGACTGATAGGATGAAAGCCCGTGACGGACACTTCTGAATCGGGCCTTCTTTCCCACGACACCACCAAGCACATCTTCGTGACGGGCGGTGTCGTTTCCTCATTGGGCAAGGGTCTGACGGCCGCGAGCCTGGGCAATCTGCTCACCGCACGCGGCCTGCGGGTCGTCATGCAGAAGCTCGACCCCTACCTGAACGTCGACCCCGGGACGATGAACCCGTTCCAGCACGGCGAGGTCTTCGTCACCGACGACGGCGCGGAGACCGACCTCGACATCGGCCACTACGAGCGGTTCCTCGACATCGAGCTGAGCCAGGCCGCCAACGTCACGACGGGCCAGATCTACTCGCAGGTCATCGCCAAGGAGCGCCGCGGGGAGTACCTCGGCGACACCGTGCAGGTGATCCCGCACATCACCGACGAGATCAAGCGCCGCATGCGCCTGCAGGCCGACGAGACGCCCAAGCCGGACGTCATCATCACCGAGGTCGGCGGCACCGTCGGCGACATCGAGTCGCAGCCCTTCCTCGAAGCCGCCCGCCAGCTGCGCCACGAACTGGGCCGCGACAACGTGTTCTTCGTGCACGTGTCGCTCGTGCCGTTCATGGGCGCCTCGGGCGAGCAGAAGACCAAGCCCACGCAGCACTCCGTCGCGGCGCTGCGCCAGGTCGGCATCCAGCCCGACGCGCTCGTGCTGCGCAGCGACCGGCCCGTCAGCGAGAGCAACCGCAACAAGATCGCGCTCATGTGCGACGTCGACGTCGAAGGCGTCGTCAACACGGTCGACCTGCCCAGCATCTACGACATCCCCTCCACACTGAACGAGCAGGGGCTGGACGCCTACATCGCGCGTCGCCTGGGGCTGGCCGCCAAGGCGAACGAGGTCGACTGGACCCGCTGGAACACGGTGCTGCAGGCCGTGCACAACCCCAAGCACGAGGTCACCATCGGCCTGGTCGGCAAGTACATCGACCTGCCCGACGCGTACCTGTCGGTCACCGAGGCGCTCAAGGCAGGCGGGTTCGCGCAGGAGACGAAGGTGCAGATCACCTGGATCCCCTCCGACCTGTGCGAGACGCCGGAGGGCGCCGCGAAGGCGCTCGGCGGCATCGACGGCATCGTCGTGCCCGGCGGCTTCGGCATCCGCGGCATCGAGGGCAAGCTCGGCGCGCTGCGCTTCGCGCGCGAGCAGGGCATCCCCACCCTCGGCATCTGCCTGGGGCTGCAGTGCATGGTCATCGAGTACGCGCGCAACATGGCCGGGCTCGAGGGGGCCTCGTCGACCGAGTTCGACCCCGACACCGAGCACCCCGTCATCGCGACCATGGCCGAGCAGGTGGACATCCTCGACCACGGCGACCTGGGCGGCACGATGCGCCTGGGCCTGCAGGAGGCCGTGCTCGAGCCGGGCTCGCTCGCCGCCGAGGTCTACGGCTCGACCCGCGCGTCCGAGCGGCACCGCCACCGCTACGAGGTCAACAACAAGTACCGCGACCAGATCGCGGCCGCCGGCCTCGTGTTCTCCGGCATCCAGCCCGAGCGGAACCTCGTCGAGTACGTCGAGCTGCCCCGCGACGTGCACCCCTACTACATCGCCACGCAGGCCCACCCCGAGCTGCGGTCGCGCCCGACCGAGGCCAACCCGCTGTTCCGCGGGCTCGTGGCCGCGGCGCTCGAGCGTCACCGCGCGAGCGAGCTGTTCGACGTCGACAATGACTGACCCCGGCGCCGACCTGCTGCGTGACGACCCGCTCGAGGTGGAGATCACCGGCAGCGAGACGGTGTTCGAGGGGCGGGTGTGGAACATCCGCCGCGACCACGTGCGCTACGGCGACCAGACGCTTGTCCGCGAGTACATGGACCACACCGGCGCGGTCGCCGTCCTGGCGCTGGACGACGAGGACCGTGTGCTGCTGATCAAGCAGTACCGTCACCCGGTGCGCGTGCGCGACTGGGAGATCCCCGCGGGGCTGCTCGACGTCGCCGAGGAGGACCCGCTCCCCGCCGCCCGCCGGGAGCTGGCCGAGGAGGCCGACCTGGTGGCATCCACCTGGCACACCCTCGCCGAGTTCTACACGACGCCCGGCGGCAGCGACGAGGCGATCCGCGTCTACCTCGCGCGGGACCTGGCCGCCGCGCCGGCGGCCTTCGCGCGGTCGGCGGAGGAAGCCGACATCGAGGTGCGCTGGGTGCCGCTGGACGAGGTCGTCGACGCCGTGCTCGACCGGCGCGTGCAGAACCCGTCCCTCGTGGTGGGCGCGATGGCCGCGCACCTGGCGCGCTCGCGCGGCTGGCAGACCCTCGCCCCCGCCGACGCGCCGTGGCCCCGGCGCTCCCGCCCGGTCGGCGCGGCGCGGCCGTGAACCTCGACCGCGCGATCGATGCCTACCTCCGGCACATCTCGGTCGAGCGCGGACTGTCCGAGCACACCGTCGCCGCCTATCGCCGCGACCTGGCCGGCTACGCCCACTGGCTCGGCCTGCGAGACGTGCGCGACGTGGATGCCGTGACCCCGACGCTGGTCGCGGACTTCATCGCCGACCGCTCCGGCGCCGAGCCGCCGCCGGCGGCGACTTCACTCGCCCGCCTGCAGTCGTCGGTGCGCGGGCTGCACCGCTTCCTCGTGCGGGAGCAGCACACCGCCGAGGACCCCACCGCGCGGCTGCGCCCGCCCAAGACACCGCAGCGCCTGCCGAAGGCGCTGACCGTCGACCAGGTGCTGGCGCTGCTCGACGCCGCCGGCCCCGAACCCGGCGATTCCGTCGACGCCGACCCGCTGCGGCTGCGGGACCGCGCCCTGCTCGAGCTGCTGTACGCGACCGGGGCGCGGGTGTCCGAGGTCGTGCAGCTCGACGTCGACGACCTCGCGCACGGCGACGTCGTGCGGGTGCGGGGCAAGGGCGCGAAGGAGCGGATCATCCCCGTCGGCTCCTACGCGCGCGCGGCCGTCGAGGCCTACCTCACCCGTGTGCGGCCGGCGCTGGCCCGGCGCGGCACGGCGACGCCGCGCCTCTTCCTCGGCGCCCGCGGCGCCCCGCTGTCGCGGCAGAGCGCATGGCTGATCATCCAGCAGGCCGCCGAGCGCGCCCGGCTGACCGCGCACGTGTCGCCGCACACGCTGCGCCATTCGTTCGCGACCCATCTGCTCACCGGAGGCGCGGACGTGCGCGTCGTGCAGGAGCTGCTCGGTCATGCGTCGGTGGCCACGACGCAGATCTACACCCACGTGACCGTCGACGCGCTGCGGGATGTGTACGTCACCTCGCACCCGCGGGCCCGCTGAGCGGCCGCGGCTCCCGATTCCACAGACACCGTCGCGCCGCCCCCGGTGTGGACCGCGGCGTGACTAGAATCAGTAGGCGAAATGGTGAAGGCAGGAGAGCCGGTGGCGGGCAGCAAGCAGGGCACGGCCAAGCCCGCGAAGGGCGACACGCCGATCGGTCCCACCGGGCGTCCCTATCAGGGTTTCGCCACGCCGCCCAAGCTCGACGGGCACGGACCGGCGCGCATCATCGCGCTGTGCAACCAGAAGGGCGGCGTCGGCAAGACGACGACCACCATCAACCTGGCCGCCTCGCTCGCGCAGTACGGACGCAAGGTGCTCGCGGTCGACTTCGACCCGCAGGGCGCCCTGTCGGCGGGCCTGGGCATCCCCACCCACGACATCCCCACGATCTACGACCTGCTGCTGGACACCAAGCGCGACCCGCGCGAGGTCATCGTCTCGACCGCCGTCGAGAACCTCGACGTGATCCCGGCGAACATCGACCTGTCGGCCGCCGAGGTGCACCTGGTCAACGAGGTCGCGCGGGAGACGATCCTGTCGCGCGTGCTGCTGAAGGTGAAGGACGACTACGACGTCATTCTCGTCGACTGCCAGCCGTCGCTGGGCCTGCTCACCGTCAATGCGCTGACGGCGAGCCACGGGGTGCTCATCCCGCTCGAGTGCGAGTTCTTCGCGCTGCGCGGGGTGGCGCTGCTGATCGAGACGATCGACAAGGTGCGCGACCGGCTCAACCCCGCCATCAAGCTCGACGGCGTGCTGGCCACCATGTACGACGCGCGCACCCTGCACTCGCGCGAGGTGCTCGAGCGGGTCGTGGACGCCTTCGGCGACGATGTGCTCGAGACGGTCATCGGCCGGACGGTCAAGTTCCCCGACGCGTCCGTGTCCGGGGTCCCGATCACGAAGTTCGCGCCCGAGCATCCGGCCGCCCAGGCCTACCTGCGGCTGGCGCGGGAGCTGGTCGCACGTGGCGCCGTCGCCTGACGACGCGGCGTCGTCGCCCGAAGAGCACCCCGCCCCCGAGGGCGCCGAGCCGGTGGAGGGCACCGAGCCGACCGAAGGGGCGGAGCCGGCCGAGGGCGCCGAGCCCGCGGCATCCACGTTCACCGTCACGCTCGAGGGCTTCGACGGCCCGTTCGACCTGCTGCTGAACCTCATCTCGCAGCACGAGATGGACATCACCGAGGTGTCGCTGAGCAAGGTCACCGACGAGTTCATCTCCTACCTGCGCGGCCTCGACGAGGCCGGGCTCGAGCAGGCGTCGGAGTTCCTCGTGGTGGCCGCGACGCTGCTGGACATGAAGGTCGCGGGGCTCCTGCCGCAGGGCGAGCTCGTCGACGCCGAATCGGTGGCGCTGCTGGAGGCCCGCGATCTGCTGTTCGCGCGGCTGCTGCAGTACCGCGCCTTCAAAGAGGTCTCGGCGTGGTTCGCCCGCTGCCTCGAGCGCGAGGACCGCCGGCATGTGCGCGCCGTGCGCCTCGACGAGAAGTACCGCCGGGCGGTGCCGGAGCTGGTGTGGACGCTGTCGAAGGAGGACTTCGCCGCGCTCGCCGTGCTCGCGTTCACACCCAAGGAGATCCCGCACGTCGGGCTCGACCACCTGCACGCGCCGCTCGTGTCCATCCGGGAGCAGGCGGCCGTCGTGGTGACGCTGCTGCGGGATGCCGGAAGCCTCAACTTCCGGGAGCTGATCGCCGGGGTCGCGCAGCCCGGCATCGTGGTGGCGCGGTTCCTCGCCGTGCTCGAGCTGTACCGGCACGCCGCGCTGTCGTTCGAGCAGCTCGAGCCGCTCGGCGAGCTGACCCTGCGCTGGACCGCCGAACGGTGGTCGGAAGAGAACCTCGCGACTCTGGGAGCCGACTATGACCGATGACGCCGCAGCCGCCGCCCACGCCACGGCCGCCGACGACGAGACGCCGCAGCGCTCGCACGACCCGGTCGACGTCGCACGTCGCCTGGAGGCGATCCTCCTCGTCGTCGACGAGCCGCAGAGCCTCGTGGCGCTGGCCACCGCGGTCGGCGCCCCGGTGCCGGCCGTGCGCCAGGCGGTCGAAGGCCTCGTCGCCGACTACGACGGCGAGACCGGCGGCCCGCGCCGCGGGTTCGAACTGCGCGAGGTCGGCGGCGGCTGGCGCCTCTACGTGCGGGAAGAGCACGACGACCTCGTCAGCGAGTTCGTCAACGCGCAGGCCCCCTCGCGCCTGTCGCAGGCGGCCCTGGAGACCCTCGCGGTCATCGCGTACAAGCAGCCGGTGAGCCGCAGCCAGGTGGCGTCGATCCGCGCCGTGAACGTCGACTCGGTCGTGCGCACCCTGGTCGCGCGCGGGCTGATCACCGAGGCGTTCACCGACCCGGAGACCGGCGCCATCAACTACAAGACCACCGACGCGCTGCTGACCCACTTGGGCATCAACTCGCTCGACGAGCTGCCGCACATCTCGCCGCTGCTCGACGACGGCGCCGACGGGTTCGAAGGGGAGGTCCTGCCGTGACCGATACCGAAGGCGTCCGGCTGCAGAAGGTGCTGGCGAACGCCGGCGTCGCCTCACGGCGCGTGTGCGAGCAGTACATCGTCGAGGGTCGGGTGCGTGTCAACGGGCAGGTCGTCACCGAGCTCGGCACACGCGTGGACCCGGCATCCGATCTGATCGACGTCGACGGCACCGCGATCCAGCTCGACACGAGCAAGCGGTACGTCATGCTGAACAAGCCCACCGGCGTCGTCTCGTCCATGAAGGACGAGCAGGGGCGTCCCGACCTGCGCCGGTTCACGAAGGACTGGGACGAGCGGCTCTACAACGTCGGCCGGCTCGACGCCGAGACCAGCGGGCTGCTCGTGCTCACCAACGACGGCGACCTCGCGCACGTGCTCGCCCACCCGTCGTTCGGCGTCACCAAGGTCTACATCGCCCAGGTCTCCGGGCGGGTCACGCCGGCCACCATCGCGAAGCTCACCCGCGGCATCGAGCTCGACGACGGCCCCATCGCTGCCGACAAGGCGCGGCTGCTCGACGTCTCGGGCGGGGTGAGCCTGGTCGAGCTCACGCTGCACTCGGGCCGCAACCGCATCGTGCGACGCATGATGGCCGCCGTCGGACACCCCGTGCGCGAACTCGTCCGCCGCCAGTTCGGCCCGCTGCACCTCGGGACGCTGCCGGCCGGGAAGACCCGCGAGCTGACCGCCGCCGAGCGGGGCGCGCTGCTGACCCTGTCCCGCACCGAGCACGCATAGTCGCCGCCGGGCGGGCAGCGCCCAGGTGCGGCCACTAAACTGGTCCGCGGCGTGCCGCACTCGCGGGCGTCCTGCGGATCCCGTCCCCGGCGACCGCCCCGTCCCCGAGAGCGAGCCACCCCGTGACCGAACCTTCCCGCGCCGCCCGTACCCGCGGCGTCGTGCGCGTCGTCGGCGCCGGCCTGCTCGGCTCGAGCATCGGCCACGCGCTGGGCCGGCTGGGTGTCGACGTGGCCCTCGCCGACGCGTCACCGTCGCAACTGCGTCTGGCCATCGACTACGGCGCCGGCCGGGCCGCCCAAGACGACGACCGGCCCGTGCTGATCGTGGTCGCCGTGCCGCCGGATGTGGTCGCCGACGTCGTCGAGCGGGAACTGACGACCTACCCCGACGCCGTGGTCACCGACGTCGCCTCGGTCAAGCTCGACCCGCTGCGCGCGCTGCAGGCCCGCGGCGTCGACCTGACCCACTACATCGGCTCGCACCCCATGGCCGGGCGCGAACGCGGGGGAGCGATCGCCGCCCGCGCCGACCTGTTCGTCGGCCGCCCGTGGGTCGTGTGCCGCGACCACGAGACCCCCGCCGCCGACCTCGCGCTGGTCGAAGGGCTGGCTCTGGACCTCGGCGCCATGCCGCTGGAGATGACCCCCGAGGAGCACGACCGCTCGGTCGCGCTCGTCTCACACGTGCCCCAGCTGGTCGCCTCGCTCCTGGCGGCCCGGCTCGTGGACGCCCCCGACGACGCGCTGCGTCTGACCGGCCAGGGCCTGCGCGACACCACCCGCATCGCCGCCTCGGCCCCCGAACTGTGGGTGCAGATCCTCGGCGCCAACGCCACCCCGGTCGTCGACGTGCTCGACGCGCTCGCCGACGACCTGCGTGGGGTGTCCGCGGCGCTGCGCGCGCCCGACAGCCCCGGTGCGCGGCGTGCGGTCGCCGACACCATCCGCCGCGGCAACGACGGCGTCGAGCGGCTGCCCGGCAAGCACGGCCAGAACCGCCGCTTCGAGACCATCGTGGTCATGGTCGACGACACCCCCGGTCAGCTCGGGCGCCTGTTCGGCGAGCTCGGCGACCTGGAGGTCAACGTCGAGGACCTGCGACTCGAGCACTCGCCGGGCGCCCAGTTCGGCCTGGCCGAGATCAGCGTCGTCCCGAACATCGTCCGCCATGCCGTCGACGGCCTCGAGGCCCGCGGCTGGAAGATTGCGAGCACCACCGTTGACTGACTCCTTCGAACCCGTCGCCGTCGCGATCGACGGCCCGGCCGGCAGCGGCAAGTCGAGCGTGTCGAAGCAGGCCGCCCGCGTGCTCGGCTACGGCTACCTCGACACCGGCGCCGCCTACCGCGCGTTGGCCTGGCATGTGCTGCGCCGTGGGGCAGACACCGCCGATGCACCCGCCGTCATCGCCGCGGCCGACGACTTCGACTACGCCATCTCGCTCGACCCCGACACCTACTGGGTGCGGGTGGGTGACACCGACGTCACCGATGCGATCCGGGAACCGCGCGTGTCGGCCGCCGTCAGCGGCGTGGCCCGGGTGCCCGAGGTGCGGGAGCGGGTGAACGCTCTGTTCCGCACCCTGGTCGCCGAGTCGCAGACGCCGGGAGTCATCGTCGAGGGGCGTGACATCACGACCGTCGTGCTGCCCGACGCGCCGGTGCGCATCCTGCTGACCGCGGCGCCCGAGGTCCGTGCGGCCCGTCGCAGCGCCGAGCTGACCGGTGAGGATGCCGGTGAAGTGGCCGCCGCTCTGCACCGGCGCGATGCCTCCGATGCGCAGGTCGTCGACTTCCTCAACGCCGCACCCGGCGTGACCGTGGTGGATTCCACCGAACTCGATTTCGCCCAGACCGTGGACGCCGTCCTCGACGTCGTCCGGGCGGGGACAGGAGCGCACCGTGGCCGGTGACGAAGAATACGCAGGCGGTCCCGACCGCCTCGAAGAGAAGCTCGCCGACCTCGACGAGACGCTCGCCGAGCAGCGGGCGGCGGCACTGCGCAGCTCGTTGGCCGACTACGAGCTCGACGACGAAGACGCCGAGCTGCTGGCGGGTCTGACCGCCGGCGGCGAGGTCGTCGAGGTGCTGCCCGCGCTGCCGGTGGTCGCCATCGTCGGCCGCCCCAACGTCGGCAAGTCGGCCCTGGTCAACCGCATCCTCGGCCGCCGCGAAGCCGTCGTCGAAGACACGCCGGGGGTCACGCGCGACCGCGTCACCTACAAGGCCGAATGGATGGACCGGCAGTTCACGCTCGTCGACACCGGCGGGTGGGAGCCCGACGCCCGCGGCATCGACCGCTCCGTCGCCCTGCAGGCCGAGGTCGCCATCGAGCTGTCGGACGTCGTGCTGTTCGTCGTCGACGCCATGGTCGGCGCGACCTCGACCGACGAGCAGGTCGTGAAGCTGCTGCG
This sequence comes from Microbacterium pollutisoli, assembly GCF_053586795.1. Classification (NCBI taxonomy): domain Bacteria; kingdom Bacillati; phylum Actinomycetota; class Actinomycetes; order Micrococcales; family Microbacteriaceae; genus Microbacterium; species Microbacterium pollutisoli. The sequence goes on from NZ_JBNYWT010000001.1 coordinate 13,781, forward strand.
CAAGAGCGGCAAGCCGGTCTTCCTCGTCGCCAACAAGATCGACGACGCCCGCCAGGAACCCGAGGCCGCGGCCCTGTGGAACCTGGGGCTCGGCGAACCGCACCCCATCTCGGCGATCCACGGACGCGGCGTGGCCGACCTGCTCGACGAGCTCATGAAGGTGCTGCCGACCGTGTCGGCGGTGGCCAAGCACGAGATCGGGGGACCCCGCCGGGTCGCGATCCTCGGCCGGCCCAATGTGGGCAAGTCGTCGCTGCTCAACAAGGCCGCCGGCGAAGAGCGCGTCGTCGTCAACGACCTCGCCGGCACCACCCGCGACCCGGTCGACGAGGTCGTCGAACTCGGCGGCAAGCTGTGGCGCCTGGTCGACACCGCCGGCATCCGTCGCCGCGTGCATCTGCAGCAGGGGGCCGACTTCTACGCCTCGCTGCGCACCTCGGCCGCGCTGGAGAAGGCGGAAGTGGCCGTCGTCGTGCTCGATGTCACCGAGTCGATCAGCGTGCAGGACCTGAACATCATCGACCTCGTGCTCGAGTCGGGCCGCGCGCTGGTGCTGGCCTTCAACAAGTGGGATCGCCTGAACGACCCGGACATGGACGGCGCGGACCGGCGCCGCTACCTCGAGCGCGAGATCGAGCAGGACCTCGCCCACGTCACCTGGGCGCCGCGGGTCAACCTGTCGGCACGCACCGGCCGGCACCTCGACAAGCTCGTGCCGGCGCTCGAGACGGCGCTCGAGTCGTGGGACCAGCGCATCTCCACCGGCAAGTTCAACGCGTTCCTGTCGGAGCTGGTCGCCGAGCACCCGCACCCGGTGCGCGGGGGCAAGCAGCCGCGCATCCTGTTCGGCACGCAGGTGTCGACCCGTCCGCCGACGTTCGTGCTGTTCACCACCGGGTTCCTCGACCCCGGCTACCGCCGCTTCATCCAGCGGCGTCTGCGCGAGCTGTTCGGGTTCGAGGGCACGCCCATCGTCACGAACATGCGGGTCCGCGAGCGGCGCCAGCGTTAGCGCGTCCCGACGCGAAAGTGGATGCCGGTGACCCCGGCATCCTGCTCACCCCTGTCGGGACGGGCGCACCATCGCTTGCCCAGGCCCGGATGGGGGCCCGACCCTCGCCGTGCGGGTGGTCGCGCACGGCGAGGGGGGCTGAGAGGTGGCGCCGGCCGGGTGCGGGGGATCGACCGGCGCCACAGGTTCGGGCGTGTCAGCGGACGATCACGCGCTCGAACCGGTCGGTGGGCACACCGCTGAAATCGACACGGCGGCCCGGGGTGGTGACCCGCGGCATCACGTCGCGGGTTCCGGTGTCCCGGAACCGCTGCAGCGCCCAGGTGCGCACGCCGGCATCCACCAGCCGCGTGGACAGGTCGGCCAGGCCGGTCTCGTCCACGGCGCCGGAGTGTACGGTGGTGCGCACCTCGAGGCCGAGGGGGCGGTCGGTGCCCTCGCGGCGGGCCTGTTCGGCGAGGACCAGTTCGAGGCTGCGCCACGCCTTGTCGCTCGCCCCGGGCCGGCCCACGACCTTCTCGTAGCCGGTCGCGGTGGCCTTCATGTCGAAGCCGATCCAGTCCACGAGCGGCAGCAGTGCCGGCAGCCGGCTCGGGTAGGCCCCGCCGGTGTGCAGGCCGATGCCGAAGCCGAGGTCGCGCACCGCCTGCACCGCCTCGCGCAGTGTGTGCTGCATGGTCGGTTCGCCGCCGGAGAAGACGACGCCGTCGAGCAGGCCCACCCGTCGGGTCAGGTGGGCCCACACGTCCCGCCAGGGCAGCGCGCCGGCGGCTCGCGGGTCGATCAGTGCGGGGTTGTGGCAGTAGAAGCAGTCCCACGGGCAGCCCTGCAGGAACACCGTCGTCACCAGCTTGTCCGGCCAGTCGACGCTCGACATGCGTGACATCCCCGCGACCTTCAGATCGATCGCGTCGCCGGCGCGCTGCGCGGTCATGCCGGCTGCACCACCTTCTGGTCGAAGTAGAGGCGCTCGGCCGCTTCCCCCTTCTTGCCGATGTTGAACGAGGAGATGGGGCGGAAGTACCCCATCACGCGGGTCCACACCTCGCACTCGGCGCCGCAGTCGGGGCACTGCTCGTGGTGGCCGGACACGTACCCGTGCTGCGGGCAGATCGAGAACGTCGGCGTCACCGTGATGTACGGGAGGCGGAAGCCCTCGAGGCACTTCTTCACGAGCGTCTTGCAGGCCGCGGCCGAGACCATCGCCTCGCCCATATACAGGTGCAGCACGGTGCCGCCGGTGTACTTGCCCTGCAGCGCCTCCTGCAGTTCCATCGCCTCGAACGGGTCGTCGGTGTAGCCCACCGGCAGCTGCGACGAGTTCGTGTAGTAGGGGTTGGCGTCGGTGCCGGCGTGCACGATCGCCTTGCCGAACCGGGCGATGTCGCTCTTGGCCAGCCGGTAGGTGGCGCCCTCGGCGGGGCTGGCCTCGAGGTTGTACATGTTGCCCGTCGCCTCCTGGAACTCGACCATCCGGGCGCGCACGTGATCGAGCAGGCGGCCCACGAGGTCGCGCCCTTCCGCGGAGGTGATGTCATCGGCATCCCGGGTGAAGTTGCGCACGAACTCGTTGAGGCCGTTGACCCCGATCGTGGAGAAGTGGTTGTCGAGGTTGCCCAGGTACCGCTTCGTGTAGGGGAACAGGCCGCCTTCGATGTGGTGGTTGATCGTGCGGCGCTTGGCCTCGAGCGTGTCGCGCGCGATCTCCAGCAGCTCGTCCAGGCGGCGGTACACCGCCTCTTCATCACCCGAGTGCACGAAGCCGAGCCGCGCGCAGTTGACGGTCACGACCCCCAGCGAGCCGGTCTGCTCGGCCGAGCCGAACAGGCCGTTGCCGCGCTTGAGCAGCTCGGTCAGGTCGAGCTGCAACCGGCAGCACATCGACCGGATCATGTGCGGGTCGAGGTCGGAGTTCACGAAGTTCTGGAAGTACGGCAGCCCGTAGCGTGCCGTCATGGCGAACAGTTCGTCGACGAGGGGGCCGTCCCAGTCGAAGTCCTTCGTGATGTTGTACGTCGGGATGGGGAAGGTGAATGCGCGGCCGTCGGCGTCGCCGGTGCTCATCACCGCGATGAACGCGCGGTTGATGACGGCCATCTCGTCGACCAGGTCGGCGTAGGTGAAGTCGCATACCGTGCCGCCGATGAGGGGATGCTGGTCGGCGAGGTCGTCGGGCACGGTCCAGTCGAAGGTGAGGTTGGTGAACGGGGTCTGCGTGCCCCAGCGCGAGGGCACGTTGAGGTTGAACACGAACTCCTGGATGGCCTGCTCGACCTCGTCGTAGGTGAGCGCGTCGAGCCGCACGAACGGCGCGAGGTACGTGTCGAACGAGCTGAACGCCTGTGCGCCGGCCCACTCGTTCTGCAGAGTGCCGAGGAAGTTCACCATCTGGCCGAGGGCGCTGGTGAGGTGCTTCGGGGGAGCGGACGCGATCTTTCCGGGGGCGCCGTTGAACCCCTGCTCGAGCAGCATGCGCAGCGACCAGCCCGCGCAGTAGCCGGCGAACATGTCGAGGTCGTGGATGTGCAGGTCGCCTTCACGGTGGGCGATACCGGCTTCGGGGGCGTACACCTCGTCGAGCCAGTAGTTGGCGACCAGCTTGCCGGCCGAGTTCAGGATCAGTCCGCCCAGGGAGTAGCCCTGGTTGGCGTTGGCGTTCACGCGCCAGTCGCCGCGCGACAGGTACTCGTCGATGGTCTGTCCGACGGCGACGGCGCGGGGCTGCGGACGGGCGGGCCGGGAGTCTTCTTCGGGGGTGCGCATGCGGTTCTCCTAGAGGGTTTCGAGTTGACTGCGTCCTTCCGACCACCGGTACGCGCGACCACTATATGTAGTGGTCTGTGGGATGAAGAAGCCCATATGTGGGGTTTGGCTACGTGGAAAATCTTCCGGACCTGTCCGGTTTGTGAGGGTGTACAGCCTCGCGTGTCGTGCGATGACATTCCCGCGGCCGGGTGTAGAGGCCGGCCGGTGACCGTGTGAGAGTCTGGAGGGGTGACGATCGTTCCCCCTGCCCCCGGTGAGCCGCGGCGCCCGCACGGTCCGCGTGATGCCGGGGACGCCTGGGTGGTCGCCGAGGACGGCACCCGCTACTGGGGTCGGTTCGGGGCGGCCGGGCTGTTGGCGGTGGATGCCGAGCGTGGCGTGCTGCTGCAGCATCGGGTGTCGTGGAGTCACTTCGGCGACACGTGGGCGCTTCCCGGCGGCGCACGGCACGAGGGGGAGTCCGCGTCTGACGGCGCGCTGCGCGAGTCCGCGGAGGAGGCCGGGGTGCCGCGTGAGGCGGTGGCGCCCCGGTTCATCAGCGTGCTCGATCTGGACATCTGGAGCTACGCCACGGTCGTCGCCGACGTCACCGCGCCGTTCGAGCCGGTGATCAGCGACCCCGAGAGTCGTGAGCTGGCGTGGGTGCCCGTCGACGCCGTGGAGTCGTACCCGCTGCACCCCGGATTCGCTGCGGCCTGGCCCGCACTGCGCTCCCTGCTGTCGGTGCGGCCGGTGGTCGTCGTCGATGCCGCGAACGTCGTGGGCTCGGTGCCCGACGGGTGGTGGCGCGATCGCGCCGGCGCCGCCGGGCGGCTGCTGTCCGCGGTCGCATCCCTCGCCGGGCGCGGGGTGGATGCCGGTGGCCTCGGCCTGGCGGGCGACACCTGGTTCCCGCAGTTCGAAGTGGTCGTCGAGGGCGCGGCGCGCGAGGTCGCCGACGTCGCGGGCGTGCAGGCGGTGCGCGCGGAGGGCCACGGTGACGATGCGATCGTCGCCGAAGCGGCCGCGCGGGTGGCGGGCGGTCATGACGTGACGGTGGTCACGAGCGATCGGGAGCTGTCCGAACGGGTGGCGGCCCTCGGCGCCCACGCCCGCTCGGTGTCGTGGTTGCGCGACCGGCTCTGACGCCGGCATCCGGCTGGTTCAGTCGCGGCCGCGCAGGCGGTCGATCTCGCGGCGCTCGCGCTTGGTGGGGCGCCCGGCCCCGCGGTCGCGGACCGCGACCATGGCGACGGGTTCACGCGGCGGCGTGCGGTCTTCCGCCGCCTCGGCGGCAACCGGGGCGCCCACCCGCTTGACGAGGAGCTTGCGGACCACGAGGATCCGGTCGAAGCCGGAGATGCGCACACGCACTTCGTCGCCGACGCGCACGTGCTGGGCGGCTTTGGTGCGCTCGCCGCCTATGCGCACGTGTCCGGCGCGGCACGCCGTGGTGGCTGCGGAGCGGGTCTTGTAGACCCGCACGGCCCACAGCCAGGCGTCGACGCGTGCGCTGTCCATCAGCGGGGGTCTCGCAGGAGGCGGACGATGCCGAGGGCGAGAAGGCCCTGGCCGAGCGTGTAGGTGGCCATGACCCAGCCGCCGGCGAACAGCGTGGGGTCGGGCCAGAACAGCCGGATCGACAAGATGGTGTCCGACGCCAGGAAGAACGCACCGCCGATTGCCGTGAGCACGCTACCGCGAGTGGATGCCGCGGCTGTGCCGCCGAGGACGAGCCCGTATCCGGCGACCGCGAAGGCCAGGGCGCCCAGGTGCGGCCACAGCAGGATCAGCATGCCGATCCACCACGCGACGTAGACGAGGGACCAGCGGGCCACGGGGCGCCGGGCGGCCGGGCGCACGAAGAGGGCGATGTACAGCAGGTGCGCGATGCCGAAGCAGGCGAGCATCGGGATCAGGGTCTCGTCGATGAAGGGGAAGAAGGCGGCGGCTCCGTCGCCGAGCCAGGAGAAGGCGAGGGCCAGGACGAGCAGTGCTGCGCCGAGGGGCCAGCGCGTGCCGCGCAGCGCCCAGATCACCGCGAGCGCCAGCGCCGGCATGAGGGCCAGCTTCGACGGGTACTCGACGACGCTCCAGCCGAAGATCAACGCGGCGACGTGGAACAGCGACACGGCAGCGTAGAGCCAGAAGCCCCACCAGCGCGTGTGGGCGCGAGTCGATGGGTGGGCATCGAGCTGTGTCACTGGTGCTCCTTCGTACCGGTGGCCGGTCCGCGTTCGGGTGGGCGGATCGCGACCATCGTACGCGGTTCGCTGATCAGGCGTCGGTCAGCGACAGGGCCACGATCGGCTGGTGCGGTGACGTGCGCGACACTTCGCGGAACCCGGCGGCGAGGAACGTCGAGAGGGTGCCGTGGAACAGGGAGTTGGCCGAGCTCTTCTTGGCCGCGAGGTCGAACGGGTAGCCCTCGACCACGCGTGCTCCGTTCCGGCGGGCGAAGTCGACGGCCGCGTCCAGCAACGCGGAGTTCAGGCCCTGCCGGCGATGCTCACGTCGCACCACGAAACAGGTTACGGCCCAGGTGGAGTCGTCGTCGAGCGACTCTTGGGAACCTTTGATGATGCGCATGCGCGCGACGCGGGCCTGTGCCGTTCGGGGTCCGACGCGCACCCATCCGGCAGCTTCGCCGTCGACGTAGGCGATCAGGCCCGGTGGGGGACCGGCATCCACTTCGTCGCGGAAGAGCTCGCGGCGCTCGTCGGCACTGGTGCTGTTCCAGTCGGCGTTGGACAACGTCATCCATTGGCACATGCAGGAGGCCCCGTCGCCGCCGCCGGTGAGCGCGTGCTCGGCGTCGGCGAATCGGCCGGGTGTGGCTTCGGCGATGGTGATCTCTGACATGGTTCGACGGTAGTGCGGGGCGCCGACATCGTCGAGGGTGCCGGTTCGCGGGGCGGGCGGCGAGCAGGTAGGATGGGGGAGTTGTCCGCGTGCGGATGGCAACGGGTTGTGGCGCAGCTTGGTAGCGCACCTCACTGGGGGTGAGGGGGTCGCAGGTTCAAATCCTGTCAACCCGACCGAATGGGCCGTTGGCAATATCGTTTGCAAAACGGTCGATAAACGAGACGGGCACTGGCGTGGAGCCAGTGCCCGTCTCGGTTTCTGCCGCCGTAGCGGGCTTTCTTGGGTGTTCGCATGGGTGGCGGAGCGAACTTTGCGCCGAAATAGCGAACGCGCCCGGTTTTCGGGCGCGTCGGATCGTCTGCGGTGAGCGGGGGTGTGCCGGGTTCGTCCCCGCTGCTAGGGTGAGCGTACTTTACCACGGGCGAAAGGTCATCGGATGAAGGGGATCAGCGCGGATCGAGCCCGACCAGGGTTGAGTTTTCGACAAAAGCTTGCCTTACTAGGGGTTGCTTCGTTTATCTTCGCCTCAGGTATTGCCGGGGGCTACACGGCATTCGCCGCTTCGGTTGAATCAAGTCTCGTAAAGATCGAGCCGTCCCAAGCAGGCGGCTGCATTCGTGTCAAGGCGAAAACGGTGAACACCTCGGGCGGATACGGTCAGATCTATTCGACTTCGTACGCGGCCGGCTTTCCCAGTGGTTGCGCATCCGCTCAGACGGCGGGCCATTTCGGAGGAAATGCCTTCCTGAAGAAGACTTCGGGTGCGATCTGCTCATCGATTGCGACCTGGTACTCCGGCGGCACGACCATCTACAACACTCGGAACGCCGTGAAGGCGGGATCCTCCTGCCCCAGCGGCCAGCTTTCGGGTGGCGGCCGCGCATACCTGTATACAGGGAGTGCTTACACGTCCAAGGTCGTTCAAGCACCCTACCTGGGAATGTGAGGTTAGCCATGGGTCGTCATTACAAGGTAAACGTGACCGCAACGTTCGGTGCCCTCGCGCTGGTTGGCGTGGCGGCCACCGCGGCTCTCGTCGGAGTATCGCTGGGGGGAACCTTCGGGGCCTCTGCTGTCCAGCGGGACGAAACCATAGGTGCTGGTACTGACGCGTTTGACGTGAATGAGTATGGTCAGACCATCGGGGAGTACGGGGTCGGGCTCCGCAGCGACCCAGCGGCGGAGCCGGAACTCATTCTGGCTGTCGGCGAAGATGGTAAAGAGGGATACGTCTACACCGTGGAGGCGTTCGGAGCGGTGCCAGCTACTCCGGAGGAAGCCCTCGAGAACCAGGCAGGTATCGGAGTGGACCCACTGCAAAAGAGGATTCCTTTATATGACGAGGACGGCAAGACGGTCATCGGGACATACCTAGCCACCTTCGGTAGTCCGGAAACACCGGACGACTAGGGCGTGTCTCCTAACCGTTTGAGCCAGAGGGTGATGGCTCGTAGGACGGCACCGCCGCGGGCCGGTGATCCTGGAAAGGCCGGCCGCCCTTGACCGACGTAGCCGACATCAACGGCTCGATCCGAGCCCACTCAGCATCCGAGAGAAGAGAAGTCCGCGACACCACTCAAGCCTGCCCGCGATTCGACCCCCGAGGTTAGGAGACACGCCCTAGCCGAGCACCCGTAACGACCACTCGTGTTGGGCCGACGTCAAAAATGCGGCGGCGGGTCATTCTCACACCCGATGCGCCGGACGTGAGCTCTTCGAGGGGACGGTGTCATGCAGCCGGCAAGGTCTCCAGGAAGTGCCTTGGAGAATCGCCGAGGCTGCGACATCTTGCGGATTCCACGCGTCCGCGTGCTAGCGGAGATGGGAAAGTGGTGAACACCCGAGGTGTCGCAGAGAGGTGACAGATGAGGGAAAGACCATGGACGCAATCGCACCACGATCCTGCTGCGGGCGACTAGTGGATGGGGCACCGATGCTAGCGGCGGCGGACCTGCCGGTGGGCCACTCGATGGCCGCGGTCGTCGGCCCTTGTTACACCGTGACGAGCATGGCGAACACCCTCGGTTGGAAAGAGTCCGAGGTTGTCGATGTCGCGCGTCAGACTTTGTGGCAGGACCATTGATTGAGTCCTGAGCGGAGAGTTTGACCATGGGTAGACCACCAGTGATCCCGGTGGAGAAGAAGACGAGGATCGTGCTGAGCATCCTCGCCGGCGAGATGACGATCGCGGAGGCGGCCAGGCGCGAGAAGGTCAGCGAGCAGTCGATAGGCCGGTGGAAGGCGGACTTCCTCGAGGCCGGGAAGACGAGTCTCGCGGCGGGCAAGAACGGGCCCTCGACCCGGGAGCAGCAGCTCGAGGCGGAGGTCGCGGAGCTGACTCAGGCGCTCGGTGAGGCGGCGGTCGAGATCCGGGTATGGAAGAAGTCCGCGGAGGGACGCTTGGGCCCTTCGAGGACCTCGAGGTGATCCGCGTCGAGGCGGGCATGTCGACCGCGAGGTTCTGCAAGCTGATCGACATGCCCGAACGCACCTGGCGACGCTGGCAGGCCAAGGCGCGGCAGGAGCAGCCGCCGAAGGGGCCGTGGCCGCAGCCGGCGAGGGATGCCGCTCGGCCGCTGGTGGCCAAGCATGCTCTGGCGAAGCCGGCGTGGGGTCACCGGAAGATCTGGGCGATGACGCGGCACGACGGGCACAAGGTGTCGCAGGCGACGGTGCTGCGGCTGCTGCGCGATGACGGGCTGATCCTGCCGTCGGAGTACCAGAAGCAGCGTCGGGAGTTGGCGAAGGACCGGAAGGCAGCGTTCGCTTGCAACCCGACCGGACCGAACCAGGTGTGGCAGCTGGACTTCAGCGAGTTCGAGACCACCCAGGGCGGGACCTGGCGGATCGCCGGGTGCCGGGACTGGTTCTCGAAGCTCGAGTACCCGTTCCATGTGTCGCCGACGGCGAACCAGTACGACGCGATCGCCGCGATCGAGCTCGCCCTCGCTGACTATGAGCAGATGTTCGGGCACCCGCTCGTCGACGAGTGCGAGGTCGACCCCGACACCGGTGAGGTGCTGCCGGTGCTGACGATCGTCACCGATAACGGCGGCCCGTTCCGGTCGCTGAACTTCGAGCTGTTCGTCATGCGGCACCCCGAGCTGCGGCACGTCCGTACCCGGGTGCGCTCGCCCGGGCAGAACGGGTCACGCGAACGCGGGTTCGGGACGCTGAAGTACGAGCGGCTGTTCCTCGACGAGATCCCGGACGCCTTGACGCTCATCGAGCGGGCCGAGGACTACCGAGTCGAGTACAACACCGAGCGCCCTCACGAGGCGATCGCCTGGAACCGGCCACTGGAGGTCCACCTCGGCCTGGCCGACCCCACCACCCCGACCTTTGAAACAGAAGAAATCCTGCCAACAACTTGACGCGGGACATCGAAGCCGGAGACCATTTACGGCTGCTTATGTTGCTGACCAGTGACGGCGTCCTCATCTTCCCTACGTTTCAGGTCGTTCATGGGGTGGTGGTGAAGGGACTTCCACGGGTCCTGCTCGTCCTGGAGACGGGGACCGACTCCCGTTGGATGTGGGCACAATGGCTGAACGCCGAGCGGCCCGATTCGGACCCGCGCCGCAAGATTGAGTACCTGTACGACGGTAGGCTTGAGGAAGCGATCCGCGATGCGAGACACGTGGTCTGGGCGTGGAACAGTTGAACCGTTCGACTGGGACCCGAGAAGGATCGGCGGCTCCGCGCGGTGCGCGACGCATCCGTGCCTGGTGCTGAAGCGCTACGCGGCTGTCGGACGCGCCGAGTAGGTTGGCCTGGACAGTACGGGGAGGGGTCACATGGCCGCCATGATCGAACTCTTTGGTGACAACGATGGTGTGGCGGTGGCTGGGGAGCCTGCCGCCGTGGAGCGCTTCCTGCGCCGCGTTGGCCTGCTCGATCGAGCGCACGTGTTCAAGCTTGACCGGTTGGCGGGCCCGCTGCAGCAGGGTGCGTCACTCCTTGAAGCAGCTTCGGGTATTGCCGAACAGTCGGCGATGTACTTGAAGCTCACCCCTCAATCGGCCGAACGTCTCAAAGAAGCGGGTGGGCTGATGAAGACGAAGTCCAGGGGCGTGAGTCACGCGATGCTCGGCGAGCCGGGTAAGGCCTCGCTCAAATGGCTCCAAGTGGAGGACAGGCCGAGCATGTTCTCGAATCCGGTCGTCCTCTCCGGAATCGGCGGCGTTCTCAGCCAGATGGCACGGCAAATGGAAGCGCAGGAGTTGCGCCGGCTTCTCGTCCGCATCGACGAGAAGCTCGAAGCGAAGGCGAAAGGTGAGCCTGTCATCGTGAGTGAGGAAATCGCACCGACAGAAGTCATCATTCCCGACTCCTCTGGGGCCCTCATCTCGCCAATGTCCACGTCTGATCCCGACAACTACTGGTGTGAACAGGGCACAAGATGCCACTCGGTTAGCACCGACTACAAGTCCAAGACCAAGGGCAACGTCGCCTGGGGCAACACGAATGGTGTGTCCGGCACATTCGACGTCGTTCTGCTGACCAACCTGAACGGGCGGTCAGCGCAAGCGCAAGTGAAACTCTTCCGTGATAGCGGCGCCTCGTTGCGCTTCACGAATCTCGCGATTGAGTGCAATCACGCCGGAAACCTGTTCGGTTGCGGCTCCAAGTTCGCAGATAAGGGCGACGGCATCGTTGTCGTATCGAGTTCGTGGATCGGTCCCACAGTGCAGGGGAACCTCCTCAATCAGACCGGCAAGTACAACAACCGGGTAACCGGACGTGTCACACCTACCGGAGCGCCGGTTCTACCAATGCCGGATCTCGTAGGCAAGCAGTTCGACTGCCCGTCTGGTGGCGGAGTGTGCAAGTTCCCGTGACCCAGACCAGATGGACCGCCATGTCCACTGTGCCGCCACACCCGGGGGATGTAGTGGTGCTGGGGCCACACCTGCAGCACTCGCTCGTCGCCTATCTCGCGGGTCCGCGTCATGTCCAGCGTGTGCCCCGGCAGCATGGGGACGTTCGTGTGCAGATCAACGATGGACCGCAGTTTGCGCGGCCGGCTGATGACGAGGACCGCGCCGAGATTCAGGATGCGCTCGAGTCGTACATGACCGACCTCGGCTTGCCTCCCCCGCCGTCGGAGGATGAATGGCGCCTCTATCTGCCCGAAAACGTCACGGAGGAGGACCTGTGGGCTGCGGTAAATAGCCCGGAGGTCGTGCCCTACACAGACACGAACGGTCGCGAGGTCGCCGCGCAGATCCGCGATCAGTTGGCTCGCTTGCTCGGTCCCCTCGACTAGGCCATACCTCCCATTAGTGCACACGTAGGTGCACACATATCGCTCTGATCAACGCAATGTTTTCGTCCGGGGACTGCTGCACGAGTAGGTGACATCTTGACCTGCCCCACGGAAAGGGTTCCAGTTTCGGTGGCTAACTGGTGGCCTGATCCGGAAGGCTCATCCTCATGCCTCGTCCCTATCCGCCGGAGTTTCGTGCTCGCGCTGTCGCGCTCGTGCGTGGGCGCTTGACCCCTGATCTGGGACACGCTGATTCCAGCACGGCGCTGGGGAAGCGAGAATCCAAGGGATGGCTAGGAAGAACTACACGGACGAGTTCCGGCAGCGGGCGGTGGACCTGTACGAGTCCACGCCCGGCGCGACGTTGAAGGGCATCGCGGCGGACCTCGGGATCTCCCGCGGTGCGCTGCGGGAGTGGGTCGAGAAGCACGGCTCCGGGACGACGACCGCCGGCACGGAATCGACGCCCGCGCGGCGGCGGGCGGAGTCGCAGGCGGCGAAGGTCCTCCGGTTGGAGGCCGAGAACGCGAGGCTGGAAGCGGAGAAGGTCAAGCTCGAGACGGAGCGGGACATCCTCCGTCAGGCGGCGAAGTATTTCGCCGGGGAGACGAACTGGTGAACCGCTTCCAGTTCGTTGAGGATCACAAGGACGCCTACGGCGTGAAGCGGTTGTGTGAGGTCGTCGAGATCGCGAGGTCGTCGTTCTACGCCTGGCTGGACGCGGCCCCGCGGCGCGCCGCGAAGGCCGCCGACGACGCTGCCCTCGCGGCGCGGATCCGGGTTTTGCAGGACCCCGCCCAGGGCGGCGACCGCGCCTACGGGGCGCCGCGGATCACCGCCGACCTCAACGACGGCGTCCCCGCCTCCGGGCGGGTGAATCACAAGCGGGTCGCCCGCGTGATACGGGAGCACCAGCTGGCGGGGATCCGGTTGCGACGGCGGGTGAAGACCACGATCCCGGACCAGTCCGGGCGGAAGTTTCCCAACCTGATCGGGAGGGACTTCAGCATCGGGGAGCCGAACCGCAGGTATGTCGGCGATATCACCTACCTGCCGATCGCGGACGGGTCGAACCTGTATCTGGCGACCTGCATCGACCTCGGCTCCCGGAAGCTCGCGGGTTGGCAGGTGGCCGACCACATGCGCACCGAACTCGTCGAAGACGCCCTCCGCGCCGCCGCCCGTGACCGCGGGTCACTGGCCGGCGCTCTGTTCCACAGCGACCACGGAAGCGTCTATACGTCGAAGGCCTACGCAACGCTCTGCGAGCAGCTCAAGGAGACCCAGTCCATGGGTACGGTGGGCACGAGCGCCGACAACTCACTCGCGGAGAGCGTGAACGCGACGCTCAAGCGGGAGCTCCTCGAAGGCGCTTCGGCGTTCCCGGACCAGGCCACCGCCTACCGGGCCGTGTTCCGGTGGGCGAACCGCTACAACACCCGAAGGCGGCACTCCGCGATCGGCCAGATCACCCCGAACAGCTACGAGAACGCCTACGCGGCGACCACGTCCGCTACCCTCGCGGAAGCGGCATAACCGAAACGACACCGTGTCCACGATCGCGGGTCAAGGCCCCGGCAAGTTCGACGACGCATGGCTCTGTGAGCGGCACGCTCGACCGATCATCTTGCGCGACCGCGAGGAAGAGCTATTGAGTAGCGACGACCTGGAAGTCGTCGACCCCAATGCGGACCCCGATGGACCGGCCAATCCGTAGAGGATCGCGCGCCCTCGCGGACCAGCACATTCGTTGCAGGAAAATCTGCAGTCACTTACAGGAAAAGTAGGAACAGCATGTCGCGCGTCAGACTTTGTGGCAGGACCATTGATTGAGTCCTGAGCGGAGAGTTCGACATGGGAAGACCACCAGTGATCCCGGTGGAGAAGAAGACGAGGATCGTGCTGAGCATCCTCGCCGGCGAGATGACGATCGCGGAGGCGGCCAGGCGCGAGAAGGTCAGCGAGCAGTCGATAGGCCGGTGGAAGGCGGACTTCCTCGAGGCCGGGAAGACGAGTCTCGCGGCGGGCAAGAACGGGCCCTCGACCCGGGAGCAGCAGCTCGAGGCGGAGGTCGCGGAGCTGACTCAGGCGCTCGGTGAGGCGGCGGTCGAGATCCGGGTATGGAAGAAGTCCGCGGAGGGACGCTTGGGCCCTTCGAGGACCTCGAGGTGATCCGCGTCGAGGCGGGCATGTCGACCGCGAGGTTCTGCAAGCTGATCGACATGCCCGAACGCACCTGGCGACGCTGGCAGGCCAAGGCGCGGCAGGAGCAGCCGCCGAAGGGGCCGTGGCCGCAGCCGGCGAGGGATGCCGCTCGGCCGCTGGTGGCCAAGCATGCTCTGGCGAAGCCGGCGTGGGGTCACCGGAAGATCTGGGCGATGACGCGGCACGACGGGCACAAGGTGTCGCAGGCGACGGTGCTGCGGCTGCTGCGCGATGACGGGCTGATCCTGCCGTCGGAGTACCAGAAGCAGCGTCGGGAGTTGGCGAAGGACCGGAAGGCAGCGTTCGCTTGCAACCCGACCGGACCGAACCAGGTGTGGCAGCTGGACTTCAGCGAGTTCGAGACCACCCAGGGCGGGACCTGGCGGATCGCCGGGTGCCGGGACTGGTTCTCGAAGCTCGAGTACCCGTTCCATGTGTCGCCGACGGCGAACCAGTACGACGCGATCGCCGCGATCGAGCTCGCCCTCGCTGACTATGAGCAGATGTTCGGGCACCCGCTCGTCGACGAGTGCGAGGTCGACCCCGACACCGGTGAGGTGCTGCCGGTGCTGACGATCGTCACCGATAACGGCGGCCCGTTCCGGTCGCTGAACTTCGAGCTGTTCGTCATGCGGCACCCCGAGCTGCGGCACGTCCGTACCCGGGTGCGCTCGCCCGGGCAGAACGGGTCACGCGAACGCGGGTTCGGGACGCTGAAGTACGAGCGGCTGTTCCTCGACGAGATCCCGGACGCCTTGACGCTCATCGAGCGGGCCGAGGACTACCGAGTCGAGTACAACACCGAGCGCCCTCATGAGGCGATCGCCTGGAACCGGCCACTGGAGGTGCACCTCGGCCTGGCCGACCCCACCACCCCGACCTTTGAAACAGAAGAAATCCTGCCAACTACTTGACGCGGGACAAGCACACCCTCGCCATCCGCACCGTGGATAGTAATGCCAACGGCCCACCGGTAAGTCCCGGGAACCTAAGGATTCCCGGGACTTTTTCGTTGGTGAAACTTGATCACGTCATCGCAATGCCATCACTTTGACCGCTCCATCACCCGATCGTGGCGCCGCGACTCGGCTGTCTCGACTTCGTTCGGGTCGCTTCCGAACGGTAGGGCGACATCGTGCCTACCTACTCGGTATGGACGCCATCGACAGCGTGACCCTCGAGCTCTGGGGCTTGGAGAGACTCCTCAACATCAACGAGCTCGCCGCATATCTGCGTGTCCCGGTGTCGACGATCTACGAATGGCGGATGAAGGGGCAGGCGCCTCATGCCCATCGATATGGCAAGCACCTGACCTTTGCGGCTTCCGACGTGCGCAACTGGGTGGAAGCGCACCGGGAGCTGGGCGCGCCGTCACCCGCCGACCCAAGGTGACGCGATGAGCCGCGCGCGGCTTGCGATCGGTACCTTCGGCGAGATCGGCTTTCTCACGGCCGAGAATGGCCGCGTGATCGCACGGGCGCGGTACCGCGATTGGGATGGTCGGACGAGGCTCGTGCAGGTTACGGCCGAGACGCGTGCACTCGCCGAACGTGCGTTGAAGGTGAAGCTCTCGGCGAGAAGCATGTTCCAGCCGTCGACTACTGTTCTCACGGCCGACTGTCTGTTCTCGCAACTCGTGGACTACTGGCTTGACGACCTCGATCAGGACGAGCAACCTGTGCCCGGTCACTGACCCAGCCCTCATCGCCGCAAAACTGACACAGGCCGAAGCCGAAATGTTCTTCACCGTTATCGACAACTGGGTCGAGTTCGCAGACCGACTCCGAGAGGCACTCGAGCAGCTCGATGACGACGATGAGGCAAAGCCCAACCTGCGCGCGGTCTGAGGGCAGACGCGTCTTGAATAGGCTTGGGTCATGGCTCGCCAACAAGAAACCGAAAGCCGTCTGGTCACTTCGCTGGTGCCTTCGCTTTCTCGAAGCCTCGCCGAGCAGTTCAATATGGGACTGCTGCACGATTAGGTGACAGGTTGTAGTCACGCAGCCAGCGCGGCTGGCGTGTTCATGATGACCTCGAATTCGACCGGCGTCAAACGGCCCAGGGCGGCCTGCCGGCGTCGGCGGTGATAGGTCCGTTCAATCCAGGTCACGATCGCGATGCGTAGTTGCTCCCGCGTCGTCCAGGACCGCCGGTCGAGGACGTTCTTCTGCAGCAGGGCGAAGAAGCTCTCCATGGCCGCGTTGTCACCGGCCGCGGCCACTCTCCCCATGGACCCGACGAGCCCGTGACGGGTCAGGGCACGCAGGAATTTCCGGCTGCGGAACTGACTGCCGCGGTCGCTGTGGACCACGCAGCCGGCGACGTCGCCGCGCATCGCGACGGCGTTGTTCAGCGCGTTCACGGCCAGACTGGACTTCATCCGATCGCTGATCGAGTAGCCGACGATCTTGTTGCCGAACACGTCCTTGATCGCGCAGAGGTAGAGCTTGCCCTCCGCCGTTCGATGCTCGGTGATGTCGGTGAGCCAGAGCTGGTTCGGGGCGTCGGCGGTGAACTCGTGCCGGACACGACCGTTCTCGTCGGTCACCGCGCACAGATCGTCGTGCACCGGCGGGCCCGGCTTCTTCCCGTTCCGGCCCCGCTTCTTCCCGAACGCGGACCACCAGCCATTGCTCGACGCGATCTTCCACGCGGTGCGATCCGACATCGCCTCGCCCGCCTCTGCGGCCTCGTCGGCGAGGAGCCGGTGCCCGAACTCCGGGTCGTCGCGGTGCGCGTCGAACAGGGCGTTCGCACGATACGCCTCCACCACCTCACTCGTGGTGATGGGGTCCGCCAGCCACCGGTAGTAGGGCTGGCGAGAGAGCTTGAGCACCCGACACGTCACCGTCACAGGGATCCCCGCGGCGGCGAGCTCCGTCACGAGCGGGTAGAACCTTTTCCCGGCAGGTTCGCCTGCGACAGATACGCAGCCGCCCGCCGCAGGACCTCATTCTCCTGCTCCAGCAGCCGATTCCGCTTACGCAGTTCACGGATCTCGGCCGCCTCAGTCCGGGACTGGCCGGGCTTGGCGCCCTCGTCGATATCGGCACGACGCAACCACTTCTGCAACGTCATCGGATGAACACCGAAGTCTTTCGCGATCTGCTCGATCGTCACTCCGGGCTCGCGGTTCCTCGCGACGCGGACCACGTCATCACGGAACTCCTCGGGATAGGGCTTGGGCACAGCAACATCCTTCCAGGCCCACCCCCTCGGGCAAGCCAGATCAGATGTCACCTATCCGTGCAGCAGTCCCGGTCTTTATCCTGGTGCGGTCTTCTGACGTTGAGAGCCTGCACCAAACGGATATCAGCTTGGAAGATGTACTCACCGGATTTGAGCCAGCGGATGATCGACTCGTTCAAACTGTGGTCCCGCTTGTACAGATGAACCATGCAGCTCAGGAATGATTCCGTCTGATCGCCACAGTGTTGAACCGGCCGACACGCTCGATCCGGCCTTCGTGTCGATCTGCAAATTCTCGTAGCCGCGAATTAGCGTTAGCAAGTTGTTGCGAGGTGAGGTCCGCAGTGACCGGCGCTTCATCTTCTGCATACGCCGACAACACCAGTCGGCCACGGGCATGACGCATGATCGATTCGCAGTCATCGTGTGAAAGATATGACGCTGAGCCGCCGAGCGCGAGCACGAGATCAAACTGTGTCCCTGCCAGGTTGCGGCGCGCGAGCGTGTCCGCAAACGTTCTTGGCTCAACCCGCGCCACGAGCGGGTGCTTCCGCACCAATTCATTGAGCATCGCCTGCGAAGGGTCTATCGCTGTTAGGCGGGGGGCTTCTGTCAGCCCCAGGTCGAGAGTGAGCCCGGTGCCTGCGCCGATGTCGAGTGTGCGGCACTTGCGGTAACCGCGGGTGACTTCGTCTACGAGTCGCGTGAACCCTCGTTGTTCTTCGTCAGACGCGGTGAAGTCGCGATCCCAGTAGGTTGCGATTGCGTCGTAGTCGGAGTGGAACTCGCTCTTCGTGCGTGGCATGTTCTGCACACCGTAGACGTGGTCGGCACGACCTCTGTTGATCAGCGTCACGTCGTCGTGCTCTCGATCCATGGTCCAGTACTTCCAGCCGTCGTGAACAAGATAGATGCGCGTTGATTTGAAAAACTTCTGCGGCTCACCGAACGTGTGAATGACCCGAGCCGCCCTGGCAAAATCAGCCTTTGTCATTCCTTCAGTTCGCTCAGCGATGTATTCGTGTGGTGCGCCCTCCGCGTAGGTCACTGCGAAGCCCCAGTCCAGCTTCGCAATCTTGTTTTGCCACCATTCAAGGTCGTTCTCGGTGATCGGCAACACGCTTACGTTCTTCCCAATACTCACTTGCTCACTCAACTATCTCTGCGCGTCTTGAATGACGTGCGTCTTCTTGTGGTTTCGAGTATGAGCCCAGCCACCGACATTCCTCGGTCAGTCGGATTCTGTGCTGGGTCACGTAAGGATTTCGACAAGACTTCATAGTCAGCGGCGTGCACCTGGGCTGACCCCACTTCGTAGGTCCGGCTGTTGTGAGAGTCGTCCTGTTGCCCGCGGTCGCGGGCAGGGAGACTGGTCTCATCATGACGAACAGCAGGAAGCGTCACACCCCGGAGCAGGTCGTCCGCAAGCTCGGGCAGGCCGACAGGATGCTCGCCGACGGCGCGGATGTCGCCGCGGTGTGCCGTGAGCTCGGCGTGTCCGAGCAGACGTACTACCGGTGGCGTAACCAGTACGGCGGCCTCAAGGCCGACGACGCGAAACGACTCAAGGAGCTGGAGAAGCAGAACGCCACCTTGAAGCGGCTGCTCGCCGAGGCGGAGCTGGAAAAGGCCGCGCTGAAGGAGCTGGCTGAGGGAAACTTCTAGGCCCGGATAGACGCCGCGCCGCCGTCGCTCACCTGATCAGGACCCTGCGGGTGAGCGAGCGGATGGCGTGCCGTTTGTCCGGGCTGAGCCGCTCCGCGTACCGCCGCCCATGCAAGGGCGACACCACCGCGGATCCGGACCGGGCGTTGCGAGACTGGCTCCGCCGGTACGCGAAGGACCACCCGCGCTGGGGGTACCGACGTGCGTACCATGACGCCTGCGCCGGGGGCTGGACGGTCAACCACAAGAAGATCCAACGGCTCTGGCGCGAGGAGGGCCTCCGGGTCCCGCAGCGACGCCGCCGCAAGCGCGTCGGGTCGTCGACCGCGGACGCACCGCCGGCGTCCGCACCGAACGTGGTGTGGGCGGTGGACTTCCAGTTCGACGCCGACGAGCAGGGCCGGGCGATCAAGATCTGCTCGATCGTCGACGAGCACACCCGGGAATGCATCGGCGGGCTCGTGGAACGGTCGATCACCGCCGACCGACTCACGAGCCATCTCGAGGACCTCGTCGCCGCCAGGGGCGCACCGGCGGTTCTGCGATCGGACAATGGACCCGAGTTCATCAGCGACGCGATGGCAGACTGGGCCGGCACCCGCACCGGCTTGTCCTACATCCCGCCCGGGTCGCCCTGGCGCAACGGGTACGTCGAGTCGTTCAACAGCCGGCTCCGCGATGAGTGTCTGAACATCAACAGCTTCTACTCGCTGCTGCACGCCCAGGTCATCATCGGCGATTGGAAGACCGAGTACAACCACGACCGGCGGCACTCATCGCTCGGGTACCTCGCACCCCTCGAGTACGCATCGGCGATGCACCCATCAAATAGAAACCGACGACTCACACACCGTCCGGACCTAACGAAGGGGGCGGTCCAGTGCCTTTCGGTCGGCAGCGGCGGGGTCTCGACAGGGCCCTCCGACGGGCTGGCGCTGGACGTTGTCCGCCCGGCGATGAGAGCAAACTCGAGAGCGAAGATGGCGATGCCAAGACCGGCCCACGCAGCGACCCGTGGACGGTTGTGACTGACGAGGCGGCCGATAGCAATGCCTATGGCGGTGGAGGCAGGCACCGACGCCAGCGCGAAACCGCCCGGAAGAGCGGTAACGAGCACGGTCGGCAATCGACAGCCAGCACCCTCGCAGAACTCTCTGGGATCGGATGGTGGCGTCCTCCCCGCCAGCGCCCGCCTTACTAACGATCAGTTATCGCCGATACGTTCCTGCGCCCAACGTTGTTGCGCTTCCTGAACTGACTGCTCCCGTTCCTCGAGTTGCGCGTCCGCCACGAACTTGACGAGCAGGTCCGAGTCGTTCGCCAGCGCTTCGAGTATGTCGAGCGGCGCATCCGGGTTCAGTGCAACCAGCAGTGCCAGCTCGGTGCTACGACCGGCGAGGTCGAACAGCACGTCGATCGGCGTGCCTGGATTGAATGCTATGGACATCAGCATGTCTGCGTCGTCCCGTGTTGCCAGCGATCTGAGGATCTCGGGTGGCGTGTTCGGATGCGCTGCCACGGCTTGTCGGACTTTCGCGCTGCGTCGCTCGCCGCCCAGGAACGCGAGGATGTCGGGCGTCGCGTGCTCGCTGTACGCAACTCGGATGCGTACTTCGGCCCTGGTGCTCGCGGCCATTTCCTGCATTTCCGCGACGTTGGGGGGCGTGTAACGGGTTGTAATGCCGACATCGGTCGACTCGGGCCTGTCGCCCTCGGTTGCATCGGCTTCGGTGTCGTCCCGGTACGCCGCAATACGAACGTCGAGATCATCGTCGAGGAGGAGAGTGTTGAGTAGGTCCTGCGGCAGGCGATCATTCCGGGCGACGGCTTGACGGACGGTTGCGTCCGCGTCCCGGGCCAGGCGTTCTATGATGCTCGGCGGGGTGCGAGGGTGCTCTGAAACCGCTATCCGCACGGCCGTGTCCTTGCTAGTGGCGAGGCGTTTCAGAGTCTTGATGCCTGTTCTGTGGTGCCTCGCCGCGTAGTGCCGGAGCTCTGGATCCCGGGCCCTGCTCTTCGATAAGCGGTCGAGTGCGTCCTCTATGCAGTTATCAGGGACTGTCAGGTCGGGCCGTCGCTCAACCTCGACGATGACCGAGTACAGATCGAGGTCCTCCGTCGACCCGAGGAGTGCCTCCGCGATGGAGGCGGCGAGGTCCTTGTGCGACCGGGGGTTCGCCATGACTGCCAGTCGGACATCGACCGAGTCATCCTGGGCCAGCCTCGACAGGACGTGCGGCGGTGCGGAAGGGTTGCGCGCCACTGCAGTACGAACATGAGTCTTCTTGTCCGTCGACAGTACTTCGAGGACCGCGGTCGGTGTCCAGCCCGATTCGCCGAATAGTCTGCGTGCGGCCTCAGTTCTGATGCTCGCCATCTTCTTCGTCAGCGACTCCCGTGTTCCCGCGCTGAGCGAGGGATTACCGGCCAATGCAAGGAGCACCTCGGGCGACTGTTCGGCGACCAAGCCTTCCAGCGCCTCGCCCGGGGTCGCCGGGTGGCGGGCGACGAGCCGTGCGACTTGGTCGCTGTACTCGGTCGGCGTGTTCCCGCGTTGGTTGGGGCCGAGCCCGTCGGTGATGAACTTGATCCGCGCGGTGCGGGAGCCGGCGAGTTCAGTGAGGACTTCACCCAGCAGAGGGTCCGGATCTCCCATTGATCGCTCGAGCGCGTGCCAGCGGATGGCAGGGTCCTCATCAGCGAAGAGCGCACGCCGGACGGCAGTGTCTGCGATAGGCAGCATCTTCGCCGCGATCTGGCGCACGTACGCTGGCCGGCGGTCCGACGTCAGATCCGCGATGATCTCCGGGGGGAGGCCCTGCGATGCTCTCGCCGGGAGGCGGAGGTATCTGTCAGATTTCCAGGACCAGAACCGGCTGGCCTCCGGCAAGCAATTGTCGAGCGCTCGAATGGCGGACCCGTGCAGCATCGCCCACAGAATCGAGCCGAGTGCGACCCCCGCAGTTGCTTCGGGGTCGCGGTCCTGGTTTATCTCCACGCGGCGCGTGTCGACCTCCGGCGATGGGCGCTTATCGAGCGGCACGATCTCGTCCGCCCCGGTCGCGAGCGGATCCGTACCACCGGGTTGCGCTGTGATTTGCGGCGTTTGCTGCGCCGAAGCGGTACCCTTCGAGGGGTTCGCGGCGGCTGCACGCCGCACCACCACGCTGCGGTCCTCGGCGAGGCGCTGCAGCACCTCGGCGGGTGCGGCTATGTTCGTGGCGACGCCTTCGCGCACGCGGGCGTAGTGGTCTTGCGCAAGCTGCTTCACGGTGTCCGTCGGAGCCGAAGCGTTGCGTCCCACCCGAAATCTGAGGTCGACGTCGTCGCCCTGTGCCAAAGCCATGAGCATGGCGTACGGGGTGTGCCGGTTGTCGGCGAGGAGCTGTAGCTTCCGGCGCTCCGACACCGGCACGTGCACGGCGATCTGATTCCGCGCCGCCGCGCCGATGAAGCCCTCGCGCAGCTTAGGCAGCAGCATCTCAGGGTCGTCACCGAGAAGATGTTCGAGCGGCCACGTCTTTAGTGTCTGCTGTCGCGGCAACCATACGCCGACTTCGCGGATGCCAAGCGCGTCCTCGAGGTCGAGCATCACGTATCCCAGTAGCTGGCGGAGGAAGTTGCGCAGCTTCGCGATGCTCAGCTTGTCGTAGACCTTGCAGTCGATGAGGGTTTCGCCGATTATCCAGTCGCCATCGGCCCCGCCCAGGAGTCTCGCGCCGCTGAAGCTTGGATTCGGCTCGAACCGTGTTCCCGACGCGATGCGCTCGCTCCAGGCATCAATTTGCGGGCGGCTCGCGTTCAGGAGGGCATCGACATCCTCGAGCCCCGACTCAGGAATCGCTCTTGCCAATCCCATCCCGTCCTCCGCTTCATCGCAGGCCGTGCCTAGACTTCCGGAGAGGGAACCGGAGCCGCCCCTGTAAACCTGCTCGCAGTACGCGAAAAGGATCGAAGCCCTCGTCAGTTTGGGCGGATCGTCGGGCCAGCCCAGCAGTTCCTCGCCGATGCGGAATGCTTCACTCAGCACCCGCGCACGGTGCTCGCCGTTCTCAACCTGCGCGGCGATATCGGATAGCGCCCGCACTCCAGCGGCGGACGACGATACAGCTGGTTCGAAGCCGCTGAGTTCGATCCGTGCGCGGATGTCGAACGCCGTGCCGGACAGCCGCCGGTCCACGCCATCGCTGGCGGGCACGAGCAACGGTTTATTGGCGAGGTCGACGAGGCCGAGAGCATCAGCAGCCTGCCGCGCGGCGGGGGTACTCCCTCGCGTCGCGGCCAGAACCGGTGAGACCCCGTCGACGTAAGCGCGGACAGGAGAGCGCGCGCTGCGCAGTTCGCGCGTGAGACTCATAGTGCGATCCTGTCAGACCACGACGTTTCCAAACGGCCCGGTTGCGGTCGCACGCCTCGTTGTTGAGGGCGGCTGGGCCGACGAGCGGGCGGCTCCGGCCGACTTCATCTCTCGTGGCACACTCGACCGATCGGCGAGTGAGCGCCTCGGTACAGGAAAAACGTGGACGGGTTACAGGGAACGTGGGAGCCGCTGGTATCCGCTGCCCGCATCAGGAGTAGTTTTGCCAACGGCCCACCGAATGGTCGTCGACGAACTCCACGCAGGAGTGTCGCAGGTTGGCTCCGCGTCTGCGTCGGTGTCGGAGCCCCTCCCTACGATCGAGATATGCCTCGGCAGCGCAGCTATACCGACGACCAACTCGCGCAGGCGATCGCAGCGTCGGCATCTTGGCGAGGCGTGTTGCGTGAGCTTAATCTGGTCGCCACGTCGGCCGGGGCGATGAGGTCCGTGCGGGCGCGCGCTGATCACATCGGCGTCAACTACCGACACTTCGTCGGGCAGCGCCGATGGACCGAAGAACAGCTCTGTTCGGCAGTTGCGACGAGTGACAGTTGGTCAGCGGTCACCAGCCAACTGGGCCTCACCGGCCGCTCGGCCGTTGCGACGGTCAAAGGTCACGTCGCACGGTTGGGGGTCGACGCCTCACACCTCTCTCCGATGCCAGCGGTCGTTCCGCATCCGGAGCCTGACTTCGCCCGGCTCGGCCGGGCTGGGGCCCTGATCGCCGCCGCCTGGTACACGCTTGCCGGTCACGATGTGTCGTGGCCGCTCGAGCCGAGCCGCTTCGATCTCATCGTTCACGGCGACCAGGGCCCACGGCGTGTCCAGGTCAAGACGACGACATCGCGAAAGGGCGACACGTGGCACGTTTTCCTGTCGAAGTCGCGTGGCGAGCGAATCACATACGATCCCGACGAGATCGATGACTTCTTCATCATCTGCGGCGACCTCAGCTGCTACCTGATTCCCGTGGAAGTTGTGGGAGGCCTCCACGCGATCAGTGTGAGAGCGTACGCGCAGTACCGCGTCGCCAGCTTCATCCCTCTGCCTGATCCGTCTGACTGTGTGGCGCCCACCTCACGCATCCAGACCGGCGAACACTGAGAACCCCGCCAGTCATCCGGCGGGCGTCGGCGGCGTCTCGGCGGACGGCAGGATCTCTCGCAGAGTGCCACAGCGATCGCGTCGCGCGCCGACACCGCCGGTGCCGATCGCTGCTCGCTGTCGAGGTCCAACGCGCGTTCGCGCAGCACCTCGCCGGTTTGCACATCCAGATACAGCTCGCCTCCGCTGCCGTCGGCGCGCAGCACGCCGACCTCCCACACCTCCACGCCGTCCTCGCGGTCGCGACTGAGCTCGACGACGACATCTCCCTCGGCGGATCGCGGCATCCACCGCCTGCTGGGCGTCGAGAGCCGCACCCGCACCCGGTGAGCCACCCGGCGATGTCTCGTCGGTGATCTGCGCGGTCGGTCCCGAACCGGGCTGCGAGTCCTCGGGCACGCACGCGGCGAGCCCCAGCGCGACGGCGGCAGCGCCCATTCTGCGATCACGCATTTCCAGCTCCGTCCTGTGATGAGGAGGCGACGCTAACACCGGGTGACCGCGACCGCCAGGGGGTGGCCTGCGCCGGCGCCGCGGGCAAGATGGAGAACCCGCGCGTCACCGCGCAGACAGAGAGTGGATGCCAGTGGCTGAGCCGACCGCGACCCCTGCCGCCTTCCGCGCGCCCATGCGCTCGCGTGATGACGCCGTGCCCGCCGGCGGCGCCGTCGAACGCGCGCTGACGGACGGGCTCTGTGGCCTGGGCGGGCGCCTCGACACGCCGCCGGCGAACCTCGATGCGGCCGTCCGCGCGGTCGACGCGAACTACGGCGAGCGTGCCGCACGGCGGCTCGAACGGTTCGCGGCGGCGCCGGACGGTGCGTTCGTATGGACGCGTGACGTCGACGGCGTGTTCTGGCTCGGCCGGCTCGCCGGGACCTGGCGCTACGACGCCGACCCGGCCGCCGTCGCGGTCGACCTGGTGCACGTGCGGCCGTGCCGGTGGCTACCCACACCGGTCGATGATGCCGAGGTGCCCTCCGAGGTGCAGGCCTCATTCGCCCGCGGCGGGCGCAACTGGCAGACCATTCGCGCACCCGGTGCCGCGGCGGCGACCGCGGCGGTATGGGCGGCGCGCAGCGACTGGTGAGCGAGGTGATCGCTCGGTCGGAGGTCGTGCGTGACGGGGCCGCCACCCACGACGACTAGTCTTCCTCGTCGGCGCCGTCGGATCCGCGCCGCTGCGCGAGGCGCTCCACGATCTTCTGCGAGAGACTCCCGCCAACCGATTTCGCGTGCTCCAATGTCGACAGGCCGAGTCTCCGCGCCGCATCGACGCTCTCGGCACCGGTCTCGATGGCTTTGTCGCGGGCTTCAGTGACGGCAGCACTCCAACGCTTCGCTTCGATCGCCCCATGCGCGGTTCCGATGCCGAGCCGCTCGTGAAAAGCACTGACATCGACCGCTACCGCGTTGCGTGACCGCACGACGCCCTCGGCACGCATTGGGTGAAGCAGGGCGCGGGCATTCGCGGAGCCTGCGACAGCATCGATGCGTTCGAGCAGCTGTCCGGTGGTGCCTGCGATGCGCTCTCGACGCTTGCGGCGGGCGGCCTGGAGGCCCGCGCGGTGGGCGTCCAATTCTTCCGGCTCCGCATCGCGGACGCGCTCGAGCTCGAGGACGGCCAGTCCATCGGAGAGCTGGAAGCAGCGTGCCAGGACAGCGAGCCACTCTCGGACGATCACCTCCGCAGACGCGGCAACCTCAGAAACCTCCCCGCGATTGCGCTTCTTCTCAAGCTTCTCGGCAAGCGCATCGAGTCGCCGTAGCGCGTACGCCTGTGTTGCAGCGATGGTCTGAGCCGTCCCTTGTACTCTCGACCACGTGACGTCCGAGACTCGGCCGGTATGTTCGCGGACCGTGATGGCGTCGTCGATCACGAGCCCTGCGCCGATCATTTCCGCGAGCACGGAGTCCTTCTGAGCGCGAAGAATGTCGTCGACCTTCTCATCGATCTTCGCGAGGTAGTCGGTGAGCTCATCCATCGTCTGTTGCATCGCCAGTTGAGCCATGAGCCCCGCTGCACCGGCGAGCACGGCCGGATTGGTGAATGTTGCTGTGAGCGTCTTCGGGTCAACGATTTCGAGCAGGCTCGACACCTTCCCCTTGTCGGTCGTCACGACGGCGCGCTTCACTCCGGAGGTCGAGCCCTTCATCAGAGAGCTGGTCTTCATCGCCTTGGCCGACTCCTCAGTCAGCTTGACCCACCGGCCCGCGCCCGCGGTGAGCTCCGAGCCCGCCTGCGCGACGCCCGCGGCGGTGCTCAATACCGACTGCGATCGCGACATGATCGCAATGTCTCGCGACGCGATGCCGGCGTTCGCGAGGTAGAGGTCGATCTCGGTGGCATCGCCGAAGAGGGCGATGCCATCGCCGTCGCTGAGAAGCTCGATTTCACTGCTCACCGGCACCCCGTTCCCGCGTCATCCCCGACGATCTTCCGCGTAGCGCGGCGCCATGGACTCCATCTGGTCCATGACGAGCTTGATGGCCTCCGGCTGCTTGTCCGGCGGGTACTTGTACTTCACGAGCAGGCGCTTGATCGACGACCGAAGCTTGGCGCGCACGTCGTCACGCACAGTCCAGTCGGTGCGCACGTCGCGGCGCATCACCTGCACCAGTTCCCGAGCGATCTGCGCGAGCACGCCTTCACCCTGCACATTCACGGCCGACTCGTTCGAGGCCACGGCGTCGAAGAATGCGAGCTCGTCGCTCGACAGCGGCGGTGAGAACTGATCGCCGCGCGAGGCCTCGGCGGCGACATCCTTCGCCATCTCGACGAGTTCGGCGATCACCTCGGCCGCGGTCAGCTGCTGGTTCGTGTAACGGCGCATGATCTCGGCGATCCGCTCCGAGAACGCCTGCTGGCGCACGAGGTTGCCACGCGTCGCGGCAGCTCCCGCGTCGATCAGCGACTTGCGCAGCGCCTCGATCGCCAGCTGCGGGTTGCGCGCGCGCTGCGCCTGCGCCAGGTACTCCGGGCCGAGATTGTCCAGCGCGATACGCGGCAGGCCGGCCGCCTCGTAGATGTCGAGCACCTCATCGGTGGCCATCGCCTCGGCCACGAGGTTGCTCAGCAGCCGCTGGATCTCTTCGGGAATGGGCTCGTCGCGCGCCTGCCGCTCGGCCGCGTCGTACTTCGCCATCCACACCCGCACCTCTTCGTAGAAGGCGATCTCGTCGTGCAACTCGGCGAGAGTGCTGCGGCCCGATGCCAGGGCCCAGGCCCGCGCAAGCTGCCCGCTCACCCGCCGGTACCGGTTCTTGAGCGTCTCGGTCTCGAGGCCGGGACGGTTCAGCGGGTTGCCGCTGTCGCGCAGGAAGTTCGTGGCCATCGTGGCGGCGGTCATATACGCACGGGCTCCGCCGCGCTGCCACACCTCACGCCAGGCGCAGCCGCGCAGCATCTCGCGGATCTCGGCGACCAGTTCGAGGGCGATGCCTGCAGCTTCGTCGACGCTGCGCCCGACGGGACGGGTCTGCTGGTCGTCGCGCGTGTACTCCGAGAGGGCCTGCGCAAGGTTGTCGGCCAGCGGCGCGTATGCCACGAGCAGTCCGTCCTCCTTGCCGCGGAATGTGCGGTTGACGCGGGCGAGCGTCTGCATGAGCAGCGCGCCCTTGAGCGGCCGGTCGAGGTAGAGGGTGTGCAGCGGGGGAGCGTCGAACCCCGTCAGCATCATGTCTTTCACGATGACGAGTTCGAGCTCGTCGTCCGGGTCTTTGAGCCGCTCCTTGATCGCCGCGTTCGCGGAATCGCGCCGTACGTGGTCGCTCACCGGTGGCTGATCCGACGCCGTACCCGAGTACACCACCTTGATGCGACCGGAATCGAGCGCATCCGCGTGCCAGTCCGGTCGCAGCTGCACGATCGCGTCGTAGAGCCGTGCGCAGATCTCGCGGGTGCCCCCGACGATGAGCGCTTTGCCGGGCGACTCGATGAACGGGATCATCCGCGCACGCCGCTCTTCCCAGTGGTCGACGAGATCCTGCGCGAGCTCGCGGATGCGCTCGGGCGCCCCGTACACTGCGTTGACGACGGCGACCGACGCCTCGAGACGCGCGCGCTCGGTGTCGTCGAGCCCGATCGTGTACTCGTCGGCGGCGCGGTCGATGTCGTCTTCGCTCGCATCTTCGGCGAACGCCACCTTGATCAGGCGAGGCTCGAAGTAGACGGGAACGGTCGCGCCGTCGGCGACCGCGCGGGTGAGATCGTAGACATCGATGTAGTCGCCGAACACCGCGCGCGTGTCGCGCTCGGCGAACGAGATCGGGGTGCCGGTGAAGGCAATCAGCGTCGCGTTCGGCAACGCATCGCGCAGGTGGCGTGCGTAGCCGTCGAGGTCGTCGTAGTGGCTGCGGTGCGCCTCGTCGACCACGACGATGACGTTGCGGCGATCGGTGAGTAGGGGGTGCTGGGCCCCGGCATCCTTCTCTTCTTTACTGAGCCCAAACTTCTGCAGCGTGGTGAAGTAGATGCCGCCGGTCACACGGCTGCGCAGCTCGTCGCGCAGCCGCGCGCGCTCGGTCACCTGGACTGGCTTCTCCGCCAACAGCAGGCTGCGGTCGAAGGTGCGGTAGAGCTGTCCGTCGAGTTCGTTGCGGTCGGTCACGACGATCACGGTGGGGTTCTTGAGAGTTGGATGCCGCGACACGAGGTTCGTGTACAGCTCCATCTCCATGGACTTACCCGACCCCTGGGTGTGCCACACGACGCCGGCCTTACCCGTCGACGAAACCGCGTGCACGGTGCTGCCGACCGCCTTGGTGACGGCGAAGTACTGGTGAGGCTTGGCGATGCGCTTGGCGAGACCGCCCGACCCCTCGTCGAACGCGGTGAAGTTGCGCAGCAGCTGCAGAAAGCGTTCCTGGTTGTAGAGCCCCGACAGGGCATCGTCGAGCGGCTGCACGTCGTGGCCGTCTTCGATGCGGGGCTGCTCGAGGCGGCCGCCGTCGTCGTCGACGTTCCAGGGTGCGAAGTGGTTGAGGGGAGTGAACGGCGTGCCGTACTTGGCGTCGAGGCCGTCGCTGGCGAGCACGAACACGCAGAAGCGGAACGCCATCGGAAACTCGCGCAGGTACGTGGTGAGCTGATCGCGGGCGGTCGCCGCGCCCGCGATCGCCGCGCCGGCGCGCTTGAGTTCGATGATGCTCAGCGGCATGCCGTTGACGAACAGCACGATGTCGAATCGACGGTGTAGGTCGCCCTGCCGGATTGTCACCTGGTTGACCGCGAGCCAGTCGTTCTGCGACGGCTCGGTGCTGAGCAGCCGCACGCGCACACTCTGCTCGGCGCCGTCGGCGTCGATGTAGGTGAGCGGATAACCGCCGACGAGGTACTCGTGGATGCGGTGGTTCTCGGTGATCGCATCCTGTGACTTCGGCGCGGCCAGTTCGGCGGCGGCCTGTTGCAGGTAGTTGAGCGGAACAGCGGGGTTCAGCTCTTGCATCGCGGCGACCAGCCGCGGCCGGATGAGCAGTTCGTCCCACGTGTCGCGTTCGTCGGTGCCCGGCGCGATCTGTTCTCCGCGTCGGGGCCGCCAGCCGAGCGGCTCGGCAAGCATGTCGAGCGCCGCAGTCTCCCAGTCGGATTCAGCCAGTCCAGTCACGTCACATCACATCCGTCAGCTCCGCGAAATCTTCTGCTCGGCAATCTTGCGGACAACGTCGAAGAAGCTGGGAGCATAATCGCTCCAGGCTTCACTGATCTTTTCAAGGTCAAGCTTGCCGGTGTGGACTTGCTCGCACAGACGCATCCACCCTTCGCCGGTTGCCGCAGTCAGCGCGAGCGCCACCGACGCGCCGATCACACTCCCCGCGCCAGGGATGACCTTGAGGAAGCTGCGTGCCAGAGCCTGCCCGGTCATCTGCACTCCCAGTTGCGCGAGCGCACCCGCTGACATCATCGTCTTGAGCTCCAGGTCGTAGATGGCCGCGATTCGCCCCATCATTCCGAGCTGGATCGGCGCCAGGGCCACCGCATCCGCGACAGGGATGGGAACTGCGGCAGCGGCGGCAGCAGCGGATGCCGCCGCTGCGATGATCGGCCGAGCCATCTCGCGCTTCCAGGGGAGGTTGAGTCGCTGTGCGATGCGAAAGGCATCCTTCTCGTCTTCAGGCGAAAGAGCGAGAGTCTCCGCGACGAGCTCACCGAGGCCGTGCCCCGATCCCTTTCCCTGCTTGTCTCGCGTTGAGGTGAGGATGACACGCTCGTAGGGGATCGAGATCGGCTGGTCGTTGTGGTCGACCGGGTTCTCGAGCCAGTCGACGAACTCCTCGACGCCCTTCGAGACGCCGCGCTGTCCGGTGATGCGGTTCTTGGTCCAGTCGACCTTGGTCAGCACGAGAATGACCGGCAACCGTGCAGACGCCAGTTCTCGGATCATCTCGATGTCAGCCGGCGTGAGACGGTCGTCATTCGCCTTGACGCAGTACCAGACGACCGAGATCTGCTGTTCGGCCGGATGACCTGCAATGACGCGCAGGTGCTCCCGCAGCTGCTCAGCCGGTGCCTTCTGAGACCCGATCTCGAAGCCCTCGACGTCCCAGATGCCGAGTGACTCATCGTGGTAATACCGCACACCACGGGTCACCGGCAGGCCTTTGCCGACCTTCGCCCAGTCACGCCCGAAGACGGCATTGACCAGCGATGACTTGCCGACGCCGGAGCCACCGATGACGGCGAGGTTGAAGCGTCCGTATCGCGATTTGGCCTCGGAGGTCGCGTCGAGAAAAGCGCGCCCGCTGATCTCGGAGGTGTCCACGTCCTGGGGCTCCGACTCAGATGCTATGTCCATCACTGCCTCTGTGATCTCACTCGCTGAACTCGAACGTCAGCGTGACTTCCGGGTCGATGCTCTCAACGATGCGGCTGTAGAAGTTGACAGCCTGGTCCTCGAGCAGAGGCCGGAAGCTATCCAGTTGCTCAGCGATCGACTCCTTGGCGAGCACTTCTTCAGCAATGGCGAGCTCGTCGATCTCGGGTGTTGCCCAACTCAGCAGCCCGTTGGCTTCGGTGGCGACGCTGAACTTGGGGTCGTCGTTGCCGAGCACCTCGAACGGGGGAATCGTGATCGCGTATGTCTTGTCGCCTGTGGGCGTGATGACGACGTTCCTGCCGTCGATTCCGAACTTGGCGTCGAACTCGTAGCGGAAGAACACGGTGCGGTCGCTCAGCGGAATATCGAAGAGCCCGAAGAACTCCTGGTTGTCCTGCTCCTCTTTGATGTCTGTGATTCCCACCGTGAGCAGGATGACCTGTTCTTCGGTCTGCACCGATCGCACGACCTGCACATCGCGGCTCTCGCCGGCGTTTAGCATCGAGCCAACGAAGTACGCGCCGACCATGGCCGCGAGGACCGCAAGCACGATGACGAATACGAGAAGGAACCTGGCCCAGACGGGTGACTTGGGCTTCGGTGCGACGGCGCTGGTCATGCGTTTGCTTTCATATGCGGGACATCATTGTCGGTTTCGGGTGGTGTACTGGAAATGTGGTCGGCTCATGGTCGCGCCATACCCGCGAGGAGCTTTGCCAGCCCCGTTTCGCCGACGATCGGAATGCCGTAGTCGCGCGCCTTCCGTGCCTTGCCTGACAGCGAGTCAGGGTCGGCGGCGACCACGAGCTTGACCTTCTTGGTCACCGCCGGGTGCGGCACCAGTCCTCTGCCACGCAAGTCGGCCTCCCAGTCCGATCGACCGCGGGTCATATCCCCAGTGAGAACGATCATGTCACCGGGCGCCAGCTGAAAGCGATCGCCACTCCCATTCGGCGAGGTCGTCGAATGGCTTTCCGCTTCCGTCATCGTCCGAGAGTCGACCTCGTCGGCGATGGATACCGGGATCTTCAGCAACGCCGCAACCGCGGCGAGATCCGCGCGCTCGGCATCGGTGAGGATGCCGTCCGACCACGCACGCTCGCCGAGCGCGCGGTAGTAGTCGACGTGCAACTCGTCGGCTCGCGCGCGGGTCACGCCGAGGTCTTTCGCGGCGTCGGCGAGCTCTGCGCTCTCGTGGGCGGAGATGTATCCGTCGAGCAGGCATCGATCCAGCAGCGCGAGGTACTGCGCGTCCGCACCCTCGACCGCCTCTCGAACGACGTTCGTAGAGATGCGCTCCAGAAAGCTCGGCGGCGCCGCCGACGAATCCGGGCGGGGCTTGACGGCGACGCCGGTGCGTCGCCCTTGCGGAAACGTGTAGGTGCGCCCGGCGTGCGCCACGGCATCCCAGTAGTCACTCCACCCCGGCCACTCTGCGCTCAGATGCCGGTAGGTACGCAGCAACTGGGCTGCCGCGTACGAGTCGGCGCCGGCGGAGTGCGCCTGTGAATGATCGATCGCGTAGGTAGTGCACGCGTGCACGAGCGAGGCCGACCCTCCCAGACCGAAGTTCGAGCCCAGCGTCATCGTGCAGATGCTCGGCGTGCCGCCGTTGAGCCAGTACCCCGCACGCTCGAACTCCGCCTGCAGAAATCTGAGGTCGAAGCTCGCGTTGTGGGCGGCGAACGCCCGGCCGTGCAGCAGTTCGGCGAACTCCGAGGCGATGTCACTGAACAGCGGTGCATCGAGGATGTCGACCGCGCGGATGCCGTGAATCTGCTGCGGGCCGAGATCCCGTTCGGGGTTGACGAGCGTCTCCCACCGGCCGGTGATCGTCCCGTCATCGTCGACGTGAGTCACCCCGATCTCGACGACTCGATGGTGGTACGAGGGCAGGATGCCGGTGGTTTCGAAGTCCACGACCGCGAACGCCATCACGCACCTGCTTCCTCGGCGATCCGCTCCGCGTCGCGGACACGGATCTTGCCGGACATGAGCTGCGGGAGCAGCGCATCGCGTGTCGCCGCGAGGGTGCGATTCTCAGCGAGAATGGAGCGGACCGAGGTACAGACTGCGTGAAGCCGCCTTGACAACGCGAGGCGTTCTTGTGCCTCAGGCCACGCGATCTCAACATCGCTGAGGTCCTTCCAACTCGTTCGAGGCATCCTCGTTCCCTCGCTCCGCGCGACTACCTCACGTACGACCAGGTCGCTGCTTAGCGCCGAGATGAGCATGCTCGACATGTCGGGGTCCTTCGCGCGAACCACCAATACATCGGTCGAACAGATACCATCCACGGGCGCGAGTACCACCTTGTGAAAGTACGGGCGCAGCTTTCCGAACAGCACATCGCTTTCCCGGAACCATGTCTTCCCGCTCGTAACGTCGTCAGCCACGCCGCTGGCGTCCAGCCACATCGACTTCCGGGGGATGTGCTCGAGACCGACGTATATGGTGTTCGGATCGAGTGCACGCGGCTCGGCGGAATCCCTAGGCGACAGCGCTATCTCGCCTATGCGGACGGTCCGTGTGGGACTCAAGGTCTCGTACTCTGCCCGTATCAAATTGTCCGCGACGGCGGCGAGGGTGGTGTTGGCGGCGATCTTGTCGTCGAGGGCACCCAGCACCTCGGCGATCGCCTGCTGTTCGGGGAGGGGCGGAATGGCCACGGGAACGCGGGCCAGCGTGCTCTGGTTCAGCGAAAGCAAAGTCGACCCGCCAGCATGCTGGAGGAGCCAATCCCGTACCGCGCGCCCACGCAGCTGGAATGCCACGAATCGCGAGTCCACGCCCGCGCGGGTCCGCACCCGGAGCCCATCAGACCCGAGAAACCAGCCCGCTTCCCGTGCAGAGACCC
This sequence comes from Microbacterium pollutisoli, assembly GCF_053586795.1. Classification (NCBI taxonomy): domain Bacteria; kingdom Bacillati; phylum Actinomycetota; class Actinomycetes; order Micrococcales; family Microbacteriaceae; genus Microbacterium; species Microbacterium pollutisoli. The sequence goes on from NZ_JBNYWT010000001.1 coordinate 47,867, forward strand.
ATGCGCTTCGGTCGACGGCACCCTTCCTTCCGAATACGATGTCGCCTTCGCGCAGGACGTACTCGCCGAGCCGCGAGGTGACTGATTGATCAACGCGGGGTGTGTCGTCACGGATCCGGAACTCGCCGTAACCGACTTCTCCGACAGAGATCACCGGCACTCCCTCTGCGCTGTACTCCGACGCTGAGAGGGCGGTGCCGAAGGGGCCAGACTTGATGCCTGCGTCCTCAGCGACGAGCTCGGACAAGGTTCCCGTCCGCCACTCAGACATCGACCCTCCCAAGCTGCTCGCGAACCACATCGGCCAGGCGGGCCGACTCGGCGAACTGCGACTCGAGCTCCGCGCGCAGGCGCGCGAGCTTCTCCTCGATCGGCTGGCCGTCGTCCTCTGCCTCGGCGGCGCCGACGTAGCGGCCGGGGGTGAGGGCATAGTCGGCGGCCTTGATCTCGGCCAGCGTGGCCGAGTAACAGAAGCCGGGAACATCCTCGTGCTCGGCGGGAGGGGCATCCGACGCGATGCCTCGCCATGCGTGGAAGGTACCCGCGATCTTCGCGATGTCGTCGTCGCTCAGGGCGCGCTCCGCGCGGTCGACCATATGGCCGAGGTTGCGGGCGTCGATGAACAGCACTTCGCCAGCACGCTTGCCCTTGTCTTTCGCGAAGAACCACACGCACACGGGGATGCCGGTCGACCGGAACAGCTGCGTCGGCAGCGCGACCATGCACGAAACGAGGTCTGCTTCGACGATCTCGGCACGGATCTGCCCTTCGCCGCCCGAGTTCGACGACATCGATCCGTTCGCCATGACGACGCCCGCCTGGCCGCCGGGGGCCAGCTTCGACAGGATGTGCTGGATCCACGCATAGTTCGCGTTGCCGACCGGCGGCACGCCGTAGCGCCACCGCGCGTCGGACTCGTTGCGCGCCCAGTCTTTGATGTTGAACGGCGGGTTGGCCATGATGAAATCCGCCTGCAGCTCGGGGTGCAGGTCGCGAGCGAACGTGTCGCCCCACCGCGGGCCGAGGTTGCCCGACAGTCCGTGGATGGCGAGGTTCATCTTCGCCATGCGCCAGGTGCGCTCGTTGAGTTCTTGGCCGTAGACCGAGATGTCGGCGCCCTCGCCGTGGTGCGCTTCGAGGAACTTCTCGGCCTGCACGAACATGCCACCGGATCCACACGCGGGGTCGTACACACGCCCGTGCGTGGGCTGCAGCAGCTCCACCAGCACCCGCACGACACCGGCGGGCGTGTAGAACTCGCCGCCCCGCTTGCCCTCGGCTGCGGCGAACTTCTCGAGGAAGTATTCATAGACCTCGCCCAGCAGGTCACGCGCGCGTCGCCCCGATTCGCCCGCCTGCCCCTGGCCGGCGAACCGCGCCGAGTTGAACAGATCGACCAGCTCGCCGAGCCGGCGCTGGTCAACGCTCTCGCGGTTGAAGATGCGGGGGAGTGTGCCGGACAGCTGCGGGTTGGCCTGCATCACGGCATCCATCGCCTCGTCGATCAGCGCGCCGATCGTCTTCTCGGCACCCTCCATCGACGGGCCCAGCCCCTTGGCGTTCTCTGCCAGGAACGACCATCGCGCGTGCGCCGGCACCCAGAAAACGCCCCGCCCCGTGTACTCATCGGTGTCGTCGATGAGCGCAGCGATCTGCTCGGCGTCGTAGCCGTCTTGATCAAGCTCGGCGCGAATCTGCGCCCGGCGCTCGTCGAACGCGTCGGACACGTACTTGAGGAACACGAGGCCGAGGATCACGTCTTTGTACTGCGACGCATCCATCGAGCCGCGCAGCTTGTCGGCCGCCTTCCACAGCGTGTCCTTCAGCTCTTTCATCGTCGACGGCGCCGCAGGTGCGGCTTTACGGGGACGGGGCATCGTGCTCCTCATTCGCTGCAGCGGTCGGGTGGCCGCTATCGGACAGAGTAATGGCACCGGCGACGACGCCAGCGGTCAGAACGTCGCGGTACGCATCGAGGCGTGCGATGCGCTCGCGCAGGTCGTCGCGCGCGGCGGCGATGTCAGCGAGCGTGCGCCGCAGACCCGCGATCGCGTCGGGTGTGACGCGGCGGAGCATCCAGCGTCGCCACGTGCCGGGGCCGGACGCCTGGCCGGCGATGTCGGCGGCGACGATCTCGGGCACCAGCCCGCCGGGGTCGGCGGGGTCGATGCGCAGCACCCGCGCGGGGTAGGCGACGACCGACGACCCCGCCGTGTCGACCCACGCGGCGGCAGTCGGGCTCGTGCGGAACACGACATCGCCGGGGCGGGTCAGCGGGGCATGTGGATGCCGGAGTGCGAAGGTCAGCGCGTCGATGCGCCGCGCGCCGATGCGCGTCGGGTCGTCGAGGTCGGCGGCGGTGACCACGACCAGGCCGGTGTCGTCGCCGTCGGCATCGGCCAGTCGCGTGCCGGCGATGACACGCGCATGGCGTTCGTGGATGAGATCGCCGAGCAGTGCCGGTGCGACGGATTCGAACGGAGCCGTTGCGGGTTCGACCCGCGGAGCTGCGAGATCGCCGGCGACGGCCTGGGCGGCCTCGTCGATGAGAGCCGGCAGCTGGCTCGGGTTGTGATCTGTGCGCGCGCGGCGAGTGGCCGCGCCCACCAGTGATCCACTTCGTGCGAGCAGCGACGACGTGCGCTGCAGCACTGCGAAGCGGAACGCGTGCGCCCGCACGTCGCGTGCCGAGCCGATGGCTGCCAGCACGTCGCTGACGAGGTCTTCGCGTGCGGCGCGCGTGGGCGCGGTGTCGGTGAGATCGGCGGTCGCGGTGAAGCGCTCGCCGAGCGGCACATCGCCCGTCGGCGGGCCGAGCACCCACACCCCGAGGGCCTCGCGCGCGGCGCCGGTGACCAGATTGGCCGGCAGTCGTACTGCCGCGCGCAGGCGACCACCGCGCAGCACATCCGACCGCACGAGGTCGGCCTGCCCGTCGAGCGCGTCGACGAGCGCGCGTGCGGGGCCGACCACCAGCCCGACGTCACCGTCGGCGAGGTGCAGCGCGACGTCGTCGGCTTCGGCGAGCATGGCTGCGATCGACAGACGTGGCACTGTCGGTACGCGCGCGATGCGCACCGATCGGCCGGTCGCGTCGTCGTCGGGCCAGATGCCGTCGGCGAGCAGCCGGCGACGGATGCCGCGGGCTGCGGCGCCCGGCAGAACAGTGAGCGGATGCTCGTCACCGACGGCGCGGACCAGCCTCGCGGCGAGCCGGGGATCGATTCCGCGACCGATCAGCAGGTGTCGGCCGGTGTCATGCGCGACCAATGCGGCGGTCATGGCGCTCAGCAGGTCTGTGGCGTCGTTCGTAAGGGCGGCCGTCGAGCCGACGCCCGTCTCGTGGGCCGAGTGCTTGGCGTGGATCAGGTCGAGGGCGTTCGTCGGCGAGTATGCCGAGTCGACCAGAGCATCGGTATACGCCGTCCAGTCACGGCCCTCCGCCACATGACGTTCGACCTCGGTACGCAGGTGTGTGTCGTTCGGATCGATGCTCGCGGCCGCGAGCATCAAGTCGTGGGACGTGAGTTCGGAGAGTCTGCCGTATCTCGCCTGCAGAGCGACCAGCGCCGCGAGCTCATCGACGACCGCCGGGTCGGCGAACGAGAACCCGTCCGGCGCGGCTGCTGCGGCGACATCCGCCACAGCGTCGGGATTGTTGCCCCGCCCGGTGTGCGCGAGCCAGCGTGCGACCTCACCCGCATCGAAAATCGGGGCGGCGGGAGTGCCACCGATCGATGACGGGAAGGCGTCGGGGCCTGCGCCATAGCGGGTGCGCCACATCGAGACGACCGGCCGCTGCACGCGCGCGAGCTCGGCGATGCCGCTGAGTGACACACGCAGTACGGCGTCACCTCGCGGCGCTTCGGTCACGGCGCTCGAGGTCATGGTCGAAACGATAGCGAGAGCTACCGACGCGAGGCGAGCGTCGAGGTGATAAGGGGGCTTATCGGACGGATTCGCCCAGTTGGTTGAATGCCGGTTCTACGTTCGGATCAGGCGGTCATCACCGCTGGAGCGGGCGGGTCACCGGTGGGGTGGCTGGGGAACCGGACCCGCCCGCTCATCTCGACCTCGCCCCGATCACACAAGGAGCACTGATGCGCCGATTCACCTCACTCATCGCCGCCGCGGCAGTCGTCGCCGCGCTGACCGGCTGTACCTCCGCGCCGGTGGAGCCCGACGCCGACCACCTGCCGTCGGCTGACCCGGTCGTCACCGAGCCGGCGCCCGAGCCCGAGGCACCGGAAGAACCCGAGCCGACGCCGAGCTCCGAACCGGCGTTCGGCGAGCGCATCGTCAACGATCGCGGCAACGTCATCAAGGAAGTGGGTCAGCTCGCCGGGCTGACGCTGAGCAACAGCGACGACACCGCGGCGCAGCTCGTCGTCACCGACATCGTCGTGGACATCGACTGCACCAACGAGTTTGCCGACCCTGCCCAGAATGGCCACCTCCTCGGCATCCATCTCAATGTCGAGACCACCCCGGCGCTGGCCCAGGACCCCTACCCGTCGCTGTCGTTCTCTGAGTACGGATGGGTCGCGTTCGACGCCGACGACAAGCGGGTCAACGACCCAATCGGCAACGGGCCCTACTGCATGGCCACGAGCGACCAGCTGCCCTACGACATCGGTCCGGCGCAGAGCGTTTCGGGCTGGGTCGTGCTCGACGTGCCGACCGAGCACGGATCGGTCGCGCTCACGATGGGCGCGCCGACCGGCTGGGAGTGGTCGTACTGACGGCCACGACGCCACCGATGAAGAACGCAATCACAAAGGAGGAAGCAGCATGACCACCCCGTCCTATCCCACGCCGCCACCCCCCGGACCCGTGCCGCCGGTGCCCACGTTCGACCCTTCGCGGGCAGGCGGGCCGGCCAAGTCCTTCATCGCAACCTGGCTGTTCGCCTGGCTGCTCGGCTTCTTCGGCGTCGACCGGTTTTACCTTGGCAAGATCGGCACGGGCATCTTGAAGCTCGTCACCCTCGGTGGCCTGGGCGTCTGGGTGCTCGTCGACCTCATCATGGTGCTCGCGGGTGCCGCCCGCGACAGTCGTGGCCGCCCGCTCGAGGGCTACGACAAGTCCAAGGTCATCGCCTGGATCGTCACCGGGGTCGTCATCGTCCTGGGCGTGGTGATCGGCGCCGTCAACGGCGCGACCCCGGGTTCGGGTGAGGAGCCGAGCGCGCCCGCCGTCGAACAGCCCGTGGATTCTGCGCCCGAACAGCCCGATTCTGATGCCGAAGAGCCGGCCGAAGAGCCCGAGCCCGCGCCCGAGGAAGAGCCCGAGCCCGAGGTCACCGCGAGCTCATGGGCGAACGAGGAGTGGGGCGAGTTCGCCGTGCTGGAGGAGTCCGGATCGGGCGACTCGCTGGTCATTCTGCCCGAAGGTGCACAGGGCGGCATCATCACTGCCACGCACGACGGATCCCGCAACTTCGCGATCTCGGTGATCGACGCATCGAACCAGTCCACCGGCGAGCTGTTGGTCAACACGATCGGCGTGTACACCGGGACCACCGCGTGGGGGCTCAATGCCTTCGGCGAGGGTACGCGGCTGCAGGTGACAGCCGATGGCGCCTGGACAATCACCGTGCAGCCGATGGGCGAGGCGCCCACCGTGGCGCCGTCGGGCACCGGTGACGCCGTGTTCCTCTACAACGGCCCGGCCGCGGCGCTCACCGCCACGCACGACGGCGAGCGCAACTTCGTGGTCTACGAAGAGACGGCCGAAGCGTTCAACATCGGGCTGCTCGTCAACGAGATCGGCGCCTACAGCGGCACCGTCCCGCTGTCAGCCGGCCCGTCGGTCATCACGGTGACCGCCGACGGCGGCTGGACGCTCGTCATCGAGTGATCACGCGTGGGGTGGCGCTCCACGGTTGAGCGCCACCGAGCCGGCGACGTGCGAGCACGGCGCGTCATCCTTCCGAACGACCCGGATCGGGTGAAGTCATCCTCGGGGGCGACGACGCAGACCCGCGCCGCGACGAGGCTTGAAGCATGGAAACTCCCGTGCTCCAGGCCACCGGCCTCGTCAAGACTTTCGGAACCACCACCGCCCTCGCCGGCGTCGACCTCACGATCCACCGCGGCGAGTCCGTCGCGGTCATGGGCGCGTCCGGATCGGGCAAGACCACGCTGCTCCACGTGCTCGCCGGCATCACCGCCCCCGACCAGGGGACGGTCGTGTACACCCCGGCATCCGGCACCCCCGTGCGGGTGACCGACCTCGGGGAGACGGCACGATCGCAGCTGCGGCGCGACCGGTTCGGATTCGTCTTCCAGGAGGGCCTGCTCATCCCCGAGCTCACCGCCGTCGAGAACGTCGCCATCGCCCTCATGATCACCGGCGTCTCCCGCGCCGATGCCACCGCCCGCGCCACGCAGTGGCTGGCCGCACTCGGGCTCGCCGGTATGGAGGAGCGGCGCATCAGCGAGCTCTCCGGCGGCCAGGCGCAGCGCGTCGCCATCGCCCGCGCGCAGGTCACCGGCGCCGAGATCGTCTTCGCCGACGAGCCCACCGGCGCCCTCGACTCGCACACCTCGGTCGAGGTCATGAGCGCCCTCCTGCACGCCACCACCGAACAGGGCCGCACTCTCGTCGTCGTCACCCATGACCCCGACATCGCCGCCCGCTGCTCGCGCATCGTCTCGGTGCGCGACGGTCGCCTGGTCACCGGAAAGGTGGCGGCATGAACCCCGGCGTGCTGAGGATGCTGCTGCGCCCCGGGCGCGGCGAACGCCACGTGCTCGCGCTGCCGATCGTGGCCTTCGCCACCGTGAGCGCCCTGGTAATCACCGTCGTCGGCGGCGCGCAGGCGTTCTGGCGCTGGGATGATGTCGAGGCGCCGATCTACCACGCGCTCGCCGCCATCGCCCTCGTCCTGCTGGTCGTCCCCCTCGTCACGCTGGGCGGGGCTGCCGCGCGCCTGTCGGCCCGCCGCCGCGACGAGCGCCTCTCGACGCTGCGGCTCCTGGGCGTGACCCCGGCCGGCGTCGTCGTTGCGACCGTCGTCGAGTCCGCGCTGGTCGCGGCCGTCGGCGCCCTCGCCGGCGTGGTCCTGCACCTCGCGCTCGTGCCGCTGGTGGGCCTCATCCCGTTCCGCGGCGCGGCCCTCGGCGCCGGCTCGGTGCTGCTGCCCCTGCCCACCGTCCTGGTCGTCGTCACGGCCATCGTGCTGCTGGCGGCCACGAGCGCCGCGCTGGGCCTGCGCAAGGTCGTCATCTCACCGCTCGGCGTGCGCACGCGTCAGAGCGCCGGCACCTCCCACTGGATCCGCGCCGTCATCGCGGTCGGCGTCCTGTGCGTCGCCTTCGCCCTCATCTCGCTCGTGCCGGCGGCCGCCGACATGCTGCCGACGATCATCGTGCTCACCGGCGCGTTCGCCATCGCATTCGCCGTCCTGAACGTGATCGGCCCCTGGGTGCTGCGCCTGCAGGCGCGCCTCCGCCTGCGCCGTGCCCGACGCGCCGACCAGCTGCTGTCGGCGCGGACCGTGCTCGAAGCGCCCAAGGCGGCATGGCGTCAAGTCAGCGGCATCGCGATGGCCAGCTTCATCGCCGTGTTCGCCGGCACCGCCGTCGCCCTGCTCGACGTCATGGGCACCGGCAACCAGGCGGACCTCCAGCTCGCCGTCGACATCCGCACCGGGGTGATCGTGACCCTCGTCGCCTCTTTCCTCATGGTGGCCGCGTCGGTCGGAGTCAACCAGGCGGCCGAGATCCTCGACCGCGGAGACCTGCACCGCAGCCTGCACCGGCTCGGCATGCCCATGACGACGGTCGAGCGGGCGCGCCGCGGCGCGGTCATGAGCCCGCTGCTGCTGGCCGCGGTCGGCTCGGCGGTGTGCGCCGGCGTGCTCATCCTCCCGCTGCTGGGAGTCGCCCTGGTGACCGCCCCCGTCTCGCTGATCACGACCGCCGCGGTCATCGCGGTCGGTTTCGCGATCGTCTGGCTGGGGCTGCGTGCCACCCGCCCGATCCTGAGCCGGGCGTTCGCCGCGGCGTGATCCGCCGGCCGGGCGTCACCCGCGCCCGGCCCACGGGTCGTAATCGACCTCGAGCGGCTCCTGCGGGGGCCGCTCCGATTCGGGCACATGCTGCAGGTTCACCCGGATGCGGTACCAGAGCGAGCTCGAACCGCGCATCCCGTCGACGAGCACATCGGCCGGACGCAGCTGCGCCACGACCCGGGGGTGCCGGTCCTTCCACCGCTCGAGCCCTTCGAGCGCCTCGTCCTTCGTCTTGGCCCGGGCGATCTCGATGAGCGGCATCGTCGACTGGCGGCGCCCCGACCCGTCGCCGCCGCGCGGCGCACGCTCAGCCGGACCCAGCTCGTCGGCCAGCGCCAGCAGCTTCTCCAGCGACCCGGCCGCGTCGTCCATGCCGGCGTGCGGACCGCCGATGTCGGCGAACCGGTCCGGAACCGTGCGGACCGTGAACTCGTCGGGCCGCCGCGTGCGCAGCTCGTCCCACCCCAACGGCGTCGACACCCGCGCATCCGGCAACGGCCGCACCGAGTAGGCCGAGGCGACCGTGCGGTCCTTCGCGTTCTGGTTGAAGTCGACGAACACGCTTTCGCCGCGCTCCTCCTTCCACCAGTGCGCCGTGGCCAGACCCGGCGCCCGGTTCTCCACCTCGCGGGCCAGGGTCTGCGCCGCCAGCCGCACGTCCGGATACTCCCACCGCGGGTCGATGCGCACCAGCACATGGATGCCGCGCGACCCGCTCGTCTTCGGCCAGCCCACCAGCCCCACGTCGTCGAGCACATCGCGGGCCACGAACGCGGCATCCACGATCTGCGCCCACTCCACGCCGGGCATGGGGTCCAGGTCGATGCGCAGCTCATCGGGATGGTCCAGATCCCACGCGCGCACCGGATGCGGGTTCAGATCCACGCAGCCGAGATTGACGACCCACGCCAGGCCCGCGGCATCCTGGATCACCGTCTCTTCGGCACTTGTGCCCGACGCGTACTCGAGCGTCGCCGTCTGGATGAAATCCGGATGCTTCTCCGGCACGCGCTTCTGGAAGAACGGCTGCCGGTCGATGCCCTTCACGAAGCGCTTGAGCACCATCGGCCGGTCGGCGGCGCCGCGCAGCGCCCCCTCGGCCACCGACAGGTAATAGTCGACCAGGTCGCGCTTGGTGAGCCCCGCCTCGGCGAACACCACCTTGCCCGGATGGGTGATGCGCACCTCGTGGTCGCCGATCTCGAGCATGACCGCGTCGTCCTTCGCCATGGCGCCCACGATACGAGCGCCGCCACCGCCCCGCGACGGGGTTGACGGCGCTACCGCGACCGGTTCGGCGCGTCAAGGCCCTGCGCACACGACCCGTCGCCGGTCATGCTCGCCGCAGAGCGAAAGGAACCCTCCCATGAGCATGGACAACCCCGACCAGGCCCCCATCGACCCCAGCACGGGAATGGCGCAGGAACCCGCGCTGCCCGAGCCCAGCGACGCCGAGGCGCCCGACGTGAACGAGCCGGAGACGGGCTTCGGCGCGGGAGAGTCGACCGACGTCGACCCCGACCTCGCGCTGGACAACCCCACCGACGAGGACGACACCCGGTGACGGCACGCGCCCCGGTGGCCGGCCGCCGGCGGTGATCGGCGACCCACGCGAAAGCGCCGGCGACGGAGAGGGCTGAGGTCTCCGCCGCCGGCGCGGCTTCGTGCGAGGGGGCGTGGGCCGTCAGGCCGTCTGGTCGCGGTGCGTGCCCTCGCCGATCTCCTCGACCAGCTTGGCGTTGAACGCCGGCAGGTCGTCCGGGGTGCGGCTCGTGACGAACCCGGCATCCACCACGACCTCCTCGTCGACCCAGTCGGCCCCCGCGTTGCGCAGGTCGGTCTGCAGGCTGGGGTAGCTGGTCATCTTGCGCCCGTCGACGACATCGGCCTCGACGAGGATCCACGCGGCGTGGCAGATCGCGCCGACCGGCTTGTGCCGCGCGAAGAAGTCCTTCGCGAAGGCGATCGACGCGTCGTCCATGCGCAGGTGGTCGGCGTTGACGACGCCGCCGGGCAGCACCAGCGCGTCGTAGTCGTCGGCCTTCGCATGCGCGGCCGACACCTCGACCGGCTGGGTGTGCCCCTTCTTGCCCTCGATCGAATCAGCCGTGGGCGAGACCATCACCGCCCGGGCTCCGGCATCCGTCACCGCCTGCCACGGCGACGTCAGCTCACTGTCTTCGTAGCCGTTCGTCGCGAGGAAGGCCACCGTCTTACCGGTCAGATCCGCCATAGTTCTCACTCTCTCCATCCGTTTCGGGTCGGTACTTTGCGGCACGCTACGGCAGCGTCCACCGGCGCCGTAGGGCCTTGACAAAGCCCGCCCGTCACAGCACTGTGAGGCCATAACCTGTGGCCACAGAGGAGCTGGGGATGAGCTCGGATGCGTCGGGGCAGGGCGGCACGCTGATCGCGTCGGTCCAGCGTGCGCTACGGCTGGTCGACATGGTGGCCAACGCGTCGCGGCCCGTGACGACCAAGGCGCTCGCGCAGGCCTCGGGGCTGACCCCGGGCACCACCTACAACCTCGTGCGCACCCTGCTGCGGGAGGGATATCTCACCAACCATCCCGACGGGCTGGTGCTCGGCTCCCGGTTCCTCGGCGTGCACGAGGAAGGGTCGGGGCTGTTCCTCGCCCGAGTGCGGGAATCGCTGCGCGAGGTGGCCGAAGGGCTCGGCGCGACGGCCTACCTGTCGCGGTACGACGACGGCGAGGTGCACCTGGTCGACATCGTGGACGCGAAAGCGAACCCGCGCGTCGAATTGTGGGTCGGGCTGCATGACAGTGCGCACGCGACCGCGCTGGGCAAGCAGATCCTGGCCGAGCTCTCGACCGACGAACGCCACGACTACCTCTCGCGGCACGAACTCGAAGAGCTCACGCCGTACACCATCAGCGACCGCCGGCTGCTGCTGCGCCAGCTCGAGCGCCCCGCGCCGGCCGTGCTCGACCGGCAGGAATACGCCATCGGCTTCGACTGTCTGGCCGTGCCGGTGCGTGCCCCGGGCATCACCGCCTCGCTCGCCGTCTCGCTGCCCGCCCACGCTGCGAAGCAGACGACCGCCGATCTGGCGGCGCGACTCCGGACGATCGGCAACCGGCTGTCGCTGCGCCTGGGGGCCGAACGACTCGACGACCGGTGACGCGGCTGTTCCCCAGGTTCACCATCTGAAATCTTCGGTCTGTCGCGGTGGCGGCCGGCGCCCTAACGTGGGTCAGGTAAAACGGCATCCGGTGTCTGCGTGCGTTGTCCCCAGCACGGCGCAGACGTCATCCCCCATACCGGATCGATCTCCGTGATGGCGCGCCGTCCGGCTTCCCCAAGGCCGGACGGCGCGCCGACTTCTTTCAGATGCGGGCGGCGATCTCGGCGGCGTCGACGCCGCGGGGGAGCGCTCCGTACAGACCGAGGGATGCCTCCTCACCCAGTCGCGCCGCGGTGAAACCGTCGGCGACCGGCGCCGGCGCGAAGCGCACCAGCAGCGAGGCCTGCAGGGCGAGGGCCAACGCGGCGACGAGACGCCGGGCCCCGGCATCCGGCACCGGATCGGCGGCGACCTCGGCCACCAGCCGCCGGGTGTGGTCGAGATGCGCGTCGAGGCGCCGGTCGGCGCCGCGGGCGAGTGACACCTCGGTATCGAACGCCTCAAGCGTCTCGGGCTCCCGCACCAGCGCGCGCAGCACGTCGAGGGCGATGACGTTGCCCGACCCCTCCCACACCGCCATGACCGGCTGCTCGCGGTACCGCATCGCGAGCGGGAACTGCTCGGTGTAGCCGTTGCCGCCGAGGCATTCGAGCGCTTCGTAGGCGTGGCCCGGGCCCCGCTTGCAGATCCAGTACTTCGCCACGGCGGTGGCCACGCGCCGGAAGGCCTTCTCGGTGTCCGATGCGTCGTCGTCGTGGGCACGGGCGAGTCGCATCGCGGTCGCTGTGGCCGCCTCGGTCTCGAGCTGCAGGTCGGCGAGCACCGCCGTCATCGCCGGCTGGTCGATGAGCGTCCGCCCGAACGCGGTGCGGTGCCGGGCGTGCCACGCCGCCTCGGCGACGGCCTGGCGCATGCCCGCCGTCGACCCGTAGACGCAGTCGAGACGGGTGCGCGCGACCATGTCGATGATGGCGCGCACCCCGCGGCCCTCCTCGCCGACGAGGTGCCCCTCGGCATCCACATACTCGACCTCGCTCGACGCGTTCGCGCGGTTGCCGAGCTTGTCCTTGAGGCGCTGAATGCGGATGCCGGTGCGCTCGCCGTCGTCGGTCAGCCGCGGCACCAGGAAGCACGACAGACCGGCCGGCGCCTGTGCGAGGACGAGGAACGCGTCGGACATCGGGGCGCTGCAGAACCACTTGTGTCCGGTCAGCGCGTAGCGGCCGGCGCCCAGGGGCCGGGCCGTGGTGGTGCCGGCGCGCACGTCGGAGCCGCCCTGCTTCTCGGTCATCGCCATGCCGAACAGGGCGCTGTGTTTCCCGGGCCGCAGTGCCGGGTCGTAGGTGGTGCTGTAGACGCGGTCGAGCCAGGCGCCGCCGACGTCCGGGTGCTGCTGCAGCACGGGCACGACCGCGTGGGTCATCGACACGGGGCAGGCGTGGCCGGGTTCGACCTGCGCGTAGAGCATGAAGGTGGCCGCGCGGGCGACACTGGCGCCGGGGTGCGGGTCGACGTAGGCCGAGGTGTGTGCGCCGTCGGCGACCGCGGCGCCGATGATGCGGTGGTAGGCGTCATCGTAGGTGACCTCGTCGATGCGGTGGCCGTACCGGTCGTGGGTGTGGAGCACCGGCTCGTGGATGTTCGCACGCTCGGCATCCCGCTGGAACGCTGCAGTGCCCACGCGCTGCCCGGTCAGGTGCAGCCGGTGGTGCGCCCACGCCGCATCGTGCCGCTCGACGGCCTCGACGAGCGCAAGGTGGGTGCCGTACTCGTCGATGTCGACGCGCGGCGGAGGCTGGTTCACGACGTCGTGGGTGCTCATGAGCCCCATCGAATCAGGCGGGCGGCGGCCGCGCCAGGGTGCTCACACGCCGACGTGCAGGCTCAGCGGTCGGCGACGGCGGCGTCGAGCCGCTCGAGGATCTCGACGCACCGCTCGACGTCCTCCGGCGTGCCCGCCAGTTCGAACTCGAACAGCACCGGCCGTCCCGACACCTGCGCGAGCTGACGGGCGGCGGCCTGGTAGTAGATGCCGAAGTTGCGGTTGCCCGACCCGATGATGCCGATCAGCCGCCGCCGGTTCATCGGGGAGCGCAGAAAGCTGCGCACCGGAGCGGGAAGGGTGACCTCTTCGGCATTGCCCGCCTTGTACGAGGGGGTCAGCAGCACCCACGGGCCCGACACCTCGCGGCGGCGCACCGCGGGGTCGGCGAGGTTGAACACGGCGCGGCCGTCGGCGGCGGCCAGATGCTCGGCGAACCGCCCGGTCAGATTCGAGACCGAGGAGTAGTAGTACACCGGCACCTTGGACATAGGGCCCAGTCTGCGCCGATCGGCCGGCGCCTGCACCGTCGGAGCGGCGTGACAAACCCCGCGCGTACGATCGGGCCGACCGCGCGCTCGACACGCTCATCGGGGTCGTGGAGGGCACCGGGGTCGCGGTCGTGTCGGCGTACGTGCGCCGCGCCCGCCGCGCCACGACCGCCTAACCTGGGGGTATGCAGCAACGACCCCTCGGCCGCACCGGCCGCACCGTGTCCACCATCGGCCTGGGAACGTGGCAGCTCGGCGCCGACTGGGGCGACGTGTCCGAAGACGCCGCCCTCGACGTGTTGGCCGCGTCGGCCGACGCGGGTGTGACCCTGTTCGATACCGCCGACGTGTACGGCGACGGACGCAGCGAGTCGATCATCGGCCGGTTCTTGGCCTCCCGCCCGGGCCACGGCATCACGGTGGCGACCAAGATGGGGCGCCGCGTCGCGCAGGAGCCGGGCAACTACACGCCCGAGAACTTCCGCGCCTGGACCGACCGTTCGCGCCGCAACCTCGGCGTCGACACCCTCGACCTCGTGCAGCTGCACTGCCCGCCCACCGAGGTCATCGAGGCCGACGCCACGTACGACGCCCTCGACGAGCTGGTCGCCGCCGGCAGCATCGCCGCCTACGGCGTCTCGGTCGAGACGTGCGCGCAGGCGCTCGCCGCCATCGCGCGCCCGAACGTGACCAACGTGCAGATCATCCTCAACCCGTTCCGGCTGAAGCCGCTCGACGAGGTGCTCCCGGCGGCAGCGGATGCCGGTGTCGCCATCTTCGCGCGCGTGCCGCTGGCCTCGGGTCTCCTCAGTGGAAAGTACACCGCGGACACGACGTTCGCGGAGAACGACCACCGCAGCTTCAACCGGCACGGTGAGGCCTTCGACCAGGGCGAGACGTTCTCCGGCGTCGACTATGAGGTGGGGCTGCGGGCCGTCGCCGAGCTCGAGGGTTCGCTGCCGGACGGCGTGAACCTGCCGACTGCGGCGCTGGCGTGGGCCGCCACCCGCCCGGGGGCGACCTCGGTGATCCCGGGTGCGCGCAACGTGGCGCAGGCGCAGTCGAACGCGGCCGCCGCCGCGGTGATCGACACCGTCGATCTGTCGCGGTTCGAGGCCGCCGTCGTCGACGTCTACGACCGCCTGCTGCGCGAGAGCATCCACCCGCGCTGGTGACGACGTCGGTTGCGCCCCGGCGCGGCGCCGCCGACCATGGAACGGTGGGTGCCCGTCGAACCGGAATCGCGCCGTGGCTGGTCACGGCTCTGTCGGCCGTGGCTTCGTTCGCCCTGGTCGGCGCCGCGGCGCTGACCGACCCGGGCGCTGCGGACGTCTCCGTGCCTCGCGCCGACACGACGCTGCCGGCACCGGCACCCACCTCGGTGGACGGAGAACCGGGGCAGACCGGACCCGACGCGGACACGGCCACGTACGACACCCGCCGTCTGCCGCGCCTGGATGTGTGGGTCGTCGACGGACGCCTGCCCGTCGACGACGACCCGTTCGGGCCGATGGCCGGCTATGTCGCGCAGCCGCACGAGGGCGGGGCCCCGGTGTTCGCCGAGCCGGGGGCGGAGCCGATCGCCTACCTGCCGCGCAACCAGACCTACGGGGGGACCAGCGTGCCGGTCGTCGAGCGACACGAGCACTGGCTGAAGGTCCTGCTGCCGGGACGTCAGGGTGTGCCGCCGCGCGGCGACGCCGGTCAGGTGGTGGGGTGGTTCCGCACGGCCGATGTGGAGCAGCGGCGCAACGACGCCTACGTCGAGGTGCACCTCGAGGCCCGGACTATCGACATCGTCACCGCCGCCGGGCTCGAGCGCGTCGCGGACGACTTCTCGTGGGGGAAACCGTCGACGCCGACGCCCACCGGGCGCACCTTCATCATGCTCACCAAGGTCGAGCCGCGGTTCGCGTATACGAAGGGGCACCCGCTCGTGTATCTCGGGGTGCAGTCGCCGGCGATGGCCGGGTTCGACGGGGGAGACGTCGCCGTCACGGCGTTCCACTACTACAAGGTGCGCTCGGGACCGAATTCCTTCGGGTGCATCTATCTCGACGGGCCCGCGACCGACCGGCTCGCACAGCTGGCGGAGGGGACGCCGGTGGTGATCCACCCGTAGGGCGACGACGGGGCGTGCCGGGTCACTGCGCCGCGTACACGGCCCGCTCGAACTCGGCGATGCCGTTGGCAGCCGGGGGATCGAAGAACGGCAGCAGCTGCGCGGCCCAGACGGCGGCGATGTCCGAGGTGCGGTCGATCCAATAGTGGATGTTGCCCAGGCCCGCCCACGACAGCGATCCGGCGCGGCGCCCGCCGGGCACATCGTCGTCATTGACCAGGAACGAGTAGGCCCACGACTTGGGTCCCGGCACGAGATCGGCGGGCCGGGTGAGGGCGGGGATCGCAGCCGTCAGCGGTGTGGCGACGAGTCCCGGATGGGGGCGCACAGCCCACTCGAGCGTCTCTGGGCGCAACACCCGACCGCCCGGCGCAGAGCCGTCGCCGAGCCACACCCGCAGCAGCGCGAGCACATCGGGCACGGTGGAGAACAGCCCCTGGCCGCCCATGTCGAGCTCCGGTGTATCCGGTGGGCTCGCTCGGGCGGGGACGATCTCGCCCTCGCGGTTGCGGCGGTGCATCGTCGCCAGCCGTGCCCGCATGTCGTGCGTCAGATCGAACGACGTCGACTGCATGCCGCAGGGGGCATAGATGCGCTCGCGTAAAACGTCTTCGAGCCGCCGGCCGCACACGGCGGACACGATCAGGCCCATCCAGTCCATCGAGGTGCCGTAGGTCCAGCGCTCGCCCGGGTCGTGCAGCAGCGGGGTGGTGATCGAATCCCGCAGGGGTGTGGTCGACGGCAGCGCGAGGCGCCGGCGGGAGATCGCGGCGTAGCGTTCGTCGAACATGTCGTAGGCCAAGCCCGAGGTGTGCAGCAGCAGCATCCGCGGGGTGATGTCGCGCACCGGTGGGCGTGTGTGGGCGGTGCCGTCGGGGTCGAGGCCGGTGAGCACCTGGAGGGCGCCGATCTCGGGCAGGTAGTCGCGGGCCGGGGCGTCGAGGTCGATCAGGCCGTCCTCGACGCACTGCAGGGCCGCGGTCGCGGTGAACGCCTTCGTCACCGAGTACAGCGCGATCACGGTGTCGGCGGCCGCGGCGAGTCCTTCCGACCGGATGCCGGCGGCGTGCAGCGCGATCGTCTCGCTCGGCGAGGTGATCCCGGCGACGACCATCGGCACGCCCGCGTCGACCGCCGCGTCGACTGCGCTGCGCACCCGGTCGTCGGGGGTGCGGACGGCCGCGTCGTCCCGCGCGCTGCTGTCACCGGTCATGCCTGCCCCTTCGCCTGCCCCGAGCCTACGTCGTCCGTCGCTGGCGCCGCGGGCGCGAAGCGCGGCCTCAGGGGCGGGAGAGCTCGATGACCTCGTGGTTCCAGCCCAGTGGGTGGTGCGCCACCCGGCGGCGGAGGCGCCACACCTCTGCGGCTGACCCTCGTCGGCCTTGCCCTGGGCGCGGTGCTGAACGGGCTGGCATCCACGTTCGCACTCATCAACCCGACGGCGTTCAACCATCTGCGGTTCTGGGCCGCCGGTGATCTGGCCGACCGTGAGCCGGAGGCGCTGCCGGTGGTCGCGGCGTGCATCTTCGTCGGGCTCGTCATCGCTCTGCTGCTGGCCCGGTCCCTGAACGCGTTCACACTCGGCGACGACCTGGCCCGCACCCTGGGCGCCCGCATCGGAATCACGCGCCTCGCCACGGTCGTCGCCATCACGCTGCTGTGCGGCGCGGCGACCTCCGCGGCGGGGCCGATCGCGTTCGTCGGGCTGATGGTGCCGCACGCGGTGCGGTGGTTCACGGGGCCCGACCAGCGGTGGATCCTGCCGTTCTCGCTCGTGCTCGCTCCCGTGCTGCTGCTGGTGTCCGACATCGTGGGGCGTCTCGTGGTCTGGCCGGGCGAACTGCAGGTGGGCATCGTGTCCGCGTTCCTCGGTGCCCCCGTGCTCATCTATCTCGTGCGGCGGACCAAGGCGGCCGCGCTGTGAACGCGAAGGCGGCGGCGCTGTGAACGCGATGACGGATGCCAGAGTGGAGAGCCCCGGGGTATCGACGCTGCGCTGGGGTGCGGTCTCGATGCGGGTGCGCCGGCGTGCGGTGATCGTGTGCCTCGCGCTGGCCGCGGTCGTGGGCGCCGGCATCCTGTCGCAGCTCGCGCTGGGCACCTACACGGTGTCGGTGGGCGACATCGTGGCGGCGCTGTTCGGCCAGGGGGACGAGCGGGTGCGCATGGTCGTGGTCGATTGGCGGCTTCCGCGCGCGCTGGCCGCCGCGATGTTCGGCGCCGCGCTGGGGCTGAGCGGGGCGGTGTTCCAGGCACTGACGAACAACCCGCTGGGCAGCCCCGACGTCATCGGGTTCAACATGGGGTCGTTCTCGGGGGTGCTGCTGGTCATGCTCGCCGGAGGCGCGAGCTTCGCGGCCATCGCTGGGGGAGCGCTCGCCGGCGGACTGGTCACCGCGTTCGCCGTGTATCTGTTCGCGTTCAAGCGTGGGGTGCAGGGATTCCGGCTCATCATCGTCGGAATCGCGGTTGCCGCGATGCTCGGCTCGCTGAACACCTGGATCATGGTCAAGGTCGACGTGGACTTCGCCATGCGCGCCGCGGTGTGGGGCGCGGGCACGCTCAACGGCGTCACCTGGGGGCAGGTGCTGCCGGCGGTGGGGGTGATCCTCGTGCTCATGGTGCTGATCGCGCTGGTCGTGCCGCGGTTGCGTCAGCTCGAGCTGGGTGACGAGATCGCGGCACTGCAGGGGCTGCCGGTCGAGCGCACGAAGACCGTGATGATCGCGTTGGGCATCGCCTTAACGGCGATCGTCGCGGCCGTCGCGGGGCCGATCGCGTTCGTCGCGCTCGCCGCCCCGCAGGTCGCGCGGCGTCTGAGCCGCACGAGCGCGTCGGTCGACCCGGTGACCTCGGCGCTCACCGGCGCGGCGCTGCTCACGCTCGCCGATCTCATCGCGCAGCACGCGCTGCCCGGAACCGCCATCCCCGTCGGCGCCGTCACGGTGTGCATCGGCGGGCTCTACCTCGTCTGGCTGCTGGCAAGGGAGACCAAGACCTCATGACCGAATCGTCGAACCGGCTCTCCGCCACCGGCCTCGAGGTCGCGTACGACGACCGGGTCGTGATCGACGGCGTCGACATCTCGATCCCGGACGGTTCGTTCACCGTGATCGTGGGGCCGAACGCCTGCGGCAAGTCGACGCTGCTGCGCACGCTGTCGCGCCTGCTGCCGGCGTCGCGAGGGTCGGTCGTGCTCGACGGGCGGGAGATCCACGAGTACCGCTCGCGCGAGGTGGCGCGCCGGCTCGGTCTGCTGCCGCAGTCGTCGACGGCGCCGGAGGGCATCGCTGTCGCCGATCTGGTCGCCCGCGGACGCTTCCCGCACCAGTCGCTCATGTCGCGCTGGTCGCGTGAGGACGAGCGCGTGGTGGCCGAGGCGATGGCGGCCACGCGGGTCACCGAGTTGCGCGACCGTCCGCTCGACGAACTGTCGGGTGGACAGCGGCAGCGCGTGTGGGTGGCGATGGCGCTGGCGCAGCAGACGCCGATCCTGCTACTCGACGAGCCCACCACCTTCCTCGACATCGCGCACCAGATCGAACTGCTCGACCTCATCGCGCAGCTGCGCGCCGAAGGTCGCACCGTGGTCGCGGTGCTGCACGAGATCAACCTCGCCGCCCGCTACGCGACGCACCTGATCGCGATGCGCGACGGGAGGATCGTGGCCGAGGGTACGCCGGGCGACGTCGTGACCGAAGCGCTCGTCGAGGAGGTGTTCGGGCTGGCATGCCGGGTGATCCCTGACCCCGACACGGGAGGACCGGTTGTGTTGCCGCGTGGGCGCGCCGTCGCGCAGTTGGAACGCGATTTTCACGGGTGAGTCCGAGGGCTGCGTGGGTCGCTAGGGTGGCCGCATGATCGTCGAGTTCGAGGGCACCGTCTTCCTGTGGGACGCGCGCACCGAGGCGATGTTCCTGGTCGCCGTGCCCGCCGAGCTCAGCGCCGACATCCGCGAGATTCCACGGATCCCGCGCGGTTTCGGCTCGGTCCGGGTGGGCGCGCAGATCGGTGGCTCACGCTGGCGCACGTCGATCTTCCCCGACGCGCGGCTCGGTGAGTACGTGCTGCCCCTCAAGCGCGCGGTCCGGGAGGCGGAAGGGTTCGGCGAAGGCGATGTGGTCGCGGTGCGGCTCGAGATTCTCGACGGCTGACCGGGGCGTGCGTCTCGGGGAACGCCTAGGGTGGCGCTATGGGCGGTCCGGCGATCAAGCTCGTGCACGGCGACATCACCACGCAGCGGGTGGATGCCATCGCCAACGCAGCGAACAACGCGATGCGCGGTGGCGGCGGGGGTCGACGGCGCGATCCATCGCGCGGGTGGGCCGGCGGTGCTCGAGGACTGCATCCGACGATTTCCAGACGGGATGGCAACCGGGGATGCCGGGTGGACGACCGCTGGCGATTTGCCCGCGAAGTGGGTCATCCACACAGTCGGACCGAGCTTTCGTGCCGGGCAACGCAATCGTTATCGCTTGGTGTCGTGCTACCGCCGAGTGCTCGAAGTGGCCGATGAACGGGGTGCACGCACGGTCGCATTTCCTCTCATCGGCGCCGGGGTGTATGGGTGGCCCCTCGATGATGCGATGGACGCCGCGGTCTTGACGATCGCGCGGGCAGAAACAGCGGTGGATCAGGTGTTTCTGGTGGCGAGGGATGGCGGGATCGTCGAGGCTCTTCGCGCTTGCGCAACCCGCGTTCAGTGACGCGCTGGCCCCGCTGTGGGGTTGTGTGCCCGGCAGGCGATTAACAATCGTCACGCCAGCCACACGCGTAACGAGTAACACTTTTCTCTCAGCTTTCTCACATTCACCGTTGACACAAACATGAGAGGTCTCTAATGTTTGGGATCGGAGAGGGAGATCCGTCCTCGCGGCGGGCTTTCTGAACCAGGCTCTGCATCTCTCAGGCTCACCCGAATCTGAGAGCCCCCCGAAGAGCCGGTTCCTGGGGAACCGCTAATCGGCGTGCACGAACAAGGGCCATGTCCTGTACACCCCCCCAAGGAAAGGCACGCATCATGCGCACCATCCACAACTATGTCCAGGCGGTGAAGGCCCGCCGCGAGGAGAACGGCGACGAGGGCTTCTCGCTCATCGAACTGATCGTCGTGGTCGTCATCCTCGGCATCCTCGCGGCGATTGCCATCCCGGTCTTCGCCGGACTGCAGGATCAGGCCAAGCAGAGTTCACTCGAGACCGTGGCCGCCAACGGCGCGACTGCCGCGGCGTCACAGATCGCGTCCGAAACTGATCCGACGAAGCACGCGGCTGCCATCACCGCGGAGCTCGGTCAGCTCGCGAAGGACGATGTGAAGGTCGCCCTCGTTCTTCCTGCTTCCGGTACCGCTCCCACTCTGGAGAACATCTGCGTGGCGGCGTACACAGGGAGTAGTGCCCCCACAACGGTCGCAGCCAACAGCTCAACCGCTGGGTTCGCTGGACCCGGATGCTGATCTAGCCACGACCTCATTCGAGGCTGGTCCGGCCCGGCGGGCCAGCCTCGAAGAACATCCATCCGGCGACCTCACTCCCCGACGGAGGTGATCATGCGCGGGCGATTCACCAGAGACGAGGGCTTCAGCCTCGTCGAGGTGATCATCGCGATGTTCATGCTCTCGGTGCTCGCCGTCGCCATCCTGCCCCTGATCATCGGTGCAACCCAGCTCAGCGCGACCAATCGCGAAATCACCACCGCCACGGCATTCGCCAACGCGCAGTTGTCACCGGTTCGCGACGCTTTCCCCCTCAACGCACTGACTCCCGCGACCTGCACCGCCGTCCAGACATACACAGCATCGGATGTTCCCGGGCCCGAAGGCCTCGAGGCGGACATTGTCGTGGGGAGTTGTCCAGCCTCGTATCCCGGGACTGTGACCGTCGACGTTTACGTGTCGTCTGGCCCCGACACCGTGGTGCACTTGCCCACACGCATCCTGGTGACGGCAGCATGAACGTGCTCCCCCGCGACGAAGACGGACTGACGCTGACGGAGCTCATCATCTACGTTCTGGTGTCCGCGCTCTTCGCCGGGCTCCTCGCAGCTCTCTTCATCAACGGCATGCAGGCGAACGCTCAGACGACGGACCGGGACAGCGCCACCGGTCGCGCTTCGGTCGTCAGCACGTCACTGTTCGGCTCGATCCGCAACGCGCTCTCGTTCACCGTGAAGGATGGCGGCAGCTCCGTCGTCGCTGTCGTCGCAACAGGGTCCACGGGCTGGGAGTGCCGGGCCTGGAGCCTCGTCGGTGACGAGCTCCGCTACCGCGCACAGGCGGGAGCGATCGACACCGCTACAGCGCCGGTCTGGGGAGCCCTCTCCGACGGAGTCACACCGACCCTTCCGGGGGCGGTCGCATTCGAGTCCACCGGCGCCCGCGGTCTGGCTGTGGGGCTGGACATCGCGGGTGAGGATGAGATCGTCAGTCTGGAAGATGGCGTGACCGCGCAGGCGGTCACCGACGAAGCGGGGACACCGACGTGTTGGTGACAATCGCCGATCGGTTGCGCGAAGGACGCGAGGCCGGATCCACGCTCATCTCGGTCCTGATCATCATGCTGGTCCTGGGCCTCGGGGGGATGACCGTTGCCGCCATCGTCGTGAACACGGCGGGACTGGTTGTCGACGGGCGCAGCACGGCCCAGTCGCGCGCCGCTGCCGATGCGGGGATGGCTGTGATCGTCGCCCAGGCGAAGAGTGGCGGCTCGATCTGCAGCGCGAGTGCGTCCTCGACTTCCGCTCCCCGCTACTCGGTGTCGGCAGCCTGCAGCGGAGGCAAGGTCACCTTCACGTCTGAGGGGCGTGGCGAGGATGGTGGCGTGACGAAAGCCCAGGCCGTCTACGAGATGCACGTCGCGTCCTCCACCCTCGACGGTGCACTCGTCTCGGCTAACGGCGGGCTGAACGTGTCGTCCATTCACGTCACTGCCTTCGACGTCGATGGCGACATCATTTTGAACCACGGCAGTTTGGACTGCAACAACTCCACCGAGATCGAGGGAGACGTCATCGTTCGAAACGGCTCGGTGAGCCTCTCGAACTACTGTCACGTCCACGGCGATGTCATAGCCTCCGGTGGTGTGACCCTCTCGAATCATGTCCAGATCGGCGGCGACGTGCACGCGATGGGCGACTTCAATATCAACAACAGCACCGTCGTCGCCGGCGATGTGTTCACTCGCGGAACGGCCACGATGACCAGTGGCGCCAAGGTCAGGAGCATCACTGCGCTCGGCACCGTCAGCGTGGACGGCGGCACCACCAGAGTCTTGGGTGCGATCCACACAGGCGGAACTGTCAGTGTCAACGCCGCCACAGTGACGGGGGCTGTGACAGCGGCGAGCAACTCGCCCTCGAGCTTCTACGGCGCGAAGACTGGAGCGATTCGTATCGCTGGTCGACTCAGTCAGTTGCAGGCCACAACCGTGACGGGCGATGTCATCTCGACGCTGGCCGGAGCGTCGCAGGATATTGCGCCCGACGTGACGATCACAGGGAATCTCACGCTTGCTGGCACCTACTCCACCTGGAACAGCGGACCCACAGTAGGCGGGTCGAAGACCGAGAACGTCGCAGGGCTCACTGTTCCCTCTGGGCCTTCCGTCGACGCGCCCTGGCAACTGGCCGCGGACGCATTCACCTGGTCGGATCTTCCTTACAACGCCGCTGCGTGGTCGAGCGCCGGTTACAACGAGATCCCCACTCCGGGTTGTACATTCCAAGGCAATCCCACGCTCATCGGCCAGATCAATTCCTTGACCACGCCGACCATCGTCGACGCACGGTCGTGCGGTCCGCTGAATCTGTACCAGGTGAACTTCAAGCTGAAGACCGATGTCACCTTCCTGGTGACCTCTCTCCAAGGCCAGCTCCTGAAAGTCGAGTCCGGAGACGGCAACGAGCACGTGTTCAACATCATCACCCCCGATCATGTGGTGAACCAGGCCAAGTCGTGCGTCGCCCAATCGCCGCTGCCCACGCCGGGAACCATCGGTCTGTCGGATGTCCAGATGGACCCGCTCATCACCGGCGTCGCATACTCACCCTGCACGATCCATCTCGGTCAGTCTGGCGGCAACCCCAGCCGATGGAACGGCCAGGTGTATGCCGGGACGGTCACGTGGGGTGGGAACAGCGGCACGCGCATGATTCTCGATTACCGCGAGGTGAATCTGCCCGGACTCGTCTCGTCCCCCGCCGGTGGCGGCGGCCCCGTCGCGCCGTCAGGGTTGGGCAATCTTCTGTGGCAGAGAGACGTGCCGTGAACGGTCTCGTTCTCACCCCTGCGCTGGTTGCGGCACTCGTTCTCGTCGGCCTGCTCGGACTCGTCGTCGGCTCCTTTCTGAACGTCGTGGTCTACCGTGTGCCGGCGGGCATCTCGCTGCTGCGTCCGAGTCAGTGCCCGGTATGTGACGCCCCAGTGAACCCATGGCAGAACATTCCGATCGTGTCCTGGCTCATCCTGCGGGGGAGATGTGCATCGTGCGCGGCTCGGATCTCGCCGCGATATCCCCTCGTGGAACTCGCGACGGGCCTGGCGTTCATCGGGGTCGTGTGGGCATGTCTGGATTCCGCGGCCCTCGGGCTCCAACTCACCCAGCAACCGGTGGCCTTCGTTCTCATCGCGATTGCCTATGTCTATCTGGCATCCATCAGCATCGCCTTGGCGCTGATCGACCTCGACACGCATCGCCTGCCCAACAGCATCGTGCTGCCTTCGTATCTCGTGCTCGGAGTGCTGCTCACGGCCGCGTGCCTGTTCGGTGCGTCGTGGGAAGCGTTGCTGCGTGCGGCCGTGGGGGGCGCAGTACTCTACGCGTTCTATTTCATCCTGCGCTTCGCGCAGCCGGGCGGCATGGGCGGCGGCGACGTCAAACTCGCTGGCGTACTTGGCATCGCACTCGGATGGATCGGCTGGGGAGCGCTCATCGTCGGTGCGTTCGCGGCGTTCGTGCTCGGCGGTGTCTTCGGGATCGCCCTCATGGTCGCACGTCGCGCGGGGCGCAAGACCGCCATCCCTTTCGGTCCGTGGATGATCGCGGGCGCGTGGGTGGGAATCTTCGCGGGCGAGCAGCTCGCGCAGTGGTATGTGGGAGCGCTGGTGCGCGGCTGAGGCCGTGACCGGCAGAGAGGGGACGAGACGATGGCGAAGTCAGTCGTCGCGTTGGAGATCACCGAGGAGGGCGTCCGTGCCGCCGAGGTGACGGTGGGACGAAACCCGACGCTCATCGCGTACGGTGCCGTGCCGCTCCCTCCCGGTGCCGCGAAGGACTCCGAAGTCTTCGACCGCGACGGCGTGGCGATGGCGATCCGGCAACTCTGGTCGCGCGCCGGTATCTCGTCGAAGAAGGTGGTGCTGGGCATGGGCAGCCGCCGCATCCTCGTGCGCGACTACACCACCACCGCCATGCGGCCCGACCTGCTAGCGCAGGCGCTGCCGTACCAGGTGCAGGACCTGCTGCCCGTGCCGGCCGACCAGGCTGTGCTCGACTTCTATCCCGTATCGCAAGAAGGCGACCAGGTGACCGGCCTGTTGGTGGCTGCCGTCGCCGAGACGGTGGAAGAGCTCGTCAAGACCGCAGGCAAAGCCAAGATCATCGTCGACGTCGTCGACCTTGCTCCCTTCGGCCTCGCGCGCTGCACCGCCGGTGTTGCGGCTCCGGGCGAGTGCGTCGCCGCACTGCATCTGGGTGATCACACCAGCTATGTGGTTGTGCTGCGCGACGGCGTTCCCCTGTTTGTGCGCATCATCCCCGTCGACATCGCAACCGAGGCGGTGCGCGCGCGCGACGCCGTTGCGCACGCTGATGCGTCGCAGGTGCCGGTCATGGAGGAAGCGTTCGAGACCGTGCCTCCCGGGGAGCCCATCATGCGCCGGTCACGTGCTGCCGCGCGGCTGCAGCCGCGTCCGACTGGGATGACTTCGGCGGCGATCGACGACCTCGTCTGGCGCTTGGGCAGCACGCTCCGGTTCTACGCCGACCGGTCGGGCGATCACCCCGTCACCCGGGTGCTGCTCAGCGGAGCGGGTGCTGCTGTCGAGGGCATTCCGGCGGCGCTGGCTGCCAGCCTGCCGATGCCTGTCGAAGTGGTCGGCGTGAGCCGCGTGCTGCAGTCGAAGGTGGCGATCGCCTCCGCCGATGACGACCTCAACCTGCTCACAACGGCAGGCCTCGCGCTCGGGGAGCACAGCTGATGGCATTCGCAGGAGACGCATCGATCGGCGGATTGCCCCGCGTCAACCTCCTTCCCCGCCGCGAGATAGAGCGCCGCGCGCAGATGTCTTTGCTGCGTCGCTGGGGGTGGGGGCTCGCAGCCGCGCTCTTGGTCGTGGTTCTCGTGACCGCCGGTGCCTTCGTGTTACAGGCCGGCGCATCGCTGAGGCTCGCGCAAGAGAACGCGCGAACGAACGCCCTGCTCTCACAGGTCGCCGCGTTGCAGCCTGTGCGTGACAAGTTGACGCTCGAATCCGAGCTCGCGGATTTTCGCGCACAGGCGATGGGAGCAGACCTGACCTGGAGCACCGTCGTCGCCACTGCCGAGAAAGCCCTGCCCGACGACGTGGTTCTCTCCGGCTTCAGCCTCACCGCCGGCGTGCTGCCATTCGGCGATGACCCGACGCTCGAGGTCGGCGCGGTCGGCACGCTGACGCTCGCCAGCGACTCGACTCTCGACATGGTGCCCTACGTGCGCGCGCTGCGCCAGCAAGCGGGCGTCCTCTCCACGGTCACCGACGGCTGGACTCTGCAGGCGGACGGGGCCGGCTACCTGTACACGGTCAGCCTGGGCATCGACCAGTCGGTGTACACGGGGGCATTCGCCGAGGAGGACCAGTGAACCTCAACAAGCAGTTCATCAACCTCGTCGGCTCGGTGGTGATCCTCGCCGTCGTCGTCGCGGGCATCGCGCTGATCGCCGTGCCGATGTGGTCACAGTCGCAGGCGACGGATGCCAGCACGCGCACCGTCGCGCAGACCAACGCCGTCTATCAGGCTCAGATCGACCAGTTGACGGCGGCAGAAACGCGGCTCGACGAGATCGACGCCCACTTGGTGGAACTGCGGACGGAGATCGCGCCGTTCACGCGTCTCGATGACGCCTTCGACCTCATCGTCACGGCCGCCGAGGAACGGGACCTGGTGCTTGAGTCTGTGACCGCCGGTGAGCCTGAGCCGTTCGTGCCGCGCACGGCCGTCACCGACGATGCCGGACAGGCCACACCGCCGGCATCCACTGAGGAGTCGACCGCACCGGCCGACGCGGACCCCTCGGCAGGGGCCCCGGCGGCTGAGGCCGCGCCGGAACCCACGTCGCCGGATGCGACATCCCCGCAGCAGCAGGTGGCATTCACGATCGCGGTGCCGGTCCCCGACGCGGAGGCGGCTGCGGCTTTCGTCGACGATCTGCGTGCCGGGCCACGACTGATCTCCGTCATCGACGCCACACTCTCCGACGGAGTCCTCACCGTCACCGCACTGACATACATCCGGACGGAGGACTGAATGTCCGTCGATACCTCCCCGCTCACCGACCTGCTCGCCATCGCGGGGCGCTCGCGCGCGTCCGACGTGCACCTGACCGCTGGGCACCCGCCGCTCATGCGCGTCGACGGCGATCTGGCGCCGATCCCGGGCTACCTCGAGGCGACGACGCCCGACTGGCTCGACTCGGCACTGGGCGGCATGCTCACCACCGACCAGGTGGGCGAGTACCGGCAGCACGGCGAGGTCGACCTCTCGATCGCGGTGCCGGGCGTCGCCCGCTTCCGTGTCAACGCGTTCCGGCAGCTCGGGCAGGTTGCGGTGGCGCTGCGATTCATTCCCGATCAGGCCAAGCCGCTCGAAGAGCTCGGCGTGCCGGCCATCGCGCGCGACCTCGTCATGAAGCCGCGTGGCCTCGTGCTCGTCACCGGCCCCACCGGCTCGGGCAAGTCGACGACCCTGTCGGCCATGATCGACATCGTCAACCGCACCAAACCCGCGCACATCGTGACGGTCGAAGACCCCGTGGAGTTCCAGCACACCAGCAAGGTCTCGCTCATCCACCAGCGCGAGATCGGCAGCGACACCGCGTCGTTCTCCGAAGCGCTGCGCCGGGTGCTGCGGCAGGACCCCGACATCATCCTCATCGGTGAGCTGCGCGACCCCGAGTCGATCTCGACCGCGCTGACTGCGGCCGAGACGGGCCACCTCGTGCTGTCGACCCTGCACACCCAGAGCGCGGCGAAGTCGATCAACCGTATCGTCGACGCCTTCCCGCCCGACCAGCAGAACCAGGTGCGCACGCAGCTGGGCGACACGCTGCAGGGGATCATCACCCAGACGCTGCTGCCCAAGGCGCAGAGCGAGGGCCGCGTCATCGGCACCGAGGTGCTCGTGAACACGCCGGCCATCGCCAACCTCATCCGCGAGGGGGAGATCAGCCAGATCTACTCCATGCTGCAGGCCGGCGGAGCGCTCGGCATGCACACGCTCGACCAGGACCTCAAGCGCCTCGTCTCGACCGGCCAGATCTCCATGGCCGTCGCGAAGGAGATCGCCGTCGACCCCAAGACGTTCGACGACGCGCGGATTCGGCCGGTCGACTTCGACGCGGACGCCTGGACGATGCACTCCACCGAGCGTCAGGCCCTGGGCTGGGGCAACTGATGTCGCTCATCGAGGAGTACACCTACCGCGCCGTCGACCCGCGCGGTGGCGGTATGGTCAAGGGCACCGTCGAAGCGTCGAGTGAGAGCGCGGTCGTCTCGAAGCTGCGCGCCCAGGGCCTCACCCCGCTCGATGTCGCGCTCACGTCGAAGACCGGGCTCAACCGCGAGATCTCCATCCCCGGGCTGGAGAAGAACGTCAAGGCCGACACCCTCGCCGTGTTCGCCAAGCAGATGGCCGGTCTCATCAACGCGGGCCTGCCACTCATGCGCACCCTCGCCATCCTCACCGAGCAGGCCGAAGACAAGAAGCTGCAGGCCGCACTCATCCAGGTCCACGCCGCCGTCGAGCAGGGCCAGCCGCTGTCGAATGCGATGGCCCAGCACGAACGCGTCTTCCCGCCGCTCATGGTCAGCATGGTGCGCGTCGGCGAATCGGGCGGATTCCTCGGTCAGTCGCTCACGAGCGTCGCGGCCACCTACAAGAACGAGGCCGAGCTCCACAACAAGATAAAGTCGGCCACGACCTACCCGCTGATCGTGCTGTGCATCGCGATCCTCGGTGTGATCGCCATGGTGACCTTCATCGTGCCGATCTTCGCGGGCATGTTCACCAACCTCGGTTCCGAACTGCCGCTGCCCACGCAGATCCTCGTGACCCTGTCGAACAACATGGTGTGGATCCTGCCCGTGATGATCGTGCTGGGCATCATCGGCGTGCTGTGGTGGCAGCGCAACAAGCACACCGAAAAGGTGCGACGTGTCGTCGACCCGTGGAAGCTGAAGCTCCCCGTCTTCGGCCCCCTGTCGACCAAGATCGCCGTCGCACGGTTCAGCCGCGGACTGTCGATGATGCTCAAGGCCGGTGTGCCCCTCGTGCAGGCCCTCGACATCGTCGGCGAAGCCGCCAACAACTACAAGATCGAAGCGGCCGTGCGCGCGGTGCAGGAGTCGGTCAAGCAGGGCAAGAGCTTCTCGACGCCGCTGGCCAAGGCCGAGATCTTCCCGCCGATGGTGGCCCAGATGGCCTCCGTCGGTGAGGAATCGGGCACGCTGCCCGAGATGCTGGCATCCATCGCCGACTTCTACGAGGGCGAGGTCGAGACCGCGACCGAGCAGCTCACCGCGTCGATCGAGCCGATCCTCATCGTCGGCATCGGCATCCTCATCGGCGGCATGGTCGTCTCGCTCTACATGCCGATCTTCTCGATCTACGGCGAGCTCGGAAACTCGTAGCGGGGGCAGGGGCGGGGTGGATGCCGGCGGCTCGGCGCCCCGGCATCCACTCTCTTGCCGGGATCAGTGACCGCCGCCGGTGCCGCCGCTGAGCCGACCGTGGAAGAGCGTCGTCGCATCGTTCATGCCCTCGAGGACGACGGTCTTGCCCAGCCGCTCATACTTGGTCTCGATCGCGTCGAGGGCCGCGACGGTCGAGGCGTCCCACACATGCGAGCGCGACAGGTCGATGATGACGCGCTCGGGGTCGGCCGTGTACTCGAACTGGGTGGTCAGGTCGTTGCTCGACGCGAAGAACAGCTCCCCGTCGACGTCGTAGCGCACGGTCGGCACCGCGGCATCCGGCACCTCGCGCCGGGTGACGCTCGTGAAGTGGGCGACGCGCCGCGCGAACAGCACCATGGCGGTCAGCACCCCCGCGACGACGCCGATGGCGAGGTTGTCGGTCCAGACCGTCATGACCACCGTGACGAGCATGACCGTGGTTTCGCTCTTGGGCATGGTCTTCAGCGTCCGCGGGCGCACCGAGTGCCAGTCGAACGTCGAGGCCGACACCACGATCATGACAGCGACCAGCGCGGCCATCGGGATCACGGCGACCACATCGCCGAGCACGAGGATGAGGATCAGCAGGAACACGCCCGCGAGGAACGTCGAGATGCGCGTGCGCGCCCCCGACACCTTCACGTTGATCATCGTCTGCCCGATCATGGCGCAGCCGCCCATGCCGCCGAACAGGCCGGAGAGGATGTTCGCGCCGCCCTGGCCGATCGCCTCGCGGGTCTTGCGCGAATGGGTGTCGGTGATGTCGTCGACGAGCTTCGCCGTCAGCAGCGACTCGAGCAGGCCCACCGCGGCCATGGCCAGCGCGTACGGTGCGATGATCTGCAACGTCTCGAGCGTGAACGGCACCTCGGGCAGGAACAGCGTCGGCAGCGACTCGGGCAGCTCGCCCTGGTCGCCCACGGTCGGCACCGCGATGCCGAAGACGACCACGATCACGGTGAGGATGACGATCGCGACCAGGGGAGCGGGCACGGCCTTCGTGATCCGCGGCCACAGATAGATGATGGCCAGCCCCGCCGCGACCAGCGGATACACGAGCCACGGGACGTCGAACAGCTGCGGCAGCTGCGCGATGAAGATGAGGATCGCCAGCGCGTTCACGAACCCGACCATCACCGACCGGGGGATGAACCGCATGAGCTTCGCGACCCCGAGCACGCCCAGCACGATCTGGATGATCCCCGCCAGGATCACGGTGGCGATCAGATAGTGGATGCCGTGCTCGCGCACGAGCGGGGCGATCACCAGGGCGACGGCGCCGGTCGCCGCAGTGATCATCGCCGGGCGCCCACCCAGGAAGGCGATCGCGACCGCCATGACGAAGGAGGAGAACAGCCCGACGCGGGGATCGACGCCCGCGATGATCGAGAACGCGATGGCCTCGGGGATGAGCGCGAGCGCCACCACGAGCCCGGCGAGCACCTCACGGGTGAGCAGGCGGGGGCTGCGCAGTGCCTGCCAGACGGTCGGCTCGATGCGGTAGCGGCTGCGCGGATCGTGGGCAGGGGTGACGGCTGTCATGATGCTCCGGGTCGGGTGGGGCGGGCGAATGCGGCCTCCTGCACTCTACCCGGGTGGGCGTTGGGGGTGGTCGTGCGGTAGGTCGGCTGGCGGGTGCGGGGACTCTATAGAACAAAGCATCGACACTGATGTCGGAGGTCTCGCGTAGAGTATCGGATATGAGCACTCCTCTCGACACCCTCGCCGACACGGTCGACGCCGTGCGTGC
Source organism: Microbacterium pollutisoli (assembly GCF_053586795.1). Classification (NCBI taxonomy): domain Bacteria; kingdom Bacillati; phylum Actinomycetota; class Actinomycetes; order Micrococcales; family Microbacteriaceae; genus Microbacterium; species Microbacterium pollutisoli. The sequence continues at coordinate 79,143 of NZ_JBNYWT010000001.1, forward strand.
GCTGTGGTGCGACGAGCAGGTCGGCGCGCTCGACGGCGACGCTCTGATGAAGGTGAGCGCTCTGCTCGGGCGGGCACGCCGGCAGCTGGATGCTGCGGTGACGCAGGTGGCGGCGGAGATCAGCCGTCAGTCGCGGCCCGAGCTGGGGCCGGAGTCGCTGGCGAAGAAGCACGGGTTCCCCAACGCGAACAAGCTGTTGTCGGGCGAACTGGGCACCACCGGCGGAGAGGCGGCCAAGCTCATCGAGGTGGGCGAAGTGACCGCGCCCCGCGTGCTGCTGTCGGGTGAGACAGCGCCGGCGCGGTTCCCGCATGTGGCGGCCGCGCTGTCGGCGGGCCGTCTCGGCGCCGCAGCCGCCTCGGTCATCACCACCATGCTCGGGCGCGTGCAGCTCCGGGCCGGGGCCGCCGCCGTCGATGAGGTCGAGCGGTCGCTCGTGCAGCGGGCGGCGGGGCTGTCGCTGGACGCCGTGCGCAAACTCGTCCGCAGCGCGGAGGCCCACCTCGATCCCGGTGGGGTCGCCGAGCGGGAAGACCAGTTGCGGGCAGGGCGCCACCTGCGACTGTGGGAAGACCCCGACGGGGCGCTGATGCTCAACGGGCGGATCGATCCCGAGCACGCCGCGCCCGTGAGAGCCGTGTTCGAAGGGTTCGTGTCCGCGGAGTTCGCCGCGCAGCGCGCGGCCGAGGCGTCCGACGACCCGGACACCCCGCATCGCACGGTCCCGATGATCCAGGCCGATGCCCTCGTCCGGTTCTGCGAGCACCTGCTGGGCTGCGAGCACACCGACGTGCCCCTCGGCGGGGCGACCGTGGTCGTGCGCGTCGATCTGGCAGACCTCGAGAACGGCACGGGGCACGGCACCATCGACGGGCTCTCGACCCCCGTCTCCATCGCAACAGTACGAAGGATGGCCGCCGATGGCGGGGTGATCCCGTGTGTGCTGGGCGGCGACAGCGAGATCCTCGACTGGGGGCGCAGAAAGCGACTCTTCACCAGGGCGCAGCGCCTCGCGATCTGTGAACGCGACCTCGGCTGCGCCCGCTGCGGCGCACCACCGGGTGTCACCAAGGTCCATCACATCCGATGGTGGTCCCGCGGCGGCCCGACCGACCTGAGCAACGGCGTGCTGCTGTGCGAATCCTGTCACCATGTGATCCACGACAACGGGTGGGACATCCGCATCGACGGGCCGGGGACCGACGCGGTCGTGTGGTTCCTCCCGCCCGCCGCCCTCGACCCCGCACGGACTCCGCAACGCGGCCTCCGCACGAGATTCGTCGCGGCCGTCGCCTGACCGCGGGGGAGAAGTGTGCCTGACGACGGAGGAGAAGTGTGCCCGTTGGGGCGTGGGGCGCCCGGGTGACGGGTCAGATGGCGACCCGCAGCACCTCTTCGATCGTCGTGACGCCTTCGAGCACCTTGTTGAACCCGTCTTCGCGCAGCGGCACCATGCCGTCCTCGAGCGCCGCCTGGCGCATCTCGGTGCCGGTCGCATGTCCGACCACCAGGTGCTCCAGGCGCTCGGTCACCTCCATGACCTCATGCAGCGCCACGCGACCGCGGTAGCCGGTGCCCGAGCAGTCCGAGCAGCCGACGGCGCGGTACAGCACCGGCGGGTCCAGCGGGTTGTGCGGGAAGTTCACGCCGCCCAGCACATCCGGCGACTCGGTGTAGGCCTCCCGGCACTTGATGCACAGGCGCCGCGCGAGCCGCTGCGCGACCACCGCCGACAGTGCGGTGCCCACCAGGAACGGCTCGCAGCCGATCTCGGTCAGCCGCGTCAGCGCCGACGGCGCGTCGTTGGTGTGCAGCGTCGACAGCACGAGGTGACCGGTCAGCGCCGCCTCGATCGAGATCGTCGCCGTCTCCTGATCGCGGATCTCGCCGACCAGCACCACGTCGGGATCCGACCGCAGGATCGACCGCAGCGCCGCCTGGAACGTCATGCCCGCCCGCACGTTCACCTGCACCTGGTTGATGCCGGCCATCCGGTACTCGACGGGGTCCTCGACCGTGATGACGTTGATGCGGGGGTTGGCGACCGTGTTCAACGCCGTGTACAGCGTCGTCGACTTGCCCGAACCGGTGGGGCCGGTCACCAGCACCATGCCGTGCGGCCGGGTGATCGCGTTGCGGAAGCGCTGCTCATTGCGGATCGAGAACCGCAGATCGCTCATCGTCAGCGACTGCGCCGAGCTGTCCAGGATGCGCATGACGATCTTCTCGCCCCACACCGTCGGCAGCGTCGCCAGCCGCAGATCGATCTGCCGCCCGTCGTGATGCACCGACAGTCGGCCGTCCTGCGGCTTGCGCCGTTCGGCGATGTCGACCGACGCCATGATCTTCAGCCGCGAGATCACCCCGTCCTGGATCGCGCGGTCGGCTCGCTGCATCTCGTGCAGTACCCCGTCGATGCGGTACCGCACCGTCAGCTGCCGCTCGCCCGGCTCGATATGGATGTCACTGGCCCGGTCACTGATCGCCTGCGAGATCAGCAGGTTCACGAACCGCACGATCGGCGCGTCGTCGACGGTGTCCTCGATCGACTCGGTCGCCGCGGCGCCGTCGGCCAGCGCACTCTCGCCGATCTGCTCGGAGAGATCGCTCAGCTCCTCGTCGGAGCGGAGGAATCGCGAGAACGCGGTGTTCAGCGCATCGGTGGCCACCACGGCCGGGCGGATGTTCAGCTCGGTCGCCCGCGCGATGTCGTCGATCGCGATCAGGTCGCTCGGGTCGACCATGCCGATCGTGAGGCTGCGGCGCCCGCGCTCGACGGGGATCAGTCGATACCGACGGCATAGCGCCGCCGGCACGGCGCCGATCACCTCGGCGGGCAGGGTCAGCGCGGACAGGTCCACGAAGGGGAAGCCGGTCTGCGCGGCGATGCTCTGGGCGATCTGCACCTCGGTCGCGAGCTTCGCGGCGACCAGGCGGGCGCGCAGTTCTTCGCCCTCGCCGACTTCGGCGACGGCATCCCGCATATCCTCAGCACGTACTACCCCAGAACGTACGAGGGTCTCGGCGAGTCCTCGCATGGAACTTCCTTCCCCTGTGGTAGATCATACGGCCGCGGCGGGGCTGATGTGAATAGTGAGGTTCATGTGACGGTTGGGATTCTCTGTCCCTAGCCGACAGCGCCGACGGTGTCGACCCCTCTGACTCCAGGTGCCGGCCGTGGTTAGCCTGGCGTGATGAAGCAGATCGTGGCTCGGGTCATCGCGTGGGCGCTCAGCCTCAAGATCGTTCGCGCGCTGCTGCGCTACAGCGAGAGCCGTGGCCCCATGCTCGCCGACAGCGTCACCTACCGTGCTCTGTTCAGCGTCTTCGCCGGGGTGCTGCTGGGCTTCTCGATCGCCGGCATCTGGCTCAGCGGCAACCCCGAAGCGATCGACGCGCTGGTCGCGGCCATCGACAACGCGATCCCCGGCCTCGTCGGCGATCGAGGCCTCATCGATCCGACCTCGCTGAACCAGCCGATCGGCCTGTCGGTGGCCGGCATCATCTCGCTGGTCGGTCTCATCGGCGCCGCGATCGGCGCGATCGGCTCGCTGCGCCTGGCCATCCGCACCATCGCCGCCACCCTGGCCGACGACATCTGGTTCGGCTGGGTGCTGCTGCGCAACCTGGCCCTGGCCATCGGCGTCGGCGCGGCCCTCGGAGCCTCGGCCGCGGCCACCGTGCTCGGCACGGCCGGCCTGGGCTTCGTCGCCGACCTGCTCGGGCTGCCCGACGACCACGTGCTCGTGACCTGGGCGAGCCGCTGGGTCGTCATCCTCGTGACGTTCGTGCTGGATGCCGCGGTGATCGCGGTCATGTTCCGCGTGCTGTCGGGGCTGCGACCCCGCGCCCGGGCCCTGTGGAGCGGGGCGCTGCTGGGCGCGGTCGGCCTCATCGTGCTGCAGCAGCTGTCCGGACTGTTCGTCGGCGGCGCCTCGAACAACCCGCTGCTGGCATCGTTCGCCTCGCTCATCGCGCTGCTGCTGTGGTTCAACCTGTCCGCGCAGGTCATCCTCATCGCCTCGGCCTACATCGTCACCGGCGTCGAAGAGGACGAGGACCGCGTCCGCGCCCGCTACGCCGCCGAGACCTTCGCGCAGCGACGCGTCCGCCGGGCCGAAGACGCCGTCGCCACCGCCACCGCCGCGCTGCGCGCCGCGCGCGACGCCGAGGCCGAGGAGCGCGCACAATCCGAGAACGACTCGACGAAGGGGGAGTCCCATGGCTGACCGCATCCGCGTCCCCACCTATTCGGCCGCCCAGGTCCGCTCGGCCGAAGCGCCGCTGCTGAACGCCGGCGAGCCGCTGATGGCGCAGGCCGCCGCCGCCCTGGCCGACGTCGTGCGCGGCATGCTGCCGGCCACCCTCGACGACGTGGCCACCGGCACCGTCGACGCCGAACTCGCCCCGGCATCCCCGGCCGCGGCACCCGCCAAGCCCCGCATCCTCGTCCTCGCCGGCAGCGGCGACAACGGCGCCGACGCGCTGTTCGCCGCCGCGCAGCTGACCGACCGAGCCCACGTCGACATCATCCTCACCGGCACCCGCGCCCACCCTGAGGCCCTCGCCGCCGCGACCGCCGCCGGCGGCGTGCCGCACGATGCGACCCTCGCGAGCGAGTACGACATCGTCATCGACGGCATCCTCGGCATCGGCACCGGCGACGACCCCGCCCTGCGCGGCACGGCCCGCACCGCCGTCACCGCCCTGCTGCCGGCCGTGCGCGCCGGGCGCACCCGCGTCGTCGCGGTCGACCTGCCCAGCGGCCTGCACCCCGACACCGGCCGCACCGCCGACGACGTCGTACTGCCGGCATCGGTCACCGTCACCTTCGGTGCCGTCAAGCAGGGCCTGACCGCGGCGCCCGAACTGACCGGAGAGATCATCCTCGTCGGGCTGGGCCTGTCCCTGCCCGACTCAGCCGGCACCGCCGAGGTCACGGCATTCAGGCGGGCGGAGTAGCGTTTCCTCCGTGTCCGAGATCGACAACGCACCCGCATCAGATTCCCGCCTCGCACCCACCCACCCGCTCGCGCTCGCGCCGGTCTCCGGCCCCGCGGCCTCGGTCGACGGCTTCGTCCGGCAGTTCCTGCGCAACCTGAACTACGAGCGCGGCGTGATGCTGTCGGCATCCACCGTCGCCGACCGGTACTTCGCGCTGGCGATGACCGTGCGCGACTACCTCACGGCGCGCTGGCTCGAAGACCTGCGCCGCCAGCTCGCCTCGAAGGCGAAGGTGGTCTGCTACCTCTCGGCCGAATACCTGCTGGGCCGCCAGCTCGACAACAACCTGCTCGCCAGTGGCCTCGAGGACATCGCCACCGAGGCCATGACCGCGTGCGGCATAGACATCGACGAGCTGCGCGAGCAGGAGGTCGAACCGGGCCTGGGCAACGGCGGCCTCGGCCGCCTCGCCGCCTGCTTCATCGACTCCCTGGCCACCATGGGCATGGCCAACGTCGGCTACGGCATCCGCTACGAGCACGGCATCTTCCGCCAGACCTTCGTCGACGGCCAGCAGGTCGAGCAGCCCGACAACTGGCTGCAGATGGGCTCGCCCTGGGAGTTCCCGCACCCCGAGTTCGCGCAGGACGTCTCGTTCGGCGGCCACACCGAGACCTACGACGACGGCGGGGTCACGCGCACCCGCTGGGTGCCCGGCTGGGGCGTGAAAGCCGTGCCCTACAACTACATGGTTCCCGGCTACCGCAACGGTCGCGTCAACACCCTCCGCCTGTGGCGCGCCAAGGCCACCAACGCGTTCGACCTGCGCATCTTCAACTCCGGCGACTACGAAGAGGCCGTGCGGGCCCAGACCTACGCCGAGAACATCTCGCAGGTGCTCTACCCCGAGGACTCCACGCCACAGGGCAAAGAGCTGCGCCTGCAGCAGCAGTACTTCTTCGTCGCGGCATCCATCGCCGACGTGCTGGCCCTCGTGCCGACCGCTGATCTGCCTCAGCTGCACGAGCGGGTCATCTTCCAGCTCAACGACACCCACCCGGTCATCGCGGTGCCGGAGCTGATGCGCGTGCTCGTCGATGAGAAAGGCTTCGCATGGGATGCCGCATGGCAGATCACCCGGCAGTGCTTCGCCTACACGTGCCACACGCTGCTGCCGGAGGCCCTCGAGGTGTGGCCGGTCGAGCTGCTGGGCCGTCTGCTGCCGCGGCACCTGGAGATCATCTACCGCATCAATGAGGAGTTCCTCGCCGAGGTGCGCGCCCGCTACGGCGACGATGAGATGCGTCTGCGCGACATGTCGATCATCCAGGAGTTCCCCGAGCGCAGCGTCCGCATGGCCTACCTCGCCACGATCGCCGGCGCCAAGGTGAACGGCGTCGCCGAGCTGCACTCGCAGCTGCTGCGCGACAAGGTGCTGCCGCAGTTCCACGAGTTCTTCCCCGGCAAGTTCACCAACGTCACCAACGGCATCACCCCGCGCCGCTTCCTGCGCCTGGCCAACCCGAAGCTGTCCGCCCTGATCACCGAGGCGATCGGCCCGGCGTGGATCACCGACCTCGAGCGCCTGCGCGAACTCGAATCGCACGCCGAGGACCCGCAGTTCCGCGCCGCGTTCGCCGACATCAAGGCGGCGAACAAGCAGCACCTGAACGACGTGCTGCACCTGCGCGACGGTATGCGCGTCGGCGACGGCCACATGCTCGACGTGATGGTCAAGCGCCTGCATGAGTACAAGCGGCAGATGCTCAAGCTGCTGCACATCGTCACGCTGTACGAGGGCATCACCTCGGGTCGCGTGGCCCCCGGAGACGTCACGCCGCGCACCTTCGTGTTCGGCGCCAAGGCGGCGCCGGGCTACGTCATGGCCAAGCGCATCATCCACCTCATCAACGCGGTGGGCAAGGTCGTCAACGCCGACCCGCGCGTCGCGGGGCGTCTGAAGGTGCTGTTCCCGCCGAACTACAACGTCACCCTCGCCGAACGGCTGATCCCCGCCGCCGACCTGTCCGAGCAGATCTCGCTGGCCGGCAAGGAGGCCTCGGGCACCGGCAACATGAAGTTCGCCCTCAACGGCGCGCTGACCATCGGCACCGACGACGGCGCGAACGTCGAGATCCGCGAGCTCGTCGGCGACGACCACTTCTTCCTGTTCGGGATGAGCGAGCCCGACGTCGAGGCGCTGTGGGCCGCCGGCTACCACCCGGCCGAGTTCTACCAGCGCGACGAGAACCTGCGCCGCGCCATGGACCTCATCGCCTCGGGCGCGTTCTCCGACGGCGACCGGTCGGTGTTCGAGCCCATCGTGTCGAACCTGCTCTACGACGACCGGTTCATGGTGCTGGCCGACTACGCCTCCTACCTCGAGGCGCAGCAGCGGGTGGATGCCGCGTACGCGGACCAGGACGCCTGGACCCGGTCGGCGGTGCTCAACGTCGCCCGCACGGGGTACTTCTCGTCCGACCGGTCGATGCGCGACTACATCGACCGCATCTGGAAGGCGGCGCCAGTCCGCTAACCGGCCGCGGGCGTCGCCTCGCCCTGGGCGATGCGGATGTAGGCGTGGATCGCGCCCAGCGTCTCGGCGATCGCGACGTTGCGCGCGCCTTCGTCGCGGGCGACCGCCCAGTAGGCGAGCGGATGCGAGTAGGCGCCGGGCAGCACCGGCACCAGCCGCGGATCGGGTTCGCCCAGGAAGTCCGGCAGCACCCCGATGCCGGCGCCGGCGGCCGTCGCCTCCACGTGGGCGAACACGTTCGTCGACCGGATCGACGGCGGAGACGGCGGCAGCGCCTGCACCGCGCGGTCGAGCTCGTCCACCTGCAGTGACGCCTCCACGTAGTAGACGAGCGGGTGGCCGGCGAGGTCGGCCAGCGAGGTCGGAGCGCCCGTGCGCGCCAGATACTCCGGGGTCGCATACAGCCGCAGCTCATAGGTGCACACCGGCGTCGCATACGCGCGCAGCACCTGCGGCCGGCCCACGACGATCTCCAGGTCCACTCCGGAGCGGTTCTGCCGCACCCGCCGCGTCGCCGACAGCAGTTCGACCGACAGATCGGGATGCTTCTCGCGCAGCCGCGTCATCGCCGGCACCAGGAACACGGAGGTAAAGGCCTCGGGCGCCGCGATGCGGACGACGCCGCGCACCCGGTCGCCGTTCTCCCCGGCGATCAGCTCGTCCATGGACGCCTCGATGCGCTCGGCGACCTCGACGGCCCGGCGGCCCAGCGCCGTGACCTCCCATCCGGCGGTCGCGCGCACGAGCACCCGTCCGCCCATCGCCGCCTCCAGCGCGGCGATGCGCCGCGACACCGTCGAGTGGTTGACGCCCAGCACCTCGGCGGCGGCCGTGTACCGGCCCAGCCGGGCCACGGCCAGGAAGGTCATGAGGGCGTCGAGCGGCGGCGGAGTGGGGTGGGACACCGTTCGAGTGTGCACTGACGCACACGTCGAGTGCAAGATTGCCCCCTGAGCGTGCATTGATCGCTATGCACGGTCTGCCTACTCTGGGCATGAGACCCGGCGCCGCCCCCGGCGCCCCGCACCTCCGACGACGCAGGGAGCAGAACATGAGCACGATCGCCTGGATCGGACTCGGCCACATGGGTGCGCCGATGACCGCCCACCTCGTCGCCGCCGGCCACACCGTGCGCGGCGTCGACGTCAACCCCGACGCGGCGGCGGCCGCCGCGGCCCACGGCGTGGAGATCGTGGCATCCCTCGCCGACGCCGTCACCGGCGCCGACGCCGTCGTGACATCGCTGCCCAAGCCCGAGCACGTCCGTTCCGTCTTCGGCGGTCCCGACGGCGTCTTCGCCCACGCGACCGCCGACATGCTGCTGCTGGACACGTCCACCGTCGACGTCGAGACCTCCCGCTGGTGCCACGACGAGGCCGCCGCCCGCGGCCTCACGTTCGTCGACGCCCCCATCTCCGGCGGCACCGCCGGCGCTGAAGCGGGCACCCTCACCTTCATGCTCGGGGGCCGACCCGACGCCGTCGAGCGTGCCGCCGCCCTCGTGGAGCCCATGGCCGGCAACGTCATCCGCTGCGGCGGCGACGGTGCGGGCATCGCCGCCAAGCTCGCCAACAACCTCATCCTGTTCATCAACGTCATGGCGATGTCCGAAGGCGCCCAGCTGGCCGAGCAGCTGGGCCTGGACCCGAAGGTCTTCTGGGACGTCGTCAGCGTCTCGAGCGGCTCGTCCTGGGCCGTCAAGACCTGGTACCCGGTGCCCGGGGTGGTCGACGGGGCGGCGGCGAACCGCAACTTCGACGCCACCTTCTCGGTCGGTCTCGCCCACAAGGACGCCAGCCTCGCCATCGCCGCCGGAGAGACCACCGGCATCCACCTGCCGGCCGGCCAGCTCGCCGTCGCACAGCTGCAGCAGCTCATCGACGAGGGCTACGCCGACAAGGACTGCACCCTCGTCGCCCGCTTCGCCACCCCCGACGGCGCACTGCGCGGATTCGACCCCGCCGCCGACGCCGCCCCCACGCCCGCGACCGACGCCGCCCACGCCTGACGGCACCGCCCGCACCAGACCCCGAGGAAACACACCATGAGCACCACCGCCCAGACCACCACCGAAGCCTCCACCGACACCGGGCTGACCGCCATCCCGCACGTCATCGGCGGACGCCACGTGCCCGCCGACGGCCGCGTCGGACCCGTCTTCAACCCCGCCACCGGGCGGCAGACCGGCGAGGTCGCCCTCGCCTCGGCCGAGCTCGTCCACGAGGCGGCCCGCACCGCCCAGGCCGCGCAGCGCGCGTGGCGCGACACCGGCCTGGTCAAGCGGCAGCAGATCCTGTTCAAGCTCCGCGAACTGATCGCCGCGCGCGGCGAGGAGCTGGCGCGCATCATCACCGCCGAGCACGGCAAGACCGTCGCCGACGCCCACGGCGAGGTCACCCGAGGGCTCGAGAACGTCGAGTTCTGCACGAGCCTCATGCACCACCTGAAGGGCGAGTACTCCGAGCAGGTCGCCACCGGCGTCGACGTGCACCAGGTGCGCCAGCCGGTCGGCGTCGTCGCGTGCATCACGCCGTTCAACTTCCCCGCCATGGTGCCGCTGTGGATGGTCACCACCGCCATCGCCGCCGGCAACGCCGTCATCCTCAAGCCCAGCGAGCGCGACCCCTCCGCCGCGGTGTGGCTGGCCGACATCTTCGCCGAGGCGGGTGTGCCCGACGGCATCCTCAACGTCGTGCACGGCGACAAGGAGGCCGTGGACGCCATCCTCGACGACCCGATCATCCGCGCCGTCTCCTTCGTCGGCTCGACGCCCATCGCGAAGTACATCTACGCGCGTGCGGCCGAGAACGGCAAGCGCGTGCAGGCGCTCGGCGGCGCGAAGAACCACATGATCGTCATGCCCGACGCCGACCTCGACGCCGCCGCCGACGCCGCGGTGTCGGCCGGCTACGGCTCCGCCGGCGAACGCTGCATGGCCATCTCGGTCGTCGTGGCCGTCGGCGGTATCGCCGACGACCTCATCGCGAAGGTCACCGAGCGCATCGCCGGGCTGACCGTCGGCGACGGCACCGACCCGGCCACCGAGATGGGGCCGCTGATCACCCGCGACGCGCTCGACCGGGTCGGCGGATTCGTCGCCGGCGCCGCGGGGGAGGGCGCCGTGGTCGTCGTCGACGGCCGCGAGCTGAAGGTCGACGGCGACGGCTTCTTCATCGGCCCGTCCCTGGTCGACCAGGTGAAGCCCGGCATGCGCGTGTACGACGAGGAGATCTTCGGTCCGGTGCTCGCCGTCGTCCGTGTCGACACCTACGACGAGGCCGTCGCCCTCATCAACGCGAACCGCTACGCCAACGGCACCGCCGTGTTCACCCGCGACGGCAAGACCGCCCGGCAGTTCGAGTACGACATCGAGGTGGGCATGGTCGGCATCAACGTGCCGATCCCGGTGCCGGTCGGTGCGTTCTCGTTCGGCGGCTGGAAGGACTCGCTGTTCGGCGACACCCACATGTACGGGTCGGAGGCGTTCAACTTCTACACCCGCCGCAAGGTCGTCACCACGCGCTGGCCCGAGCCGAGCGAAAGCCAGATCAGCATGGGCTTCCCCACCCACTGAGCCCGGCGCGCAGTAGGCTTTCGGCAGGAGGTCATCATGGCGATCGCACGACTGCACGGAGGTCCGCTGGACGGACAGATCATCCCGCTCGACGACGCGCAGCAGGACCAGCTGATCCTGCCCTACAGCGAGACGCAGATCGTCTATGCCCGCCAGGGCGCCGATGAGAACACCGGCAGCGGCGACGGACCCACCGAAGCGGCGTTCCATTTCGTCCAGGCGCACGACGACATCGACCCGGACCCCGACGACCACGACAACGGCGAGTGACCACGCCGGAGTCCGCGCCGGCCACCGCGCTGGAGATCGAGCGCAAGTACGACGTCGACGCGGCGTGCGCGGTGCCGGACTGGTCGGCGCTGCCGGGCGTCGCCCGGGTGGGTGCGCCCGAGCCGCGCGACCTCGACGCGCACTACTTCGACACCGCCGACAGTGCGCTCGCGGGGGCGCTCACGGCGCTGCGCCGGCGCACCGGCGGGCCCGACGCCGGCTGGCACATCAAGCGGTCCACGCCCGAGGGCAAGCTCGAGACGCACTGGCCGCTCGGCGACGAGCCGGTGGATGCCGGTGATCCGGCCGTCCCGGCCGAGATCCTGGCATCCCTCGCCCCCGTGGCCGCCGGGCCGTTCGCCGTGGTCGCCCGCATCCGCAATGCCCGCACCGCCTACGCGCTGTACGACGCGGCCGGGGGAGTGCTCGCGGAGTTCGTCGACGACCACGTCACCGCCACCGACCTGCGCCGCGACGTGGTCACCACCTGGCGCGAGTGGGAACTCGAACTCGGTCCCGCCGCCCCTGCCGACGCCGCGTCGCGCGCCGCCCTGTTCGCGGCTGCCGACGCCCTGGTCGTCGCTGCCGGGGGACGCATCTCGGCATCCGGCTCGAAGCTCGCCCGCGCGCTCGGCGCCTGACCCGCCGCGCGCTCGGCGCCCGGCACACCCCGAAACGCACTGACGCCGCCCCCGGCTTCGGATGGGGCGGCGTCAGTCGTGGTGCAGAATCCTACAGGTTGATCATGTGACCGGCGAGGCCGTGGAAGCCCTCCTGCAGCGCCTCCGACAGCGTCGGGTGCGTGTGCACGTTGCGCGCCGCCTCGAGCGCGGTGAGGTCCCACTTCTGCGCGAGCGTGAGTTCGGGCAGCAGCTCCGACACGTCGGGGCCGATGAGGTGGCCGCCCAGCAGCTCCAGGTGCTCGCCGTCGGCGATCAGCTTCACGAAGCCGACCGCCTCGCCCAGGCCGTTGGCCTTGCCGTTCGCGCTGAACGGGAACTTGGCGACCTTGACGTCGTACCCGGCGTCGCGCGCCTGCTGCTCGGTGAGGCCGAACGAGGCCACCTGCGGCGAGCAGAAGGTCGCACGGGGCATCATGCGGTAGTCGCCCAGCGTCTGCGTCTCGGCCTTGCCGATGGTCTCCGCCGCCACGACCGCCTGCGCCTCGGCCACGTGGGCCAGCTGCAGCTTCGCGGTGACGTCGCCGATGGCGTAGATGCCCTCGACGTTCGTGCGCATGTAGTCGTCGATGTCGATCGCACCGCGCTCGGTGAGCTTGACCCCGGTGTTCTCCAGGCCGTAGCCCTCCACGTTCGGGGCGAACCCGATCGACATGAGCACCTTGTCGGCCTCGATCTGGCCCTGGGCGCCGTCGGCGTTCGCGCTGTAGGAGACCGTGACCGACGAGCCGTTGTCGACGACCGACTCGACTTTCGTCGAGGCGAGGATCTCGATGCCGTACTTCTTGTACTGGCGCGTGATCTCCTTCGACACGTCGACATCCTCGTTGGGCAGCGCCCGGTCGAGGAACTCGATGATGGTGACCTTCACGCCGTAGTTGGCCAGCACGAAGGCGAACTCCATGCCGATCGCGCCGGCGCCCACGATCACGATCGAGCCCGGCAGTTCACGGGCCATGATCTGCTCTTCGTACGTCACGACGTTCTCGCTCAGCTGCACGCCCGGCAGCAGGCGCACGGTCGAACCGGTCGCGATGATGACGTTGTCGAACGTGACCTCTTCGGTGGACCCGTCGGACTTGGTCACCGTGATCGCCTTCGGGCCGGTGAACGACCCGCGGCCCTCGTACTCGGTGACCTTGTTCTTCTTCATCAGGAAGTGGATGCCCTTGACGTGCGTCTCGGACACCTTGCGGCTGCGGTCCCAGGCGGTGCCGAAGTCGAAGTGCACGTCACCGGAGATGCCGAACAGCTCCGCCTTGTGCTGGAACGTGTGCGCCAGGTCGGCGTTGCGCAGCAGCGCCTTCGAGGGGATGCAGCCCACGTTCAAGCACACACCGCCCCAGTACTTCTCTTCGATGATGGCGACGGACAGACCGAGCTGGGCGGATCGCACAGCCGCGACATAGCCGCCGGGGCCGGCACCGAGGATGACGACGTCGTAGTGAGGCATGTCCTCCAGCCTAGTCCTCGCTCCGCGTGCGCCGGCGCGCGATCGTGACGCCCACCAGGGCACCGCCGACGGCGATCACCGCGGCGATCACGACGGTCACGATGATGCCCACCGGCAACCCGTCGGACTCCGCTTCCTGCTCGGGCGCCGCGCACGGTTCGGACGGTCCGCCCTCGCCCACGGTGAACGCGTACTCGCCCGAGATCGGGTGCCCGTCGCTGGAGACCACCCGCCACTGCACGGTCACCACGCCGTCGGCGCCGGGAGTGACCGGCTGGGTGAGCTTCGTGCCGTCGAGTACCGGGTCGCCGGCGGTCAGTGAGGCGCACGACGAGTCGACCACGGCCACGGCGGTCGCGCCGGCGTCGTCGAGCAGCACGCCGCTGAAGGTGAGCACCAGCTCCTCGGGCAGCGTGGCGACGGTGGCGTCGGGGGCCGGCTCGGTGCCGATCAGCTCGTCGTGGGCGACGGCGGGGGCGGCGACGGATGCCAGGACGAGGCCCAGCAGGACAGCGATCAGCGCGCGCATCGGACGACGGGCGGCGGGAGTGGCAGTGGTGGTCACGTCATCGAGGGTACCCACGCCTGGTGACGGCGGGGCCGGAGTCCTACCATGGCGGCAAGACGGGCATCCGGCCCGTGAGCACGACAGAGGAGACACGAATGGATGCCATGGTGATGAAGGCGATGACCGAGTCGATGTCGTCGGGCGATCAGTCGGCGATGGCGCCCATGCCGGAGATGGACATGGCGCTCATGCAGGAGTGCATGGATGCGTGCGCCGCGTGCGAGCAGGCCTGCGTGGTGTGCTCGACGCAGATGATGGACTGTGCGCCCGCGTGCATGAACTGCGCCGACATGTGCAACACGATGATGCGCACGATGATGCGCATGCAGGGCATGACCGCCGCGACCATGACAGCGATGCTCGACGCGTGCATCGCGGCCTGTCAGAACTGCATGGACATGTGCATGCCGCACGCCGAGATGAGCCCGGTGTGCAAGATGTGCGCCGACGCGTGCCGCGCGTGCATGGACGCCTGCAGCAAGATGCGCGACTCGATCATGGCGGCCGCGTAGCCCACGCGGCGTCAGCCGAGCCGCAGCGCGTTGAACAATCGGCCGGCGACCGACAGCGCGTGGTAGCGGGCGTGCAGCGCGACGGGCTCGCCGACCTGCACGGCCTGCGCGGCGCCCGCGCCGTTCCACAGTTCGATGCGCTCCCCGTCGAGGGTGTGCAGCACGAGCGTGCCGTCCGATTCGCGGGCGGAGACGGTGGCATCCACCCACTCGGCCGGCGTCGCCGAGGCGAGCCGCGCCTGGATGAGGTGCACCGCGTGACCGGGCGCGAACGACGAGCAGGCGCCGCCGCGCGCGCACATGCAGATCGCGTCCTGACGCGCCGGTGCGGGCGTGAGGCGGTTCTGCGGGGTGGTCACGACGGGGTCCTTCCGGTCGGTCGGGGGGTGAGGATGCCGAAAGGCTACGCGGCGGTGGGGCCCGACGTCGTCTGCGGCGACACACGACGCAATACGGCGCACACCGATTCGGTGGAATCCGACCCTTTGCCGGAGCGCATGATCCGTTAGGGTGTGAGGGGAGGAGGCCACGGTGGAGGAGAACAGTCGACCCGGCGACATTCGACGCGAAGGCGATGCCGCTGCGCAGCAGCGTTCGTCCGATACGACACAGACGTTCGGGCATGACTCCGACCTGTCGTTCATCCCGTTCGGGAGCGAGCTGAGCGAGGTCGAGCGTGAGGCGATCGCCGCGCTCCCGTCGCGGTCCGCATTGCTGCTGGTGCGCTCGGGCCCCACGGCCGGCGCCCGCTACCTGCTCGACACCGACGTGACCACCGTCGGGCGGCACCCCGAGGCCGACATCTTCTTCGACGACGTGACCGTGTCGCGTCGGCACGCCGAGATCACCCGCACCGGCACCGTGTTCGAGATGGTCGACCAGCGGTCGCTCAACGGCACGTACGTCAACGGCGAGCGGGTCGACCGCGCCACCCTCACCGACGGCGCCGAAGTGCGCATCGGCAAGTTCCGTCTGAACTTCTTCGCCGCACCCACCGACCGCGACGCGGTGACCGGAGCGTGACGCCCGCCGCCTCCGCCCGTGGCCGCGCAGCGGCCTCGGGTCATCTCAGCATCGGCCAGGTTCTGGCCCGGCTCACCCCCGAATTCCCGAATCTCACCAGCAGCAAGCTGCGGTTCCTCGAAGTGCAGGGCATCGTCACGCCCATGCGCACCGAGTCGGGCTACCGCAAGTTCTCGCCCGCCGACGTCAACCGACTGCGGGTCGCGCTGACGCTGCAGCGCGACCACTACCTGCCGCTGGCCCGCATCCGCGAGTACCTCGACGAGAACGGCGCCGCCGCGGTCCCGGCCGTCCCGACCTCGCTCGTGCCCGCCGCGCGCCGCTACAAGCGCGACGAGCTGCTGAAGACCGCCGGCGCGTCGGCCGCGCTGCTCAACGACGCCGTCAGCGCCGGGCTCATCGTCGCGGCCGACACGTACGACGAGACCACGCTCACGATGCTGCGCGCCCTCGTGGCGCTCGAAGCCCACGGCATCCAGCCGCGGCACGTGCGCGGGCTGCGCCAGGCGGCCGAACGTGAGGTCACCCTTGTGGAGAGCGCACTGGCACCGCTGCTGCGGCGCACCGACGCCGCCTCCCGGGGCCGCGCCGGCGAGCTGGCCCCCGAACTGGTGCGGCGCCTCGACGAGGTGCGGGCCTGCTTCGTGCAGGGCGCGCTCGAGCGGCTGCTGCCCTGACCCACCACGACACGCTGACGCGACACGGCCGGATGTCGTTGCCCGGACCGTCCGGACCATCTAGCGTGGGAGAACACCCCGAACACGGCAGGAGGCGAACATGACTGCGCACGACGCGCCCAGCGGACCGCAGCCCGGTCCGCATTTCGCCACCGAACTGCTGTTCACCGACGGACTGCCGCAGATGGACGACGAGGTCGGCTACCGCGGCGCCGTGGCCGCCCGCGCGGCCGGCATCACCTACCGTCAGCTCGACTACTGGGCCCGCACCGAGCTGGTCGTCCCGACCGTGCGCGGGGCCAGCGGCTCCGGCTCGCAGCGCCTCTACGGGTTCCGCGACATCCTCGTGCTCAAGCTCGTCAAGCGCCTGCTCGACACCGGCATCTCCCTGCAGCAGATCCGCACCGCGGTCGACCAGCTGCGCGCCGCCGGCATCCGCGACCTCGCCGGCACCACCCTGATGAGCGACGGCGCCTCGGTGTACCTGTGCACCTCGAACGACGAGGTCATCGACCTCGTCAGCCGCGGCCAGGGCGTGTTCGGCATCGCCGTGGGCAAGGTGCTGCACGAAGTCGAGTCGACGCTGCTCGACTTCGACCCGCAGATCCCCGATCCCGTCGACGAGCTCGCGGCCCGCCGCGCTGCACGCACCGCCTGACCGACCGTTCCGGCCGCCGCGCGCGCACCCGTGGCACCGTGACGCGGCGTCTCAGGCGCGGGCTTCGCCGGCGGTGACGATCCGACCGGTGCGCAGCACGCGGTCCAGCAGCGAGTCGAAATCGGCCGCGAGTTCCTGCGCCGAGTCTCCCGGCCAGATGTGCAGCGGCTTGGCCGCGCCCTGCGCCTGCTGCAACGACGTGCGCTCGGGCAGCTGCGGCGACAGCACCAGCGGACCGAACATGTCGCGCAGCTCCTTGATGCGGAACTGGTGCTCGATCGACTGCGGGCGCACGCGGTTGACCACGATGCCCAGCGGCTGCAGACGGGGGGAGAGGCCGCGACGGATCTCCTCGATCGCGCGCAGCGCGCGGTCGGCCGCGGCGACCGAGAACAGGCCCGGCTCGGTGACCACGACGACGCGGTCGGAGGCGGCCCACGCGGTGCGGGTGAGGGCGTTCAGCGAGGGGGCGCAGTCGATGAGCACGAGGTCGTACTCGCTCTCGATGGTGGCCAGCGCCTCCTCGAGCTTCCAGACGTCGCGCACGCTCGGGTGCGGGCCGTCGAAGTTGATCGCCGACGGGCTGCCGATCATCACGTCGATGGTGCCCGGGTGGACCTTGGCCCAGCCGCTGGCGGTGATGGCCTGACGGACCACCTTCTCCTTCGGGTTGGCGAGCACATCGGCGACGTTCAGCCGCCCGGCGACCTGGATGTCCATCCCCGTCGACACGTCGGACTGCGGGTCGAGATCGACGACGAGAGTCCGCACGCCACGGGCGAACGCCGCGGAGGCGAGCCCGAGGGTGACGGTCGTCTTGCCGACGCCACCCTTCAGCGAGCTGACGGAGAGTACGTGCACGAGGCTCTACGTTACCGTCCCCTAGGCTGTGAGGGTACACAGCACGCCCATGGCGACCCGATGTAGTGGCGCCCCGGCACCTCGAGGGGTGAGATGTTCCGCAAGATCCTGGTGGCCAATCGCGGTGAGATCGCGATCCGTGCATTCCGCGCCGCGTTCGAGCTCGGCGCCCGCACCGTCGCTGTCTACCCGTACGAAGACCGCTACTCGCTGCACCGGCTGAAGGCGGACGAGGCCTACCAGATCGGTGAGCAGGGCCACCCGGTGCGCGCCTACCTCGACGTCGACGAGATCATCCGCGTCGCCCGCGAGTGCGGCGCCGACGCCATCTACCCCGGCTACGGGTTCCTGTCCGAGAACCCCGAACTGGCCGCCAAGGCCGCCGAGAACGGCATCGCGTTCATCGGCCCGCCCGCCCACGCCCTGGAGATGGCCGGCAACAAGGTCACCGCCAAGGAGCACGCGATCGCCGCCGGCGTGCCCGTCCTGCGCTCCACCCCGGCCTCCGACGACGTCGACCTGCTCGTCTCGCAGTCCGCCGACATCGGCTTCCCCATCTTCGTCAAGGCCGTCGCCGGCGGCGGCGGCCGTGGCATGCGGCGCGTCGACACCCCCGAGCAGCTGCCGCCCGCCCTCGCCGAGGCCATGCGCGAGGCCGGCAGCGCGTTCGGCGACCCACGCGTCTTCCTCGAGCAAGCCGTGCAGCGTCCGCGTCACGTCGAGGTGCAAGTGCTCGCCGACAAGACCGGCCACACGGTGCACCTGTTCGAGCGTGACTGCTCGGTGCAGCGCCGGCACCAGAAGGTCGTCGAGATCGCCCCGGCGCCCAACCTCGACCCGGACGTGCGCACCGCCCTGCACCAGCACGCGATCGCCTTCGCCCAGTCGATCGGCTACGAGAACGCCGGCACCGTCGAGTTCCTGCTCGAGACGGCCGGCCCCCGCGCCGGCGAGGTCGTCTTCATCGAGATGAACCCGCGCATCCAGGTCGAGCACACCGTGACCGAGGAGGTCACCGACGTCGACCTCGTCCAGGCACAGATGCGGATCGCCGCCGGTCAGACCCTCGAGGAGCTGGGCCTGCGACAGGAGGACATCCACCTCCGCGGCGCCGCCCTGCAGTGCCGCATCACCACCGAGGACCCGGCACAGGGTTTCCGCCCCGACACCGGCAAGATCACCACCTACCGCTCGCCCGGCGGTGCCGGCATCCGCCTCGACGGCGGGACGACCGCCGCCGGTTCGCAGGTCAGCCCGCACTTCGACTCCATGCTGAGCAAGCTCACCTGCCGCGGCCGCGACTTCGCCTCCGCCGTGCAGCGCTCGCGCCGCGCCCTCGCCGAGTTCCGCATCCGCGGCGTGTCCACCAACATCCCGTTCCTGCAGCGCGTGCTCGACGACCCGGCGTTCATCGCCGGCGACCTCAGCACCGCGTTCATCGACGAGCGGCCCGAGCTGGTGACCGGCCGCGAGTCGAAGGACCGCGGCACCAAGATCGTCTCCTGGCTGGCCGATGTCACCGTCAACCGGCCCCATGGCGAGAACCCGCTGTCGGTGGCCCCGGCATCCAAGCTGCCCGCCGTCGACCTGACCGCCGAGCCCGTCCCGGGATCGCGCCAACGCCTGCTCGAGCTGGGCCCGGCCGGATTCGCGAAGGCCCTGCGGGAGCAGCGCGGCCTGGCCGTCACCGAGACGACGTTCCGCGACGCCCACCAGTCGCTGCTGGCCACGCGCGTGCGCACGAAGGACCTCGTCACCGCCGCGCCCTACGTCGCCCGGCTCACCCCGCAGCTGCTGTCGGTCGAGGCGTGGGGCGGGGCCACCTACGACGTGGCTCTGCGGTTCCTCGGCGAAGACCCCTGGGAGCGCCTGGACGCGTTGCGCGAGTCGCTGCCGAACGTCGCAATCCAGATGCTGCTGCGCGGCCGCAACACGGTCGGCTACACCCCGTACCCCACGCAGGTCACCGACGCGTTCGTGGCCGAAGCCGCCACCTCGGGCATCGACATCTTCCGCATCTTCGACGCGCTCAACGACGTCGGGCAGATGCGGCCGGCGATCGACGCCGTGCTGAACACCGGCACCGCGGTCGCCGAGGTCGCGCTCTGCTACACCGGCGACCTGCTCTCGCCGCGCGAAGACCTCTACACGCTCGACTACTACCTGCGCCTGGCCGAGCAGATCGTGGATGCCGGGGCCCACATCCTCGCCATCAAGGACATGGCGGGCCTGCTGCGTCCGGCCGCAGCCACCGCGCTGGTGACCGCGCTGCGCGAGCGCTTCGACCTGCCCGTGCACGTGCACACGCACGACACCGCCGGCGGTCAGCTGGCCACGCTGCTGGCCGCGAGCGCCGCAGGTGCCGACGCCGTCGACGCCGCCTCGGCGCCCATGTCGGGCACCACGAGCCAGCCCTCGCTGTCCGCGCTGGTGGCCGCGCTGTCGCACACCGACCGCGACACCGGCCTCGACCTGGCGGCCGTGTCCGGCCTCGAGCCGTACTGGGAGGCTGTGCGCCACCTGTACCGGCCGTTCGAGTCGGGCCTGCCCGGCCCCACCGGGCGCGTCTACCACCACGAGATCCCCGGCGGTCAGCTGTCGAACCTGCGGCAGCAGGCGATCGCGCTGGGCCTGGCCGAGGACTTCGAGCTCATCGAGGACATGTACGCCGCCGCCGACGCCATCCTCGGCCGGGTGCCGAAGGTCACGCCGTCGTCGAAGGTGGTCGGCGACCTCGCGCTGCACCTTGCGGCCGTCAAGGCCGACCCGGCCGACTTCGAGGCCAACCCGCACAAGTACGACGTGCCCGACTCGGTCGTCAACTTCATGGCGGGGGAGCTGGGCGACCTGCCCGGCGGCTGGCCCGAGCCGTTCCGCACGAAGGTGCTCGCCGGCCGCGAGGTCAAGCTCAGCCAGGTCGAGCTGACGGCCGACGAGTCCGCCGCGCTGGACGCCGATTCGAGCACCCGCCGGAACATGCTCAACCGGCTGCTGTTCCCGGCGCCCACCCGCGCGTTCCGCGAGGTGCGCGAGACCTACGGCGACCTCAGCATGCTCGACACCGCCGACTACCTGTACGGCATGATGCCCGGCGCCGAGCACGTCGTCGAGCTCGAGCGCGGCGTGCAGCTGTTCTTCGGTCTCGAGGCCATCGGTGAGGTCGACGACAAGGGCATGCGCACCGTCATGACCACCCTCAACGGTCAGCTGCGGCCGGTGTTCGTGCGTGACCGCTCGGTCGAAGTGACCACCCGGCAGGCCGAGAAGGCCGACACGTCCAAGCCCGGTCAGGTGGCCGCCCCGTTCTCGGGCGTGGTGACCCTCAAGGTCGATGTGGGCGACACCGTCAAGGCCGGTCAGCCGGTCGCCTCGATCGAGGCGATGAAGATGGAGGCGGCCATCACCGCCCCTGTCGACGGCACCGTCGAGCGCCTCGCGATCGCCGAGACGGCGCCGGTCGAGGCCGGAGATCTTTTGCTGGTTGTCAAGCCCGCCGACTAACCTGGAACGTCGGGCCCACCGCCCGTGAGACGTGGAGAGATCATCCGTGACGCCTGACCGACAAGACAACGCGCCCGAAGAGGCCGAGAACGGTGTGCTGGCCAGCACCGGCAACATCGACACCGCCGCCTTCGGCATCACCGACGGCCAGACCGCCCAGGTGAACGTGGCGCTGCCGCCGCTGAGCGCCGACGACGACGATTTCGTCGACGACGGCGTCACGCTCGCCGCCGCCGACGCGGCCCGCACCGCGGCCGCCATCGAAGACGCGACCGTCGAGGACGAGCCCGTCGTCGCCACGGCGGAAGTCGATGAGGACGAGGCGGCCGAGGCGGCCCTCGCCGAGTCCGCGCGGTCCACAGCCGGGGTGGTGGATGCCGACGTGGTCGGCACCGGGGCACAGCCCACGACCCGGCGCGAGGCGTTCCACCACGAAGACGACGAGCGGCACGCCGTCGAGCGGGTGCGGCACCCGCGCACCCCGGAGGTCGCGCTCCAGTCGCGTCGCCTGGGCGAGTTCGAAGCGGACCGCGAGACCAGCGACCTGCTCACCGCCGACCGGCTGCTGGAGCCCTCGCACCGCGTGCGGCCCGAGCCCGAAGGCGCGTGGCAGCACTTCGTGTACACGGTCACCGGGCGCCGCGTGAACCTGGGCGACGGCAAGCGCGCCCGCGCGCGCAAGGAGCTCGACCGGCGCATCGCCGCACCGCTGAGCGGCGGGGCACGGTTCGTCCCGGTGCTGTCCCGCAAGGGCGGTGTCGGCAAGACGACCATCACGACGCTGCTGGGCATGGCCCTGGCCGACGCCCGCGAAGACCGCGTCATCGCCGTCGACGCCAACCCCGACCGCGGCACGCTCGCCGAGCGCATCGGCGGCGCGAGCGGCAAGACCGTCCGTGACCTCGTGCGCATGCGCGGCGATGTGGCCGGCTTCAATGACCTGTCCACCGTCGTGGCCCGGGACGAGACACGCCTGGACGTCGTCGCATCCGACGCCGACCCGCGCGTGTCGGAGGCGTTCAACGACCGCGACTACCACGACGTGGCCGCCGTCGCCGCGCACTACTACTCGATCGTGCTCACCGACACCGGCACCGGCATCGTCCACTCGGTGATGGAGGCCACCCTCGAGCTGTCCGACCAGATGGTCATCGTCGCCGGGCTCAGCGTCGACGAAGCACGCCTGGCCGCCGAGACGCTGACGTGGCTGGAGACCAACGGCTACGCCGAGCAGGTGCGCGGCGCCGTCGTCGTGCTCAACACCTCGCGGCCCGGCAGCGCCCTCGTGCGCGCCGACGAGCTCGAGGCGCACTTCCGCAGCCGCGTGCGCGCCGTCGTGCGGATGCCGTACGACCCGCACATCGCGGCCGGCAGTTCGATCGCCTTCAAGGACCTGCAGCCGGCGACCCGCCTCGCGGCCCGGGAGCTGGCCGCGGTGGTCGTCGAGGGACTGCGCGCCCAGGTCGCCGCCTGATGGCCGTCCGGCAGATCCGGCTGTTCGGCGACCCGGTGCTGCGCGCCGTGTGCGCGCCGATCGACGTGATCGACGACGGCGTGCGCGCCCTGGTGCAGGATCTCCTGGACACGGTGACCCCGCCCGGGCGGGCGGGCGTGGCCGCGCCGCAGATCGGTGTCGGGCAGCGCGCGTTCAGCTACAACATCGACGGCGACATCGGCTACGTGCTGAACCCGGTGCTCGAGGTCTCGGGCGACCCCGAGCCGGTCGGGGAGGGGTGCCTGTCGGTGCCGGGGCTCTGGCATGACGCCCTCCGGCACCCGCACGCCAAGGTCACCGGCATCGACCTCGACGGCAACGAGATCGTGCTTGAGGGCGACGGGCTGCTGGCCCAGGCCCTGCAGCACGAGTGCGACCACCTCGACGGAAAGCTGTACCTGTCGCGGCTGAGCGCCGAAGACCGCAAGGTCGCGATGCGCGAGGTGCGCGAGAGCGACTGGTTCTGACCTTCGCAACGAAGAAGCCTCGACCCGCTGAGCGGGCCGAGGCTTCTGCACACCTGCCGGGTCAGCCGCCCAGCGGCACGTTGGTCGTGTTCACGCCGACGTTGTAGATCTCGTCGATCTCGTCCGCGAAGTCCTCGAGGATCACGTTGCGCTTGATCGACAGCTTCGGGGTGAGGTGGCCGCTGGCCTCCGTCCACTCCGAGTCGAGGATCGTGAACTTGCGGATCGACTCGGCGCGCGACACGTTCTTGTTCGCACGGTCGATCGCGCGCTGCACCTCGGCGCGCACCGCCTCGTTCTTCGCCGCGTCGGCCAGCGACATGTCGGCCGGCAGGCCGTTGTTGGCCAGCCAGGTCGGCAGCATCTCGGAGTCGAGCGTGATCAGCGCCGCGATGAACGGCTTCTGGTCGCCGACGACGACGACCTGACCCACGACCGGGTTGGCGCGGATCGGGTCCTCGAGCGCGGCCGGGGCCACGTTCTTGCCGCCGGCGGTGACGATGATCTCCTTCTTGCGGCCGGTGATCGTGAGGAAGCCTTCGCTGTCGAACGAGCCGAGGTCACCGGTGCGGAACCAGTCGCCGTCGAACGCCTCGGCGGTCGCCTCCGGGTTCTGCCAGTACTCCTTGAACACGTTGATGCCGCGCACCTCGACCTCGCCGTCCTCGGCCAGGCGGATGCCGACACCCGGCAGCGCGGGCCCGACGGTGCCGATCTTCGACTTGGTGGCCAGGTTCACCGTCGCCGGCGCCGTCGTCTCGGTCAGGCCGTAGCCCTCGAGGATCGTGACACCCAGGCTGTGGAAGAAGTGCCCCAGGCGCGGGCCCAGCGGCGCCGAGCCCGACACGGCGTAGGACACCCGGCCGCCCATGGCCTCGCGCAGCTTCGCGAAGACCAGCTTGTCGAACAGCGCGAACTTGATCTTCAGGCCCAGCGGCACCTTCTTGCCCTCTTCGCGCAGCTGCGAGTGCTCGACGGCGGCGGCCGCGGCGGCGCGGAAGATCTTGCCCTTGCCGCCGGCCTCGGCCTTCTGCTCGGCCGAGTTGTAGACCTTCTCGAACACACGCGGCACGGCCAGCAGGTAGGTGGGCTTGAACGAGCCCAGCGCCGGCAGCAGGTTCTTCGTGTCCGGCTGGTGGCCGGTCTTGACGCCCGCGTGGATGTTCAGAATCGAGATGAACCGTGCGAACACGTGCGCGGTGGTGATGAACAGCAGGGTCGAGGCGCCGCCGGGCGCCTGCACGACCTCGTCGAGCGCCTTGGCCGAGTTGCGCGACAGCTCGACGAAGTTGCTGTGGGTGAGCACGCAGCCCTTGGGTCGGCCGGTCGAGCCGGACGTGTAGATGAGGGTGGCGATGTCCGAGCCCACCGCGATCTGACGCCGGCGGACGATCTCCTCGTCGGCCACCTCGGCACCCTTCTCCCGCAGCGCGTCGAGGTCGCCGGACGCCATCGTCCACACCTCGCGCACCAGCGGCGTCCCGTCGCGGATCTCGGTGATGCGCGCGGCGTGCTCGGCCGACTCGGCCACCACGGCGATCGCACCCGAGTCCGAGAGGATCCAGCTGATCTGGGCGGGGGAGCTGGTCTCGTAGATCGGCACCATGACCGCGCCGGCGTAGAACAGCGCGAAGTCGACCAGCGTCCACTCATATGTGGTGCGGGCGATGAAGCCGACCTTCTCGCCGGGCTGGATGCCGGCGGCGGCGAAGCCCTTGGCCAGCGCGATGACCTCGCGCTCGAACTGGGCAGCGGTGATGTCGCGCCATCCGTCACCGTCGGGCACCGCGAACAGCGCGAGCGACGGCGTGCTCTTGACGCGCTCGACGAGCAGGTCGGCGACGCCGGCCTGCGGGTCGGCGGGCACGATCGCGGGGACTTCGAATTGAACGGCGCTCATGTGGCGGCAACTCCTTTGGTACCGGTGGTGGCCAGGTGGCTTTCGGGTTGCCACGAGTCTAACCGCCCGGATGCCCGGTTCCGGTTGCGGTCCAGCCTCAGGGGAGGCATTCACGCCGTGACGCCCGATGTCGCGCGCCGATGACGTGCGCGCCTGCGGGCTCGTGTGCGGCGCACTAGACTTCAGGGTTGTCGCGCCTCCGGCTGCGGCGGAGAGGAGCGCCGTGCGCAACGTCGGCATCGACATCGGCGGAACCAAGATCGCCGGTGGCGTCGTGGCAGAGGACGGCACCATCATCGAGCGGCTCCGGGTGAAGACCCCGACCGACCCGGCGGCGCTCGCGGATGCGGTCGCGGAGATGGTCCGCGCCCTCGCCGAGCGGCACGAGATCCACGCCGTCGGGGTCGCCGCGGCCGGCTTCATCGACCAGACGCGTTCGGTGATCATCCACGCGCCGAACATCGACTGGCGCGACGAGCCGCTGCGCGCCGAGCTGGAGCAGCGCATCGGCCGCCCGGTCACCCTCGAGAACGACGCCAACGCCGCGGGCTGGGGAGAGTACCGGTTCGGGGCCGGGCAGGGCAGCGCCAACATGACGATGCTCACGCTCGGGACCGGCGTCGGGGGAGCGGTCATCATCGGCGGCGAGCTGCTCATCGGCGGCCACGGCATCGGCGCTGAACTGGGCCACATCCGCTTCATCCGCGACGGCCGCCCGTGCGGCTGCGGCCAGCGGGGCTGCCTCGAGCAGTACGCGTCCGGGCGGGCTCTGCAGCGCGAGGCGAGCGAGATCGCCGACGCCGGCGGCATCGGCGCGGCCCTGGCCGCTGCGCGCAACGCCGACGGCATCATCCCCGGTGCCGAGATGGAGCGCCTGGTCGCGGCGGGGGATGCCGGTGCCCTCGAGGCCATCAGCCGGGTCGCGACCGCGCTCGGTGAGGCGTGCGGCGAGTTCCAGGCGGTCCTCGACCCCGACCTGTTCGTCATCGGCGGGGGTGTCGCGAGTCTGGGCGACCGGCTTCTGGACCCCGTGAAGGCCGCGTACGCGACCGCGCTCCCGGGCCACGGCGAGCGACCCGTGGCATCCTTCGCCATCGCCACCCTCGGCAACGACGCGGGCCTCATCGGCGTCGCCGACCTGGCGCGCATCCGAGGCTGACGATGTTCTACTGGTTCATGAAGTACGTGGTCATCGGGCCGATCGTCAAGGCGATCTTCCGGCCATGGATCGTGGGCCGCACCAACATCCCGGCATCCGGAGCCGCGATCCTCGCGAGCAACCACCTGTCGGTGAGCGACTCGATCTTCCTGCCGCTGATGATCGACCGGCCGATGTCGTTCCTGGCCAAGAGCGACTACTTCACCGGCAAGGGCCTGTCCGGCTGGGCCACGCGCATGTTCATGAAGGCGACCGGGCAGATCCCGATCGACCGCACCGGCGGCAAGGCGTCGGAGGATTCGCTCAACACCGGTCTGCAGGTGCTCGGCGGCGGCAACCTGCTGGGCATCTACCCCGAGGGCACCCGCAGCCCCGACGGCAAGCTCTACCGTGGCCGCACAGGCCTGGCGCGCATGGCGCTGGAGGCACGGGTGCCGGTCATCCCCGTCGTGATGGTGGACACCGGCACGGTCATGCCGATCGGTCGCGCCGTGCCCCGCATCGGCCGGGTCGGGATGATCATCGGCGAACCGCTCGACTTCACGCGCTTCCAGGGCATGGAGTCCGACCGATACGTGCTGCGGTCGGTCACCGACGAGATCATGGTCGCCCTGCAGCGCCTCGGCGGGCAGGAGTACGACGACGTGTACGCCTCGACCGTGAAGGACCGCCGGCCCCCGGCCTGAGCCCCGTCACACGGCGCTGGGGTGGTGCCGGGCCTGGCTAGACTTGGGTGATGCCCTCCTTGCACGATGACCTCGATCACTGGCGCGCGCTCGAGATCAAGCAGCAGCCCACGTGGCCCGATCCCGACGCCGTCGCGGCGGTGTCCGCCGACATCGCGACCCTCCCGCCGCTCGTCTTCGCCGGTGAGGTCGACAACCTCCGCGACCGGCTCGCACGGGCCGCGAGCGGCAAGGCGTTCCTGCTGCAGGGCGGCGACTGCGCCGAGACCTTCGCCGGTGCCACCGCCGAGCAGATCCGCAACCGCATCAAGACGGTGCTGCAGATGGCGGTCGTGCTCACCTACGGCGCCTCGATGCCCGTCGTGAAGATGGGCCGCATGGCGGGCCAGTTCGCCAAGCCGCGCTCGAGCGACACCGAGACCCGTGGCGACGTCACGCTGCCGGCCTACCGCGGCGACATCGTCAACGGCTACGACTTCACCGAGGGGTCGCGTCAGGCCGACCCGCAGCGGCTGCTGAAGGGCTACCACACCGCCGCGTCGACCATCAACCTCATCCGCGCGTTCACGCAGGGCGGGTTCGCCGACCTCCGCGAGGTGCACTCCTGGAACAAGGGCTTCGCCAAGAACCCCGCCAACCAGCAGTACGAGCGCCTGGCGACCGAGATCGACCGGGCCATCAAGTTCATGGAGGCCGCCGGCGCCGACTTCGACGAGCTCAAGCGCGTCGAGTTCTACACCGGCCACGAGGGCCTGCTCATGGACTACGAGCGCCCCATGACACGCATCGACTCGCGCACGAACACCCCGTACAACACGTCGGCCCACTTCCTGTGGATCGGGGAGCGCACCCGCGACCTCGACGGCGCGCACGTCGACTACTTCTCACGCATCCGCAACCCCATCGGCGTGAAGCTGGGTCCGACCACGACCCCCGAGACCGCCCTCGCGCTCATCGACAAGCTCGACCCCGAGCGCGAGCCGGGCCGCCTGACGTTCATCACCCGCATGGGCGCCGGCAAGATCCGCGACGCGCTGCCGCCGCTGCTGCAGGCCGTCAAGGACTCGGGTGCGACGCCGCTGTGGGTCACCGACCCCATGCACGGCAACGGCATCACGACGCCCACCGGGTACAAGACCCGCCGCTTCGACGACGTCGTCGACGAGGTGCGCGGCTTCTTCGAGGCGCACCGCGCCGTCGGCACGTTCCCAGGCGGCATCCACGTGGAGCTCACCGGCGACGACGTCACCGAGTGCCTGGGCGGTTCGGAGCAGATCGACGAGGACACCCTCGCGACCCGCTACGAGTCGCTGTGCGACCCGCGCCTGAACCACATGCAGTCGCTGGAGCTGGCGTTCCTGGTGGCGGAGGAGCTCGAGAAGCTCTGAGCCCACTCGGCGCGTGGATGCCCGGGCTCAGCCGGTCGCGCGGACCGTGACGACCGATCCGGGCAGGCGCCATTCACCGGCGGGTGGATCGGTCGAGCTCACGGTGAAGATCCCCCAGACCAGCTCAGGCAACGCTGTGCCGGGCTCGAATCCCGCGTCGCGGAGGACCTGCATCGCCTCGGCCACGTTGCGTCCCACGACGTCGGGCACCTCGATCGGCGCCGGGCCCTTCGACACGGTCAGCGGCACCGTATCGCCGGGGCGGAAGCTGCCGCCCCCTTCGCGGGCGCCGACGCTGATCACCCGTCCCGCTTCGACGGTGTCGCTGTACTCCTCGCTCGCCGCCGCCTGCAGGTCGACCTCGGCGAGCATCGACGTCGCGCGCTCGAGGGTCTCGCCGACCACGTCGGGCACGGGGCCCAGCGACACGTAGAGGACGGCGGTGGAGCCCTCCAGCGCCGTGCACCCCTGTGCGCAGTCGATCTCCTCGGCGGCATCGCCCAGGCCCGTCGTGACGGTCGCGTCGACGACGGTCCCGGCCGTGGCGTCCGTGAACCGCTGCGGGGTGTCGGTGACCTCGATGAAGACATCGCCCAGGGCCGTCGTGGCCGCCTCCGCGCTCATGCCGGCCAGTGCCGGCACCTGCTGTGCGGCGGGACCGGCGGACACCACCACGGTGATCTCGGTGCCCTTGTCGACGCGCGTGCCCTCACCCGGGTCGGTGCCGATCACCGTGCCCGGCGGCACCTCGCGGCTGTGCTCGCTGCCTTCCACGGCCTGCAGCTCCACCGCGGCCAGGGCCTGCTCGGCATCGGCGAACGTGCCGCCGGCGACGGCCGGCACGGCGATGAGAGACCCCGGCCCGGAGCCGAACCACCAGCCGACGCCGGCGGCCAGGCCCGCCAGGAGCACGACCAGCACGAGCAGCCCGGCCCCTTTGCGCGCATTGCGCCGGGTGCGCCGGCGCAGCAGGGTCGCGTTGTCGACGTCCTCGGTCACCGTCGGTGCGGTGAAGGTGCCGGGCATGACCTTGGTCAGCTCACCCGAGTCCAGTCCGTCGTCGACCGGCGCGGCACCGCCGGTGGGCGTGGGGCGCACCACCTGCGGGTAGACGCCGAGCTCCTTCTCGATCTCGCGCAGCCGGTCGAGCATCTCGCGCGCATCGGCGGGACGCTCGTCGGGCTCGCGCTCGGTGGCCCACATGACGAGCTCGTCCAGCGGCTCGGGCACGCCGGGGTTCTTGGCACTGGGCCGCGGCACCGAGTCGGTCGCGTGCTGGTAGGCGATCTGCATCGGCTGCTCGCCCTTGTACGGCTGCTCGCCGACGAGCATCTCGTACAGCATGATGCCCAGCGCATAGATGTCGCTGCGGGCGTCCGCCGTGCCGCGGGTCACCAGCTCGGGGGCGAGGTAGGCGATCGTGCCCAGCAGCATCTGGCCGCTCGCAGTGTTCGCGGTCGTCGCCCGCGCGAGGCCGAAGTCGCCGATCTTGATGCGGCCGTCCTCGGCCAGCAGCACGTTCTCCGGCTTCACGTCACGGTGCACGATCCCGGCGCGGTGCGCGGCCGCCAGCCCGGAGAGGATGGCATCCATGATGGTGATCGTCTGCGGGATCGACAGGCGGCGCTGCTCGCGCAGCAGCTCCCGCAGCGTGATCCCGGGCAGGTACTCCATGACCAGGTAGGCCATCTCGCCGTCCTGGCCCTGGTCGAACACGTTGACCACGTGCGGGTCGGCCAGCCGTGCCGCCGCCCGCGCCTCCTGGATGAACCGGCTCTGGAAGACGCTGTCGTCCGACAGGTGGCTGTGCATGACCTTGAGCGCGACGCGGCGCTCCAGCCGCAGGTCGGTGGCGACGTAGACGGTGGCCATCCCGCCGCGGGCGATGCGAGCGCGCACCCGGTACCGGCTGTCGACCAGACGGCCGATCAGCGGGTCGGTCTGCTGGCTCGTGCTCACGCGAAGAGTCTACGGAGCCGACGCCGCCACCCCGGGCAGCGGCTCACCCCTGGCGGCCACCCCGGCCGGCTCCCTGGGGAGTGTCGCCACGCCCGGTTCCTCAGCCCAGCGCGGCCAGCCAGCCGTACGCCTTCGACTCCCACTGTCCATAACGATCCGGGAACGCCGAGATCTGCACGGCCTGTGCGGCGTCGGTGAACGCCATCGACTCCCAGCCGGGGATGTCCAGCAGCCCGCGCGTGTTGTGCCCGTTGGGGTCGCCGGAGCCGCCGTAGAACACCGCCGTCGACCGGTAGGGGTCGAGGATCTGCGCCGCCGTGCCCCAGCCCTGACTCGGCCGCTGCTGGAACAGGCCCAGCGAGTCGCGGTCGCCGTAGTCGAGATTTCGGATGCCGGATTCGACCATCGCGGTGGCCAGCGCGATCGCGATGCCGCGATCCGACACCCCGAGGTCGCGCCCGACGCCGATGATGAGCTTCGCGTTCGCGATCTGCTCGGCGTCCAGTCCGGTCGCCGAGGGGATGACCAGCTTCTGGCCCGGGTAGATGATCGACGCCTCGGTCAGGCCGTTGGCCTTCAACAGTGCCGCCATCGACGTGCCGTTGCCCTGGGCGATGCCCCAGAGGGTCTCACCCGCCGCGACCGTGTGCGTCGCACCGGGGGCCGGGGCGGGCTTCGGGGCCGGTGCGGCCGGGCGCGTCGCGGCGGCGGGGGCGGCGGCGAGCTTCAGCGTCAGCTTCTGACCGGGGTAGATGATCGACGAGGTCTTCAGCCCGTTCATCGTCAGCAGGCTCGACAGCGACAGGCCGTGCCTCTGGGCGATCGACCACAGGGTGTCGCCGCGGACGACGGTGTGGGTGCGCGTCGCCGCCGAGCCGGATGCCGCGGGCTTCGACGCCGACGGCTTCGATGCGGCGGGCTTGGCCGGCGAAGGCGCCCCGGCGCTGAGCTTCAGCTTCTGGCCGGGGTGGATGACCGACCGGCCGGTGAGGCCGTTGAGCTTCAGGAGGGGGGACAGCCCGACGCCGTGTCGCTGCGCGATAGCCCAGAGGGTGTCGCCGCGGGTGACCGTGTAGGTCTTCGCGGTGGTCGCCGGTGCGGTGTCGGCGGCCGGCGCCGCCACGGCGACCGCGCCCGACAGCTTCAGCTTCTGCCCGGGGTAGATGGTCGACGACCAGCTCAGCCCGTTCCAGGCGAGCACGTCCTTCGTGCGCAGCCCGTGCCGGGCGGCGATCGCGCTGACGGTGTCGCCGGGCTTCACGGTGTGGGTGGTCGCGGAGGCCGGCACCCCGACGACGGTCGTCGACGCTGCGGATGCCGCCGGGGCGGTGCCGGTGACCGTCACGGCGCCGGGGGCGCGCAGCGGGGAGGGGTGGCGCTGGGGCTCACGGTCGCGCTCATCGGCGGCGACCGGGGCGGCGAATGCGGAGACGCTCGACAGGGACAGCGCGATCGAACCGACGATCGCGGCCGGCAGGCCGAGGCGTGCGCGCGTGGGTGATGAGCCGCGGTGGCTGGGTCGTCGCAAGAGCTTCCCCCTCTTTTCGGACTCCGCCACCGTGTCACGGAAGTGAATTGCTGTCAACCAGTGATATAGGAGTGACCCCGTGTGAAAGAAGTGAACATTCGGTGTCGTCGTCACGCGGTGCCCGCGGGATGGAGCGGGTGGGCGTGGGGATGGAATAGTGGACGTGTGACCGGTGAATCTGTCCCGACCGAATGGCTCACTCTTCCCGAGGTCGTCGCCCTGACCGGCGAACCGCTCGGCCGCGTGCGGCGACTGCTCGACGAACGGCACCTCGTGGCGTCGCGTCGCGACGGCGCGCCGCGGGTGCCCTCGGTGTTCTTTGTGGACGGGCACCCGCTGGGGTCCCTCCGCGGCACCGTCATCGTGCTGCAGGACGCCGGCTTCAGCGACGACGAACTCATCGACTGGCTGCTCGCGCCCGAGGACTCGATCGGCGTCGCGCCCATCGAGGCGCTCCGCGCGGGCCGCAAGAGCGAGGTCCGGCGCGTCGCGCAGACGCTCGCGTAGTCCGCGGCCGCGCCGGCTCAGGCGTGGCGGCTGATGGCCGCGCGGGCGAGGTCCCGCAGCGCGCTGACGGCGACGTTGTCCAGCGCGGCGCCGCGCAGCGCGCGGTCGGCTTCGGCCGCGAACGCCGCGATGTGGTCCTCGACGCGTTCCAGGGCGCCGGTCTCGGCGATCGTGCGCTGCAGGCTGCGGACCTGCTCGTCGTCGAGGGTGGGGTCGCCGACGAGTTCGTCGAACACGCGCCGTGCGCCGGCGCCCAGCTGCTCGCGCGCGTAGGCGATCAACAGTGTCCGCTTGCCCTCGCGCAGGTCGTCACCCGAGGGCTTCCCGGTCACCGCGGTATCGCCGAACACGCCCAGCACGTCGTCACGCAGCTGGAAGGCCATGCCCACCGGAAGCCCGAAGGCCGACAGTGCGGCCGTCTGCCCGGCATCCACCCCTGCCAGCGCCGCGCCCAGCAGCAGCGGCTGCTGCACGCTGTACCGCGCCGACTTGAGCGAGGCGATCCGCAGCGCACGCTCGGGGTGCTCGGCCTCGGGCGCCGCCACGAACGCCGACTCCTCGGCCACGTCCAGGAACTGGCCGATCGTGACGTCCCGTCGCATCCGGGCGTACACCCGGCGGGCCGCGTCCGCGTGCCCGGCGTCCCGCAGACCCTCCTCGAGCAGGTCGTCGCTCCACGCCACGAGCAGGTCGCCCAGCAGCACGGCGGCCGAGCGGCCGAAGGCCTCCGCATCACCGAACCACCGGCTGCCGGAATGCCCGGCCTCGAACGCGCGGTGCGCGGCGGGCCGGCCGCGGCGGGTGTCGGAGTTGTCGATGAGGTCATCGTGCACCAGCGCCGCGGCCTGGAAGACCTCAAGGGCGGCGGCCGCGCTGATCACGTCGATGCCCGGGGCGGCCGGTCGGCGGTGGGCGGCGACGGCCTGCCAGCCGGTGAGACAGAACCGCGCCCGCAGCCGCTTTCCGCCCTGCAGCGTCGCCGCCGCCGCGTCCACGAACAGCGTCGCCTCATCACCCCATTCCGCCGCGGCGGCACGTTGCTGCTGGGCAAAGCCTTCGAGTCGCTGGGAAACCGCCTCGATCGGCGCAGCAGGGGAGTCCACGGGCCTAGCCTAGTTCTCGCAGGGACGGCTAGAATCGAATGGACTCGACTCCACAAAGGGGGAAGCATGCCACTGTCAGAACAGGAGCAGCGGCTGCTCGATGAGATGGAACGCCATCTCATGCACAACGACGCAGACGTCGTCCGCGCCACGGGCGCCGGCCGTTCCCTCAGCTACCGCAACATCGTCTACGGCTCGATCCTCGTGCTGGCCGGCATCGCCGGACTCATCGTCGGCGTCTCCAGCAGCCTGATCATCGTCGGCGTCATCGCGTTCCTCGTCATGGTCGCCGGTGTCATCCTCGCCGTCACCCCCTCGCGCACGATGCGTGAGCGGTCGACGGATGCCGGCACCAAGAAGCCCTCGCCGACGCGGCCGTCGTCGTCTTCGGCCTCGTTCATGGATCGCATGAACGACCGCTGGGACCGCCGGAACGAACGGGGCTGAGCCGCCGCCGCACCCGCACACCATGAGCACCGACCTTCGGGTCGGTGCTTTTTTTGTGCCCGGGTGGGGGCGGATGCCCGAAATCGATAGGAAAGTGGAGGAAAGTGGAGTAAAGTGGCGCACAACTGAGACGGCCGGGTCGAAAGGGGGTGCAGGCCGATGCTGTTGGGCACGTACACCCCCAAGCTCGACGACAAGGGCCGCGTCATCCTCCCGGCCAAGTTCCGTGGCGACCTCGGCGACGGTCTGGTCGTCACCCGCGGGCAGGAGCGTTGCCTCTACGTGTTCAGCACGAAGGAGTTCGAGCGCGTCTACGAGCGCATCCGCGAGGCGCCGCTGACCAACAAGCAGGCCCGCGACTTCCAGCGCATGTTCCTGTCCGGAGCCAGCGACGAGAAGCCCGACGGGCAGAACCGCATCACCATCCCGCCGCACCTGCGCGCCTACGCCGACCTCGGCCGTGAACTGGTGGTCACCGGCGTCGGCGCGCACGCCGAGATCTGGAACGCCGACGCGTGGAACGCGTACGCCGAAGGCAACGAAGAGGCGTACTCGGACATGGAGCAGGAGGTGATCCCGGGACTGTTCTGACCGTGGCTGTGACTCCCAGCCGCACGCCCTGACACACTTCCCCGGTGCCAGGTCGAGGCGGATGGGGATCAGAGCCCCGGTCACCCCCCCCGCACATCATGGACCTCCGCGACATCCACACCCCCGTCTTCCTCGACCGCTGCGTCGAGTTGCTGGCCCCCGCCCTCGCCCACGAGCAGGCGGTGCTCGTCGACGCCACCGAAGGCATGGGCGGGCACTCCGAGGCCCTGCTCGAGCGGTTCGGCGACATCCACCTGATCGGCCTCGACCGCGACACCGATGCCCTGCGCATCGCCCGGGAGCGGCTGGCGCGCTTCGCCGACCGGGTCACCCTCGTGCACACGGTGTACGACGGGATCGTGGATGCCGTCGCCGGCACCGGCCGCGACCGCGTCGACGCCGTCCTGTTCGACCTCGGTGTGTCGTCGCTGCAACTCGACGAGGCCGACCGCGGGTTCGCGTACGCGCAGGACGCGCCCCTGGACATGCGGATGGACCAGACCGCCGGGACCACCGCCGCCGACATCGTCGCCACCTACGGGGAGGGCGACCTGCGCCGCATCTTCGAACGCTACGGCGAGGAGAAGCTCGCCGGCCGCTACGCCCGCGCGATCATCGACGCGCGGAGCCGGGAGCCCATCACCCGCTCCGGCCAACTCGTCGACATCCTCATCGGTGCCACCCCCGCCGCCGTCCAGCGGGACCGCGGACACCCCGCCAAGCGCGTCTTCCAGGCGTTGCGCATCGAAGTGAACCAGGAGCTGTCCGTGCTCGAGCGCGCCATCCCCGCGGCGCTGGGGCTGCTGCCCGTCGGCGGCCGCATGGTCGTCCTGTCCTACCAGTCGCTGGAGGACCGCATCGTCAAGCGTGTCTTCGCCGAGGCCACCGCCTCCACGGCGCCGGCGGGCCTGCCCGTCGAGCTGCCCGAGCACGCCCCCCGCTTCCGGCTGCTCGTCAAGGGTGCCGAACTGGCCTCCGACGAGGAGAAGGCGCGCAACCCGCGCGCCACGCCCGTGCGCCTGCGCGCGATCGAGCGGATCCGGGAGGCGGCATGAGCGTCCCGGCCTGGACCACCGCGCCGGCCCGGCCCCTGCCGGCACCGGCATCCGACCCCCGGCGCACTCTGCGTGCCCTCGAGCGTCCGCAGCCGGCGCGGCGGCCGCGGCTGCTGTACGGCATCATCGCCGTCGCGGGCACCCTCGCTATCGCCGGCGCCCAGATGGGCCTGTCGATCGCCACGACGCAGGGATCCTACGAAGTGTCGGCGCTGACCAGCCAGCAGCGCGAACTGGACTGGGAACGCCAGATGGTCGCCGACGACATCGCCGGCCTGAGCTCACCGCAGTATCTGGCCGCCAACGCGGCGGCGCTCGGCATGGTGGTCGGGCAGATGCCCGGTCACCTGCGGCTGAGCGACGGCGCCGTCTCCGGCGGCGGCACCGGCGCGGCCGACCGGTCGTCGGTGCAGGCGCTGTCGCGGGCGGCCGTCGGCAACGCGCTCGTCAGCGGTGTGCCGCTGGTGACCGACCCGCAGGCCAGCATCGCGGGCGGCACCACGGTGGACGACGAACTGCTGAACATCCCGACACCCCCGCCCATCACCGACGGTCTGCCGACCCCGACCACACACTGAGAGCATGACGACCCGAGCCACCCGCAGCCCGCGCCGCCGCACCGTCGTCGCCCTCGCCGTGGTCCTCGCGATCCTCGCGGCCTTCGTCATCCGGCTCGTCGACATCCAGGTCGTCAACGCCGGCACCCACATCGACGACTCCCGCCGCCTCGCGACCGGAACCCACGTGACCCTGCACGGCGGGCGCGGCGACATCGTGGACACCAACGGCGACGTGCTGGCCACGAGCACCATGCTCTACAACGTGCAGATCGACCCGCTGCTGGCCGTCAACGGGCTGCCGGAGACCGATCTGGCCGGGCGCACCGTCTACGGCGACGACGGCAAGCCCGTCATCACCCCGTGGGCCGACCTGGCCGCACAGATCGCGCAGATCACCGGGCAGGATGTCGATGAGGTCGTCGGCATCGTCGACGCCGCCCTCGCCGACAACCCCGAGTCCCGGTACGCGCTCATCAAGAAGGCCGTGTCCACCGAGGAGTACCGGGAGCTGGCGGCGCTCGGCCTGCCGTTCCTGGCCTTCCCGCAGGTGCCCTCGCGCACGTACCCCGCCGGTGCGGTCGCCGGCAACATCCTGGGCTTCGTCGGCTCCGACGGCACCCCGCTCGAGGGCATCGAATCGCTGCAGAACAGCTGCCTGTCCGGCACCGACGGCGAGCGCATCTACCAGCGGGGCGCCGACGGCGTGGTCATCCCCGGCACCGTCGTCGAAGAGCCCGCCGAGGACGGCGGCACCCTCCGGCTCACCATCGACGGCGACCTGCAGTGGTACATGCAGCAGCTGATCGAGGAGGAGACCGAACGCATGGACGCCGACTGGGGCGGCATCATGGTCGCCGAGGTCGCCACCGGCAAGATCCGGGTCGCCGCCGAGACGTCGACCGTCGACCCCAACGACGTCGGCGCCTCCGAGCCCGAGGACCGCGCGACGCGTCTCCTGCGCTACGCGTACGAGCCGGGATCGACGTTCAAGCCCGTCACCGCCGCCACCGCCATCGAGCAGGCCGGGCTCACCCCGTACTCCACGGCCTACTCGCCGGACCGGATGGAGTTCCCCAACGGCGCCGTCATCAACGACTCCGAGCACCACGCCGCCCAGAACCTCACCCTCACCGGCGGACTGGTCACCTCCTCCAACGTGGCGCTATCGCAGTTCGGGGCGACCGTCGACCCGGCCACGCGCCTGGAGTACCTGAAGAAGTTCGGCGTCGGGCAGGGCACCGACCTCGACTGGTCCGGCGAACCCGACGGCGTGTACATCCCCGTCGAGAACTGGGACAACCAGACCTACTACACGACCACGTTCGGTCAGGCGTTCACCGTGACGGTGCCGCAGACCGTCAGCGTCTACCAGACCATCGCCAACGGCGGGGTGCGCCAGCCGCTGTCGCTGGTCGAGTCGTGCACGAAGGCCGACGGCACCGTGGTGACCCCGGACCTCCCCGCCCCCGAGCGCGTGATCGAGGAGTCGACGGCTGAGACGGTCGGCCTCATGCTCGAGAACGTGTTCGCGCAGGGGACCCTCGCCGACGACATCCGCATCGACGGCTACCGGATGGCCGGCAAGACCGGTACCGCCCAGGTCATCGACCCCGGCACCAACAAGTACAAGAACAACATCTTCTTCACGTCGCTGATCGGTTACGCACCGGCCGACGATCCGCAGTACGTTGTCATTGCCGTCTTCAACGAACCCATGAAGCAGCGGATGTCGTCGGCGAACCGCTCGGTCTTCAAGAAAGCCATGACCCAGGTGCTCACGCACTACCGGGTCAAGCCGTCGGATTCGGAGACCCCCCTCCTCCCCATCACGAATTGATGCGGTCGGCCGACGCGCCCGCAGCAGAGGTACCCGCACCATGATCCGCATGACGCTCGCAGAGGTGGCAGCCGCCGTCTCGGGCGCACTCCACACCACCGGCTCCGACACCCCCGAGACCGTCGTCTCCGGCACCGTCGACACCGACTCCCGGGTGCTCGGGCCGGGCGACATCTTCGTCGCCAAGCCCGGTGAGGTCACCGACGGTCACCGGTTCGTCGCGTCCGCCGCCGAGGCCGGCGTGGTGCTGGCCCTCGTCGAGCACCTCGTCGAGGCCGATGTCACCCAGATCGTGGTGGCCGACGCCGTGACCGCCCTGGCCGACCTGGCCCGCGAGGTCGTCGCGCGCGTGCGGGCGCACGGCCGCCTGCAGATCGTCGGCATCACCGGATCCAACGGCAAGACCACGACCAAGAACATGCTCGCGCGCATCCTGCAGGACGAGGGGGAGACCGTCGCTCCGCGCGGCTCGTACAACAACGAGGTCGGCGCGCCGCTGACGATGCTGCGCATCACCGAGGACACGCGGTACCTCGTCAGCGAGTTCGGCGCCGACGGGCCGGGGAAGATCGCCCGGCTCGCCGGCCTGGTCACCCCCGACATCGGCGTGGTGCTCATGGTCGGCCTCGCCCACGCCGGCGGCTTCGGCGGCGTCGAGGCGACCCTCAAGGCCAAGACCGAACTGATCGAGGCGGTGCGGGCCGGGGGCGTGGCCGTCCTCAACGCCGACGACGCGCGCGTCGCGTCGATGGCCGACGTGGCGGTCGGTCGCGGTCTGAGCGTGCGATGGTTCGGCCACCGGCCCACCGCCGACGTGCGCGCCGACGACGTCGAGGTCACCGACGCCGGCACGGTCAGCACGATCACCGCCGACGGCACCGCGCACACGCTGCGCCTGCAGGTGCTCGGCGCCCACCACGTGATGAACGCCCTCGCCGCGATCACCGCGGCCGGCGTGCTGGGCGTGGCCCCCGCCGACGCCATCGCGCGGCTGGAGACCGTAGAGATCGCCGAACGCTGGCGCATGCAGCCGCTGGGCTCCGACCGCGTGCGGATCATCAACGACGCCTACAACGCCAGCCCCGACTCGATGGCCGCAGCGCTGCGCACGCTCGCGCAGATCACCGGACCCGGTCAGCGCAAGGTCGCGGTGCTCGGCGCGATGAGCGAACTGGGGGAGCAGGCCGGCGAAGAGCACGACCGGGTCGGGCTGCTCGCCGTGCGCCTGCGCTACGAGCGGATCGTCGTGGTCGGCCCGGAAGCCAGACGCCTGTTCATCTCGGCCATCGGCGAGGGCTCGTGGGACGGCGAGGCCGTCTTCTTCGAGACGCAGGACGAAGCGTACGACTACCTGATGGGCGAACTGCGCGACGGCGACCGCGTGCTCGTGAAGTCCTCGAACGCGGTGGGTCTGCGTCACCTCGGTGATCGTCTGGGAGAATCGTTCTCGTGAGATCCCTGCTCGCGTCCGCGACGATTTCGCTGGCGTTCACCCTCTTCCTCACCCCGCTGTTCATCCGGCTGTTCGAGAAGCTCGGATGGGGTCAGGTCATCCGGACGCCCGACGACGCCACCAACCCCAGCCACCACGCCAAGCGCGGCACCCCCACGATGGGTGGCATCATATTCATCCTGGGCGCGATCGTCGGCTACTTCGCGGGCACGCTCACCGGCGGGGCGCCGCCGACCATCTCGGGTCTGCTCGTCATCTGGATGATGGTGGGCCTGGGCATCGTGGGGTTCATCGACGACTTCATGAAGGTGCGCCAGCAGCGCAGCCTCGGCCTGTCGGGCTGGCGCAAGATCGTCGGGCAGGTGCTGGTCGCCGTGCCGTTCGGCATCGCCGCGCTCAACTTCCCCAACGCCCTGGGCCACACCCCCGGATCGCCCTACATCTCCTTCTTCCGCGACATCCCCGTCCTGTCGTTCATGGCCCTGGGCGCGGTCGTCGGGTGGATCCTGTACCTGATCTGGGTGTCGTTCCTGTCGGTCGCCTGGTCCAACGCCACCAACCTCACCGACGGCCTGGACGGCCTCGCCACCGGCGCCGGCATCTTCACCATCTCGGCCTACAGCCTCGTGACCTTCTGGCAGTTCCAGCAGCGCTGTTCGAGCAACGACGCCCTCGTCGACGCCTACGCGGCCGCCTGTTACCACACGCCCAACACGATGGACCTCACGATCATCGCCGCCTCCTTCGTCGGCGCCCTCGTCGGATTCCTGTGGTGGAACGCCCCGAAGGCGAAGATCTTCATGGGCGACGTCGGCTCCATGGCCATCGGCGGCGTCATCGTCGCCCTGTCGGTCCTGTCCCGCACCGAGATCCTCGCCGTCGTGGTGGCGGGCATCTTCATCATCGGCCCCGGATCGGTCATCCTGCAGCGCTACTACTTCAAGGCGACCGGCGGAAAGCGCCTGTTCCTGATGAGCCCGTTCCACCACCACCTCGAGATGCGCGGGTGGCCGGAGATCACCATCGTGGTGCGGATGTGGATCATCGCGGGCATGCTCGCCGTCACCGGCGTCGGCCTGTTCTACGTGGCCTGGCTGGCGGCCCTGTGACCGCGCGGCTGGACGAGCTCACCAGCTGGCACGCCGACTGGAAGGGCCTGAGCGTGGTCGTGCTGGGCCTGTCGGTCACCGGCTTCTCGGTCGCCGACACGCTGACCGAACTCGGCGCCGACGTGCTCGTGGCCACCGAGACCGCAACCGAGGAGTACGCGCGGCTGGTCCCCGTCATCGGTGCCCGCCTGTGGGAAGGGCCGCTCGACGCGGTCCCGGACGCCGTCGTGGCGCACGCCGCCGACGTCGTCATCGCCTCACCCGGCTTCCCGCCCCACCACGCCGTGGTCGCCTGGGCGCGGGAGAGCGGCATCCCGGTGTGGGGGGACATCGAGTTGGCCTGGCGCGTGCGCGACAAGGTGACCCGTCCCGACGGCCGTCCGGCGGAGTGGGTGCTCATCACCGGCACCAACGGCAAGACGACCACC
Organism: Microbacterium pollutisoli; assembly: GCF_053586795.1. NCBI lineage: Bacteria > Bacillati > Actinomycetota > Actinomycetes > Micrococcales > Microbacteriaceae > Microbacterium > Microbacterium pollutisoli. Next base: position 120,072 of record NZ_JBNYWT010000001.1, read on the forward strand.
ACGCAGCTGACCGCGACGATGCTCGTCGCCGGCGGCCTGCGCGCCGCGCCGTGCGGCAACATCGGCGTGCCCGTGCTCGACGCCGTCCGCGACCCGGCCGGCTTCGACGTGCTTGTCGTGGAGCTGTCGAGCCACCAGCTCTGGTACCTCAGCCTCCAGACCGGACCGGAGCCGGTCTCGCCCCACGCGAGCGTATGCCTCAACCTCGCCGAGGACCACCTCCAGTGGCACGGCTCGTTCGCCGCCTACCGCGACGCGAAGGCGTTCGTCTACGAGAACACGCGGGTCGCCTGCGTCTACAACAAGGCCGACGTCGCCACCCGCGAGATGGTCGAAGACGCCGACGTCGTCGAAGGGTGCCGCGCGATCGGATTCGACCTCGGCGTCCCCGGGCCGAGCGATCTCGGCGTCGTGGACGGCATCCTCGTCGACCGGGCCTTCCTCGACGAACGGCACACCCGCGCCCTGGAGATCTCCACCGTCGCCGATCTCGCCGCCCGCGGGCTCGCCGCACCGCACATCGTCGCCAATATCCTCGCCGCCGCCGCACTGGCGCGGTCGCTCGAGGTCGCACCGGCCGCGATCCGCGACGCCCTGGCCTCCTTCCGCCTCGACCCGCATCGCATCGAGGTGGTGGGCGTGCACGCCGGGGTCACCTGGATCGACGACTCCAAGGCCACCAATCCGCACGCGGCCGCGTCGTCGCTGGCGGCCTACCCCGGCGCCGTGTGGGTCGTGGGGGGACAGCTCAAGGGCGTCGACATCAGCGACCTCGTCGCCACGCGCGGCGTGTCGGCCAAGGCGGCCGTCGTCATCGGCGTCGACCGCACCGCCGTGGTGGCGGCGTTCGCGCGACACGCGCCCGCGGTTCCCGTCTTCGAGGTCGAGGCCGCTGAGACTGAAGGAGTCATGACGCAGGTCGTCGACCTGGCGGCGGGTATCGCCGGTGACGGAGACGTGGTCCTCCTCGCTCCGGCCGCGGCATCCCTCGACCAGTTCACGTCCTACGCAGACCGCGGCGACCGGTTCGCCGCCGCAGTCCAGGAGCGGATCGGGAGGGGAACCGGTGACCACGACGCCGCAGACCCGTCCGACGACCACCGCTGACGGCGGGCACGGGTTCGCCGCCCGCGTGACGCTGGGCCGGGTCTTCGCGCCGGTGCCCAGCGAGTTCCTGCTGCTGGCCTCGACGGCGCTGCTGCTGACCGGGTTCGGGCTGGTCATGGTGCTGTCGGCGACGATGGCCACCTCGACCGCCGCCGGGGAGAGCCCGTTCGAAGTCGTCATGAAGCAGGCCGTGTTCGCGATCCTCGGCATCCCGCTCATGTTCATCGCCAGCCGCTTCCCGATCACGTTCTGGAAGCGGATCTCGTGGATCGCGCTGCTGCTGGCCCTCGGGCTGCAGATGCTCGTCTTCACTCCGCTGGGCGACTCCAACGACGGAAACCGCAACTGGATCATCGTGGGCGGCTTCCAGATGCAGCCGTCCGAGTTCCTCAAGCTCGCCTTCGCGCTGTGGCTCGGGTATGTGCTGTTCCGCAAGCAGACGCTGCTGGGCTCGTGGAAGCACGTGTTCATCCCCGTCGTGCCGGTCGGCGCGCTCGTGATCGGCTCGGTGGTGGCCGGCCGGGACCTCGGCACCGCCATGATCCTCGTGCTGATCCTGCTCGGCGCCCTGTTCTTCTCCGGCGTCAAGCTGCGCATCTTCGTGCTGCCGCTCATCCTCGCCGTGGGTGTGGTCGCCGTGCTCGCCGTCACCAGCCCCAACCGCATGGCCCGCATCATGAGCTTCCTCAACGCGGACTGCATCGCCGACTACGACGACGGCTGCTACCAGCCGCTGCACGGCATCTGGGGGCTCGCCAACGGCGGCGTTTTCGGGCTGGGCCTGGGCAACTCGCGCGAGAAGTACTCGTGGCTGCCGGCCGCCTCACACGACTACATCTTCGCGATCGTCGGCGAAGAACTCGGCCTCATCGGCTGCGTCGTCGTGCTCGCCCTGTTCACCCTGTTCGCCGTCGGCGCCTTCCACGTCATCCGCAAGACGCACGACCCGTTCATCCGCATCGTCGCCGGCGGCATCACCGTCTGGATCGTCGGGCAGGCGCTCATCAACATCGGCGTGGTGCTCCGGCTGTTCCCCGTGCTCGGCGTCCCGCTGCCGTTCATGTCGCAGGGCGGCACGTCGCTGCTGTCGGTGCTGCTGGCCTGCGGCGTGCTGCTGTCGCTGGCGCGCACCGTCCCGGCATCCACCCTGCCGGCGGACGCGTACCCCGTCACGCGCCGGGTATCGTCGTCTCGGTGACGACGTACCTCCTGGCCGGCGGCGGCACCGCCGGGCATGTGAACCCCCTGCTCGCCGTGGCGGACGCGCTGACCGCCCGCGACCCCGAGGCCGGTGTGCTCGTGCTCGGCACCCGCGAGGGACTCGAGGCGCGGCTGGTGCCCGAGCGCGGCTACGAACTGCTGATCGTCGACAAGGTGCCCTTCCCGCGGCGTCCGAACGGCACGGCGCTGCGCTTCCCGGCCCGGTTCTCGCGGGCGATCGCGCAGGTCCGCACACACATCCGCACGCACGGCGTCGACGTGGTCGTCGGGTTCGGCGGCTACGCGTCGGCGCCCGCCTACCTCGCGGCGCGGCGCGAGAAGATCCCGTTCGTGGTGCACGAGGCCAACGCCCGTCCGGGCCTGGCGAACATCCTGGGGGCGCGCAGCGGCGCGCTGGCCGGCGTCGCGTTCGCCGGCACGCCGCTGAAGGGCGCGCGGGTGGTGGGGATGCCGCTGCGACGCGAGATCGTCGATCTCGACCGCGCCGCGCTGCGCCCGCAGGCTGCAGCGTTCTTCGGCCTGGACCCCGCCCGCCCGGTGCTGCTCGTGTTCGGCGGCTCGCTCGGTGCCCGCCGGCTCAACGAGGCTCTCGCCGGATCCTGGCGCGACGTCGTCGCCGCCGGCTGGCAGGTGCTGCACGCCGTGGGGGAGCGCGACGCGCTGCCGCCGTCACCCGACCCAGCGTACGTGCCCGTCCCCTACATCGACCGCATGGACCTGGCGTTCGCCCTCGCCGATGCCATCGTCTCGCGCGCCGGTTCGGCCACCGTCAGCGAGGTCAGCGCCCTGGGCATCCCCGCGGTGTACGTGCCGTATGCGGTCGGCAACGGCGAGCAGGCGCTCAACGCCGCATCGGCCGTGGATGCCGGTGCCGCACGCCTGGTCGCCGACGCCGAGTTCACCGCCGACCGGGTGCGCACCGAGATCGTGCCGCTGCTGACCGACGACGCGGCGCTGGCCCGTATGCGTGCCGCCGCGGCATCCATCGGCACGCGCACCGGCACCGAGAACGTGATCGCGCTCATCGACGAGGCCCTCGCCCGCGCCTGACATCGCCGACCGGGACCCGCCAGTGGGGGGCGGTTGCCGCGGTCCGCGCGCCGCAGGCTCCTCACACCGGCGGCGACCTAGACTTGTCGGGCCATGATTCGCCCCGACCTGAGCCTGCCGATCCCCGAGCACATCACCGCCGCCCATTTCATCGGCATCGGCGGGTCCGGCATGTCGGGCCTGGCCGGGATGTTCCTCGACCGCGGCATCCGCGTGTCGGGCTCTGACCGTGCCGACAGCCCGGCGCTGCGCGCTCTCGCCGAGCGGGGGGCGACGGTGTCCGTCGGTCATGACGCCGCCCATCTGCCGGCCGATGCGGACACCGTGATCCACACCGGTGCGATCTGGCCGGAGAACCCGGAGTACGTGCTCGCGAAGCAGCGCGGGCTGCACGTCATCCACCGCTCGCAGGCGCTGCACTGGCTGATCGGCGGGAGGCGCCTGGTCAGCGTGGCCGGCGCGCACGGCAAGACCACCTCGACGGGCATGATCGTGACGGCGCTGCGGGGGCTGGGCGAAGCGCCCACCTTCGTCAACGGGGGAGTGATCGCCGAGCTCGGCGTCTCGAGCGCGACCGGCTCGGACGAGCTGTTCGTCATCGAGGCCGACGAGTCGGACGGCACCTTTCTGCTCTACGACACCTCGGTCGCCCTCATCACGAACGTCGACCCCGACCACCTCGACCACTGGGGCACGCGCGACGCGTTCTACGACGGCTTCGTCCGGTTCGCGAACGAGGCGCGGGAAGCCGTCGTCATCTCGGCCGACGACCCGGGCGCGCAGCGCGTGGCCGCCGCCCTCACCCACCCGCACGTGCTCACCTTCGGGGAGGCCGAGGGCGCCGACGTGCGGATCACCGACATCTCCACGACCGACGGGCCGGTCTCGTTCACGCTGAGCTACGGGCCGCACCGCGAGTCGATGCGGCTGGCCGTCCCCGGCATCCACAACGCGGTCAATGCGGCCGGGGCCGTGGCCGTCCTCGTCGCGCTCGGCCATCCGCTGGAGCTGGCCGTCCGCGCCCTCGAGCCCTTCGCCGGCACCGCCCGCCGGTTCGAACTGCACGGCACCGAGCGCGGCGTCAGCGTGTACGACGACTACGCCCACCACCCGACCGAGGTCGCCGCCGCCCTGTCGGCCGCGCGCACCGTCGCCGCCGGCGGGCGCCTCATCGCGCTGCACCAGCCGCACACCTACTCGCGCACGCAGGAGATGTACCGCGAGTTCGCCGAAGTGCTCGAGTCACTCGCCGACCACACCGTCGTGCTCGACGTGTACGGCGCACGCGAAGACCCCGTGCCCGGGGTGACCGGCGAGCTGGTCAGCGGGGCGTTCACCGACCCCGACCGCGTGCACTTCGTCGCCGACTGGCAGGAGGCCGCCGACTACACCGCGGGCGTCGCGCGCGAGGGCGACTTCATCATCACGCTCGGCTGCGGCAACGTGAACCTCATCATCCCGCAGGTGCTCGCCGCACTCGGCCGGAGCGAGGACTGACGATGCGCCGGCCCGGTCCGCTGCCGGCGCCCCCGCCGCGCCGCGAGCCCGCCGCGCCCGCACCCGACGCGGCCGACGAAGCTACCTACGACGACACGGAACACGCATTCGACGACGCGGAACGCGCGTTCGACGATGCGGGACGCGCGTTCGACGAGGCCGACCACGACCCGGCCCCCGGGCCCCATGACCCGGTCCCGGAGTTCATCGACACGATCGGGCCCATGGCCCGGCGCCCGGCGGCGACGATCGCCGATCCGCCCGCCCACGCCCGCCGCACCGCGCCGCCGGCCGACGATCCCGCGCAGGAGACCGTCGGCCCGCGCGAGGTCTGGGCGGCCGTCCGCGCCCGCCGCAAGGCGCTGCGCGCCGAAGTGCGCCGGTTCACCGCCCGCCAGCGGCGCAAGCGCCGGATCTGGCTCGGCGCCGGTCTGGCGGTCGCAGCCCTCGTGCTGGGAACCCTCGGCGCCGCGTACAGCCCGCTGTTCGCCGTCGAGCGGGTACGCGTGCTGGGCACCGAGGCGCTCGACACCGTCGCCGTGGAAGAGGCCCTCGCGGCGCAGTTGGGCACCCCGCTGCCGCTGGTCGACTCCAGCGAGGTCAAGGCCGCGCTGGTCGCCTTCCCGCTCGTGGAGTCGTACACCCTCGAAGCGCGGCCGCCCCACGAACTGGTCGTTCGCATCGTCGAGCGCACCCCGGTCGGCGCGATCGAATCGGCCGCCGGCTACACGCTGGTCGATGCCGCCGGGGTCGCCCTGGCGACGACCCCGGAGGAGCCGGAGGGCCACCCGCTGCTCGAGATCCGCGGCGGGGTGACGTCGCGTGCCTTCACCGCCGCCGGCACCGTGTTCCGGTCGCTGCCCGAGCCGATCCGCTCGCAGGTCACGAAGCTGTCGGCCACCACGGCCAGCGACGTCAGCTTCGTGCTGGGGGAGTCCGGCACCACCGTCGTCTGGGGCACCGCCGACGAGTCGGCGCGCAAGGCGATCGTCCTCGAGACCGCGATGGAAGCACTGCCCCCGGACGACGTCGACACCTACGACGTGTCCTCGCCCGGCGCCATCGTCGTCCGCTGACAGCCACCGCGCCATCCGCCCGGTACCACGAAGTTCCGACAGCCTGCGGATCGATGTCGCGACACGCCCACGGCCTGAGGGCCGGCAGCATCCGCGCCGCTTACCTTCAATCGAAGGAAATGCATACTCGGCAATTCTTTAAACCTCTAGTTGAGGTTCAAGGTTTGAAACGTGGTTCGGACGAGACGGAGGCCGGCATGAGCCAGAACCAGAACTACCTCGCGGTGATCAAGGTCGTGGGTGTGGGTGGCGGCGGCGTGAACGCCGTCAATCGGATGATCGAGCTCGGTCTTCGCGGCGTGGAGTTCATCGCCGTCAACACCGACGCCCAGGCGCTGCTGATGAGCGACGCCGACGTGAAGCTCGACGTGGGCCGCGAGCTCACGCGCGGACTCGGCGCCGGCGCCGACCCCGAGGTGGGTCGCCGTGCGGCGGAGGACCACGCCGAGGAGATCGAAGAGGCCCTCGCCGGTGCCGACATGGTCTTCGTCACCGCGGGTGAGGGCGGCGGCACGGGCACCGGTGGCGCCCCCGTCGTGGCGCGCATCGCGAAGTCGATCGGCGCCCTGACCATCGGTGTCGTCACCAAGCCGTTCTCGTTCGAGGGCCGCCGCCGTCAGCAGCAGGCCGAGCTGGGTGTGGCGACGCTGAAGGACGAGGTCGACACCCTCATCGTCGTCCCCAACGACCGGCTGCTCGAGATCAGCGACCGCGGCATCTCGATGATCGAGGCGTTCGCCACCGCCGACCAGGTGCTCCTGGCCGGTGTGCAGGGCATCACCGACCTCATCACGACGCCGGGTCTGATCAACCTGGACTTCGCCGACGTCAAGTCGGTCATGCAGGGCGCCGGCTCGGCGCTCATGGGCATCGGCTCGGCCCGCGGCGCCGACCGGGCGATCAAGGCCGCTGAGCTCGCCGTCGAGTCGCCCCTGCTCGAGGCGTCGATCGAGGGCGCGCACGGCGTGCTGCTGTCGATCCAGGGCGGGTCGAACCTCGGCATCTTCGAGATCAACGACGCCGCGCAGCTGGTCAAGGAGGCCGCGCACCCCGAGGCCAACATCATCTTCGGCACCGTGATCGACGACACGCTGGGCGACGAGGTGCGCGTCACCGTCATCGCCGCGGGCTTCGACGGCGGCGAGCCGCAGCTGAAGGTCGAGCCGATGACGGCGCAGCGCCCCGCCGCGGCGCCGGTGCTGCCGGCCGTGCCCGCCGACGAAGCCGCCCGCGACCTCGAGACGGTCGACGCTCCCGCGAACAAGGAATCGGTCTCGGTGAGCGTGCCGGTGTCCTCGAGCGACCGGGACTCGGTGTTCGGCGACGACGACCTCGACATCCCCGACTTCCTCAAGTAGTCGCGGTGGATCTGGAGGCACGGCTCGCCGACGTCGACGCGCGCATCGCGGATGCCGCGCGGGCGGCGGGCCGCGACCCTTCCGAGATCACGCGCATCGTCGTGACGAAGTTCCATCCCGCCTCGCTCATCTCCCGGCTGCACGAGCTGGGAGTGCGAGACGTGGGGGAGAACCGCCAGCAGGAGCTCACGGCCAAGCGCGGCGACCCGGCCGTCGCCGCGCTCGGTCTGACCTGGCACTTCATCGGGCAGGCGCAGACGAACAAGGCACGGCAGATCCGCGCGGCCGTCGACATCGTCCACTCGGTGGACCGGCCGCGCATCGCCGACGCGCTCGAGCGCGCCGGAGAGGACGACGCCGATCCGCTCGACGTCCTGCTGCAGGTGAACCTCACCGCCGACCCCGGGCGCGGCGGTGTCGCCCCCGACGGCGTCGTGGCACTCGCCGAACACGTCGCCGCCGCGTGCCCCACGCTGCGGCTGCGCGGCGTGATGGGCGTGGCGCCCCTTGACGAGGAGCCCGCCGCGGCGTTCGCGCGCCTGGCCGCGTGCCGCACGGCACTGCGCACGGTCGCACCCGCCGCCGACTGGATCTCGGCGGGCATGACAGGAGACTTCGCCGAGGCTGTATCCGCGGGTGCGACACACCTGCGGATCGGCTCGGCAATCACGGGTCCGAGGCCCGTGCACGGTTAACCTCGGAACAGACGAGCAAACGGAGGATGCGATGTCGAACCCGCTCAAGAAGACCATGGTGTACCTGGGCCTGGCCGACGAGGAAGAGGTCTATGACGAGCCGGTGGCCGAGACGCCGCAGCGTCGGGAGCGTTCCGTCGAGAAGCAGCCGGCGCCGGTGACGCCGATCCACCGTCCTGCCGTCGTGCGCCAGCCCACCGCGGGCACGGTCAGCGAGATCCTGACGGTGCACCCCAAGCAGTACCGCGACGCGCAGATCATCGCCGAGAACTTCCGCGACGGCATCCCCGTGATCATCAACCTGTCGCAGATGAGCGATGCGGACGCCCGCCGCCTGATCGACTTCGCGAGCGGTCTGTCGCTCGGGCTGTACGGCCGGATCGAGCGGGTCACGAGCAAGGTCTTCCTCCTGTCGCCCGAGAACATCGCGGTGTCCGGTGACGGGGCGGTCGCGCAGGCCGAGCCTGAGGCCGCGGCCTTCCCGCAGTAACCGTGGAGATCGTTCGGCTCGTCGCCGGAATCGCGAACTTCCTCCTGCTGCTGTACATCCTGGCGCTGCTCGCGCGGCTGATCCTGGAGTACATCCCGCTGTTCAACCGCGAATGGCGCCCGAAGGGCGTCGGGCTCGTGCTCGCCGAGATCGTCTTCACGATCACGGATCCTCCGATCAAGTTCTTCCGGCGCCTCATCCCGCCGCTGCGGCTGGGCGCCGTCGCGATCGATCTGGGCTTCCCGCTGACGATGCTCGCGTGCTTCGTGCTGCTGTCGATCGTGCGGGTCATCGGCTCGGTCTGAGTCCGGGCGCGGGGGTCTTTCTCGCGGACCCGGAACCCGCGCACTATGCTGAGGGGGTACGGCTCGCGGTCATGCGGGTCACCCCGCATCGCCGGGCGCAATGAGCCCCGAAAGAGGAAACACCATGGCTTTGACCCCCGAAGACGTCGTCACCAAGCAGTTCCAGCACGTCCGCTTCAAGGAGGGCTTCGACCCGGACGAGGTCGACGACTTCCTCGACGAGATCGTCGTCGAGTGGCGCAAGACGATCGCTGAGAACGAAGAGCTGAAGGCGAAGCTGGCGGCCTACGAGTCCGGTGCCGCCGCGCCCGCCGCCGCCCCTGCCGTCGAAGAGCCGGCCGTCGTCGAGGAAGTGCCCGCCCCCGTGGCCGCCGCTCCCGCCCCGGCCGCCGAGGGCACCGCCCCGGCCGCCGCGTCGGCAGGCATCATCGAGCTCGCGCAGCGTCTGCACGACGAGCACGTCGCCGAGGGCATCGCGCAGAAGGAGAAGCTCATCTCCGAGGCGCAGGCCCAGGCCGCGTCGATCATCGCCGACGCCGAGGCCCGTGGCCGCGACGAGGTCGCCCGTCTGGAGAGCGAGCGGGCGACGCTGGAGTCGCGCATCACCGAGCTGCGCAACTTCGAGCACGACTACCGCGCGCAGCTGCGCGGCTTCATCGAGGGCAAGCTCCGCGACCTCGACGCCTCGGGCTCGCCGTCGGGCGCGACGCCCATCTCCGCGTCCTAGGCCCGGCCTTTGACAGGCCGAGCCCGTCTGGGTACCACGGCGGCCGGCATCACCATCGCGATCCTCGCGGTGCTGGTGCTGGCCATCGACCAGTTCACGAAGCATCTCGCACTCGAGAACCTGCCGTTCCAGCAGACCGTGCCGGTCTGGGGCGAGTTCCTCCAGCTGTACCTCACCCGCAATCCGGGCGCGGCGTTCTCGCTCGGTGCCGAGTACACCTGGATCTTCACGATCGTGCCGGCGCTGGCCGCGGGCGCGATCGTGTTCCTCGCCGTCACGCGCGTGCGCTCGTGGGCGTGGGCGGCCGTCCTGGGCCTGCTGCTGGGTGGCATCCTGGGCAACCTCACCGACCGCCTGCTGCGTGAGCCGGGCTTCGGCGTGGGGGAGGTCATCGACTTCATCCACACGCCGTGGATGTGGCTGTGGTTCCCCTCGGCCATCTACAACGTCGCCGACATCTTCATCGTCACGATGATGATCGGCGTGGCGATCCTCGTGCTGGTGGGACTGCGCCTCGACGGCACCCGAGAGCCGAAGGCCGTCGAGCCCGCCGCTGACGACACCGAGAACCGGACGGCGTGATGGAGTCCCGCGCCGTCCCCGTGCCCGATGGCCTCGACGGCACCCGCGTGGATGCCGGATTGGCCAAGCTGTTCGGATTCTCCCGCAGCTTCGCGGCGGAGATCACCGAGGCCGGCGGGGCGACGCAGGACGGCCGCGTGCTCGGCAAGAGCGACAAGCTCGTGGCCGGCGCCTGGCTGGATGTCACCTGGCAGCCGCGGCGCGAGCCGGAGGTGGTGCCGGTCGCCGTCCCCGACCTCGGCGTCGTCCACCAGGACGACGACATCGTCGTGGTCGACAAGCCCGCCGGTGTCGCCGCGCATCCCTCGGTCGGCTGGGAAGGGCCCACGGTGCTGGGCGCCCTGGCCGCCGGCGGCCTCCGCGTCGCGACGACGGGTGCGGCCGAGCGGCAGGGCGTCGTGCATCGGCTCGACGTGGGCACCAGCGGCCTAATGGTGGTGGCCAAGAGCGAGCGCGCCTACACCGCGCTCAAGCGCGCCTTCAAGGAGCGCGAGGTCGACAAGATCTACCACGCCGTCGTCCATGGACATCCCGACCCCCTGGTCGGGACCATCGAGGCCCCGATCGGCCGCCACCCGAACCACTCGTGGAAGTTCGCGGTCGTCCCCGACGGCAAGGACTCGACGACCCATTACGAGACGATCGAGGCGTTCCCGCGGGCGTCCCTGCTGGAGATCCAGCTGGAGACCGGGCGCACCCATCAGATCCGGGTGCACATGGCCGCCCACCGGCATCCCTGCGTCGGCGACCCGCTGTACGGCGCCGACCCGACCCTGTCGGCACGGCTGGGGCTCACGCGGCAGTGGCTGCACGCCCACCGCCTGGGCTTCGCCCACCCCGTCACGAACCAGTGGGTCGAGTTCACCTCGGAGTATCCGGCCGACCTCGCCCACGCCCTCGCGGTGCTGCGCGGCGACTGACCTCCCGCGTCAGCGCCCGCCGCGGAACGTGGCCGGATCGTCTTCGGCCACGGCCAGGGCGATCTTGCGCACGTGCTCCGGGGCGACGTCGGTCAGCTCGCCCAGCCCGTACCAGCCGACCTCGGTCAGCTCGCCGTCGGCCGGATGCGGGTCGCCCGAGACCCAGTCGCAGCGGAAGACGAGGTCGAGATAGTCGACCTGGTCGCCGTTCGCGTAGGTGATGCGGGGTGTGGTCTGCACGAGCGCGAGCCGCGTCACCCGCACGCTGACGCCCGCCTCTTCGCGGCACTCGCGCACGGCCGCGTCGGCCGGTTCCTCACCCGGGTCGACGATGCCCGACACGCTCTGCCATTGACCGTTGTCGGCGCGCCGCCCGAGCAGGATCTTCTCGTCCTTGAACACGACGGCCGTCACCCCGACCAGCGGCAGCGGGGCGTGCCCGATCTTCTCGCGCAGCGACAGGACGAAGTCGGGTGTGGACATAGCCGCAAGCCTAAGCGCGGATGCCGGGTGCTGATGCGTCACCCCCTCTGACGCGGGCCGGTCACAGCAGCGAGCCCAGCACGTCCAGCCGCAGCTGCGCCGCCCCGGCGATCAGCACGTAGTCCAGGACCGTGATCAGCACCGCCCACGAGAACAGGCCCGCGCCGAAGCGGCGGGGAGCCCGGCCCCACACCCCGTCGCGCAGCGACCAGCCGAGCGTGAACCAGAACAGCGGGATCGTGACCAGCCACACGATCATGCACCACGGGCACAGCGACCCGTACTCGAAGACGCTGCGCCAGGCGAAGAAGTGCACGAGGACGAACGCCGCCGTCAGCCCCAGCACGTAGACCCGCCAGTACCAGCGGCGCAGACCGCCCGGCGCGGCCAGGGCGCTCACCGCCGCATACACCGGCCCCAGGAACATCGTGATGCCGATGATCGAGTTCGTGAACCCGAGCAGGTTGCCGCCGGGCGAGAGCAGATTCGGGCCGCACGTCACCAGCGGGCTGACATCGCAGCTGACGATCGGGGTGCCACCGGTGAGCTGCCCGATGTACTCGAGATACAGCAGGAACGACACCGTGCCGCCCAGGACCGCGGCGACGATCCAGAAGACGGCGAGCGCGCGTGGCGGTGCCACCACGGCCTCCTTCGCGGCGCGCGGGGGCGGGGGGACGACATCATCCGACATGCGACGAGTGTCCACCGAACCGGTGGCCGGACGCCACGGTGCACGCCGGAGAAAACCGCCGCGTCTCACCTTCAACCGAAGGGTGAACCGACCTGGCCCGGCGATCCGGCCGACTCGGAGGGTGCGGCCCGCGACGTCGGAGAGGCTCCGTAGACTCGAGGCCGTGGCATCCGATTCCTTCGTCCATCTGCACGTGCACAGCGAATACTCGATGCTCGACGGCGCCGCGCGCATCCGCGACATGGTCGATGAGGCCGTCCGGCTCGAACAGCCCGCCATCGCGGTCACCGACCACGGCAACACCTTCGCCGCGTTCGAGTTCTACAAGACGGCGAAGGATGCCGGGATCAAGCCGATCATCGGCATCGAAGCGTATGTGACCCCCGGCACGCACCGCTCCGACAAGTCCCGGGTGCGCTGGGGCAGCCCCGACCAGGCGAGCGACGACGTGTCGGGTTCGGGCGCGTACACGCACATGACGCTGCTCAGCGAGACCACCGAGGGCATGCACAACCTCTTCCGGCTGTCGAGCCTGTCGAGCATCGAGGGGTACTACTTCAAGCCCCGCATGGACCGCGAGCTGCTGCAGAAGTACAGCAAGGGGCTCATCGCCACCACCGGCTGCCCCTCCGGTGAGATCCAGACCCGGCTGCGGCTGGGCCAGTACGACGCCGCGCGCGCAGCCGCCGCCGAGTTCCAGGACCTGTTCGGCAAGGACAACTACTTCTGCGAGATCATGGACCACGGCCTGTCCATCGAGCGGCGTGTCCAGGGCGACCTCATGAAGATCGCGGCCGATCTCGACATCCCGCTGGTGGCCACCAACGACCTGCACTACACGCACCAGCACGACGCGACCAGCCACTCGGCGCTGCTGTGCGTGCAGTCCGGCTCGACCCTCGACGACCCCAACCGGTTCAAGTTCGACGGCGACGGTTACTACGTGAAATCCGCCGCCGAGATGCGCCAGGTCTTCCGCGACCGGGAGATCGCGTGCGACAACACGCTGCTGATCGCCGAGCGCTGCAACGTCGAGTTCAACACGTCGGCCAACTACATGCCGCGCTTCCCGGTGCCCGAGGGGGAGACCGAGGAGAGCTGGTTCATCAAGGAGGTCGAGAAGGGACTCCACCTGCGCTACCCCGCCGGCATCCCCGACGAGGTGCGCAAGCAGGCCGAGTACGAGACGGGCGTCATCGTCCAGATGGGCTTCCCGGGCTACTTCCTCGTCGTCGCCGACTTCATCAACTGGGCCAAGGAGAACGGCATCCGCGTGGGGCCGGGCCGCGGCTCGGGTGCCGGGTCGATGGCGGCGTACGCGATGAAGATCACCGATCTCGACCCGCTGCAGCACGGCCTCATCTTCGAGCGCTTCCTCAACCCCGACCGTGTCTCGATGCCCGACTTCGACGTCGACTTCGACGACCGTCGCCGCGGTGAGGTCATCCAGTACGTGACGCAGAAGTACGGCGACGAGCGCGTCGCCCAGATCGTCACCTACGGCACCATCAAGGCCAAGCAGGCGCTGAAGGACGCCGGTCGTGTGCTGGGCTTCCCGTTCAGCATGGGGGAGAAGCTCACCAAGGCGATGCCGCCGGCGGTGATGGGCAAGGACATGCCGCTGAACGGCATGTTCGACCGCTCGCACCCGCGCTTCAAGGAGGCCGGCGAGTTCCGCGCCCTCATCGAGACCGACCCCGAGGCCAAGACCGTCTTCGACACCGCCGTGGGGCTGGAGAACCTGAAGCGCCAGTGGGGCGTGCACGCGGCCGGCGTCATCATGTCGTCCGAGCCGCTGATCGACATCATTCCGATCATGAAGCGCGAGCAGGACGGCCAGATCGTCACGCAGTTCGACTACCCGGCGTGTGAGGCGCTGGGCCTGATCAAGATGGACTTCCTGGGGCTGCGCAACCTCACGATCATCGACGACGCCCTCGACAACATCGAGGCCAACCGGGGTGAGAAGCTCGTGCTCGAGGACCTGACCCTCGACGACAAGGCCTCCTACGAGCTGCTGACCCGCGGCGACACGCTGGGCGTGTTCCAGCTCGACGGCGGGCCGATGCGGTCGCTGCTGCGGCTCATGAAGCCCGACAACTTCGAGGACATCTCCGCCGTCATCGCGCTCTACCGTCCCGGCCCGATGGGTGCCAACTCGCACATCAACTACGCGCTGCGCAAGAACGGCCAGCAGGAGATCACGCCGATCCACCCCGAGCTCGAAGAGCCGCTCAAGGACATCCTCGACACCAGCTACGGCCTGATCATCTACCAGGAGCAGGTGATGGCGATCGCGCAGCGGGTGGCCGGGTTCAGCCTCGGCCAAGCCGACATCCTGCGCCGCGCGATGGGCAAGAAGAAGAAGTCCGAACTCGACAAGCAGTACGAGGGCTTCCACGCCGGCATGGTCGCCAACGGCTTCGGCGAGGGGGCCATCAAGGCGCTGTGGGACATCCTGCTGCCGTTCTCCGACTACGCGTTCAACAAGGCGCACTCGGCCGCGTACGGCCTGGTGTCGTACTGGACGGCCTATCTGAAGGCGCACTATCCTGCCGAGTACATGGCGGCGCTGCTGACCAGCGTCGGTGACTCCAAGGACAAGCTCGCCGTCTACCTCAACGAGTGCCGGCGCATGGGCATCAAGGTCCTCCCGCCCGACGTGGGGGAGTCGATCCGGTTCTTCGCCGCCGTCGGCGAAGACATCCGCTTCGGCCTGGGCGCGGTGCGCAACGTCGGGGCGAACGTCGTCGACGGCATCATCGCCGCGCGCTCCGAAGAGCCGTTCACGAGCTTCCACGACTTCCTCGCCAAGGTGCCGGTGCACGTCGCGAACAAGCGCACTGTCGAATCGCTCATCAAGGCCGGCGCGTTCGACTCCCTCGGCGCGACGCGGCGCGCGCTCATGGAGATCCACGAGGACGCGACCGAGCAGGCCGTCATCGACAAGCGCCGTGAGGCCAACGGCGAGGTCGGCTTCGACTTCGACAGCCTGTGGGGCGACGACGAGCCGCACGCGGTGCAGAAGGTGCCCGACCGCCCCGAGTGGACCAAGAAGGACAAGCTCGCGTTCGAACGCGAGATGCTCGGCCTGTACGTGTCCGACCACCCGCTGGCGGGCCTGGAGATCGCGCTCGCCAAGCACGCGTCCACCTCGATCCACGATCTGCTGGCCTCGGACGACGTGAGCGACGGCGATCAGGTCACCGTCGCAGGCCTGGTCACCAGCGTCCAGCACCGGGTCGCCAAGCAGAGCGGCAACCCGTACGGCATGATCACCATCGAGGACTTCGACGGCGAGGTCACGGTCATGTTCATGGGCAAGACCTACACCGAGTTCCAGTCGATGCTCGTGGCCGACTCGATCCTCGCGGTGCGCGGCCGGGTGTCGATGCGTGACGACGGGCTCAACCTGCACGGACAGTCCGCCTTCGCTCCCGATCTGGGGACGATGGATGCCAGTGGCCCGCTCGTCCTGCTCATGCCCGAGCAGCGCGCGACCGAGACCGTCATCGGCGAGCTCGCCGCGGTGCTGGGCCGGCACGCCGGGGACACCGAGGTGACGCTCAAGCTCCACAAGGGCGGTGTCGCGAAGGTGTTCGAGGTGCCGATCCCGGTCCGGGTGAGCGTCGGCCTGTACGGCGAGCTGAAGGGACTGCTCGGGCCGCAGTGTCTCGGATGATCGGCGCATAGCGCGGGCGAGTAGGATCACGTCTGACCCCGGAGCCGGAAGGACCATCGTGACCGACGAGAAGACCACCCCCGACAACCCCGAAGAAGCCGCTTTCGACGACGAGACGGTCCGTCGGATGACCGGGGCCGAGTCCGTCGACGACGCCACGGCCGCCGAGATTCCCGCCGCCGACGCCGACGCGCCCGCCGCGAACCCGGTCGCCGCCGAGCCGGAGGACGCCACGCCCGGCACGACCGGTGACGCCACCGCTGCGGAGACCGCCGCCGACCCGGCCGCCGCCGACCCGGCCGTCGCCGCCCCGGCCGGGCAGGCGACCGCCGACGGGCTGCCGCCGCAGTACGGCGTGGGCCCGTTCTCCATTCGCGAGGTCGCCCTGGGCGGCATCTGGCTGGTCGCCTTCATCGTCTCGTTCTTCCCGATCTACGGCGGATTCGCCTCCGGCGCCACCGTGTGGAGCGGCGGTATCGACTGGGTGCTCACCATCGGCGTGCCCACCGTCGCCGTCTTCCTCCTGGCGCTGCGCCGGCTCTCGCCGCAGGGCATCCGGCGGGTCGGCTCGCTCGGCATCGACCAGTTCGCCTCGGTCGCGTTCTCGGTCTCGGCCGTCATCTGGCTCGGCATCCTGTGGGGCGCGGTCGTCTCGCTGGGCGCCGGTCGCGTCTTCATCGCCACCTGGGTCGTCTGGGTCGAGTTCTTCCTGATGCTGGCCGGGGTCTTCCTGACCGTGCTGGCCCCGTTCATCGCACCGTTCAACGAGGACTTCCGCGGGCGCACCGAGACCGTCGCGCACCGCGTCGCGCGTCCGGCCCGCCCGGTCACCCCCCGCCCGGCCCCGCCGGCGAGCCAGACCGCCACGCCGTACGCGAGCGCGCCCGCCTACGGCGCCACCGCCGACCCCTACGCGTCGGCCTCGGCGCCCTACGGCACGTCGGCGGGCGCATACGGCTCGGCGCAGGCCTCGGCCACCGCGGCCGCCCCGACGACGCAGAACGACGGCGCCCAGACCGCCGCGCCGTCCGACGAGACGTCGGTGGTCGAGCAGCAGTCCGCGCCGGCGGCCACGCAGGCGTTCTGGGCGCTCGCCCCGGTCGAACGTGACGTCGTCGACGAGCAGGGCCTGCCGCTGTTCACCATCGGCCCCACCGCGTGGGCGCTGGTCATCGAAGACCGCGGCGACACGTTCGTGGTCCGCCACGAGGACGGCCGCATCGGTTACCTGACCGACGTCTCCGGCGTCACCCGCGGCTGATGCTGCGCACGATCGACCTGCGCGGTCGCACCCTGTCGCCGCGCGAACTTCTGGATGTCGTCCCGCGGGCCACCGCCGCGCGGGATGCCGCGCTGGCCACGGCCGAGCGCATCGTCGCGGACGTCGCCGAGCGCGGCGAAGCCGCGCTGCGCGCACAGGCCGAGCAGTTCGACCGGGTGACCGGGCACGACATCCGCGTCCCCGCCGCCCACCTCGACGAGGCGCTCGCAACCCTCGACAACGATGTCCGCGCCGCGCTCGAAGAGGCCATCCGGCGGGTGCGGACCGCCTCGGCCGCCCAGGTGCCGCCCGACGTCGTCACCGACATCGCACCCGGTGCGCGCGTCACCCAGCGGTGGCAGCCGGTGAACCGGGTCGGGGTGTACGTGCCCGGCGGCAAGGCGGTCTACCCCTCGAGCGTCGTCATGAACGTCGTGCCGGCGCAGGTGGCCGGTGTGCGCCAGGTGGCCCTCGCCTCACCGCCGCAGGCCGACCAGGACGGTCGGGTGCACCCCGTCATCCTGGCCGCCGCGAAGCTGCTGGGCGTGACCGAGGTCTACGCCATGGGCGGTGCCGGCGCGATCGCCGGCCTCGCCCACGGCGTGCCCACCCTCGACCTCGACCCCGTCGACGTCATCTCCGGGCCGGGCAACAACTTCGTCGCCCTCGCCAAGCGCGTCGTCTCGGGCCGGGTCGGCATCGACTCGGA
Organism: Microbacterium pollutisoli; assembly: GCF_053586795.1. NCBI lineage: Bacteria > Bacillati > Actinomycetota > Actinomycetes > Micrococcales > Microbacteriaceae > Microbacterium > Microbacterium pollutisoli. Next base: position 137,929 of record NZ_JBNYWT010000001.1, read on the forward strand.
GGCCGGTGCCACCGAGATCCTCATCGTCGCCGACGACAGCGCCGACGCCGACCTCGTCGCCGCCGACCTCATCAGCCAGGCCGAGCACGACGAGCAGGCCTCCGCGGTGCTCGTCACGCCGTCCGCCGCCCTCGCCGACGCCGTGGCGGACCGCGTCGCCGCGCGCGCGGCATCCACCCGCCACAGTGCCCGCATCGGTGAGGCGCTGGCCGGACCGCAGTCGGCGATCGTCCTGGTCGACGACCTCGACGCGGCGACCGCGTTCAGCAACGCCTACGCACCCGAGCACCTCGAGCTGCACGTGACCGACCCGCGCGTGGACGACTTCACCAACGCCGGTGCGGTGTTCGTGGGGGCGTACACGCCGGTCTCGCTGGGCGACTACCTCGCCGGCAGCAATCACGTGCTCCCGACCGGCGGACAGGCGCGCTATGCGGCCGGGCTGTCGGCGTCCACGTTCCTGAGGCCGCAGCAGGTCATCGACTACGACCGCGCCGCGCTGCAGGCCGTGAGCGCGCAGATCGTGGCCCTGGCCACGGCCGAGGCGCTGCCGGCCCACGGCGAGGCGGTCACCGCCCGGTTCGACGCGTAGGCTGGAGCGTCATGCACTGCCCGTTCTGCCGCCACTCCGATTCCCGGGTCATCGACTCGCGCACCAGCGACGACGGCCTGAGCATCCGCCGCCGCCGTCAGTGTCCCGAATGCGGGGGCCGGTTCTCGACCATCGAGACGGCGAGCCTCAACGTCATCAAGCGCTCGGGGGTCATCGAGCCGTTCAGCCGGGACAAGGTCATGTCGGGCGTCCGCAAGGCCTGCCAGGGCCGTCCGGTCACCGAGGGCGACCTCGCCGTGCTCGCCCAGGCGGTCGAAGAGGCGGTGCGTCAGACCGGCTCCTCGCAGATCGACACCAACGAGATCGGCCTCGCGATCCTCGGACCGCTGCGCGAGCTCGATGAGATCGCGTACCTGCGCTTCGCGAGCGTCTACCAGGCGTTCGAGTCGCTCGACGACTTCGAGGCGTCGATCGCGCAGCTGCGTGCCGACCACGCCGAGCGCGACGCCGCGTCATCGGAGGACTGAGCGCGCCGATACGCTGGAGGGGATGTACCCGCTCCTCTTCCGCACGGTTCTGTCGCGCATGGATCCCGAGACGGCGCACCACGCCGCCATGCTCGTCATCCGTGCTCTCGGCATGCGTCCGCTCGCGCCGCTCGTGCGCGCGTTCACCCGCCCCGACCCGACGCTGCGCGTGCACGCGCTCGGTCTCGAGTTCCCCTCGCCCTTCGGCGTGGCGGCCGGTTTCGACAAGAACGTTACGGGCGCCGCGGGCCTGGGGGCGCTGGGCTTCGGCCACGTCGAGGTCGGCACCGTCACGGCGATCCCGCAGGAGGGCAACCCGCGGCCGCGGCTGTTCCGCCTCATCCCCGACCGCGCGGTCGTGAACCGGATGGGCTTCAACAACCGCGGTGCCGCCGCCGCCGCGCGGCGCCTGGCCGCCCTCCACCACCGCCGCCACCGGCCGGTCATCGGCGTGAACATCGGCAAGAGCCGGGTGGTGGACGTCGCTGACGCGACTGCCGACTACGTCACCAGCGCCCGGCAGCTGGCGCCGCTGGCCGACTACCTGGTCGTCAACGTCTCCTCGCCGAACACGCCGGGCCTGCGCGGGCTGCAGGCGGTCGAGACGCTGCGCCCCCTGCTGGAAGAGGTGCACGCCGCCGCCGGCGCCACGCCGCTGCTGGTCAAGATCGCGCCCGACCTGCCCGACGACGAAGCCGAGGCCATCGCGCGGCTCGCCGTCGATGTGGGGCTGGCCGGTCTCATCGCCACCAACACGACGATCTCCCGCGAGGGGCTGACCACCGATGCGGCCGTCGTCGCCGCCGCCGGCGCCGGGGGACTGTCGGGGGCGCCGCTGAAGGCCCGCGCGCTCGAGGTGCTGCGCGTCGTCCGTGCTGTCGTGCCGGCGTCGTTCTGCGTCATCTCGGTGGGCGGCGTCGAGACCGCGGCCGACGTCCGCGAACGCCTGGATGCCGGTGCCGACCTCGTGCAGGGCTACACGGCGTTCCTGTACCGCGGCCCGCTGTGGGCGCGGCAGATCAACCGCGGCCTGCGCCGCGGCGCCTGAGACCGCTCAGGCCGGGTACTGTCCGCGCCGCACCTGCGGCTTGGGCAGGCGCATGAAGCGCATCTGCACGGTGCGCATCGCCGAGTACCAGGCCAGACCCTTCTCCAGCTTGGTCTCGCCGAACTTCGCCTTGGCTTTCTTCTTCACGCGCTGGCCGGTGATGATCATGTCGGCGACCGCGAGCAGGATGTACAGCCACAGCCCCACGAACGAGTAATAGGTGATCGCGGGGTTGGGGAACAGGCTCAGCAGGATCACGATGATCATCAGCGGCATGAGCAGCTCACCCAGGTGCCATCCGGCATCCACCCAGTCGCGCGCGAAGCGCTTCTGCGGACCCTTGTCCCGCACCGGCAGATACCGCTCCTCGCCGTTGGCCATGCCCACCCGGGCACGCTCACGCGCGGCCGCCAGCTCGGCCTTCGCGCGCTGCTTGGCCTCCTTCGTGTCGGCCACCAGCGGACGCTTGCGGGCTGCCTCCCGCTCGGCGCGCGTCGGCGTCGGGCGGTTCTTTCCGGGACCGGACGGAACGTCGGCGGTCGCGTCGGACGAAGGGGAGGAAGGGGGCTTTGCCACGGGAAGGGTCCTCGGATCGGCGGGTGCGGTGCCCTCTAAGATTACCCGCATGAGCTCTGAACTTCCCCGGCGCGACGCCGTCCGCGACGCCGCCCTCGCCGCCGTGCCCGCCGCACTGGCGGACCTCGGCACCCTCGTGCGCATCCCGTCGATCGCCTTCCCGGGCTTTGACCACGGTGAGGTGGCGCGCAGCGCCGAGGCGGTGCGCAGCCTGCTCGACGGACTCGGCATCTTCGAACGCGTCGAGATCAAGACCGCGGTGGTGCCGGGCACCGGGCAGCAGGGGATGCCGGCGGTGCTGGCCACCCGGCCGGCGCGCAACGGCGCGCCCACGATCCTTCTGTATGCACACCACGATGTGCAGCCGGTCGGCGACGAGGCGCTGTGGGAGTCGCCGCCGTTCGAACCGACCGTCCGCGACGGCCGCCTGTACGGCCGCGGCGCCGCCGACGACAAGGCGGGCATCATGGCCCACGTCGGCGCCCTGCGAGCGCTCGTGGACGCTGTCGGCACCGACTTCGACCTCGGCGTCAACATGTTCATCGAGGGGGAGGAGGAGGCCGGCTCCGCCTCGTTCGCGCAGTTCCTCAGCGACAACGCCGACGCCCTGCGCGCCGACGTCATCGTGGTGGCCGACTCCGGCAACTGGGACTCGACCACCCCGGCCCTCACCGTCTCGCTGCGCGGCAACGTGCGTTTCACGCTGACCGTGCGCACCCTGGAGCACGCGTCGCACTCGGGCATGTTCGGCGGAGCGGTGCCCGACGCGATGATGGCCACCGTCAAGCTGCTGGCGACCCTGTGGGACGAGGACGGCGCGGTCGCCGTCGCCGGACTCACCGAGCGCGAGGCCGACACGCCGGAGTACACCGAGCAGACCCTCCGCAGCGAGGCGGGGCTCCCCGAGGGCGTGAGCCCCATCGGTCGCGGCACGATCCTCAGTCGCATCTGGAACAAGCCGTCCATCACCGTCACCGGAATCGACGCGCCCACCGTGCTCGGCGCCTCGAACACGCTCAGCCCCGAGGTCTCGGTGGTCATCAGTGCCCGCATCGCCCCCGGCCAGAGCGCCGCCGAGGCGGAGGAGGCCCTGAAGGCGCACCTGCAGGCGCACGCCCCGTTCGGCGCCCAGCTGTCGTTCGCCGACGCCGACCGCGGCGACGGGTTCCTCGTCGACACCTCCGGTGATGCCGTCGCCGCGGTCCGCGAAGCCCTCGCCGACGGCTACGGCGTGGAGTCGGTCGACATCGGGGTGGGCGGATCCATCCCGTTCATCGCCGACCTGGTCCGGGAGTTCCCCGGCGCGCAGATCCTGGTCACCGGCGTCGAGGACCCGCACTCCCGGGCGCACAGCCCCAACGAGTCGCTGCACCTGGACACCTTCCGCCATGCGCTCGTGTCCGAGGCGCTGCTGCTCGAGCGTCTTGACACGGCCCGCTGACCGGCCCGCGTCGGGCGGCGCGGGCGTAGAATCGTGGCATCCAGCCGTCTGATAACGGCACGACCCCCAGGGAGAGCCATGACCGACATCGCCACGACGCCCGTCGAGACCACCCCCAGCCACGGCATCAGCCTCACCGAGGCCGCAGCGCTCAAGGTGAAGAACCTGCTCGGTCAGGAGAACCGCGACGACCTCCGTCTGCGTGTGGCCGTGCAGCCCGGCGGCTGCTCGGGACTGATCTACCAGCTCTACTTCGACGAGCGCTTCCTCGACGGCGACAAGACCGTCGACTTCGACGGGGTCGAGGTCATCGTCGACGACATGTCGGTGCCCTACCTCGACGGCGCCGTGATCGACTTCAAGGACACGATCTCGGAGCAGGGCTTCACGATCGACAACCCCAACGCGGCCGGCAGCTGCGCCTGCGGCGACAGCTTTCACTGATCCGGCTGGTTTCCTGCAGATCGGGCCGGGGAAACGCGCCCTCACGCTGGGCGATTGGCCTGAATGAGGTGTGAGGTTGCTCTAGACTGGCCAGAGACGACCTTCATGATCCCGAAAGGTGAACCGTGCGCGCAAAACGGCGACTCCGCTGGGCCATTGTGCCGATGGGCGTTGCGACCGCCATCGCCCTGGCGGCCTGCACCCCGACCGAGCTGAACGGGTTCATGCCCGGGTTCGAAGACGGCGGTGAGCCGGTCACCGACCGCACCGCGATGGTCTCGGGACTGTGGACGACCTCGTGGATCGTCCTGCTCGTGGTCGGTCTGGTCACGTGGGGGCTCATGGGGTGGGCGGCCATCGTCTACCGTCGCCGCCGCGGCCAGTCGGGCCTGCCGGTGCAGATGCGCTACAACATGCCGGTCGAGATCTTCTACACGGTCGTGCCGCTGATCCTCGTGCTCGGCTTCTTCGCTTTCACGGCGCGCGACCAGACGATCCTCGAGACGCAGCACGAAGACCCCGACGTGTGCATCACCGCGATCGCCAAGCAGTGGGCGTGGGACTTCCAGTACAACGGCGACGACTGCGAGCAGACCGATGACGCCGTGTGGACGATGGGCGTGCAGGCCCAGACCGACGAGAAGGGCAACATCACCAACGAGCTGCCCACCCTCGTGCTGCCGGTCGACCAGAAGGTCACGCTCAAGCTCGTGTCCCGCGACGTGGCCCACTCGTTCTGGATCGTGGACTTCCTCTACAAGAAGGACATGTACATCGGCAAGGACAACTATTGGTCGTTCACCCCGACCAAGGAGGGCACGTACGCCGGCAAGTGCGCCGAGCTGTGCGGCCAGTACCACTCGATGATGCTCTTCAACGTCGACGTCGTCTCCGACGCCGAATACCAGGAGTACCTGTCGTCGCTGCGTGAGGCCGGCCAGACCGGTGACATCAACGACGTGTACGACCGTCTCCAGAACCTGCCCGGCACCGGGGGCAGTGCTGATTCCGAGGGAGGCCAGTGATGGCGACGACTCTTCCACTCCAGGAGGACACGCACGCGCGTCCCACCACGCTGCCGCCGCGACAGGCCGCTCTGCTGAGCTCGTCGCGCGTCGAGCAGAAGGGCAACCTCGTCGTCAAGTGGATGACCTCCACCGACCACAAGACCATCGGGTACATGTACCTGATCACGTCGGTGCTGTTCTTCCTGCTCGGCGGTGTCATGGCGCTGATCATCCGCGCCGAGCTGTTCGAGCCCGGCATGCAGATCGTGCCGACCAAGGACCAGTACAACCAGCTGTTCACGATGCACGGCACGATCATGCTGCTGATGTTCGCGACACCGCTGTTCGCCGGGTTCGCCAACGCGATCCTGCCGTTGCAGATCGGCGCCCCCGACGTGGCGTTCCCGCGACTGAACGCCTTCGCGTTCTGGCTGTTCAGCTTCGGTTCGATCATCGCCGTGGCCGGCTTCCTCACCCCGCAGGGTGCGGCCGCGTTCGGTTGGTTCGCGTATCAGCCACTGGCCAATGCGACCTTCTCACCAGGCGCGGGCGGCAACCTCTGGATGCTCGGACTCGGTATGAGTGGTTTCGGCACGATTCTCGGTGCCGTGAACTTCATCACGACCATCATCACGATGCGTGCACCCGGTATGACGATGTGGCGTCTGCCGATCTTCTCCTGGAACACGCTGGTCACCAGCATCCTGATCCTGATGGCCTTCCCGGTGCTCGCCGCCGCGATCCTCGCCGCCGCGACCGACCGCGTGCTCGGGGCGCACATCTACGATCCCGCCAACGGCGGCGTCCTGCTGTGGCAGCACCTGTTCTGGTTCTTCGGACACCCAGAGGTGTACATCATCGCGTTGCCGTTCTTCGGCATCGTGTCGGAGATCTTCCCGGTCTTCAGCCGTAAGCCGATCTTCGGCTACAAGACGCTGGTGTACGCGACGATCGCCATCGCCGCCCTGTCGGTCTCGGTGTGGGCCCACCACATGTACGTCACCGGCGGTGTGCTGCTTCCGTTCTTCGCGCTGATGACGATGCTGATCGCCGTGCCCACGGGTGTGAAGATCTTCAACTGGATCGGCACGATGTGGCGAGGCTCGGTCACCTTCGAGACGCCGATGATCTTCTCGCTCGGCTTCCTCACCTCGTTCGTGTTCGGTGGTCTGACCGGTGTGATCCTGGCATCCCCGCCGCTGGACTTCCACGTCTCCGACTCGTACTTCGTCGTCGCGCACTTCCACTACGTGGTGTTCGGCACGGTCGTGTTCGCGATGTTCGCCGGGTTCTACTTCTGGTGGCCCAAGTGGACCGGCCGCATGCTCAACGAGCGCCTCGGCGTCGTGCACTTCTGGCTGCTGTTCATCGGCTTCCACATGACCTTCCTCATCCAGCACTGGCTGGGCGTGGACGGCATGGTCCGCCGCTACGCCGACTACTCGGCCGCCGACGGGTGGACCTGGCAGAACCAGGTCTCGACCGTGGGCGCGATGATCCTCGGCGCGTCGATGATCCCGTTCTTCCTGAATGTCTGGATCACCGCACGCAAGGCGCCGAAGGTCACCGTCAACGACCCGTGGGGCTACGGTGGCTCGCTCGAGTGGGCGACCAGCTGCCCGCCGCCGCGCCACAACTTCACGTCGATCCCGCGGATCCGCAGCGAGCGCCCGGCGTTCGACCTGAACCACCCCGAGGCGGGTATCCCGGTGGGGATCGGTCCGGCGAAGGACGCTCCGGACACCCCGGTCGTCGACAAGGCGGATGGAGAGGTCAAGTAAGTGAAGACGAATGTCAACCTCTGGTGGATCCTCACGGTCTTCTTCCTGATCGTCGCCGGGGTCTACACCGCCTGGAACATCATCGAGCACTCCCAGCTGCCGTGGTACACCGCCATCGAATGGGTGGGCACGATCGCGCTGCTGTTCACCGCGTTCATGTCGGTGCTCATCGGCTTCTACGTCCACCGTGTGCACCGCGCTCAGGGTGGTGAGCTGCCGGAGGATGTCCTGACCGCGGACATCGACGACGGCGACCCTGAGGTCGGCGAGTTCAGCCCGTGGTCGTGGTGGCCGGTCGTGCTGGCGTTCGCTGCCGGCCTGTTCATCCTCGGACTCGCGGTCGGACAGTTCCTGCTGCCGATCGGTGGAGCGGTGTTCCTCGTCGCGATCGTGGGCTGGGTCTACGAGTACTACCGCGGCTACTTCGCGCGCTGAGGTCTATGCCCCTGCGACTGCAGGCGGGCGTCTTCTCCGACGCCGGCACGTTCCGTGAGAACAATCAGGATGCCGCGTTCGCGGCGCCCTGGGCCGCCGGTGTCGCGGACGGCGTCGGCGGGGGCCCGGCCGGTGACCTGGCGTCGGCGGCGCTGGTCCACGGCCTGATCGGCGGCGGCCGGCACTGTATGGATGCCGCGGAGTTCGGTGCCCGCGTGCGGATGGCCAACTGGGTTCTGGGTGCGCACGTGCGACGCGACCCCGCGCTGCGCGGGATGGCGACGACGTTCACGGGACTGTGGTTCACCCCTGAGGGGGCGCTCCTGCTGGCCCATACGGGCGACTCCCGGGCCTACCTGGTCCGAGACGGCGAGATGTCGCGGCAGACGCGGGACGACTCGTTCGTGCAGGCGCTGGTAGACCAGGGTCTGGTGCGGGTCGAGGATGCCGCGTCGCACCCGCGCCGCAACGTGATCACCGCCTCGCTCCGCGGCGAGGAGAGCGACCTCGTCCGCGTCGACGAGCGCACGGCGCAGGAAAGCGACCGCTGGCTGCTGTGCAGCGACGGCGTGAGCGACTACCTGCCCGATGCCGAGATCAGGGCGCTGGTCACCGGCATCCCGGACTCCGCGGACGCCGCGCGCCGCATCGTCGAGCTCTCCCTCGAGGCCGGTTCCCGCGACAACGTCACGGCTGTGGTGTGCGATCTGACCGCCGCGCCGGAGCCGGAAGGCGCGGTTCCCCTCGTCGCCGGATCGGCGGCGCTGCGGTATCCCGAGGTGTTCGAGGCCGGGCTGGTCGCCACGGCCTGACCGGCGAGGTGCCGGGGCGTCAGGGGCGTACGTACATCGTCAGCGGGTCGAACGTGCGGGGGAGCGGCCCGTCGGCGTTCTGCGTCGGCTGTCCCTCGCGCACCCAGTACTCGTACCCGCCGATCATCTCCTTGACCTGGTAGCCGAGCTTCGCGAACTCGACGGCGCCCTTCGCGCCGGCGTTGCAGCCCGGGCTCCAGCAGTAGACCACAACCGGGACGGCCGGATCGAGCTCCTTCGGCGCACGCTCGGCGATCTCCCGGTACGGCATGTGGACCGCGCCCACGATGTGTCCCTGAGCCCACGCGTCGTCGCTGCGCACGTCGACGATCACGAGACTCTCGCCGGCCTTCTGCGCGGCGTACGCGTCGGACGGGTCGGTCTCGTGGGTGAGCTTGGCCGTGAAGTAGGAGAGTGCGTCGGTCATGCTTCGACGCTACCGGTACGACAAAGCGGCGAGGCCGACCATGACGGTCAATCCTCGCCGCTTTCCCGCCAGAAGGCGTCAGTCGTTCTTGGGCTTCTTCTTGCCCTTGCCGTCACCGTCGTCCGGGACGATCAGGTTCGAGGGACGGTTCGCCGTCTCGCTTCCCTTGCCGTCGTCGATCGGGTGCAGCGGAGCGTCGGGGACACCCGCGCGCTCGTGGGCGCCCTGCAGCTCGGCGGCCTCTTCCTCGGCGATGTGCTCGAGCGTGTGGTGCTGGTGCGCACGCGCCGCGTCGATGTCGCTCTGGGTGAGGCTGGTCAGCCGGTCCTCGAAGAACCAGCGCGACAGTGCGGAGCGCAGGTTCTCGTGCCACGGGATGCGGCCCTTGTCGTTCGGACGGACCACGAGCGGCTCGTTCGTCTCGAAGTCCACGAGCTTGATGAGCTCGTACTCGTCGACGGGCTGGTGCACCTCGATGTACTCGCCACCGGGCAGGCGCACGATGCGGCCCGACTCGTAGCCGTGCAGCGCGATCTCGCGGTCCTTCTTCTGCAGCGCGATACAGATGCGCTTGGCGACGAAGTAGGCGAAGATCGGCCCGAAGATCAGCATCGCCTGCAGCGCGTGGATGACGCCTTCCATCGTGAGGTGGAAGTGGGTGGCGATGAGGTCGGACGACGCCGCAGCCCACAGCACCGCGTAGAAGGTGACGCCGGCGGCGCCGATTCCGGTGCGGGTGGGCGCGTGGCGCGGACGCTGGGCGATGTGGTGCTCGCGCTTGTCGCCGGTGATCCACGCCTCGATGAAGGGGTAGATCGCGACGAGCAGGATGAACAGGACCAGCACGACCAGCGGCACGATGATGTTGAACGACCAGGTGCGGTCGAGCCACACGAACTCCCAGTGCGGCGGCACCAGGCGCAGCGCACCGTCGGCGAAGCCGATGTACCAGTCGGGCTGGGTACCGGCCGACACGGGGGACGGGTCGTACGGACCGTAGTTCCAGATGGGGTTGATCTGGAACAGCGATGCGATCAGGACCAGCACGCCGAAGGTGATGAAGAAGAACCCACCCATCTTCGACATGTAGACCGGCATCATCGGGTAGCCCACGACGTTGCTGTTCGTGCGGGCGGGCCCGGCGAACTGCGTGTGCTTGTTGACGATCATGAGCATGAGGTGCAGACCCAGCAGCGCCACCAGGATGGCCGGCAGCAGCAGGATGTGCAGCGCATACAGGCGTCCGACGATCTCGGTGCCCGGGAACTCACCGCCGAACAGCAGGAACGAGGTCCACGTGCCGATCAGGGGGATGCCCTTGATCATGCCGTCGATGATGCGCAGACCGTTGCCGGAGAGCACGTCGTCGGGGAGCGAGTAGCCGGTGAAGCCCTCACCCATCGCGAGGACGAACAGGATGAAGCCGATCACCCAGTTCAGCTCACGCGGCTTGCGGAACGCACCCGTGAAGAAGACGCGCAGCATGTGCACGCCGATGCCGGCGACGAACACGAGCGCCGCCCAGTGGTGCAGCTGGCGCACCAGCAGACCACCGCGGATGTCGAACGAGATCTCGAGCGTGGAGGCCATGGCCGCCGACATCTCGATACCGCGCATCGGCAGGTGGGCGCCGTCGTAGTGGGTCTCGACCATCGCCGCGTCGAAGAAGAACGTCAGGAACGACCCCGACAGCAGGATGACGACGAAGCTCCACAGGGCGATCTCACCCAGCATGAACGACCAGTGGTCGGGGAAGATCTTGCGGCCGAGCTCCTTGACGAACCCCGAGATCGAGGTGCGCTCGTCGATGTAGTTCGCCGCTCCCGCGACGAAACGCCCGCCGAGGGGCTTCTCGTCACGTGCGGTGGCCGTCTCGTGGCCCGTTGCGGTGGCAGTCGCGGTGCTCAATGACGCTCCCAGAAGCTCGGGCCCACAGGCTCTTCGAAGTCGCTCTGCGCGATGAGGTAACCCTCGTCGTCGACGGTGATCGGCAGCTGGGGCAGCGGCCGTGCCGCCGGGCCGAAGATGACGGCCGCGCTGCGCGAGACGTCGAACTGCGACTGGTGGCAGGGGCAGAGCAGGTGGTGGGTCTGCTGCTCGTACAGCGCGACGGGGCAGCCGACGTGTGTGCAGACCTTGGAGTAGGCGACGATGCCGTCGTATGACCACTCCAGCTTGTTGTGCTCAGCGGGCAGCTGCTCGGGGAGCAGACGCATGAGCAGGACGATCGCCTTCGCCTTCTCCTCGAGGTAGCCGTCGTGGTGGCTGAGGTCGGCGAGGGATTCGGGGATGACATGCATGGCCGAGCCGATGGTCACATCCGACGCGCGGATGGGCTCACCGCTGGGGTCGCGCGCCAGGCGCGTGCCCTTCTCCCACATCGTGTGCTTGAGCAGGGCAACCGGGTCGCCCTCGATGCCGGTGCCGTTCGGGTTGTTGTGCGGGGCCAGGCCGCGGAACAGCACGATGCCCGGCAGCACGGAGGCCACGAGGGCCGCGATCAGGGAACCGCGGATGGCGGTGCGGCGGCCGAAGCCGGACTCCTCGTTGGCGTCACGGAAAGCCTGCACCGCCGCTTCACGCGTCGTGTCGCGTCCGCGGGTCGCGTGGCGCGGCTCGATGAACTCACGGTCGGACATGATCGCCTTCGACCAGTGGATCGCGCCGATGCCGATCGCGAGGAGTGCGAGGGCGATGCCCAACCCGATGAACAGGTTGTTCTGGCGGATGTCGATCGTCCGGCCGCTCTCGATGGGGAACAGCATGTAGGCGGCGATCGCCCAGATGCTACCGGCGAGCGACAGATAGAACAGCGAGTACACCGTGCGCACCGCGCGGTTCATCGCTGCCGGATCCTTGTCCGTCAGACGCGCGCGGTGTGGCGGCAGCCCGGGATTCTGCACGGGGTCGCTGACCACAACGGCGAGCCCGTTGGAGGGCTTCCACGAAGCCCTCTCGTGCTCGAGTGGGTCTTCCTCGTGTGACATGGTGCTCCTCGTCCGTTCCGTACGTCAGTGTTCGATCAGTTCGACTTCGCCGTGATCCACACGGTGATGCCGATCAGGGTGCCGATGCCGAAGATCCAGATGAACAGACCTTCCGACACGGGCCCCAGCGAACCAAGGGTGAATCCGCCGACGGATGCGTCTTCCTGCATCCACAGCAGCGCCGAGATGATGTCGCGCTTCTCTTCAGCGCTGATGTTGAGGTCGCCGAACACGGGCATGTTCTGCGGGCCGGTGACCATGGCCGCGTAAAGGTGCAGTGCGCTGGTCTCCGTCAGCGCGGGTGCGTACTTGCCTTCGGTCAGCGCACCACCGGCGGCGGCGACGTTGTGGCACATGGCGCAGTTGATGCGGAACAGCTCGGCGCCGGCTGCGACATCGCCTCCGCCGTCGAGGATCCGCTCGTCGGGGTAGGTCGGGCCGGGGGAGACGGACTGGACCCAGGCTGCCATCGCCTCGATCTGCTCCTGCGTGAACTGGACCGGCTTGACCGGCGCCTGCGGGCCCTGCATCTGCAGCGGCATGCGGCCGGTCGCCACCTGGAACTCGACGGCGAGCTCACCCACGCCGTACAGCGACGGGCCGTCGGGAGTGCCTTCCAGGTTCAGGCCGTGGCACGTGGCGCAGTTGGCCTGGAACAGCTTCTTGCCGTCCTCGACGGTCAGCGCGGTGCTGGCGGCCGTAGGGGTCTCGGTAGCCGCCATCGCTGCGGAAGCACCGGCGTAGACGCCTCCGGTGACGAGCAGTCCGACGCCGATGAGGGCGGCGGCTGCCCACTTGCTGCGGCGTCCGCCGGCGCGGCGTGAGGTCTTGAATGCCATGGAAGTATCAGCTCCGGGTTACTTGACGAAGTAGATGACGGCGAACAGGACGATCCAGACGACGTCGACGAAGTGCCAGTAGTACGACACGACGATCGACGAGGTCATCTCCTTGCGCCCGAAGTTCTTGACCGCGTACGCGCGGCCGATCACGAGCAGGAAGGCCACCAGGCCGCCCGTCACGTGCAGGGCGTGGAAGCCGGTCGTCAGATAGAACGCAGAAGCGTAGGAGTCGGACGAGATCGGCATGCCCTCGGCGACGAGCGTGGCGTACTCCCACACCTGGCCGGAGACGAACACCGCGCCCATGATGAAGGAGAGGAAGAACCACTCGACCATGCCCCACTGGCGGAACTGCCAGATCGAGCCCTTGCGGTAGGGCTGGAAGCGCTCGGCTGCGAAGACGCCGGCCTGTGCCGTGAAGGACGAGAGCACCAGGATGAGCGTGTTGATCGCCGCGAAGGGGATGTTCAGCAGCTCGGTGCGCTCCGCCCACAGCTCGGGCGATGCGTTGCGGATGGTGAAGTAGATGGCGAAGAGGCCGGCGAAGAACATCACTTCGCTGCCGAGCCACACGATCGTGCCGACGGCGACCGGATCCGGCCGCTTCACGGAACGCAAAGCCTGGGGGTATGTCGCTGGAGTCGTCACGTCCCCCATTATGGCTGATTTCGGACCGAGGTTTTCGCATCACTGAAGGTGGTTCGGTCGTCGGACCCTCTTGGTGCCTGTTGGGAGGTGCCCGTGAGAGCGCCGGGAGTCGCCCGCAAAGGTGCCGATAGGATCGGTGTTCATGGCAGAGCACCTCACCTGGCCCGGCATCCTCACGGATCTTCTCGAACGTCGTGATCTCAGCGTGTCGGAGTCGACCTGGGCGATGCAGCAGGTGATGGCGGGTGAGGCGACCCCCTCGCAGCTGGCCGGGTTCCTGCTCGCACTGCGCGCGAAGGGGGAGACCGTCGACGAGATCGTGGGCTTCCGCGACGCGATCCTCGAGGCGGCCGTGCCCCTCCCGGTCCCGGCGGAGGTGCTCGACATCGTCGGCACCGGCGGCGATCGTTACGGCACCGTGAATGTGTCGACCATGTCGGCCATCACGGCCGCGGCCACGGGCATCCCGGTGGTCAAGCACGGCAACAAGGCCGCCAGTTCCTCTTCGGGTGCGTCGGACGTGCTCAGCGCGCTCGGCCTCGATCTCTCGCTGGCACCCGAGCGGGTGGCGGCTGTGCTGGCCGAAGTCGGCATCACGTTCGCGTTCGCGTCGGCCTTCCACCCCGGGTTCCGTCACGCCGGCGCGACCCGCTCCGAGCTGGGCGTGCCGACCGTCTTCAACTTCCTGGGACCGCTGTGCAACCCGGCGCGGGCAGAGGCCAACGCGGTCGGCGTGGCGCAGCTGGACCGCGTCCCCCTCATCACGGGCGTGTTCCGCACCCGGGGCGCGACGGCCCTCGTCTTCCGCGGTGACGACGGGCTCGATGAGCTGACCACCACCGGCCACAGCCGGCTGTGGGAGGTGAGCCTCGGCGACATCCACGAGCATGACCTGGACCCGCGGGACCTCGACATCCCCCGCGCGCGCATCGAAGACCTGCTCGGCGGAGAGCCCGCGCACAACGCGGACGTCGTCCGTCGGGTGCTGGCGGGGGAGACCGGGCCGGTGCGCGACATCGTGCTGCTGAACGCCGCGGCCGGGATCGTGTCATACCGCCTGTTCCGCGACCCGACCGAGGTGCAGCGGCCGATCCTGGAACGTCTCGCCCAGGCGCGGGACGAGGCGGCCCGGGCCATCGACACCGGTGCGGCCGAGGCCAAGCTCACGGCGTGGATCGAAGCGACCGCACGCGCGTGAGATACCGCACGCGCGTGAGATACCTCGTGTGTGTGACTTCCGGTGCGGCTCTGGCCCCGCGGGTGCGCGGACCGCTAGGTTGAACCCGATCGCACCCCCCCGGAACGAAGGAGCGCACCATGTCTGATCAGCCGCAGACCGTCGACACCATCGAGCCGCCCGCCAAGAGCGTGGGAGTGGTGAAGGTCGCCGGGATCCTCGGCATCCTCGGCGGTATCGCTTTGATCATCGTGGGCGTCGTGGTGTGGGTCATGGTCTCCACGCAGCTGCGCGCGGAGAACATCACGATCCCCGACGATGCGATGGCCTTCCAGGGGCAGACCGTCAGTGGGCCCTTGACGGCGTACCTGCAGGCGGACATCATCCAGCAGCACGCGCTCGCGGCGTCGGGCGGCAAGACCTACGCCGAGCTGCCGCAGGACGACCCGGTCCGCGCGACGATGATGAACGCGTCGTTCCTGCGGGCGTCGCTGTTCACCTCGGTGGTCTCGTTCGGCGTGGCCGTGTTCGCGATGGGCGTCGGTGTGCTGTCGATCCTGTTCGGCATAGCGCTGCGCAGGCTTGCCGATGTGCCTGTGGTGGTCCGCCGCTCGACCATCGCGTAGCGGGCCGCGCCGCCGGACGGCACGATAGGCGTCATGGATGCCGTCGCAGCGCTGACCGAGATCGCCACGCTGCTCGAGCGCGAACGCTCCTCGCGGTACAAGTCGAAGGCGTTCCGCGCCGCCGCCGATGCGATCGCCGGTCTCTCCGACGCAGAACTGGCCGACACGGCGAGCCTGCGTCGACGGAAAGGGATCGGCGCATCGACGCTGGCCGTCATCCAGCAGGCGGTCGCCGGCGAGGTCCCGGACTATCTGCGCGACCTGCGGGCGCGGGTGGCTCCCGAGAAGGACTCGCAGCTGCGGGCGCAGCTCCGGGGCGACCTGCATTGCCATTCGGAGTGGTCGGACGGTTTGACCTCGATCGACCTGATGGTCGATGCCGCGCGCGCACTCGGGCACGAATATCTGGCGCTGACCGATCATTCCCCGCGGCTGCGCGTGGCGCGAGGGCTGTCGGCGGAGCGCCTGCGCGAGCAGCTCGAGGTGGTCGCCGGGTTCACCGACGACCGCTTCACGCTGCTGAGCGGCATCGAAGTCGACATCCTCGACGACGGCGGTCTCGACCAGGAGGACGCACTCCTGGGCGAGCTCGACGTCGTCGTGGCATCCGCCCATTCGAAGCTGCGGATGGACAAGGCACCCATGACGCGGCGCCTGGTGGCGGCGGTGTCGAATCCGCGGGTGAATGTCCTGGGCCACGTGACCGGACGGCTGGTCGCCGGCTCGCGCGGGACGCGCCCGCCGTCGACGTTCGACGCGCAGGCCGTGTTCGCCGCCTGCGCGGAGCATTCCGTGGCGGTGGAGATCAATTCACGCCCGGAGCGGGAGGACCCGCCCGACGAGCTGATCGCACTCGCCCTGGCCGAGGGATGCCTGTTCTCGATCCACTCGGACGCGCATGCGCCCGGGCAGTTGTCCTTGCTCGACGAGGGCGCCGCGCGGGCCGAACGCGCCGGGGTGCCGGCCGAGCGCATCGTGACGACGTGGCCGCTGGACCGGCTGCGGGAGTGGGCCCGCAACGACTGAGCTCCGTCTGGTGAGCACGGGTTCAGACGCGCGCGTTCACCGCCTTCGCGGCGCGGGTCATCGACGTGCCCAGACCCCACCGGGTGGCGAGCTCATCGGCCCGCGCGGTGTCGACGGCGCGCAGCCGGCTGTCGATGTCGCCGAGTTCGAGGGTGCGCACGACTTCGACGACGGTGGGAGCGACTGCGAGGTAGTCGAGGGATGCCAGGATCTTGGTCTGCACGCCGGCCGCCATGCCGTCGCCGGCCTCGGCGGCGCGGATGATGCCGGCGAGGTCGCCGTGGCGGGCGAGGAGCGAGGCCGCGGTCTTGTCGCCGACGCCGGCGACGCCGGGCAGACCGTCGGAGGGGTCGCCGCGCAGCACGGCGAAGTCGGCGTACTGCTCGGGCAGGATGCCGTACTTGGACACGACGGCTTCGTCGGTCAGCACTTCGAGGTTGCTCATGCCGCGACCGGTGTAGGTGACGCGGATGCCGCGTGCGTCGTCGACGAGCTGGAAGAGGTCGCGGTCGCCGGTGACCACGTCGACGGGCAGCGGTGATTGGGTGGCGAGGCTGCCGATGATGTCGTCGGCTTCGTGTGCGGCGCGCCCGACGATCGGGATGCCGAGTGCGTCGAGCACCTCGCGGATGAGCGGCACCTGGGCCACCAGCGCGTCGGGCACCTCTTCGATATCGGGGCCGTCGGCGACCGCGGTGACCACACGGTGGGCCTTGTAGCTGGGGATGAGGTCGACCCGCCACTGCGGGCGCCAGTCGTCGTCCCAGCAGGCGATGAGGTGGGTGGGCTCGTAGGTGGTGACGAGCTTCGCGATCATGTCGAGCAGCCCGCGCGCGGCGTTGATGGGGTTGCCGTCCGGGGCGGTCACCTTGTCGGGCACGCCGTAGAACGCCCGGAAGTAGAGGCTGGCGGTGTCGAGGAGCATGAGTCGGTCGGCCACGCTTCATCCTGGCACGCGGCGCCGACACGGGCCGGTCAGCAACCGGGCCCGGTGGGGTCTTCGAGGCACGTGTGGGCGACGAGCGCGGTGTGCAGCTCGAGCACTTCGACGGTGGCGGCGGCGGTCGTCAGGGTGAGTGTGCCGGGGACGTCGAACCATCCGCCGCCGAGGTCGATGGATGCCGCGTAATGCACGTCGACCGTGACGGTGTAGGTGCCGCGTTCGTCGTACGCGTGGCTCGTGTCGGTCGCGGTGAACTGCGGCTGGCCGAGGCTCGGCCAGCTGGTGCCGCCGGAGGTCGAGTGGCGCGTCTCGCCGTCGCCGTAGCCGAAGTCGAAGGACACGGGGGAGAAGCGCACCCGGAGCGGGATGTCGAACAGCTCACCGGCGACGGTGTGAGTGGTCGCGGGCACGACGAAGTTGACGGGCATGCCCACGATCCCGACGCCGGCCGGCTCGCTCTCGAGGACCGGCGCGTCGGGCGCGAACACGGCGACGTCTTCGAGCGTGATCTCGGGGATCTCCTCGCCCTCTTCCGGTTCGGTCTCGTCGTCGACTGCGCAGGTGAAACTGATCCCATCGGCGCAGAGGAAGTGCATCTGACCGTCGCCGAAATCGAGCTCCGGTACGACTGATTCGATGTCCCATGTCTTGGGGCCCTCATAGCGAGCGTGCCTGTCTCGACCGTCATGAGATTCACCAGGCGCAGTGCGCTGACCGTCGACGACGAGCTGTGTCCCGTCGTTTGTGACGGACGGGCATTCGCCGTTCAGCATTTGGAGGTTCGTGCACTGACGATCCGTAGTCGGTGCGAGACGAGCCGGAATGGCGGCCGTGGGCCACGCCACGGATAGGAGCATGAAGGTTGCAATTACTCGGAGCACGCCGAATCACCCTCCGATGCGCCGACGGTTTGTATCAATAGTCCGGTAGGGGATGCGCCCTCGACCAGGTCCACTGTCACTGATTGCATAGGGTTTCGATCGGGGGATGTGCGAGTAGAGCCATCCGAATTAAAGAAGACGACATCAGACACGTCGACGCAGGCTGCGAGCGTCACGACCGATTCGGTCATGGCGAGCGGCTGAGTGCGGACCAGGGAAGCGGCCCCGGTCATCGTCACTTGTTCAGCGTGGAACTCAGAGTAGGACTTCCGGTCGAGCTCATTCAGTTCCCCCGTCGTCCACGCAAAGAGTGGCTCGAAGGTGGCGGGGTCGGAGAGATCGACCTGGTTCCCTGCCTCTACGTACGCGCGGTAGGTTTCCTCGGCGGCGGCGAAGGCCTCGGCCTCGGAGGCGAAGCCGGTGGGGGTGGGGGTCGGCTCCGGCTCCGGGGTGCAGCCGGAGAGAAGGACGACGACAGCGATCAGGGCGGCTGCGGTCTTCGTCTTGCCCGGCATGGGTGTCACGCTATCGTGCACACCTCGGCGCGGTCGGGGTTATCCACAGGGCCGGGTCTCCGGCATCCCGAACCGGTGTCTGGGGAGGAATAGACGGGCCGGGGCTCTGCGACGATGGAGCCATGTCCTTCGGTCAGGCGGCGGCACGCCGCGGCATCCACCCGCCCGCCGGCGCGCCCTGCCCGTGCGGTGGGCCGACGTTCGGCACCTGCTGCGGACCGATCATCGGCGGTGCTCCGGCGGCGACCGCAGAGCAGCTGATGCGGTCCCGCTACACCGCGTTCGCGATCGGTGATGCGGCCCATGTGGCCGCCACCTGGCATCCCTCGACCCGACCCGAGCCGCTCGACCTCGACGGTGACATCCGCTGGCAGGCGCTCGAGATCCTCTCCACCGAGGCGGGTGGGCCGGAAGACGACCGCGGCGTCGTGGAGTTCCGCGCGCACCATCGTGACGCCGAGGGCCGGCTCGGGTCGCTGCACGAGCGCAGCCGCTTCCGCCGGCAGCGCGGTCGGTGGTGGTACGTCGACGGCGTCGTCGATGCCTGACGCCCCCACGCGAAACCCCGATTCTGATACCCTGGAGTGTCACTCGTGTGGCCGTATCGCCGTGCACTCGTGACAAGCAATCCATAACCATCGCTTCGGCTCGGTGGCTTCCGTTCGCCCTCGTGTGAACGGATGCCGGAGTTCCGGGCACGGAGCCCGACACCACACCCAACAAGGACAACCCACTACATGACTAGCGCAACGACCGCCCCGGCCACCAAGCAGGTCGCCATCAACGACATCGGATCTGCTGAGGACTTCCTGGCCGCGGTCGAAAAGACTCTGAAGTTCTTCAACGACGGTGACCTCATCGAAGGCACCGTGGTGAAGATCGACCGCGACGAGGTCCTCCTCGACGTGGGCTACAAGACCGAGGGTGTCATCCCCTCGCGTGAGCTTTCCATCAAGCACGACGTCGACCCCAACGAGGTCGTCAAGGTCGGCGACGAGGTCGAAGCCCTCGTTCTCCAGAAGGAGGACAAGGAAGGCCGCCTCATCCTCTCCAAGAAGCGTGCGCAGTACGAGCGCGCCTGGGGCGACGTCGAGAAGATCAAGGAGAACGACGGCGTCGTGACCGGTCAGGTCATCGAGGTCGTCAAGGGCGGTCTCATCGTGGACATCGGCCTGCGTGGCTTCCTGCCCGCGTCGCTGATCGAGCTGCGCCGCGTCCGCGACCTCACGCCCTACCTCGGCCAGGAGCTCGAGGCCAAGATCCTCGAACTCGACAAGAACCGCAACAACGTCGTGCTCTCGCGCCGCGCGCTGCTCGAGCAGACGCAGTCCGAGTCGCGTTCGAACTTCCTCAACAACCTGCACAAGGGTCAGGTCCGCAAGGGCACGGTCTCGTCGATCGTCAACTTCGGTGCGTTCGTCGACCTGGGCGGCGTGGACGGCCTCGTGCACGTCTCCGAGCTGTCGTGGAAGCACATCGAGCACGCCAGCGAGGTCGTCGAGGTGGGCCAGGAGGTCACCGTCGAGATCCTCGAGGTCGACCTCGACCGCGAGCGCGTCTCGCTGTCGCTGAAGGCGACGCAGGAGGACCCGTGGCAGGTCTTCGCCCGCACCCACGCGATCGGTCAGGTCGCGCCGGGCAAGGTCACCAAGCTCGTTCCGTTCGGTGCGTTCGTGCGCGTCGCGGACGGCATCGAGGGCCTCGTGCACATCTCGGAGCTGTCGGGCAAGCACGTCGAGCTGGCCGAGCAGGTCGTGTCGGTCGGCGAAGAGGTCTTCGTCAAGATCATCGACATCGACCTCGAGCGTCGCCGCATCTCGCTGTCGCTGAAGCAGGCCAACGAGCTGGTCGACCCCTACGGCACCGAGTTCGACCCGGCCCTCTACGGCATGGCCACGGAGTACGACGAGAACGGGGAGTACAAGTACCCCGAGGGCTTCGACGCCGAGACCAACCAGTGGAAGGAAGGCTTCGACGAGCAGCGCCTGGCCTGGGAGGCCGAGTACGCCGCCGCGCAGGCGCGCTGGGAGGCCCACAAGGCT
Source organism: Microbacterium pollutisoli (assembly GCF_053586795.1). Lineage (NCBI taxonomy): Bacteria > Bacillati > Actinomycetota > Actinomycetes > Micrococcales > Microbacteriaceae > Microbacterium > Microbacterium pollutisoli. The sequence goes on from NZ_JBNYWT010000001.1 coordinate 158,667, forward strand.
CAGGTCGCCAAGGCACTCGAGGCCGAGGCCTCCGCGCCCGCCGAGACCGGTGGATCGTCGTTCTCGAGCGACTCCTCCTCGGCCGGCACGCTGGCCGACGACGAGGCTCTCGCCGCTCTGCGCGAGAAGCTGTCGGGTCGCTGATCCTGCATTGATCGGTCAGAACGGCCGGGACCTTCGGGTTCCGGCCGTTCTGCGTTTCCGGGGGTCGCCGATGCCGGGCGGGACCGGGTGGCGCGGTAGCGTCATCGCATGAGTGCACGCGCGACACGGCCGCCCCGGCCGCCGGCCGATCGCACCCGTGAACGGGCGACGGCCGTCAACCAGCTGCTGACCGGGCTCGTCGCGCTCGTCTCATGCAGCGTCGCCCTCGCCTTCGGGGCGGTGGACGACATCTACCAGCTCGTGGGCGGGCTCGGACTCATGTTCGTGGTCACCGGGGTCGCGGTCATCGTGCCGTGGAACCGCCTGCCGCCGCTGACGATCGCGATCGTCCCGCTCCTCGACGTCGTGGCGATCACCATGATGGAGAGATCCGCGCCGACGGTGGGACTCGCGCTGCTGTGGGTCTTCCCCTGTCTGTGGCTGTCGTCGTCGTTCGGCGTGAAGGGGCTCGTGACGAGCATCGTCACCGTGTCCGCCGCGCTGTGGAGCACGGTGGCGATCGCCGCACCGGGGGAGTTCGAGACATCCTTCGTGGTCATCCCCGTCACGATGGCGATCGTGTCGGCCATCGCGTTCCTCTACGCCCGCCGAGCCACGGCTCAGCGGATGCTGCTGAGCCGGCAGAGCCTGTCGCTGCGTCGCGCCGCCGACCGAGCGCACCGCCAAGAGGCGTTCTTGACCGAGGTGCTGGATGCCGTGGACTTCGGTGTCGTGCGACTCGACCCGAGCGGTGCGACGACCCTGGCCAACGAGGCGCACGCACGGCTGCTGGCGCCCCCGCAGGACGATGACGGGGACCGTGCCGCCTACGCCGCCGACGGCGTCACTCGGCTCGCCCCCGACGAGGAGCCGGTGGCCCGCGCCGAGCGCGGCGAGACGTTCGAGTCCACCCTGGTCTGGTATGGCGCTCCCGGACGTGCCCGGCGCGCGCTGAGTGTGACGGCCCGCAGGCTGCGCGGCGCCGAGGGCGAACCGGCGGGTGGGCTCGTGGTCTCGCGTGATGTGACCAGCGAGGTGATGGCCCTGCGCGCGCGGGAGGACTTGATCGCGTCGGTGTCGCATGAACTGCGCACACCGCTGACATCCATCCTGGGGTACGTGGAGCTCGCGATGGATGCCGAAGGGCTGCCGAGCTCGACCCGGTCGAACCTTCAGGTGGTCGAGCGCAACGCCGAGCGGCTCCTGCACATCGTGTCCGACCTGCTGGCCGCAGCGGCCGACGCCCGAGGCGGCATCGCGCTGACCTTCCATCCGGAGCGTACCGATGTGTCGCGGCTGGTCGGGGCCGCCGTCGACGCGATCGCCGCCCAGGCGGATGCCCGTTCGATCACGATCGACACGACCGGCGTCGAAGACGCAACGGCGTGGACAGACCCGCTCCGGCTGCGCCAGGTGGTGGACAACCTCCTCAGCAATGCCGTCAAGTACCACCACGAAGGGGGTCGTATCGAGGTGGGGGTGACCTCGGACGTCGACCACGCGTGGGTCGTGGTGCGCGACGACGGACCGGGAATCCGGGCCGAGGAGGTGCCCCTGCTGTTCGACCGCTTCTACCGTGCGGATGCCGTGCGGCACACCTCTGCGCACGGCAGCGGGTTGGGGCTGGCGATCAGCCTGGAGATGATGAGAGCGCAGGGCGGCGACATCACCGTGCGCACCGAGGAAGGCAAGGGCAGCACGTTCATCGTGCGGATCCCACTGCGTTCGGGGGAGGAAGACTGATGCAACTGGACGTCCTGTCGGTGGCGGTGATCACCGCCATCGTCGTGAACGTTTCGGGCGTGCTGTTTCTGCTCGAGATGATCCTGCGGCGCGAAGAACGCGTCGGGCGCGTGTGGGCGCTGTCCTTCCTCGCCGGCATGCTCACCACGTTCTGCCGCGTGGTCTGGGCGGCGGAGCCCGGACCGGTCTGGCCGGCCGCGGTCGGCAATGGGGCGCTCGTCGCCTCCCTGGGTTTCATGTGGGTCGGATGCCGCGCGTTCAACCGTCGGTCGACCGCGGCGGCGGGTGCAGCGGTCGTCGTGGCATCCGTCGGGGTCTTTCTTCTCACCCTGTTGACATATGCGGAGGGGGACTGGGCGGGAGCGCTGCCGATGCTCGCCGTCTTCGCGCTCTTCACCGGCTTGGGTGCCTTCGAGGCGTTCCGGGGGGAGATGAAGCGCCACGGCACCGCGCTGGGCCTGGCGATCGTGCTCGTGCTGGTCTGCGCGTTCTTCGTCTGCCGGTTCATCGCGCACATCGCGTACGGTCCCGGTTCGCTGCTGTTCCGGACGTGGTTCGGCCCCGTGATGACCAGCGCGGTGACGGTCGTCTTCACGGTGGTCGCTCTGCTGACCACCTCGGTGCTCCGGGCGGAACGCGCCCGAGTGCGCGGAGTGACGGCCGCGACCGCGCTGCAGCGCGGTGACGACGGCGTCCTTCGTCCGGATTCTTTCCAGCTGACCTTCGGGGAGCTCGTCGAGCGCGCGGCCGCCCGCGGAGTGGTCGTGGGCGCGGTCGCGGTCATCATCGAAGAGGTGGGACAGATCGCCACGGCGTTCGGCGCAGATGAAACGTATCGTGTCACCTCGGCCTTCCGGCGCGCGACGCGAGAGGCGATGCCGCTCCAGTCGATGATCGGCGAGGGCGACACCGGGGAGTTGTTGGTGGCGATCACCCCGGGTTCGGAAGACGAAGCGCGCGAGGTCGCGTATGCCCTGCAGCGCGCGGCCTCGGCGGCTCTGGAGGGTGAGCGCGTCACCGTCGCCCCACTCGTCAAGGTCGGCGTCGCCGCGGCATCCGGTTCGGACGCTTCGGCGACGGCGCTGATTTCGGCGGCTCGGTGTGCGGCATTGGCCGGCGACGCCGAGAGCGGAGTGGTCGTCGCCTGGAGCGCCCGTCAGGAGCGGGTCGACCGATAACCCACGCCGCGCACCGTCTCGATCCACCGAGGCTTTGCGGGAGATTCGCCGAGCTTGCGGCGCAGGTTCGCGACGTGCACCTCGATGGCGCGCTCGTCGTGCTCGGTGACGAACCCTCCGCTGTCGCGGTCGCGCCGGAGCAAGAGCGCCAGCGAGCCTTTCGAGACGACGCGACCGTTGTGCTCGAGCAGGTCCAGGAGGATGTCGAACTCACTGCGGGTCAGGTCGACGTCGGCGCCGTCCACTTGCACCAGTCGCCGCGGTTCGTTCACCCGGAGGCCGTTGAACTCGAGCCACTCCGCGTCGTCCGGCGAGTCCGGGGTGGACGGGGGAGCGTCGGAGGTCGTGAGCGTCCGCGGTCTCCTCAGCATGGCCTCGATGCGCGCACGCAGCTCGCGGGGCCGGAACGGCTTGGTGACGTAGTCGTCGGCACCGGCTTGCAGACCCTGCAGCACGTCGATCTCCTCCGCGCGTGCGGTGAGCATGACGATGTAGGTCGAGCTGAGGGTGCGGATGCGCTTCGCCGTCTCGAAGCCGTCCATACCCGGCATGCTGATGTCGAGCGTCGTCACCACGGGGTCGTGCTCGCGGACGAGCTTCAAGCCCGCCTCGCCGTTGCCCGCGGAGAAAGCGGTGAAGCCGGCGCTTTCGAGGACCTCGGTCAGAAGCGCCCGGATGTCCGGGTCGTCCTCGATGACGACCGCGACCCGCTGTTCCACTGACTCATCCTCCGTCGTCCCGCCGCCTGACGCCGGCCACGTGATCTCGGTGATGATATCCCAGAACACGCTCTGGAACGCCTCGCCCATGGTTACGACCCGGCGCTATCGATCGTGCAGTGGAAGGCGGGATCGCCGGCGAGATCGTTCATCCACACATCACCTGCCGGTAGCCGCTGGGCTCAGTAGCTCGAAGAACATCGTCTGCGTGTTCCACTGGATCGTGCGTCCTGTCACTGTCGGCAGCCTGACCGACGTCCAGCCGTCGGTCGGGATGAACTGCGCGTTCCCCTGCACATTGGCTTTGCTCCAGTCCATCTCTGGTGCGTCGCCCGTCGCGGTGGTGAGGTCAATGGAGAAATCCACGAACTCCGCTTGGGAAGGCGTCGCGAAATCGACGTAGTACTGACGGTGGATGCCCGCACCGTCGATCCAGCCGCTCACCCTGATTCCCTTCACCTCGCACGACGCGAGTTTCGTGCCGCCCATCGCCCATGCGGTGCAGGAGTTGCCGGAGACCCACGACCCAGCGGTGGTGGTGGCCGTGACGTACACCGGATCGGTCCAGGCGGCCTGCGTCTGCGATGCCGCGCCGGCGCTGACGCCGATGCCGATGACGGCCGCTGCGGCGAGCGTGAGTGCGACGATGCGGGAGCGTCTCATGATCTCGTCTCTTCTTCGTCTTCCCTGCGGCGTCGCGCCAGGAGAATGATGATGATGCCGCCGACGAGGGCGGCGATGCCGGCACCGATGACGCCTGCCGCGATGGTGTTGCCGGTGGAGGGCAGTGCGGCATCCGCTTCGACGAACGTGATGCTGCCGCTGGCGGCTGCCGTCGCGCCCTGCTCGAGCTCATCCGGCATGCGGACGGTGGTCACCAGCGAGTGCGTACCGGAGGACAGGGTGGTGCCGACCAGGTCGTCCCAGCCCGTGCAGGCGTCGCCCGTGCACAGCGTGACGGTCCACTCGGCGTTCGTGCCCCCGATCGACCATGCGGAGTCCACGACTCGCGCACGCACCGGGATGGTGACCGGTTGCGCGGCGGAACGGGTCTCACCGGGCAGCATCTGCGCGAAGCTGATGTCGACCGGTTGCGCGAAGGTGGCGGGGGCCGGCGTGAGCAGGCCCACCCCCAGAACGGCTCCGATGATCACCGCAGGGACGGCTGCCAACGTTCGACGGACGTGCGCGTTCATCGTTGCACCGCCACAGCACGGGGTGTCCGCGGCCGAGGCCCGGCGGGGATCAACAGCGAGATGCCGAGCAGCGAGCCGAGCCCGATGAGGAGAGGGACGACCACGGCAGGCGTGGTGAGACGGGTGACGACTGTGCCCATGCCGGCCAGCTGCCAGGTGGGCTTCCAGACCGACGCGCCGACGGTGTAGTCCAGGGCGTCGGAGAACTCGTTGTTGTCACCCTTCATCGAGATGGTGAACCGGCCGTCTTCGGCCTGCTCGATGCTCTCGATGCGGTGGGTGACCAGCGATTCCGTAAGCTCGGAAGGGAGGCTGACGACGTCACCGACTTCGAGTTCCGCGGTGTCTGCAGGGGTGGCGATGAGCAGGTCGCCGGTCATGATGCCCGGCTCCATCGAGCCGGATATGACCACGAGCGGCTTGATGAGACCGGCCGTGGTCGCGCCCCAGACCGCGGCACATGCGATGCCGACGGCAGCCAGCAGCCACAGCAGGCCGCTCGACAGGCGGCGGAGAATCTGGAGCATGGCGTGTCCTCGTCTGGGCGGTGGTCGAAGGAAGGGCCGGCGACAGGACGCGGGGGGTGCGTCCTGCCGCCGGGGTCGGTCAGCCGGCGACGGCTGTCGCAGTGCCGGCGATCTTGACGACGATCGTCGCGGACTTGCCCTGGTTGGTGGCGGCCCAGTCGGCGGGGGCCTTCACGACCAGCTGGAACTCGTCGGTGGCGCCGTTCACGAGCGTGGGGGCCAAGTCCTCCACGGTCGCGGTCGGGTTCTCCTCAAAGGCGCTGGCGGCGAACTCAACCGACGACGTCAGCGCGGCGCCCACCGTGCTGTCGTTCTTGACGTGGAGCTTGATGGTGCGGGTCTCGCCCGGGAGAAGGTTCGCGAGCTCCGATGCGGGGATCTCGATCTTCGCCTCCTCGACGCCCTCTGTCCACGATTTGCCGTCGATCGAGCCCTGCAGGTTGAACGTGGCGGCCTCGGCGCCGGCCGAGAAGAAGACGTTGTCAGTCCACGCGGCGCTGGTCGCGGCCGCGCCGATCCCGCCGATGGCGAGCGCGGCGAGTCCGAACGCGATGACGGCCCGCTTCTTGTCCTTGCGCGGCTCCTCGACGGTCGAGGCGGTGGTGGGGGTGTTGTCGATCATGTTGTGACCTCTGAGACTCGGGGTTTCGGCGGGGTCGGGGCCCCGATTCGGTCACCGGTTTCGGTGACACTCTGAAGGTACGAACCGGCCCTCAGCGCCTCCCCAAGCGACCCTCAAGGCCGCCTCAGGATCGGCTCAGCAATGCGGCCGTGGCACGATGAACGCATGCCTCTCATCGCGCTGACCGGGGGAATCGCGTCCGGGAAGTCCACGATCTCCCGGCGCCTGGCCGAGCACGGCGCCGTCATCGTGGACGCCGATCAGATCGTCCGCGACGTGCAGGAGCCGGGCTCGCCCGTGCTCGCTGAGATCGCGACGGCGTTCGGCGACGAGGTCATCGCTGCCGACGGCAGTCTCGACCGTGCGGCGCTCGGCGCCGTCGCCTTCGGCGATCCAGAGGCACTGGCGCGGCTCAACGCCATCGTCCACCCGGCGGTCGGCGTCGAATCGAAGCGCCGGTTCGACGACGCCTTCCGGCAGAACCCCCAGGCCGTCGTCGTGTACGACGTGCCGCTGCTGGTCGAAGCCCGCGTGGACGACCCGTGGGACCTGATCGTGGTGGCCGACGCGCCCGCCGAGATGAGACACCGCCGCCTGAGGGAACTCCGCGGCATGAGCGACGACGAGGCCGCCGGGCGGATCGCCGCGCAGGTCTCCGATGAACAGCGTCGGGCCATCGCCGACGTCGTCATCGACACCTCGGGGACCCTGGAGCACACCCGTGCTCAGGTCGACGACCTCTGGGAGCGTCTCAGTACCGCGGAGTGAGCCGTATCCCGCGGAGGATCAGGCCGGCTCAGTGGGCGCGGGTCGGCGCCGCGCCCGCCGCCGCAACAGCACGATCGCGGTGATCACGAGGCCGACCAGGAGCAGCAGCGCGATGATCGGCACGAAGATCGCGGCCAGCGCCAGGCCGAACGACGACACGTCTTCGGCCGTCGACACCAGGGGCGCGGCGAGGCCCGCGGTCGCCGCGTTGGCCACGGGGCGCACGAGTGCCTTCAGCAGATGGACGCCGAGGGCGATCACCACGCCGATGACGATGGGCACCCACGCGTTGTCGGCGAACAGTGTCGCGGGATCGTCGAGGGTCAGCGCCTCCGCGCTCGAACCCGCACCGAACACGATGCCGCCCGCCGCGGGGCGGATCGCGGTCTGCAACACGTCATTGACCGAATCGACCGCGGGGACCTTGTCGGCGACGATCTCGACGACCAGCAGGATGCTGGTGATCCACAGCGCGACATCGCTCGACAGCCACGCCCAGCCCGAGGGCAGGTCGAACGCCGGGGCGAATCTGTCCACCAGCCCGAGGAGGAACAGCGGCATCCACGCGTTCAGACCGGCGGCGGCCGCCAGTCCTGTGCCCACGAGGAATTCCACGACGTCAGCCTACGGCGTGGGGTGCGGGCGCCGCGGATGCGTGGACCGGAACGACCATGGTCGAGCATGAAGATTCGACACAGAGTCGGTGGCCATTCGCGGGGCATAGAACCAATGTCGGAGGTCGGTGCAACGATGGATGCAACGCAGAAAGGGGGAGTCATGACGGCAGACACCGTGGTCGGCTCCTCCCGCCTGCACGCGCTCGTGGACGAGATCGTCACCCTCGAACAGCAGAAGGCGACGGTGGATGCCGCGATCGAGAAGGCCATGGCCCGGCTCGGCGACCTCACCGACGACGCCATCCGCGCACTGCCGGCCGACCGTCGGGCCGCCCAGATCCCGCTGCGTGACGTCTCCGCCCGCATCGCCGCGCGCCTCCGCGTGTCCGACCGCACGATCCAAGGGCGCCTGCTCGACGCGCAGACCCTGATGGCCGAGTACCCGCTCCTGGTCGAATCGTGGGCCCAGGCACGCATCACCCGGGGCCATGTCCGCGCGATCGTGGACGCCGGCGAGCGTCTGCGCGATCCCGAGATCCGCGCCGACTACGAACGGCACCTCGTGCGCGTCGCTGAAGAGGAGAGTGTGGCCCGCACCCGGCCGGTGGCTCAGCTCACCGCGGAGCGGCTGAATCCGGTGCCGCTCGCCGAGCGCCACGCCGAGGCGCGCAAGCGCCGCAAGATGCAGCTGCGCCCCCTGCCCGACGCGATGGTCCGCGTGCTCCTCGACGTGCCGGCGGTGCTTGGGCACGGCGTCTTCCAGCGCGCGACAGAGCTGAGCCGGCTCGACCGCGCGGCGCCGCCCCGGCCTGCGTCGGAACGGCTCGGGCTCGGCAGTGCGCCGACGCCCGAGCCCGGGCCGTCGCGGCACACCCTGCAACTGGTGACGGCGATCGCTCGCCGCCCCTCGGGGTTCGAGATCGCCGTGACCCTTCACCTGCGGGCCCTCGTCGCTGTGGCCGGGGTCAGCGGCATGGATTTCGTGCGGGATGCCGGTGCCCACGCCCTCGCCGAAGACACCCGGACCCTCGATCAGCGGCGGGCCGACCTCGCGTGCGAACTGCTGCTGGCCGGCGTCCCCACCGGGGTCGACCCGGAGACCGCCCTCAACATCACCGCGAAGGTCCGCCTGACCGTGCCGGTGCTCACACTCACCGGCGATGACACCACGCCCGGCCGCGCGCCGGCAGAGCTCGCCGGGCGCGTCCCGGTCGATCCGGCCACCGCGCGCCGGCTGGTCGCCCGGGCCCCGGGGTGGGACCGGGTGCTCACGCACCCGATCACCGGCATGGTGCTCGCCGTCGATCGGTATCGTCCGACCACCGCGCAGCGGCGCTACCTCGACGCACGCGACATGCAGTGCCGGTTCTTCGGCTGCACCGCGCCGGCGCACAGGTGCGATCACGACCACACGATCGAGTACTCCCGCGGGGGACCCACCGACGTGCGGTATCTCGCCGACGAGTGCAAGCGACACCATCCGCTTCGCCATCACAGTCGGTGGCAGGTGATCCCGCACGCGGACGGCGTGTTCGAGTGGATCGATCCGGACGGCCGCCGGTATCTCGACAGACCGGCGCCGACCGTCGGGTTCCTCCCCGACTCGTTCTTCGAAGCACGACATCGCCGCGACGGCCTGTACCTCCACGACAGCGGTGATCCGCCGCCGTTCTGAACCGACCGTTATTACGCCGCGGGTTCTGAATCGACCCTTCTGACGCCGCGGTTCTGAAGCGGCCATCCTGAACCGCCGTTCTGAAGCTGGCGTCCTGACCCCGTCACCCGGCGGCCGCCGGCCCGCATGTCCGGGGTCGCGCATACGCTGGAAGGATGCAGACCACGCGATCGGTGCGACCCTTCGAAGTCGTGAGCGAGTACGAGCCCAGCGGTGACCAGCCGCAGGCCATCGCCGACCTCGCCGCGCGCATCAACGCCGGTGAGACCGACGTCGTGCTGCTGGGCGCCACCGGTACCGGCAAGTCGGCGACCACCGCCTGGCTCATCGAACAGGTGCAGCGTCCCACGCTCGTGCTCGCGCACAACAAGACGCTCGCGGCGCAGCTGGCCAACGAGTTCCGCGAACTCATGCCGAACAACGCGGTCGAGTACTTCGTCAGCTACTACGACTACTACCAGCCCGAGGCGTACGTCCCCCAGACGGACACCTTCATCGAGAAGGACTCGTCGATCAACGCTGAGGTCGAACGGCTGCGCCACTCGACCACCAACTCGCTGCTCAGCCGACGCGACGTCGTCGTCGTCTCCACGGTCTCCTGCATCTACGGCTTGGGCGCCCCCGAAGAGTATCTGCGTGCGATGGTCGCGCTGCAGGTGGGGGAGCGGTACGACCGCGACGCCCTCATCCGCAAGTTCATCGCGATGCAGTACAACCGCAACGACGTCGACTTCTCGCGCGGGAACTTCCGCGTCCGCGGCGACACGATCGAGATCATCCCCGTGTACGAGGAGTACGCGGTGCGCATCGAGCTGTTCGGCGACGAGATCGAAGCGCTCTACATGCTCCACCCGCTCACCGGCGACGTCGTCCAGAAACTCGACAGCGTGCCCATCTTCCCGGCATCCCACTATGTCGCCGGCACCGACACCGTGCAGCGGGCCATCGGCACGATCGAGGCCGAGCTCGCCGAGCGGCTCACCGAGCTCGAAGGGCAGGGCAAGCTACTCGAGGCCCAGCGCCTGCGCATGCGCACCACCTTCGACCTCGAGATGCTGCAGCAGCTCGGATTCTGCTCCGGCATCGAGAACTACTCCCGCCACCTCGACGGCCGGCAGCCCGGCGAACCGCCGCACACCCTGCTCGACTTCTTCCCCGACGACTTCCTGCTCGTCATCGACGAGTCGCACGTGACCGTGCCGCAGATCGGCGCCATGTACGAGGGCGACGCGTCGCGCAAGCGCACCCTCGTGGACCACGGGTTCCGACTGCCCAGCGCCCTGGACAACCGCCCGCTGCGCTTCGACGAGTTCAAGCAGCGCATCGGCCAGACCGTCTACCTGTCGGCCACACCCGGGCGCTACGAGATGGGCATCGCAGACGGGGTCGTCGAGCAGATCATCCGCCCGACGGGCCTGGTCGACCCGCAGATCATCGTCAAACCCTCGAAGGGCCAGATCGACGACCTGCTCGAAGAGATCCGGGTGCGCGTCGAGCGCGACGAGCGCGTGCTCGTCACGACGCTCACCAAGAAGATGGCCGAAGAGCTCACCGACTTCCTCGGCGAGCACGGCGTGCGGGTGCGCTACCTGCACTCCGACGTCGACACCCTGCGCCGCGTTGAGCTGCTCACCGAATTGCGATCGGGCGTCTACGACGTGCTCGTGGGCATCAACCTGCTGCGGGAAGGCCTCGACCTGCCCGAAGTGTCGCTCGTCGCGATCCTCGACGCCGACAAGGAGGGCTTCCTGCGCTCGGGAACCTCCCTCATCCAGACGATCGGCCGCGCCGCGCGAAACGTGTCCGGCGAGGTGCACATGTACGCCGACAACATGACCGACTCCATGAAATCGGCCATCGACGAGACCGAACGACGCCGCGAGAAGCAGATCGCCTACAACCTCGAGAACGGGATCGACCCCCAGCCGCTGCGCAAGAAGATCGCCGACATCACGGAGGTGCTCGCGCGCGAGGCGTCCGACACGGCCGACCTGCTGTCGCGCAAGAACAAGTCGGGCAAGGGCAAGTCGCCCACGCCCCAGCTGCGCCGGGAGGGCATCGCCGCCGAGGGTGCGACCCAGCTCGAAGCCACCATCGAAGACCTCTCGAGCCAGATGCTGGCCGCCGCCGCCGAGCTGAAATTCGAACTGGCCGCGCGGCTGCGCGACGAGGTGCAGGACCTCAAGAAGGAGCTGCGCGCCATGGAGCGTGCCGGCCACGCGTGACCGGCACCGGAAGGGACCGGATATGCAGCAGCGCGTGAGCCTGATCACGCTGGGCGTCGCCGACCTCGAGCGCGCCATCGCGTTCTACCGCGATCTTGGTTGGGAGCCCCACGCGGCGTCCGTCCCGGGCGAGGTCGCCTTTTACCAGGCGGGCGGCATGGTTCTCGCGCTCTGGTCACGCGCCGAGCTCGCGGCCGATTCCCGGGTCGTCGATGCCGGAGGCTGGGGAGGGATCACCCTCGCGCACAACGTCGCCCGCGAAGCCGACGTCGACGCCGTGCTCGAGGCGGCCCGGACGGCCGGCGGCACCGTCGCCCGCCCCGGTGCGCCCACCCCGTTGGGCGGCTATTCGGGCGTGTTCCTCGACCCCGACGGCCACCCGTGGGAGGTCGTGGTGAACCCGGCCTGGCCCCTCGACGAGAACGGCGCCGTCTCGCTGGGAGGAAACCCGGGCCGACGCCGCGTCGTCACGGGCACGTCATGAGCGGCTTGGGGCCCGACCGGTCGAAGGTGTGCGCCGACATGGGGTGCCCGCACAGCGGGCACGCGCGCTCCGTGCGCACCGGCTCGGGCTCGGTGTCGTAGGGTCCGACGGACGCGGGCCCGGCGTAGCGGATCAGACGGGAGTTCCAGAACGCGTACCAGCCGCCGGCGTTGCGGATCCGCTCACGCAGTGGGGGTCGTTCCGGGGTGTTTCGCGTCATGATGGTTAGTGTACTAAACAAGCAGATAGGCTGACGTCGTGACGACCACCCGCGACGACCTTCTGAAGCTGGACAATCAGCTGTGCTTCGCCCTGGTGACCGCCGCCCGCAACGTCGTCGCCATCTACCGGCCGATCCTCGAACCCCTCGGCCTGACCCATCCGCAGTACCTCGTCATGCTCGCCCTGTGGGAGCGGTCGCCGCGGTCCCTGGGGGAGCTGGCCGCCGAGCTGGCCATGGAGCCGGCGACTCTATCGCCCCTGGTCAAACGCCTCGAGGCGCAGGGCCGCGTCGTGCGCCGGCGTCGCGCCGCCGACGAACGCGTGCTCGACATCGACCTGACCGCCGCCGGCCGCGATCTGCGCACCGAGGCGCTGGCCGTGCCCGAGCAGGTGATGGCGCAGGTGGGGGTGGATGCCGGAGCCCTCCAGGCGCTGCGCGACGGCCTCGCGCCGTTCGCCGGCCCCCGCGCCTGACGCCGCCCCAACCTGCCGATTCGCCCAGAACGGACCGCCCGCACGGGGCTCTCGGAGCCAGTGTCGGAGGCCCCATCTACACTTGTCTGGTGCCCATCGTCCCTGTCGTGAACCCCTCAAAACTCAGCGTCCGCGGTGCTCGCGTCCACAATCTGAAGGATGTGGATCTCGACATTCCGCGTGACGCTCTCGTCGTGTTCACGGGGCTGTCCGGGTCGGGGAAGTCGAGCCTCGCGTTCGACACGATCTTCGCCGAGGGCCAGCGGCGCTACGTCGAATCGCTGAGCTCCTACGCCCGTCAGTTCCTCGGCCAGGTCGACCGTCCGGACGTCGACTTCATCGAGGGTCTGAGCCCCGCGGTGAGCATCGACCAGAAGTCGACCAACCGCAACCCGCGGTCGACCGTGGGCACGATCACCGAGATCCACGACTACATGCGTCTGCTGTGGGCGCGCATCGGCGTCCCGCACTGCCCCGAATGCGGCGCGCAGATCCAGCGGCAGACCGTGCAGCAGATCGCCGACCAGCTCATGGAGCTGCCCGAGCGCACCCGCTACCAGATCGTGGCACCCGTCGTATCGCAGAAGAAGGGCGAGTTCGTCGACCTCTTCAAGGAGCTCAGCGCCAAGGGGTACGCCCGCGCCGTCGTCGACGGCGAGCTGGTGCAGCTGGCCGAGCCGCCCAAGCTGAAGAAGAGCTACAAGCACGACATCGCGGTGGTCGTCGACCGCCTCGTCGCCAGCGGCGACATCCTCAGCCGCGTCACCGACTCCGTCGAGACGGCGCTGAACCTCGCCGGCGGCATCATGCAGGTCAACTTCGTGGACGAAGAAGCGGATGCCGCGTGGCAGAGCTTCAGCGAGAAGCTCGCCTGCCCGAACGGGCACCCCATCCAGCTGACCGAGATCGAGCCGCGCACCTTCTCGTTCAACGCCCCGTTCGGCGCGTGCCCCGCCTGCTCCGGGCTCGGCACCCGGATGTCGGTCGACGTCGACCTCATGCTCGGCGATGAGGAGCTCTCGATCAACGAGGGCGTCGTCATCCCGTGGACGACGCAGGGCAAGGGGCTGTTCCAGTACTACGAGCGGCTGCTCGTCGGGCTGGCCGACGACCTCGACTTCTCGCTCGACACGCCGTGGAAGGACCTGTCGCCGCGCGTGCAGGACGCCGTGCTGCGCGGCGAGAACTTCAAGGTGACCGTCAAGTGGCGCAACCGCTACGGGCGGGAGATGCGCTACACCTCGGGCTTCGAGGGTGTCATCCCCTACATCGAGCGGCAGTACGCGAGCGCGGAGTCCGACACGCAGCGGCAGCGCTGGGGGGAGTACCTCCGCGAGGTGCCGTGCCCGGTCTGCAACGGTGACCGGCTCAAGCCCGAAGTGCTCGCCGTGAAGGTCCACGGTCACTCGATCGCCGAGGCCTCGCACCTGAGCCTGGGCGACGCGCAGAAGTACTTCGCCGATCTGCGGCTCACCGACCGCGAGGCGCAGATCGCCGCCGCCGTGCTGCGCGAGATCCGTGCGCGCCTCGACTTCCTCATCCAGGTGGGGCTGAGCTACCTCAGCCTCAGCCGCTCTGCCGGATCGCTCTCCGGCGGCGAAGCGCAGCGCATCCGGCTCGCGACACAGATCGGCTCGGGCCTCACCGGCGTGCTCTACGTGCTCGACGAGCCGTCGATCGGCCTGCACCAGCGTGACAACCGGCGCCTCATCGAGACGCTCGTCCGGCTCAAGGACCTCGGCAACACCCTCATCGTCGTCGAACACGACGAGGAGACCATCCACGCGGCCGACTGGATCGTCGACATCGGACCACGCGCCGGCGTGCACGGCGGCGAAGTGGTCCACTCCGGCCCGCTCGCCCCCCTGCTCGAGGACGACGCCTCGATCACGGGCGCCTACCTGAGTGGCCGCCGCGCGATCCCGACGCCGGTCAAGCGCCGCAAGGTCGACAAGAAGCGGATGGTGACCGTCGTCGGTGCCCGCGAGAACAACCTGAAGAACGTCACGGCCGAGTTCCCGCTCGGTGTGCTCACGGCCGTCACCGGCGTGAGCGGTTCGGGCAAGTCTTCCCTGGTCAACGGCATCCTGTACGAAGTGCTCGCCACGCGCCTCAACGGGGCCCGCCGCGTCGCCGGCAAGCACACCCGCGTCACCGGCCTCGACCACCTCGACAAGGTCGTCCACGTCGACCAGGCGCCCATCGGCCGCACGCCGCGATCCAACCCCGCCACCTACACGGGCGTGTTCGACCGCATCCGGACCCTGTTCAGCGAGACACCCGAGGCGAAGGCCCGCGGCTACCAGCCCGGCCGGTTCAGCTTCAACGTCAAGGGCGGGCGCTGCGAGGCCTGCTCGGGTGACGGCACGATCAAGATCGAGATGAACTTCCTGCCCGACGTGTACGTCGACTGCGAGGTGTGCCACGGCCAGCGGTACAACCGCGACACGCTGTCGGTGCACTACAAGGGCAAGAACATCGCCGAAGTGCTCGACATGCCCATCAGCGAGGCGGCCGAGTTCTTCGAGCCCATCCAGGCCATCCACCGCTACATGAAGACGCTCGTCGACGTCGGCCTCGGCTACGTGCGGCTCGGGCAGTCGGCCACGACGCTGTCCGGCGGCGAGGCGCAGCGCGTCAAGCTCGCCACCGAACTGCAGCGCCGCTCGAACGGGCGCAGCATCTACGTGCTCGACGAGCCGACCACCGGCCTGCACTTCGAAGACGTGTCGCGCCTGCTCGAGGTCTTGAACGGCCTCGTCGACAAGGGCAACACCGTCATCGTCATCGAGCACAACCTCGACGTCATCAAGTCGGCCGACTGGGTCATCGACCTGGGCCCCGAGGGCGGCGCCGGCGGCGGCCAGATCGTCGCGACCGGCACACCCGAGCAGGTCGCCACGGTGCCCGGCAGCCACACGGGGGCGTTCCTCAGCGAGATCCTGGGGACGGCGTCCGCGCGCAAGGCAGGCTGACGTGGCCGCCCAGCTGCCGTACAAGCCCAAGCCGGGGGAGATCCCCACCGAGCCGGGCGTCTACCGGTTCCGTGACGCCGAGGGCCGGGTGCTCTACGTCGGCAAGGCGAAGAACCTCCGTGCCCGGCTGTCGAACTACTTCGCTCCGCTGCACACGCTGCACGAGCGCACCCGCCGGATGGTCACGACGGCATCCTCCGTCGAGTGGACGGTCGTGGACACCGACGTGGACTCGTTGCAGCTGGAGTACATGTGGATCCAGGAGTACTCGCCGCCGTTCAACGTCCGGTACAAGGACGACAAGTCCTACCCGTACATGGCGGTGACCCTCGCCGATGAAGCGCCCCGCGTGATCGTCACGCGCAACCGCAAGATCCGCGGCGCGAAGTACTTCGGCCCGTACCCCAAGGTGTGGGCGGTGCACGACACGATCGACCTGATGATCAAGGTCTTCCCGATCCGCACCTGCAGCGACGCGTCGTACAAGCGGGCCATGGCCACCGGCCGGCCGTGCTTCCCGGGCCAGATCGGCCGCTGTGGCGGGCCGTGCTCGATGAAGGTGACCATCGAGGAGCACCGCGCCATGGTCGACGACTTCGTGTCGTTCATGTCGGGCGCCGACCAGCGCTTCACCAAGGCCCTCACCGCCCGCATGAACGAGGCGGCCGCCGCCACGGACTACGAGTCCGCGGCGGTCTACCGCGACAAGCTGCAGTCCATCGACGCCGTCCTGACCCGCAGCGCGCTCGTGCTGGCCTCCGACACCGACGCCGATCTGTTCGGCATCGCCGAGGACGAGCTGTCCGCCGCCGTGCAGCACTTCGTCGTCCGCGGCGGCCGCATCCGCGGGGTGCGCGCCACCACGATCGACAAGGAGCTCGACATCTCCGGCGCCGAACTGGTCGACCAGGTGCTGCAGCGCACCTACGGCGACGCCGCGCCCGCCGACATCCCACGGCAGGTGCTCGTACCGACCCTGCCCGACGATGCCGTCGAACTCGAGCAATGGCTGTGCGAACGTCGCGGCAAGCGGGTCAGCGTCCAGGTCGCGCAGCGCGGACGCAAGGCCGAGCTGATGCAGACGGCGACCCGCAATGCGCAGCAGGCGCTCCTGCTGCACAAGACCCGCCGCACGAGCGACTACACCGCGCGGTCCCAGGCCCTGACCGACCTGCAGGAGGCGCTCGGGCTCGACGAAGCCCCGCTGCGCATCGAATGCTACGACGTGTCCCACCTGTCGGGCACCAACGTCGTGGCCTCCATGGTCGTGTTCGAGGACGGGCTGCCCCGCAAGGATCAGTACCGCTCGTTCGGCGTCACCGGCACCACCGACGACACCGCCTCGATGCACCAGGTGCTCATGCGCCGGCTCGCCTACCTCGACCGTCCCGAAGAAACCGAAGCGGATGCCGAGGTCTCGACCGATCCGCTGGCCGAAGGCGACGTGGTGACCACCCGCAAGAAGCCGCGGTTCGCCTATCGCCCGCAGCTGCTCGTCGTGGACGGCGGGCAGCCGCAGGTGGAGGCCGCTGCGCGGGCGTTGCGCGACGCCGGCCACCCCGAGATCGCCCTGTGCGGCATCGCGAAGCGGCTCGAGGAGGTCTGGCTGCCGGGGGAGGAGTACCCGGTGATCCTGCCGCGCACGTCCGAAGCCCTGTATCTGCTGCAGCGGCTGCGTGACGAGGCGCACCGCTTCGCCATCACGCACCAGCGCAAGCGCCGCAAACGCGACATCAGCTCGGTGCTCAGCGAGATCCCGGGGCTTGGACCCAGCCGCATCAAGGCGCTGCTCAAGCACTTCGGATCGGTCGCCAAACTCAGTGCCGCCACACCCGAGCAGATCGCCGAACTGCCCGGCATCGGACCCAAGCTGGCGGCGACGATCCATCAGCACCTCGCCAGTCGCTAGGCTGGAGTCCGACGACAGGGGAGAAGCGGTGACGGACGATCAGCCGGCGGGCGAGGTTCTCATCGTCACCGGCATGTCGGGTGCCGGGCGGACCACGGCCGCCAACGCCCTCGAAGACCTCGGCTGGTACGTCGTCGACAACCTGCCGCCGCAGATGCTCAAGCCGCTGCTCGAGGTCACGGGCCTCGCCGCGGGCGCACTGCCGAAGATCGCCGCCGTCGTCGACGTGCGCGGCGGCGGGCTGCTGCGGGACCTGCCGGAGGTCACCCGCGTCCTGCGCGACGGCCGTCCGGTGCGGGTGATGTTCCTCGACGCCTCCGACGACGTCCTCGTGCGCCGCTTCGAGGCGGTCCGCCGCCCGCATCCGCTGCAGGGCGACGACACGATCGTCGACGGCATCCGCCGGGAGCGGGCGCAGCTCGCCTCGATCCGCGAGTCGGCCGACATCATCATCGACACCTCGCACAACAACGTGCACCAGCTCGCGACCCGCGTCGTCGACATGTTCCGCGACGACGGGCAGGCACGGCACACCGTCACCGTCATGAGCTTCGGCTTCAAGTACGGACTGCCGCCGGACGTCGACCTCGTCGCCGACATGCGCTTCCTGCCCAACCCCTTCTGGGAGCCCGAGCTCAAGGCGTTCACGGGTGAGGACGAGAAGGTCCGCGACTACGTGCTCGGCCAGACCGGCGCCACCGAGTTCATCGACGCCTACGCGAAAGCGCTGCGACCCGTGCTCGAGGGGTACCAGCGCGAGAACAAGCGCCACTCCGTGGTCGCGATCGGGTGCACCGGGGGCAAGCACCGCTCCGTGGTCACCGCGATCGAACTGGCCGAACGCCTGGCGTCGGTGCCCGGCGTCGCGGTCCGCGTGAAACACCGCGACCTCGGCCGCGAGTAGGCTGGACGTTCGTCGTGGCGTTCTTCCGCCGCGGCGTGACCCGCCCCACGAACGAAGGATTGCCGTGCCGCTGACCGCTGACGTGAAGATGGAGCTGGTCACCGTGCGTGACCCTCGTCCCACGGCCCGGGTGGCAGAGCTGACCGCTCTGCTGCGCTTCTCCGGCGGACTGCACGCCATCGCCGGCCGCGTCGCGGTCGAAGCCGAGGTCGACACCGAGCAGCTGGCCCGTCGTGTCGCGCGCGACCTGGTCGAGCTGTACGGCGTGCGCCCCGAACTGCACCGCGTGCAGGGCTCCGGCGGCCGGGGCGGCGGCCACATCGCCGTCCGCGTCATCGAGGGCGGCGAGACCCTCGCCCGACAGACGGGGCTGCTCGACCAGCGCCGCCGGCCCGTGCGCGGCCTGCCCAACAAGCTCACCACCGGCTCGCGTCCGGACCTCGCCGCCGTGTGGCGCGGCTGCTTCCTGGCCGCCGGGTCCCTGTCCGATCCCGGCCGCTCCGCCGCACTCGAGATCACCTGCCCCTCGGGCGAGGCTGCCATGGCGCTCGTGGGCGCCGGACATCGCATCGGCATCGCTGCCAAGGCCCGCGAGGTGCGCGGCGTTCCCCGGGTCGTCGTCCGCGACGGCGAGGCCATCCGCATCGCGCTGGCCGAGATGGGCGCCGCCCGCACCGCCGCGTCGTGGGAGGAGCTGCGCCAGCGCCGAGAGGTGCGCGCCGGGGTCAACCGCCTGGTCAACTTCGACGACGCCAACCTGCGCCGTTCGGCGCAGGCCGCCGTGGCCGCCTGCGCGCGCGTGGAGCGCGCCCTGGAGATCCTCGGCGACGACGTGCCCGCACACCTGCGGGAGGCCGGCACGCTGCGCCTGGCCCACCGCGACGCGAGCCTGGACGAACTGGGCCACCACGCCGACCCGCCGCTGACGAAGGACGCCGTGGCCGGCCGCATCCGACGCCTGTTGGCCATGGCCGACAAGAAGGCCGCCGCCGACGGCATCCCCGACACCGAGTCGGCCGTGCCCGCCGGCCTCGACGACTGACATCCGGCGCCCGCGGGGGAAGGAACCCTGTGCCGGCGACGTTGCCGGTCAATAGGATGGGGACAGTCCCCTCGCCGCGCTGAGCGGATCAGTGCGGCTCCGACAGGAAGAAGAGAGCATGGCGAAGTACACACTGCCCGACCTCCCGTACGACTACGCAGCGCTCGAGCCGCACATCAGCGGCAAGATCATGCAGCTGCACCACGACAAGCACCACCAGGCCTACGTGACCGGCGCCAACACGGCCCTCGAGCAGCTCGCCGAGGCCCGCGAGACCGGCAACCTCGCCAACGTCAACAAGCTCGAGAAGGACCTCGCCTTCAACCTCGGCGGTCACGTCAACCACTCGATCTTCTGGACCAACCTGTCGCCGGAGGGTGGCGGCGAGCCCGAAGGCGAGCTGCGTGCCGCGATCGACGAGTTCTTCGGCGGCTTCGACAAGTTCCAGGCGCACTTCACGGCGGCCGCCACCGGCATCCAGGGATCCGGCTGGGCCGTCCTCAGCTGGGACCCGCTGGGCGAGCAGCTCATCATCCAGCAGCTGTTCGACCAGCAGGCCAACACCGCGCAGGGCACCGTGCCGATCTTCCAGATCGACATGTGGGAGCACGCCTTCTACCTCGACTACCTGAACGTGAAGGCGGACTACGTCAAGGCCGTGTGGAACATCGCGAACTGGCAGAACGTCGCAGAGCGACTTGCAACGGCTCGCGAGAAGACGGCGGGCCTGCTCGCGTAGTAGTGTCACAAGAAAGGTGAGGATGCCGGGTTCCTCCCGGCCTCGGGCCGGGACCGGCATCCTCATTTCGTTTGCAAGGAAGAGGAATCGCGTGCCAGGTGCGCCGACGGGGCGTTGCCGGCGCGACAGGAAACGGGAGACAACGTGTCTGTCAAGATCGGCATCAACGGCTTCGGCCGCATCGGACGCAATTACCTTCGCGCGGCTCTCGCGCAGGGCGCGGACCTCGACATCGTCGCGGTGAACGACCTCACCGACAACAAGACCCTTGCCCACCTGCTCAAGTACGACTCGATCCTCGGTCGTCTCGACCAGGAGGTCTCGTACACCGGTGACTCGATCACCGTGGGTGACAAGACCATCAAGGTCTTCGAGGAGCGCGACCCCGCGAACCTGCCCTGGGGCGAGCTCGGCGTCGACATCGTCATCGAGTCGACCGGCCGGTTCACCAACGCGGAGGACGCCAAGAAGCACATCGCCGGCGGCGCGAAGAAGGTCCTGATCTCGGCGCCCGCCAAGGGCGAGGACGCGACCTTCGTCATCGGTGCCAACGAGGACCAGTACGACCCGGCCGCGCACAACATCATCTCGAACGCCTCCTGCACCACCAACTGCCTCGCGCCGCTGGCCAAGGTGCTCAACGACGAGTTCGGCATCGTCAAGGGCCTCATGACCACGGTCCACGCCTACACGGCCGACCAGAACCTGCAGGACGGCCCGCACGGCGACCTGCGCCGCGCCCGCGCCGCCGCCCTGAACATCGTCCCGACCTCGACCGGTGCCGCCAAGGCCATCGGCCTCGTGCTGCCCGAGCTGCAGGGCAAGCTCGACGGCTTCGCGCTGCGCGTGCCCGTGCCCACCGGTTCGGCCACCGACCTGACCGTGGAGCTCAGCCGCGAGGTCACCGTCGACGAGATCAAGGCCGCCTACAAGGCCGCCGCCGAGGGATCACTGAAGGGCATCCTGAAGTACACCGAGGACGAGATCGTCTCCAGCGACATCGTCACCGACGAACACTCCTGCATCTTCGACGCCGGCCTGACGCGCGTCATCGGCAACCAGGTCAAGGTCGTCGGCTGGTACGACAACGAGTGGGGCTACTCGAACCGCCTCGTCGACCTCACCGAGCTCGTCGCCGACAAGCTCTGACGACCATGGCTCTGCGCACCCTGGAATCACTGGGTGAGCTCGTCGGCACGCGGGTCATCGTCCGCTGTGACTTCAACGTCCCCCTCAAGGACGGCGTCATCACGGACGATGGCCGCGTGCGCGCGGCGCTGCCCACCCTGAAGCATCTCCGCGATCAGGGCGCCCGCATCGTGGCCTGCTCGCACCTGGGCCGCCCCGACGGGGCCCCCGACGCGAAGTACAGCCTGAAGCCGGTCGCCGACCGGCTCGCCGAGCTGCTCGAGGCGCCCGTCGCCTTTGCGACCGACACCGTCGGCGATTCGGCCACCCAGACCGTCGCGAACCTGCGCGACGGCGAGATCGCGGTCATCGAGAACCTGCGCTTCAACCCGGGCGAGACCGCCAAGGACGACGCCACGCGCCGTGCGTTCGCCCAGCAGCTCGCCCAGCTGGGCGACACCCTGGTCTCGGACGGCTTCGGTGTCGTGCACCGCAAGCAGGCGTCCGTCTACGACCTGGCCGAGCTGCTGCCGTCCGCCGCGGGCTTCCTCATCGAGAAGGAGGTCGACGTGCTCGACCGCCTGACCGAGAACCCGGAGCGTCCCTACGCGGTCGTGCTCGGCGGCTCCAAGGTGAGCGACAAGCTGGGCGTCATCGAGCACCTGCTGCCGCGCGTGGACACGCTGCTGGTCGGCGGGGGCATGATGTTCACCTTCCTCGCCGCGCAGGGCCACAAGGTGGGCAAGAGCCTGCTCGAAGCCGACCAGATCGACACCGTCAAGGGCTACCTCGCCACCGCCGCCGACCGCGGCATCAACGTCGTCGTGCCGGTGGACGCCGTCATGGCGGCCTCGTTCGCGGCGGACGCCGACCACGTCGTGGCCCCCGCCGACGCGCTGGAGGACACCGCGTTCGGCGCCGACGGGCTGGGCCTGGACATCGGCCCGGCCACCGCCGAGCTGTTCGCCGACGCGATCCGCACCGCGAAGACGGTGTTCTGGAACGGCCCGATGGGCGTGTTCGAGATGGATGCGTTCGCGGCCGGCACGCGGGCCGTCGCGCAGGCGCTCACCGAAGTCGAGGGCCTTTCGGTCGTCGGCGGCGGCGACTCCGCCGCGGCCGTGCGCCAGCTCGGGTTCGCTGACCACGCCTTCGGCCACATCTCCACCGGTGGTGGAGCCAGCCTCGAGTTCCTCGAGGGCAAGAAACTCCCCGGACTGGAGGTCCTCGGATGGCAGCAGTGACAGAAGGTGGCCGCATGCCGCTCATCGCCGGCAACTGGAAGATGAACCTCGACCACCTGCAGGCGGTCGCGTTCGTCCAGAAGCTGCACTGGACGCTCAAGGACGCCGCACACGAGGACGGCAGCGTCGAGGTGGCGGTCTTCCCGCCGTTCACCGACCTGCGCACCGTGCAGACGCTGCTCGACGCCGACAAGTTCCCCTTCGCGCTGGGCGCGCAGGACCTGTCGACGAAGGACTCCGGCGCCTACACCGGCGAAGTGTCCGGCGCCTTCCTGGCCAAGCTCAACGTCCGGTACGTGATCATCGGGCACTCCGAGCGTCGTGAGTACCACCACGAGAGCGACGAGGTCGTGGCCGAGAAGGTCCAGGCGGCGCTGCGGCACGGCCTGGTGCCGGTCATCTGCGTCGGCGAGACCGCCGCGGACCTCGAGGAGTTCGGCGCGTCGGCGGTGCCGGTGGGGCAGCTCGAAGCGGCCCTGAAGGGCGTGCCGGCTGACGCCGACATCGTCGTGGCCTACGAGCCGGTGTGGGCCATCGGCTCAGGCCAGGCGGCCACGCCGCAGCAGGCGCAGGAAGTGTGCGCCAAGCTGCGCGAGGTCGTCGCCGGTGCGCTGGGCGCCGAGGCGGCACAGCGCACCCGCGTGCTGTACGGCGGATCGGTCAAGGCGGCGAACATCGCGGCCTTCATGCGTGAGCCCGACATCGACGGTGCCCTCGTGGGCGGGGCGAGCCTGCTCGCGGACGAGTTCGCCGCGATCATCCGCTACCAGAAGCACGTCGGCGTCTGAGCGCACGGCGCGGCCCGCCGTCGTCGGACGCGGGCCGCGCCGTGTCAGCCGGTATACTCGACCGATGTGCGACTGACCCCGTCGCTGCGAAAGGCTTTCCAAGACTGTGCAGATTCTCGAGTTCGTCCTGCAGGTGATGCTGGGCATCACCAGCCTCCTGCTGACCCTCCTGATCCTCCTCCACAAGGGACGTGGTGGTGGTCTGTCCGACATGTTCGGCGGCGGCATGACCACCTCGCTCGGGTCGTCCGGGCTGGCTGAGCGCAACCTCAACCGGTTCACGATCGTCCTGGCCCTGGTGTGGTTCGTCACCATCGTGGCCCTCGGCCTCATCACGAAGTTCCAGGCGATCTGATGGCTACCGGAGGAAACGCGATCCGCGGCACCCGTGTCGGTGCCGGCCCCATGGGCGAGCAGGACCACGGTCACCACGCCGAGCGCATCGCCGTGTCGTACTGGGACGCCCTGGGCAACGAGACCGTCCGCTACTTCGCCGCCGGCATCGCGGAGGAGGAGATCCCCGAGGTCATCGACTCGCCGCACTCCGGTCTTCCGGCCGGCCGCGACAAGGACAACCCGCCCGCGGTCGCCAAGACCGAGCCGTACAAGACGCACCTCGCCTACGTGAAGGAGCGTCGCACCGACGAGGAGGCCGAGCAGCTTCTCGAGGACGCGCTCCAGCAGCTGCGCGAGCGCCGCGGCCAGGCCTGAGCCCGCCGCGGCGGTTCAATACTCCTGGTCGATGAGCTCGGCCGGCACCTGCGCGGCCGCGGCCTCGTCGACAAAGAAGATCGTCCGCTTGCGGCCCTTGGTGCCCGCCGCGGGCACGCTCTCGTAGCTTGCACCGGCCAGCGCCAGCCCCAGGGCGGCGGCCTTGTCCGAACCGGACACGACCATCCACACGCGCCGCGACCGGTTGAGCACCGGTCGGGTCACCGTCAGGCGCAGTGCGGGCGGCTTGGGGGCGTCCCGCACCCCGACCACGGCCCGGTCCGTGATCTGGATCTCGGGCCGGTCCGGGAACAGCGAGGCGACGTGTCCGTCGGCGCCGACCCCGAGGAAGCAGATGTCGAACGTGGGCCAGGCGCGCCCGTCGTCGCCGTAGCGCGCGAGCTCGGCCGCGTACCCCGCGGCCGCTTCGTCGAGATCGGCGAACCGGTCGGACCCCGGCATCCGATGCACCTGCTCGGCGGGGATGTCGATCGCGTCGATCAGCGGCCGGGCGGCCGCGTCGTTGCGACCGGGGTCGCCGGCCGGGGCGAAGACCTCGTCACTCCACCACAGGTGCACCCGCGACCAGTCGATGGGGTGCGCGGCCGCCTGGGTGCCGAGCGCCTGCAGCCAGGCCCGGGCGATCACCCCGCCGGTCAGGGCGACGTGCGCGGTCTTCCCGGACGCCACCCGCTTGCCGAGCCGGTCGTAGAAGCGCGCGGCCACAGCGGCGACGAGGTCGGCGGCATCCGGGCTGATGACGACGCGCTTCTCGGTCCAGAACTCAGCCATGCGACGGTGCCTCCTGCGGCTCTCACACCGCGGCGGGGGGCTCCAGAAGCTCCCACCCCTCGGTGATGACTCGACCATACAGGACGTCCGGATCCAGCCGACGGAGCTCCTCGGCGAGGCATTCGCGCAGGGTGCGACGCGGCAGGACGATGTCGTGGGCGGGCTGGCCGGGCTGGGTGAGCGTGGCATCCACAGGGGTGCTCCGCTCGAGCAGAATGTCGCCGGAGGCCCGCGTCAACCGCACCCGCTGGATGCCGTGCTCCCAGAGCGTGGGGTCGGCATACCGCCAGTCGACCGGGACCTGGAGCTTGAGCCGCAGCCAGGCGGCCAGCAGTGCCGTGGACGGCGAATCGGCGGCGCCGACGACCTCGACGGCGGTGACCGGCTCATACGGCGGCTGGTCGAGCACGGCGGCCAGCTGCTCACGCCAGTGGGTGAGCCGTGTCCAGGCGAGGTCGGTGTCGCCGGGGGCGTACCCCTGCGCCAGCTGCGGCAGCCGCTCGGGCGAGTGCGGCAGCGTCGCGGCGTCGGTGATCCGGCGCTGCGCCATGCGGCCGATGGGGGAGTGCGCCGGTTCCACCGGCGGGTGGTCGGGCCACCAGGCGACCACGGGCGCGTCCGGCAGCAGCAGCCCCGTGATGAGGCCCTCCTCGTTGCCGGCAGCGTCACCGCTCGCGTGCAGCACGAGCACCTCACTGGCACCGGCATCCCCGCCCACGCGGATCTGCGCATCCAGCTTGGCGTCGCCGTCGGGGCGGGCGACGAGCACGATCACCCGCATCGGGTGCTCGCGGGAGGCGTCGTTGGCCGCCTCGATGACTTCCTCTTCGAGCCCGCTCGAGGCGACGATCACGAGGGTCAGCACGCGGCCCAGCGCCACGGCACCGCCCTCTTCGCGCACGTTGACCAGCGCGCGGGCGATCTTCGAGACGGTGGTGTCGGGCAGATCGACGATCACGGGCGCCTCCAGACGCGGCCGTCGCGGGCCAAGAGCTCATCAGCGGACGGGGGTCCCCACGAACCGGGGGAGTACTGTTCGAGCGGGCCACCCTGTGCGGCCCAGTACTGCTCGACCGGGTCGAGGATCTTCCAGGAGAGCTCGACCTCCTCGTGCCGCGGGAACAGCGGCGGGTCGCCCAGCAGCACGTCGAGGATGAGGCGCTCATAGGCCTCCGGGCTGGACTCGGTGAAGGCGTGGCCGTAGCCGAAGTCCATCGTCACGTCACGGACCTCGGTGGCCGCTCCCGGCACCTTCGACCCGAACCGGATCGTGACGCCCTCGTCGGGCTGGACGCGGATGACCAGCGCGTTCTGGCCGAGCTCGGCCGTCTGGTTGCGCAGGAACAGGTGTTGCGGCGCGCGCTTGAACACGACGGCGATCTCGGTCACCCGCCGGCCGAGGCGCTTGCCGGTGCGCAGGTAGAACGGCACGCCCGCCCAGCGTCGCGTCGCGATCTCCAGCTTGACCGCCGCGTACGTCTCGGTGGTCGACTGCGGGTCCATGCCGTCCTCGTCGAGGAACCCGGTGACCTTCTCGCCACCCTGCCAGCCGCCGGCATACTGGCCGCGGGCGGTGGCGGTGGCGAGGTCGGCCGGCAGCGTGACCGCCTCGAGGACCTTCTCCTTCTCGGCGCGCAGGTGATCGGCGTCCAGTGAGATGGGCTCTTCCATCGCGGTCAGCGCGAGCAGCTGCAGCAGGTGGTTCTGGATGACGTCCCGGGCCGCGCCGATGCCGTCGTAGTACCCGGCCCGGCCGCCGACGCCGATGTCCTCGGCCATCGTGATCTGCACGTGGTCGACGTAGTTCGCGTTCCAGATCGGCTCGTACAGCTCGTTCGCGAACCGCAGCGCCAGGATGTTCTGGACCGTCTCCTTGCCCAGGTAGTGGTCGATGCGGAAGATCGAGTCGGCGGGGAAGGCGACTTCGAGCGACTCGTTCAGCGCCCGCGCACTGGGCAGGTCGTGACCGAACGGCTTCTCGATCACGACGCGGCGCCAGCTGTCGTCACCGGTGTCGTCGACCAGACCGGAGTTCTTCAGCTGGGTGGCCACCGTCGGGAAGTCCTTCGGCGGGATCGACAGGTAGTACGCGTGGTTGCCCATCGTGCCGCGTTCCACGTCGAGGCGCTCGACCGTCTCGCGCAGGCGCACGAACGCGGCCGGGTCGCCGAACTCGCCGGAGACGAACCGGATGCCCTGCAGCAGCTGCTTCCAGGTGTCCTCACGGAACGGCGTGCGGGCATGCTGACGCACCGCGTCGTACACGACCTGGGCGAAGTCCTGGTCCGCCCAGTCGCGGCGCGCGAAGCCGACCAGCGCGAACCCCGGCGGCAGCAGGCCGCGGTTGGCGAGGTCGTAGACGGCGGGCATCAGCTTCTTGCGCGACAGGTCACCGGTCACGCCGAAGATCACCAGGGCGCTCGGGCCGGCGATACGGCTCAGTCGGCGGTCGTCGGGATCGCGCAACGGATTGTTGCCGCGCGAGATCTCGACGCCGCCCGGCTCGGGGGCTCCGAGCGGGGAGTCGGAAGTCATGGGGCGGGGTGCTCCTACTGTGCTGCTTCGAACAGCTTCAGGACCTCGACCTGCGGGTCGGTCAAGGTCAGGGTGATCACGGGACGGCCGTGGGCGGCGAGGACCTGGGCGTCGCCGGCGGCCTGGGCGCGCAGCAGCTCACCGAAGGTGAACGGCCGGCCGGGAATCTCCAGATCGACGTCGGTGGCTTCGAGGATCTGCAGGAAGACGCCCTGGGCGGGGCCTCCCTTGTGGTACTGCCCGGTCGAGTGGAGGAACCGCGGCCCCCACCCGAACGTGGTGGGCCGGCCGGAATCAGCCGCGACCATCTCGCGCAGACCGGCGAGGTGGCCGAGCGCGATCCGGTCGACGTAGGCGTGGATGGCGACGTATCCGTCGGCGGGCAGCTGCTGCCACAGGGTGTCGAGCACGCCCTCCAGCGTGCCGGAGGCCGCCAGGGCGGGGTCCGACACGCGCACCTCCACCCCCTGCTCGACGAACGCGGGCGCGGCGACGGCGGGACGCTGGTCGAGCAGGCCCCGGGTGGCCTCCTTGGCCGACTCGACGTCGGGCTGGTCGAACGGGTTGATGCCCAGCATCCGACCGGCGATCGCCGTCGCATACTCCCAGACGATGAACTGGGCACCCAGCGAGCCGCTGACGAGGATCTCGTCCGGGTGCTGCTCGATGAGCCGGAAGTGCACGGCGTCGTCGACGATGCGCACCACCTGCATGTCGTCCGGGGTCCGGTCGAGTTCCGGCGACAGCGGCTGCAGCACGACGGGCAGGATGCCGGTGCCCTGCTTGCCGGTCGACTCGGCGATCAGCTGCTCGATCCAGTCCGGCAGACCCTCGATATGGGTGCCGTCGGTGACCAGGCCGAGCTTGTCGCGCCGCGGCTGCCCGCCGGCGATCGCGGCCGCCAGCACGAGGGCGGGGTTCTTCGGGTCGTCGATCGCGACCTCCAGCAGCGTCGCCTCGGCCTCGTCGAGCAGACCGGCGATGTCGGCGCCGGCCAGACCCGAGGGGACCAGGCCGAACGCGGTCAGCGCCGAGTAGCGGCCGCCCACGGTGGGGTCGGCGGTGAACACGCGGTAGCCCGCGGCGCGCGACGCCTCGTCGAGGGGGGAGCCGGGGTCGGTGACCACGATGATGCGTTCGGCCGGATCGATGCCGAGGTCGCTCCACGCCGCTTCGAACGCCCGACGTGCCGAGTCGGTCTCCACGGTGGAACCGGACTTCGACGCGACCACCAGGACGGTCTCGGCCGGCCCGCCCGACTCGGCGTCGCCGTCGATGGCGGCCAGCACCTGGCCGGGTGAAGTGGAGTCGAGGATCACCAGCGGCACGCCGGCGGTCCGGGTGATGACCTCCGGCGCGAGGGACGAGCCGCCCATGCCGGCCAGTACGACGCGGGTGATGCCCCGGGCGCGCAGATCGTCGCGCAGCGCGACGATCTCGTCGACCAGTGGACGCGAGACCGACACGGCCTGCACCCAGCCCAGCCGCTGCGGGGCCTCGGCGGCGGCCTCGGGCCCCCACAGGTCGGCGTCACCGGCCGTGATCCCACTCGCGACGAGGCTGTCGACCAGCCCCGTCAGCGAGTGCTCGACGGCGCGCTCGGCACGCCCCGAGACGTGGATCTCAAAGCTCACCGCGCACCCTCGAGGGCGGCCACGACCGTCTGCTGCAGGTCGTGCCACGAGGCGATGAACTTCTCGACGCCCTCGTCCTCGAGCACCTGGGTGACGTCGTCGAAGTCGATGCCGACGGCCTTCAGCTTCGCGAACACCTCGTGCGCGGCGGCGTACGTCCCGGTGACGGCGTCGCCGCCGATCTGACCGTGGTCGAACGTCGCCTCGAGGGTCTTCTCCGGCATCGTGTTGACGGTGCCGGGGGCCACCAGTTCGGTGACGTACAGGGTGTCGGGCAGCGACGGGTCCTTGACGCCGGTCGAGGCCCACAGCGGCCGCTGCAGGTTCGCACCGGCATCCCGCAGCGCCTTCGCGCGCGGCTCGGCGAACTTCTTCTCGAACAGCTCGTACGCCAGTCGTGCGTTGGCCACGCCCGCGAGGCTCTTCAGCGCGAGGGCCTCCTCGGAGCCGTCGGCGACGAGGCGCTTGTCGACCTCGGTGTCCACGCGCGACACGAAGAACGACGCGACCGAGTGCAGCTGGGAGATGTCGTGTCCGGCGCTCTGGGCTTGCTCGATGCCGGCCAGGTACGCGTCGATGACCTCCGCGTAGCGCTCGAGGCTGAAGATCAGGGTGACGTTGACGGGGATGCCGGCGGCCAGCGTCGCAGTGATCGCCGGCAGGCCCGCCTTGGTCGCCGGGATCTTGATGAGCGCGTTCGGGCGGTCGACCTTGGCCCACAGCTTCTTCGCCTCGGCGACGGTGGCGTCGGTGTCGTGCGCGAGGTCGGGGGAGACCTCGATCGACACGCGGCCGTCCTCGCCGCCGGTCGCGTCGAACACAGGGCGGAAGATGTCGGCCGCGTCGCGCACGTCGTCGGTGGTGATCTCGAAGATCGCCTCGTCGGCCGACGCGCCCCGCTGGGCGAGCGCGCTGATGGCCGCATCGTACGAGTCGTCGGACGCGTTGCCGATCGCGCCCTGGAAGATCGTCGGGTTGGTGGTCACACCGCTGACGTTGCGGGTCTGGATCAGCTCGGCCAGATTGCCGGTCGAGATGCGGGAGCGCGACAGGTCGTCGAGCCAGATGCTGACGCCGGCGTCGGACAGGGCCTGGGTGGGGGTGCTCATGCGTTCTCCTTGACGGCTGCGCGGGCCGCCTCGGCGACCGCTTCGGCGGTGACGCCGAACTTCTCGAACAGGGTCTTGTAGTCGGCCGACGCCCCGAAGTGGTCGATGCCGACGGTGCGGCCGGTGTCGCCCACGATGCCGCGCCACAGCCCGGTCGCGCCGGCCTCGACCGAGACGCGGGCGCGGACGGATGCCGGGAGGACCGACTCGCGGTACGCCTCGTCCTGAGCGGCGAACCACTCCAGAGACGGCGCCGACACGACACGCGCGGCGATGCCTTCCGCGGCCAGCGTCTCGCGGGCGGCGACGGCCAGCTGCACCTCGGAGCCGGTGGCGATGAGGATCACATCGGGGGTGCCGCCCGGCGCCTCCAGCAGCACGTAGGCGCCCTTGGCGACGCCGTCGGTGGAGGCGAAGCCGTCTTCGCCGCGCGGGAAGGTGGGGATGTTCTGGCGGGTCAGCGCGATGCCGACCGGTCCGTCCTGGCGCTTCACGATCTCGAGCCACGCGGCGGCGGTCTCGTTGGCGTCTGCGGGGCGGACGACGGTGAAGTTCGGGATGAGACGCAGCGACGCGAGCTGCTCGATGGGCTGGTGGGTCGGCCCGTCCTCGCCCAGGGCCACCGAGTCGTGGGTCCACACGAACACCGACGGGATGTCCATCAGCGCCGCCAGGCGCACGGCCGGACGCATGTAGTCGCTGAAGATGAGGAACGTGCCGCCGAACGGCCGCGTCGGGCCGTGCAGCTTGATGCCGTTGATGATCGCGCCCATCGCGTGCTCGCGGATGCCGAAATGCAGCACGCGGCCGTACGGGTCACCCGACCACTCGTCGGTGGACCACTCGGCCGGGATGAAGCTCTTGGCCGACTTGATCGTGGTCAGGTTCGACTCGGCGAGGTCGGCCGAGCCGCCCCACAGCTCGGGCAGCTGCTCGGCGAGGGCGTTGATGACCTGGCCCGACGCGGCGCGCGTGGACACATCCTTTCCCGCCTCGAAGGTGGGGACGGTCACGTTCTCGGGGAGCGCCCCGGCCTCGAGACGGTCGAGCAGCGCCTTGCGCTCGGGGTCGGCCGCCGCCCACGCGTCGAAGGACTTCTGCCACGCGGCGCGCTCCTCGGCGGCGCGGTCGGCCAGGGCACGCGTGTGCGCGATGACATCGTCGGCGACGACGAAGGTCTGCTCGGGGTCGAAGCCCAGCACCTTCTTGGTCGCGGCCAGCTCGTCGGCGCCCAGGGCGGAGCCGTGGATCTTCCCGGTGTTCTGCTTGCCCGGCGACGGCCAGCCGATGATCGTCTTCAGGATGATCAGCGACGGCTTGCCGGTCTCGCCCTGGGCGGCTTCGATCGCGGCGTGCAGCGCGGCGACGTCCTCGACGTACTCGCCGGTCTTCTTCCAGTCGACCGTCTGCACGTGCCAGCCGTACGCCTCGTAGCGCGCGGCGACGTCCTCGGAGTAGGCGACGTTGGTGTCGTCCTCGATCGAGATCTGGTTCGAGTCGTAGATCGCGATGAGGTTGCCCAGCTTCTGGTGGCCGGCGAGGCTGCTCGCCTCGGAGGTGACGCCTTCCTGCAGGTCACCGTCGCCCGCGATGACGTACACGAAGTGGTCGAACGGCGACGTGCCCGCAGCCGCTTCGGGGTCGAAGAGCCCGCGCTCATAGCGGGCGGCGTAGGCGAAGCCGACCGCCGAGGCCAGTCCCTGGCCGAGGGGGCCGGTGGTGATCTCGATGCCCTTGGTGTGGCCGTACTCCGGGTGGCCCGGGGTCAGCGAGCCCCACGTGCGCAGCGACTTGAGGTCCTCCAGTTCCAGGCCGAACCCGCCCAGGTACAGCTGCACGTACTGGGTCAGCGAGGAGTGGCCCGCCGACAGGATGAACCGGTCGCGGCCGAGCCAGTCGGTGTCGGCGGGATCGTGGCGCAGCACTCGTTGATAGAGCAGATACGCCGCGGGCGCCAGGCTCATCGCGGTGCCGGGGTGGCCGTTGCCGACCTTCTCCACGGCGTCCGCGGCGAGCACACGGGCGGTGTCCACCGCGCGCCGATCGATCTCTTCCCAAACAAGTTCCGACACTCGGGCAGCCTTTCGTCGAGAGTGCGCCCACAACCCGATCGTCCGCGGCCTCGTCCGGTCGGAAAAGGGGGAGTCGGCGCAGGGGCGCGCGTGTGGTGTTCAGCATAGCGAAGCGGCCTGACCTCGCCGCCATGTGCACCGTGCTGTTCCGAGTCTTTCCGGCCCGCGGATGGGGGCCGTGTCGGGGCCGTTTCCGCGCGGTGACATTGTTCTCACGCAGCCCGTCGCGCAGCTGTGAGCCGCCCGCCTCGGCCGGGAGGCGATGACATAGACTGAAATGAACTGTGCGTACAGGGATAGCGGGGGTCATGGACATCACGAAGCCGGCCGGGGAAACGGCACCAGTCGCCGCCGACGACACCGCGCGGCGGAGTCTGCGTCGCACCATCACCGCCTACGTCCAGCTGACCAAGCCCCGCGTCATGGAGCTGCTGCTGGTCACGACGGTTCCGGTCATGATCCTGGCCGCCGGCGGCATCCCCGATCCGTGGCTCGTGGTGGCCACCCTGATCGGCGGGGCGATGAGCGCCGGCTCGGCCGCGTCGTTCAACATGTACCTCGACCGCGACATCGACGTGCACATGAAGCGCACGCAGGGGCGGCCCCTCGTCACCGGTGAGGTGACCCCGCGGGCGGCGCTGATCTTCTCGTGGGTGCTGGCCGTGGCATCCACCGCCGTTCTCCTCCTGGCCACCAACTGGCTGGCGGCGACCCTCAGCGTCGTGGCGATCTTCTTCTATGTCGTCGTGTACACGATGATCCTCAAGCGCCGCACCGAGCAGAACATCGTGTGGGGCGGCATCGCCGGATGCTTCCCTGTGCTCATCGGCTGGTCGGCGGTGACCGGGTCGCTGGACTGGGCGCCGTTCATCCTGTTCGTGCTCGTGTTCCTGTGGACCCCGCCGCACTACTGGCCCCTGTCGATGAAGTACAAGGGCGACTACGAAGAGGCCGATGTGCCGATGCTCGGCGCCACGCGCGGCGGGGCACAGGTCGGCCTGCAGGT
The DNA here is from genome assembly GCF_053586795.1 of Microbacterium pollutisoli. Lineage (NCBI taxonomy): Bacteria > Bacillati > Actinomycetota > Actinomycetes > Micrococcales > Microbacteriaceae > Microbacterium > Microbacterium pollutisoli. Next base: position 191,849 of record NZ_JBNYWT010000001.1, read on the forward strand.
GATCCTGTACGCGTGGGCCACGGTGGCGTGCTCGCTGCTGCTGACCCCGGTCGCCGGCATGGGGCTGGTCTACACGGTCTCGTCGATCGTGTTCGGCGGTTGGTTCATCTACGAGTCGCACGTGCTCTACAACCGGGCCGTCCGCGGTGTGCAGACCAAGCCGATGCGCGTGTTCCACGCCTCGATCACGTACCTGACGCTGCTGTTCCTGGCCATCGCGGTCGATCCGCTGCTGCCCTTCTGAGCCCAGGCGCCGGTCAGGCGCGGACGCTCAGGCGGCGTCGGCAGGAGCGGTGCGGGGCGCCTTGAGCTTCATCACGACCACGGTCATCGCCGCCGCCGTCACCGACGCGAGCACCATGTGCGCACCGACGGCCAGCTCGGGCAGGCCGTTGCGTGCCTGGTACAGCCCGACGAGGATCTGCACGATCTCCAGCCCCAGCAGCACCGTCACCCAGGCGCGGGTGGCCAGGCGCAGGCGCCACGCGGCGCCGACGAGCACGAGGGTCAGTGCCAGCAGTGCGTAGCTCGGCCAGGCGTGCACGTGCTCGAGGATCGTCGCGTCGAAGCCGTTGCGCCCCACTGCGGCATCACCCGAGTGCGGACCGGCGCCGGTGGTGAGCACGCCGAACACGATCGTCAGCGCCATCATGAGGGTCGTCACGTGGGTCGTGACCGCGTACCACCGGGGGACCACGAGCGTGCGCGGGCCGGGCACGGTGTCCAGACGCACCAGCACCGCCGCCGTCACGCACACCAGCGCGAGGGAGGCGACGTAGTGGAACCCGACGATGAACGGGTTCAGGCCGGTCCACACCGTGATGCCGCCGACGACCGCCTGCGCGATGATCCCGGCCATGACGATCCACGCGAGGGTGAACAGGTCGCGCCGGTCGTGACGCAGCCGCCACACGAACACCAGCAGGAGCAGGGCGAACACGCCCAGCAGCGGGCTCATCAGCCGGTTGCCGAACTCGATCATCGCGTGGATGCCCTCATCCACCAGGGCGGGGGTCGGCACCAGCGAGTCAGGCGTGCACAGCGGCCACGTCGGGCACCCCAGGCCCGAACCGGTCAGACGCACGGCGCCGCCGGTCGCGATGATCACGACATTGCCGATGAAGTTCAGCCACGCGACCACGCGGAGGCCGCGGCCGGGCAGGCCGCGCCGGCGTGCGGCGTCGTGCGAAGCGGACGTGTCGGTGGGCGCCGTGGTCATGCGCGTTCCTCCTGAGTGGCACCCGAGAGCCCGGCCGGGGCGCGCCCCGGGGTCGGGCGTTGCCTGTAGAGTTGAAGGGTGAGACGGCGGGGCTGAAACCGCGCTCGTCCCCCCAAGTCTAGGCGCGCCGACGGGGCGCGGCCGGACGACGAAATCGAAGTGACCCTGAAAGCGACATCCCGCCCCCGCACACTCCACGGGGACCGGGAATGCCGGAGCGGATGACACCGTCGGGTCGCAGAGGAGGTAAATGCCCATGTCGGATGTCCTGATCGACAGGCCGGAACTCGACAGCCTCGGCGTCTACGAGTTCGGCTGGCACGATGCGGACGCGGCGGGTGCCAGCGCCCGGCGAGGGCTCAGCGACCTCGTCGTGCGCGACATCTCCGCGCTCAAGTCGGAGCCGGAATGGATGCTCAAGACCCGGCTGAAAGGCCTGCAGCTGTTCGGTCGCAAACCGATGCCGACCTGGGGCGCCGACCTCAGCGAGATCGACTTCGACAACATCAAGTACTTCGTCCGCTCGACCGAGAAGCAGGCGCAGTCGTGGGAGGACCTCCCGGAGGACATCCGCAACACGTACGAGAAGCTCGGCATCCCCGAGGCCGAGCGCCAGCGTCTGGTCGCCGGCGTCGCCGCGCAGTACGAGTCCGAGGTCGTATACCACCAGATCCGCGAGGACCTGGAGCAGCAGGGTGTCATCTTCATGGACACCGACACCGCGCTGCGTGAGCACCCCGAGTTCTTCGAGGAGTACTTCGGCACCGTCATCCCCGCCGGCGACAACAAGTTCGCGGCGCTGAACACGGCGGTGTGGTCGGGCGGCTCGTTCGTCTATGTGCCGCCGGGCGTGCACGTCGAGATCCCGCTGCAGGCCTACTTCCGCATCAACACCGAGAACATGGGCCAGTTCGAGCGGACCCTGATCATCGCCGACGAGGGCTCCTACGTGCACTACATCGAGGGCTGCACGGCGCCCATCTACAAGTCGGACTCGCTGCACTCGGCGGTCGTCGAGATCATCGTGAAGAAGAACGCCCGCGTGCGCTACACGACCATCCAGAACTGGTCGAACAACGTCTACAACCTCGTCACCAAGCGCGCCGTCGCCCACGAGGGCGCGACGATGGAGTGGGTCGACGGCAACATCGGCTCCAAGGTGACGATGAAGTACCCGTCGATCTACCTCATGGGCGAGCACGCCAAGGGTGAGACCCTGTCGGTCGCCTTCGCCGGTCCCGGTCAGCACCAGGACGCGGGCGCGAAGATGATCCACATGGCGCCGCACACGCAGTCGTCCATCATCTCCAAGTCGATCGCCCGAGGGGGTGGCCGCGCCGGCTACCGCGGCGAGGTCCGTGTCGACGCCAACGCGCACCACTCCGCGAACACGGTCCGCTGCGACGCGCTGCTGGTCGACACCATCTCCCGCTCCGACACGTACCCGGCCATCGACATCCGCGTCGACGACGTCGAACTGGGCCACGAGGCCACCGTGTCCAAGGTGAGCGAGGAGCAGCTGTTCTACCTCATGAGCCGCGGCATGCCTGAGGACGAGGCGATGGCCATGATCGTGCGCGGCTTCATCGAGCCGATCGCCCGTGAGCTGCCCATGGAGTACGCCCTAGAGCTGAACAAGCTCATCGAGATGGGCATGGAAGGATCCGTCGGCTGATGACGACCGTGACTCAGGCCCCCGCCGCGGAGGGCCACATCGACCCTGCGGCCGCGTTCGTGCCCGTGCAGACCCGCTCGGAGCGTCCGCGCTCGTACGACCCCGCCGACTTCGAGGCCCCGACCGGCCGCGAGGTGAACTGGAAGCACACGCCCGTGGCCCGGCTGCAGGCCGTGCTGACCGACGAGGACACCGAGTCCGGCGCCGACAACGCGATCGACTACGACCTCAGCCGTGTGCCCGAGGGCGTGCTCGTGCCGTCGTCCGGCCACGACGCCGACGTGCGCGGTGAGGTGTTCCAGCCCGAGGACCTCGTCAGCGCGCTGGCGTGGAAGAACGGCGTCGACGCGCTGCACCTGCGGCTGCCGCAGGGTGCCGAGTTCGACGAGGCGCTGCGTGTGGACCTCACCGGCCGCGGCGGTCACGCGCAGGCGCACGTGATCATCGAGGCCATGCCGCAGTCGCGCGGCACGGTGCTGCTGTACCACTCGGGCTCCGCCGACTACGCGCAGAACGTCGAGATCGTCGTCCGCGACGGCGCCCAGCTGACGGTCATCACCGCCCAGCGCTGGGACGACGACGCGGTGCACGTGTCGGCCCACCAGGCCCGCGTCGACCGCGACGCGAGCCTCACCCACGTCGTGGTGAGCCTCGGCGGCGGTGTCGTGCGCGTCAACCCCTCGGTCGAGCTGGCCGGTCCCGGCGCGAACGGCAAGCTGTACGGCCTGTCGTTCGCCGACTCGGGCCAGCACCTCGAGAGCCAGGTGTTCCTCCACCACAAGGGGCCGCGCACCACCGGCGACGTGCTCTACAAGGGCGCCCTGCAGGGTGCCGACGCGCGCAGCGTGTGGATCGGCGACGTGCTCATCGGACCCGATGCCGTGGCGACGGACTCGTACGAGGCCAACCGTAACCTCGTGCTGACCGAGGGCGCGCGCGCCGACTCGATCCCGAACCTCGAGATCCAGACCGGCGACATCCTCGGCGCCGGCCACGCCAGCGCGACCGGTCGCTTCGACGACGAGCAGCTGTTCTACCTGCAGAGCCGTGGCATCGCCGAAGACGAGGCGCGTCGACTCGTGGTGCTCGGCTTCCTGGGCGAGATCGTCCAGAAGACCGGCATCCCCGAACTCGAGGCCGAGCTGATCGCCGCCGTCGAGGCCGAACTCGCCGAGGGCCCCGCGGCATGACCGCGCACAAGGTCCTCCAGCTCAGCGCCCTCGAACAGGACACCGCCGTGCGCGTCGTCATCGACGACGTGCCGATCGCCGTCGTGCTCGACAGCAACGGCGAGGTGCACGCGATCGGCGACACCTGCACGCACGGCGACATCTCGCTGTCGGAAGGCTTCGTCGAGGGCGACTCGCTCGAATGCTGGGCGCACGGCTCGCGCTTCTCACTGCGCACCGGTCGACCCCTCAACCTGCCGGCGTACGAGCCGGTGCCCGTATACGCCGTCACGATCGAGGGCGATGACATCCTCATCGACCCTGCCGTGACCAAAGAAGTGAACTGAAGAAGGAAGGCAGCAATGGCTGTTCTCGAGATCCGCGACCTGCACGTGACGGTCGAGACGGATGCCGGAGTGACCCCGATCCTCAACGGTGTGACCCTGACGGTGCGCACGGGGGAGACCCACGCCATCATGGGCCCCAACGGCTCGGGCAAGTCGACCCTGGCCTACACGATCGCCGGGCACCCGAAGTACGCCGTGACCGGCGGCACCATCACCCTCGACGGTGAGGACGTCCTGGCCATGTCGGTCGACGAGCGCGCCCGCGCCGGCCTGTTCCTGGCGATGCAGTATCCGGTCGAGATCCCCGGCGTGACGGTGACCAACTTCCTGCGCACCGCCAAGACGGCCATCGACGGTGAGGCGCCCGCGATCCGCACGTGGACCAAGGACGTCAAGCAGTCCATGAAGAACCTGCGCATGGACCCGAAGTTCGCCCAGCGCAACGTCAACGAGGGCTTCTCGGGCGGCGAGAAGAAGCGCCACGAGATCCTGCAGCTCGAGCTGCTCAAGCCCGCGCTGGCGGTGCTCGACGAGACCGACTCGGGTCTGGACGTCGACGCGCTGAAGGTCGTGTCCGAAGGCGTCAACCGCGCCAAGGAGGAGACGAACCTCGGCGTGCTGCTGATCACCCACTACACCCGCATCCTCCGCTACATCAAGCCCGACTATGTCCACGTGATGGTGGGTGGGCGGATCGCCGAGGAGGGCGGCCCCGAGCTGGCCGACCGTCTCGAGAACGAGGGCTACGACCGGTTCCTTCCCGCGGAGGACGACGCCGTCGCCTCCGCCGAGGTTTAGGATCGAGCCATGACCGCCACCCTCACTCCCGAGAAGTACGACGAGGTCACCGAGGCGCTCAAGGACGTCATGGACCCCGAACTCGGGATCAACGTCGTCGACCTGGGGCTCATCTACGACCTCTCGTGGGATGACGAGAACGACGCACTGGTCATCCACATGACGCTGACCAGCGCGGGCTGCCCCCTGACGGACGTGCTCGAAGAGCAGACCGCGCAGTCGCTGGACGGGGTCGTCGAGCAGTTCCGCATCAACTGGGTGTGGATGCCGCCGTGGGGCCCCGAGCGCATCACCGACGACGGGCGCGACATGATGCGTGCCCTCGGATTCGCGATCTGACCGGCTGCCGTGACGACGCCGACGGTCGGGCTGTCCGCTCTGCCGCTCGACGTGCTGCGCCGCCGCCGCAGCGTGAAGTGGCGTGCGTACCCCGACGATGTCATCCCGATGTTCGTGGCCGAGACGGACTTCCCGCTGGCCGAGCCCATCACCCGGGCGCTCACCGACGCGCTGGCGATCGGCGACACGGGGTACACGCCCGCCGACCCCGGCCTGCGTGACGCGTATGCGGCGTTCGCGCGCCGCCGATTCGGGTGGGAGGTCGACCCGAGCGGCATCCGCTCGACCGGCGACGTCATGATGGGGGTCGTCGAACTGCTGCGCGCCATCCTCACGCCGGGCGACCGGGTCATCATCACGCCGCCGGTGTACCCGCCGTTCAGTGCCTGCATCCCCGAGGCGGGCGGCGTCGTCGAGCCGGTCCCGTTGATCGACACCGGCGACCGGTTCGAACTCGATCTGCTCGGCATCGAGGCGGCGCTGGCGCAGGGAGCGCGCGCGGTGCTGCTCTGCAATCCGCACAACCCCACCGGCACCGTGCATCCGCGCGAGACGCTGGCCGCCCTCGCCGACCTCGCTGCCGGATTCGGGGCGATCGTCGTCAGCGACGAGATCCACGCGCCGCTCGTGCAGCCCGGGATCGCCTTCACCCCGTTCCTGTCCGCGTCGGCCACGGCCGCGGAAGTCGGCTACGCCGTCACGAGCGCCTCCAAGGCGTTCAACCTCGCCGGCCTGAAGTGCGCGCTCATGATCGCCGCGGCACCGGCCACCGCCCGGGTCGTGCAGTCGCTGCCGCCGGAGGTCGAATGGCGGACCGGGCTGTTCGGTGCGCTCGGCGGTGTCGCCGCGTTCGATCCCGCGTCCGACGCGTGGCTGGACGCGCAGCTGGTCACCCTCGATCAGAACCGACGGCTGCTGGCCGACCTGCTGGCCGAGCACCTGCCGCGGGCCCGATACCGCATGCCGGATGCCGGTTACCTGGCATGGATCGACCTGTCCGACTACGGATGGGGCGACGACCCGGCGGTCCGCATTCTCGGCGGTGCGCGCGTCGCGCTGCACCACGGGCCTCATTTCGGAGCGGAGGGAGCCGGTCATGTGCGCCTGAACTTCGGCTGCGCACCGGAGCTTCTCCGCGAGGCTGTGACGCGCATCGGCGCGCTCGCACGTGACTGAGCCGTCCGCCGCCGACACGGCCGGCATCTGGCATCCCCGTCACCTCTGGGTGACCGTCGGCGTGGTCGCGTTGATCTTCCTCGAGGCGACGCAGGCGCTGGCGGTCACCACCGTCATGCCGCTGGTCAGCGCGGACCTCGACGGCGCGCAGCTGTACGCCGTCGCGTTCTCGGGCACGCTCGCCACCAGCGTCGTCGGCATGGTCGCGGTGGGGGCCTGGTGCGACCGGGCCGGTCCCGTCGCCCCGCTGGCCACCGCGGTGGGGGTGTTCGTGGCGGGCCTGGCGGTCACCGCGGCCGCGCCGGACATGGCGGTGCTCGTGGCGGGGCGCCTGCTGCAGGGGCTGGGCATCGGCGGGCAGACGGTGGCGTCGTACGTGCTTGTCGCACGGGTGTACCCGCCCAGGCTGCACGGCCGGGTCTTCGCGGCGATGTCGGCGGCGTGGGTGATCCCTGCGATCGTCGGGCCGGCGCTGACCGGCGCGATCGCCGAGTACCTGCACTGGCGCTGGGTGTTCGCCGGTGTTGCGGTGCTCACCCTCCTCGCGTTCGCGAGCGTCTGGCTGCGGCTGCGCGGGCTGCCGACCGGTCCCGGCCAGGCGGGCGGCGGGGCGGCGCCCATCGGAGCGCTGGCCGGGCGGCTCGTGCGGGCCGTGCTGGTGGCCGCCGCCGTGCTCGCGCTGAGCCTGGCCGGCGAGGCGGGGGTGTGGATGCCGGCGGTCCTGGTCGTGTCCCTCGCCGTGGCCGCCGTCGCCGTCCGGCCGCTGCTGCCGACCGGCGTGCTGCGCGTGCGGCGCGGACTGCCCAGCGTCGTGCTCATGCGAGCGCTCGTGGCCGCCGCGTTCTTCAGCGCCGAGATCTACGTGCCCTACCTCCTGATCGACCACTACGGATTCAGCGCGACGTGGGCGGGGCTGGGCCTGACCACCGCGGCGCTCCTGTGGGCGGCGGCCTCCGACGTGCAGGGCCGGTACGGCGACCGGCTGGGCAGCACCCGCATCGCCGTCCTCGCGTGCGTGCTGCTGGGCATTGCGATCCTCGTCGCCGCAGCCACGGCGCTGTGGCACCTGCATCCGGCGATCCTCATCGCCACCTGGTCGCTGGCCGGCGCCGGCATGGGGCTGATCCACCCGCGGCTGACGGTCCTGACCCTGGCCTACTCGACGCCGCAGAACCAGGGGTTCAACTCGTCGGCGCTGTCGATCTCCGACGCGGTGGGCTCCGCGGCATCCGTCGCCGTCGTCGGGCTGGTGTTCGTGGCCCTGACCGGGACCGGGGCGGCGTTCCCGGTCGTGTTCCTCATCGCCGCCGGTCTGGCCGCGGCGGCCCTGCTGCCGGGGGTGCGGCTGGGGAACGGGCGCTGAGGCCGGTCACTGGCCTTCGGCGCGGCCGAGCCGCCAGTACCCCATGAACGCGATCGCCCGGCGGTCGACGCCCAGGCCCGCCACGAGATGCCGGCGCAGCGCCTTGATGGCGCCGGCCTCACCGGCCAGCCACGAGTACAGCGGCGCGCTCTTGAGGGCGGCGCCGCCCTTGGCCGTGCGGGGCACCTCCCACAGGATGTCGTGGTCGACGTCGATCTCCTCCACCTCGGCGCCGCGGCCGGCCGGGGCCAGCAGGGCGGCGGCGTCTTCGACGGCCGGGACGAGGTGACTGTGGCGGTCGCGGGCGCCGCGACCGGTCACCCGGTACTCGAACCCGGGGTGCTGCGGCAGGTAGGCGGCGTCGTCGGGGTGCGGCAGTTCGAGCACGACGATGCCGCGGGCATCGGCCGGCAACTGCTCGAGGATGACGGCGATGGCCGGCGCCGCGGTCTCGTCGCCGGCGAGCAGGATGTGCTCGCTGCGCGCCGGCGGCACGAAGTCGATGCCGTAGCTGACGGCGGGGTGCGCGGTGGTGGGGGCGTAGATGAGCACCTCGTCGCCGACGACGGCGCGGGCGATCCAGCCCGACGCCGGCCCGAGCACGTCGTGGGCGACCATGTCGACGTCGACCTCGGGGGCGTCGGGGCGCACATACCGGGTCGTGTACGTGCGGAACGGGGGGCGCCGGTCCTCGGGCAGCTCACGCCATCGCGCGTACCAGTCCTCGTCCGTGGGCATATCGTCGAGCGTCAGCTCGGCGGTGGGGAACACGATCTTGATGCGCTGGTCGAACCCGGGGTCGCCGTAATCGGCCAGGTCGTCTCCGCCGAACGTGAAGCGGCGGAAGCTGGGCGTCAGGTCGGCGATCGCCGTGACGCGGGCGCGGAAGAACCGGCTGGGCAGGGTCATCGAAGGTCGGCTCCGGAGTCGGGGACGGGGACGGTGGGCTGGGTGGGCCGGGTGTGCCGGCGCCCGCGCGGGAGCACCAGCGGCGTGCCCGAGACGGGATCGGCGATGACCTCGCAGTGGAGGTCGAACACCTCTCGGATCAAGGCGGTGGTCATGACCTCCTGCGGGGCGCCGCTGGCCACGACGCGGCCCTCGCGCATCGCGAAGACGTGGTCGGCGTAGCGGGCGGCCAGGTTCATGTCGTGCAGGACCATGACCACCGTGGTACCCCGATCCCGGTTGAGGTCGTGCAGCAGGTCGAGGATCTCGACCTGGTGGGCGACGTCGAGGAAGGTCGTCGGCTCGTCCAGCAGCAGGATGTCGGTCTCCTGGGCGAGGGCCATGGCGATCCACACCCGCTGCCGCTGCCCGCCGGAGAGTTCGTCGACCGGGCGATCGGCCAGGTCGGTGGTGCCGGTGTCCGCGAGCGCCTGCGCGACCACCTCGTAGTCGCGTGCGGTCCACCGCGCCATCAGCCGCTGGTGCGGGTGGCGCCCGCGGCCGACGAGATCGGCCACGGCGATGCCCTCCGGGGCGCTGGGGCTCTGCGGCAGCAGCCCCAGCGTCCGCGCGATCTCCCGGGACGGGCGGGTGCGGACGTCCTTGCCGTCGAGGACGACGTGTCCGGCGCGGGGGGAGATGAGCCGGCCCAGCGCCCGCAGCAGCGTCGACTTGCCGCAGCCGTTCGCGCCGATGATCGCGGTCACCGCGCCGGTGGGAACCTGCAGGTCGAGCTCGTCGATGACGGTGCGGTCGCCGTAGGCGAGCGTCACTCCCTCGGCCTGCAGCGTGTGGGGTGCGGTCACAGTGAGCCTCCCGAGCGGTGGGTCCTGATGAGGAGATAGACGAGGTAGGGCGCCCCCAGGACGCCGGTGACGACGCCCACGGGGTAGCGGGTGCCGAAGGCGAACTGACCGATCAGGTCGGCGACCATCACCAGCAGGGCGCCCACGAGACCGGCCGGAATCAGCAGCGAGGCGCCGGGCCCCACCAGCCGGGCCGCGATCGGACCGGCCATGAACGCCACGAACGCGACCGGGCCGGCGGCGGCGGTGGCGAACGCCAGCAGCACGACGGCGCCCACGATGAGCAGGATGCGGGTGCGGTGCACCCGCACGCCGAGCCCGGCCGACGTGTCGTCGCCCAGCCGCAGCACGCCGAGGTTCCGTCCCTGCGACAGCATGAGCGGGACCAGCACGAGGCAGGCGCCCGCGAGCGGCGCGACGGCGTCCCAGGAGGCGCTGTTGAGGCTGCCGGTCAGCCATCGCATGGCGGTCTGCAGATCCCACGCGGCCGCGCGGGACAAGAGGTAGGTGATCACGCTGTTGAGCATGGCGGCCACACCGATGCCGATGAGGATGAGCCGCGTGCCGGTGAAGCCGCCCTTGTTCGAGAGCAGGTAGATGGCCAGCGCGGTCACGAGCGCTCCGGCGACCGCCAGCAGTGAGACGACGCCACCGTCGGCGGCGAGGACGACGATGGCGAAGACGGCGGCGGCGCCGGCACCGGCGCTGATGCCGATGATGTCGGGCGAGGCCAGCGGGTTGCGCAGCATGGTCTGGAAGGTGACGCCGGCCATGCCGAAGGCGAGGCCGGTGAGCAGACCGAGGGTGGCGCGGGGCAGCCGCAGCTCACCGACGGTGAAGGAGGCGCCGGGGACGGTCTGGCCGAAGATGACGCCGAGGACCTCCGCGGGGCTGTAGAAGGTGTTGCCGACCATGGTGGTCACGGCGAAGACCAGGAGGATCGCGGTCGCCAGCACCGCGGTCACGAGCGTCCGCCGGCGCTGCCGGACGCGACGTCCGGCGACGATGCGCGCGACCTCCGCCGTGCGGTCGGCGGCGACAGGACGGGTCTGCACGCTCACAGGGCACGCACCCGCTGTCGTCGCACGATCCAGATGAAGACCGGGGCGCCGATGAGCGCGGTGATGATGCCCACCTCGACCTCGGCGTCGCCCAGCAGTCGGCCGACCACGTCCGCACCCACGAGGAGGCCGGCGCCGGTGAGCAGCGAGAACGGCAGGAGCCAGCGGTGGTCGGTGCCCACGATCAGACGGCACAGGTGGGGGATCACCAGTCCGACGAACGCGATCGGACCGGCCACCGCGGTCGCCGCACCGCACAGGATGACCGCGCCGAGCGAGGCCACCAGCCGTGTCCGGCCGACGTCGGCGCCGAGACCGGCGGCCAGGTCGTCGCCGAGCGCGAGCGCGTTCATGCCCTGGGCGGCCAGCAGGCAGATCGCGGCGCCGATCAGCAGCACCGGGGTCACCACCGCGACCCGCTCCCAGGTGGCGCCTCCCACACCGCCGATCTGCCAGAACCGGAACGCCTCGAGCAGGTCGACGCGGGGGAGCAGGAGGGCACTGGTCAGCGACATCAGCGCGGCGGAGGTCGCCGCCCCGGCGAGGGCCAGCTTCAGCGGGGTGGCCCCGCCGGCACCCAGGGATCCGACGGCGTACACGAACACCGCGGCCGCCGCGGAGCCCAGGATCGCCATCGCCATGGTGGTGTACGGACCGGTCAGGCCGAACAGCACGAGGCCGGTCACCACCGCCAGTGCCGCGCCGCTGGTCACACCGAGGATGCCCGGGTCGGCCAGCGGGTTGCGGGTCACCGCCTGCATGGTGGCGCCGGACAGGGCCAGTGCGGCGCCGACGATCAGGGCCAGGACCGTGCGCGGCACCCGCCGGACGACCGCCGCGGTGGCGACGGTGCCGGTGTCGCCCGAGAGACCGGCGACGACGTCCGCGAACGAGACATCGCGCACGCCGAACGCGACCGAGGCCAGGCACAGCGCCGCCAGCACCAGCAGCACCGCGATCAGTGCCGTGAGTCGGACGGCCGCCGGACGCCGCAGTCGTGCGGCGTCCGGCAGCGGTGTGCGCAGGCCGGTCGTGCTCAATCCGTGCCGGAGATCGCGCTGGCCAGCAGCGCGAAGTAGTCGTCGATGCCCCAGCCGATGGACAGCGGCGACGGGTTCGCCGACGCGGCCAGGGGGGTGTTGTTCTCGAGCACGGCGATCCGGCCCTCGGCGATGGCCGGGATCTGCGACAGCAGGGGGTCGGCCTGGAGTGCGGCGACCATGGCGCCGTCCCGTTCGCCGTAGGTGACGAACACGTCGACGTCGGCGAAGCGGTCGGCCTGCTCGGCGCTCACGGTCAGGTAGAACGCCTCCGTGTCCTGGGATTCCTCCGCCACGACGGCGGGGGTGGGCAGCCCCAGGCTCTCCAGGAACCCGGGGCGCGTGTCGAGGCTCGTGTAGAAGCCCACCTGGCTGAGGTCGGCCGGGTCGAGGTAGGAGAACAGCACGGTGGCGTCGGCCAGCTCCGGGTGCGCCGCCAGCGCGGTGTCGACGGTCGTATGGAGCTCGTCGATCAGCTCGTCACCCTCCGCGGCCAGCCCGAGCGCTGCGCTGTCGAGCCGGATCATGTCCTCGTAGGACGTGCCCCACGCGACCTCGGGGTAGGCGACGACGGGCGCGATCTTGGAGAGGGTGTCGTACTCCTCCTGCGTGAGTCCGGAGTAGGCGGCCAGGATGACATCCGGGGCGGTGTCGGCGATCTGCTCGAACGGGATGCCGTCGGTCTCGTCGAAGAGCACCGGGGTCTCGCCACCGAGCTCGGCGAGCCGGTCTTCGACCCACGGCAGGATCCCGTCGCCGTCGTCGTCTCCCCAGGTGGCCTTGCTCATCCCGACCGGGACGATGCCCAGCGCCAGGGGGACCTCGTGGTTGGCCCAGGCGACGGTCGCCACCCGCTCGGGCTGCTCGGTGATCGTCGTGGTGCCGTAGGCGTGGGTGATCTCGACCGGGAAACCGGCGGCGGTGTCGTCCTCGGGGGCGTCGCCGGCGACCGGGGCGGAGGCACTCGCACATCCGGTGAGCAGGAGCAGGCCGGCGGCGGCGAGGGCGGCGAAGCGGAAACGTGGCACGGGGAAGCCTCCAAGAAGATGGGATCGGCACTAAGGCCAGGCTTACCTTACAACTCGATGGCGCTTTCGCGCGACCTCACTGCCCCCGAATGTGAGGGTCCCGCCGGGCGGCGCCTAGTTCTTGCGGGTGTCCACGGCGCGGACCAGCAGCCAGGCTCCGGGGACCAGCAGCGCCGCGATGGCGGCCTTCACGATCCCGGGCAGGATGAACTCGGCCACCCCGGCCTCCCAGATGAGCTCGGGGGTGACCACCACGCCGTTCACGGCCGCCAGGATCAGTGCCATGTAGGGCAGTCCGATCACGAACGGGATGATCGACGCCGACACGAACCCGACGAAGGCGAGCCAGGGCTTGCGGTCCCAGGCGCGCTCGGCGAACCAGCCGGCCACGAACGCGGCGGGGATGAAGCCGAGGACGAATCCGAACGACGGCATGAGGATGTAGGCGGGGCCCGCCGCCGGGCCGGCGAAGACGGGGAGGCCCGCCAGGCCCACCAGCAGGTATGTGGTCAGGGCAGCCGCACCGCGGCGGGCACCGAGCGCCGCGCCGACGACGATGACCGCGAGGGTCTGGCCGGTGATGGGTACCGGGCCGATCCAGAACGAGGCCTTCGCCAGCAGTGCCACCAGCGCGACGCCGGTCAGGACCAGGGCGGCGTCGACCGCGAACGCGCGGACGCGGTGGGACGGGCGGGCGATGAGATCGGCGAGCACCGGGCGGCGCGTCGTGGCGGTGAGGGACATGCGTGGTCTCCTTGGCGTCGAGTCGTGCGTCGCGACTCATCCTATGGGGACTGTGCGGCCCGGTACGGTGTGGACCGACGCACAGCGAAACGTCGATTCGTTGTGTGATCCCGTGGCATCCTGAGCGCATGAAGGCCGACCTGCGCCGCGAGATCCCCTCGGTGTGACGCGGCCCGGCCGCGGGACGCGACCTATAATGGGAGGCTGGCCGCTCGGCCGCCTCCACCTCACCAGAACGGACGTTCGCTGTGCTCGCCGTGCACGACCTCGAGATCCGCGTGGGCGCACGCACGCTCATGTCGGATGTGTCGTTCCGCGTGTCCGACGGGGACAAGATCGGGCTGGTGGGCCGCAACGGCGCCGGCAAGACCACGCTGACCAAGGTGCTCGCCGGCGACCTGCTGCCCTCCGACGGCCGCGTCGACCGCAGCGGTGAGCTCGGCTACCTGCCGCAGGACCCGCGTTCGGGCGACCCCGAGATGCTGGCCCGCACCCGCATCCTCGACGCGCGCGGCCTGGGCACGCTGGCCCTGGGCATGCAGGAGGCGTCGCAGCTGATGGCCGACGACGACCCCGCCGTCGCCGCGAAGGCCATGAAGCGATACGGCACCCTCACCGAGCGCTTCGAGGCACTCGGCGGCTACGCGGCCGAGGCCGAGGCGGCCTCGATCGCCCACAACCTGTCGCTGCCCGACCGGATCCTCGACCAGCCGCTGAAGACGCTGTCGGGCGGTCAGCGCCGGCGCATCGAGCTGGCCCGCATCCTGTTCTCGGACGCGCAGACGATGATCCTCGACGAGCCCACCAACCACCTCGACGCCGACAGCGTCGTGTGGCTGCGCGAGTTCCTGAAGAGCTACAAGGGCGGGCTCATCGTCATCAGCCACGACGTCGATCTGGTCGGCGAGACCGTCAACCGCGTGTTCTATCTCGACGCCACGCGCCAGGTCATCGACGTCTACAACATGAACTGGAAGAACTACCTGCGCCAGCGGGTGGCCGACGAGGAGCGCCGCAAGAAGGAGCGCGCCAACGTCGAGAAGAAGGCCACCGCGCTGCAGCTGCAGGCCGCCCGCTTCGGCGCCAAGGCGTCCAAGGCCGCCGCCGCCCACCAGATGGTCGCGCGCGCCGAGAAGATGCTGTCCGGACTCGAAGAGGTGCGCCAGACCGACCGGGTCGCGAAGCTCCGCTTCCCGAAGCCCGCACCCTGCGGCAAGACACCGCTCATGGCGAAGAACCTGTCGAAGTCCTACGGGTCGCTCGAGATCTTCACCGACGTCGACCTCGCGATCGACCGGGGGTCCAAGGTGGTCGTGCTCGGCCTCAACGGTGCAGGCAAGACGACGCTGCTGCGCATCCTCGCGGGCGTCGACCAGCCCGACACCGGCATCATCGAGCCGGGACACGGGCTGAAGATCGGCTACTACGCGCAGGAGCACGAGAACCTCGACGTCGAGCGTTCGGTGCTGGACAACATGATGTCGGCGGCGCCCGACATCACCGCGACCGAGGCGCGCAAGGTGCTCGGGTCGTTCCTGTTCACCGGTGACGACGTGCACAAGCCGGCGGGCGTGCTGTCCGGCGGCGAGAAGACCCGGCTGTCGCTGGCCACGCTCGTGGTGTCGTCGGCCAACATGCTGCTGCTGGACGAGCCCACCAACAACCTCGACCCGGCCAGCCGCGAGGAGATCCTCGACGCGCTCGCGCACTACGAGGGCGCGGTCGTGCTCGTCTCACACGACGAAGGCGCCGTGCAGTCGCTGAACCCGGAGCGGGTGCTGATCCTCCCCGACGGCGTCGAAGACATCTGGGGCCGCGACTACGTCGACCTGGTCGCGCTGGCCTGACGACTCAGCGGCCCGCCGAGTCCAGGAGCGCGTCCTCCTCCTCCATGTCGCGATCGCGGCGCCGGCGGGGGACCGCGGCGGCGGCCCGGTCCTCGGCATCCTCCTTGCGATGGCGCAGCTCAGTGCGGATCATGTACCAGATGAACGCGAAGCCCATGATCGCGAACAGGATCCACTGGATCGCGTAGGACAGGTGCGGACCCGGATCCTCGGAGGGCGGGGTCGGGGCCGACGGCCGCGACGCGGGGGCGGGGTCTTCGGAGACCAGCAGTCCGTACGCGGCCGTGATCGTGGCCTCGGGCTGCCCGATGGTCTCCGCGATGGTGGGCAGGTGGATGGTGGGAACCTGACCCTCGGGCGCCGAGCGGCCCGAGCGGGGCGCGGGCTCGCCGGCCTGCAGCCGTGCGACCACGGTCACCTCGCCGGCGGGCGCGGCCGGGATCACGTCGGGTTCGGGCTGGTCGTCACCGGGCGGCACCCAGCCGCGGTTGACGATGAACACCCGGCCGTCGTCGGTGCGCAGCGGCACCAGCACCTCGAACGCGCTCGTGCCGCCGTGCGGACGGTTGCGCACGAGCAGCTGCTGCGCGGTGAGGTACTCCCCGGTGAGGACGACGGGATGCCAGGTGATCCCGGCGTCCCACTCGTCGTCGGGGAGCAGATCGGACAGCGGGACCGGCTCGGCATCGTAGTTGTCGTCGACCAGCTGCAGCTGCGCGTTGCGCTGGTCGCTGCGTTCGAACTGCCAGTTCGACAGGAACCCGCACGCGATCGCGAACACGATGGCGACGGCCAGGTATCCCGCCCAGCGGGTGAGGTTCTCACGGTTCATGCGTCGGTCGTCCCGAACTGCTCGACGGCCACGGGGAAATCACGCGCCGCGAGGTAGTCCCGCAGGAACGCGACATGCTCGTCGCACGCGAGCCAGATCTTGCGCCGATCGGCCGAGTGGATGCGCGGGTTGCGCCAGACGACCTGCCAGCGCGCGTCGGATCGGCAGCCCGCACGCGAGCAGATGTGCTCACTCATCGCCGTCCGGTCGCCGCGGGCCCGTCTCCTCGATGCGGATGACACGGGTGGCGGGGGGCTCTTCGGCGGAGGCGGACGGGGCCGCCGGAAGGGCGCGTTCGGGCGAGATCCGCTCGGCACCGCCGCGGCCCGAACTGACGTTGGCGACCACGACGGCGAGATAGGGCAGGACGACCGCGCCGGCGGCGAACAGCCACGTGTACCAGCTGTAGGGGGTGACGACCACCATCAGCACGAAGCAGGCGACGCGCACCGACATCATGACGAAGTACTTCGTCATGCGGGTGTGCGCCTCATCGCGCGGAGCGCGGGGGAGCGACGTCGCCGATTGCGGCGTATGGCTGATCTTCACGGTGCTTCCAGGGTACGCCTGCGGGGGTACCCCGGGGCGCCCGTCAGGCGCCGTACCCCGTGGTGGGGGCGCTGGCGACCGCCAGGAAGAAACCGAAGAACGCGATCGCGCCGAGGATGACCAGGCCGAGGCCCACCCAGCCCACGATGACCCCCCGCCATCGCCATCCCACGGCCCTTCTCGCCCGACCGCTTGATCTGGTTCAGCGAGATGTGGCCCATGATGGCCCCCGCCAGCGACCCGATGAGCGGCAGCACCCAGATGAACCCGAGGATGGCGCCGATCAGCGACAGGATCGCCAGCGTGTTGGTCTTCACCGTGGGGTAGGCGCCGTAGGGGTACCCGGCGTACTGCGGGGCCGCGCCCGGGTACTGCGGCGCGGCGCCGGGTGTGCCCGGATACTGCGGCGCTCCCGGATACTGCGGGCTCTGGTATGCCGGCGGGGCGGCGTACGGCGGTGCCGGCGGCGGCGGGTACGACGGCGTCTGCTCGGGGTCGTGCGGGGTGGGGGTGCTCACAGCGGATCCTCTCGGAAGTGCACGACCAGCCTATCGGGCGGCGGTCGGCCGGATAGGCTGGGGCGGTTCGCCTGTCCGTGCCTGAAGGAGCCGTCATGTCCAGCGATCGCGTCGTCCTCGTCACCGGTGGCAACCGCGGCATCGGCCGTGCCATCGCCGAGCGGTTCGTCGCCGACGGCTATGCGGTGGCCGTCACGGCGCGGTCGGGCGAGGGTCCGGAGGGCACTCTGACCGTCCGTGCCGACGTCACCGACGCCGCATCGGTCGACGCCGCCTTCGCCGAGGTCGAGCAGAAGCTCGGGCCGGTCACGGTCGTCGTGGCCAACGCGGGCATCACGAAGGACACTCTGCTGCTGCGCATGACCGAGGACGACTTCGATCAGGTGGTCGACACCAACCTGGGCGGCACCTTCCGGGTCGTCAAGCGCGCCGCGAAGGGCCTGCTGCGAGCCAAGTGGGGCCGCGTGATCCTCATCTCGAGTGTCGTCGGGCTGTACGGTTCGGCGGGCCAGATCAACTACTCGTCGTCCAAGAGCGGACTGGTCGGCTTCGCCCGCTCGCTCACGCGGGAACTGGGCGGGCGCGGCATCACCGCGAACGTCGTGGCGCCCGGGTTCATCGAGACGGACATGACCGCAGCACTGCCCGAGGACACCCAAGCGGAGTACAAGAAGAACATCCCCGCCGGGCGCTTCGCCGCGCCCGAAGAGGTCGCCGGTGTCGTGGCGTGGCTCGCCTCGGACGACGCGGCCTACATCTCCGGCGCGGTCATCCCGGTGGACGGTGGCCTCGGCATGGGGCACTGAGCCCGCCTCCTCACCGCTACGGCAGCAGCGGGATGACCTCACGCAGGTCGACGCGGTCGATGACGAGATCGGCCTGCGCCCGCACGGCGGGCTTCGCGTTGAAGGCGAGTCCGAGACCGGCGACGGCCATCATGCGCAGGTCGTTCGCGCCGTCGCCGATCGCGATGGTCCGCGACGTCGGGAGGTCGTGTGCCGCAGCCCACTCGCGCAGCGCGGCGGCCTTGCCTGCGGCATCCACGATCTCGCCGTCCACCTCACCGGTGAGCGTGTCCGCGGCGACCGAGAGCCGGTTGGCCCGCCACAGGTCCACGCCGAGCGACGGCGCGACCGTGTCGAGGATCTCGTGGAACCCGCCGGACACGACGGCGGCGACACCTCCCCGCGCATGGATCGCGGCGATGAGGTCGGTGACGCCCGGTGTCGGCTCGACGCGCGCGCGCACCCGCTCGAGCCGGGACACCGGCACGCCGCGCAGCTGCGCGACCCGGGAGCGCAGGCTCGCGGCGAAGTCCACCTCGCCGCGCATGGCGGCCTCGGTGGCGGCGGCCACCTCGGCGCCGCGACCGGCTTCGTCAGCGATGAGCTCGATGACCTCGTTGCGGATCAGGGTGGAATCGGCGTCGAACACGACGAGGAAGCGGGCGTGGGGCACCCCTCCACGCTAGCGGGCCGCTCACTGCGCGATGTGCACGTTCTTCCCGACGACGGTGATCCCCGAATCGGTCACGGTGAACCCGCGCGCCAGATCGCGTTCACGGTCGACGCCGACCGTCGCACCCGGCTCGAGCACGACATTCTTGTCGAGGATCGCGCGGTGGACCCGCGCCCCCGCACCCACCTGCACGTTGTCGAACAGGACGGAGTCGGTGATGGTCGACCCGCCACCGGACAGGGTCCACGGGCCCACGACCGAACGCTCCAGGTGGGTGCCGGACAGCACCGAACCGAGCGACACGATCGAGTCGATGGCGTTTCCCATACGCCCCACGCTGTCGCGCACGAACTTCGCCGGCGGCGAGTTGACCGCCTGGGACTGGATCGGCCAGTCCATGTTGTACAGGTTGAACACCGGCAGAGTGGAGATCAGGTCCATGTGGGCGTCGAAGAAGGAGTCGATCGTCCCCACGTCGCGCCAGTAGTCCCGGTCGCGCGGCGCCGACCCGGGCACCTCGTTGCGCAGGAAGTCGTACACGGACGCCTCACCGCGACCGACGAAGTAAGGGATGATGTCACCGCCCATGTCGTGGTTGGAGGTCGGCAGCTCGCCGTCCGTCTCGACCGCCTCGATGAGCGCGTCGGCGTCGAAGACGTAGTTCCCCATCGACGCGAGCACTTCGCCGGGGCTGTCGGGGAGGCCGGTCGGGTTCTGCGGCTTCTCGAGGAACTCGCGGATCTTCGCACTGTCGGTCGGGTCGACGTCGATGACGCCGAACTGGTTGGCCAGGGCGATCGGCTGACGGATGCCGGCGACCGTGGCCCGCGCGCCGGAATCGATGTGGGCGTCGATCATCTGCCGGAAATCCATGCGGTAGACGTGATCGGCGCCGATGACCGCGACGATGTCGGGCTTCTCGTCGTAGATGAGGTTGAGTGACTGCAGGATCGCGTCGGCCGAGCCGGAGAACCAGCGCTTGCCGAGCCGCTGCTGGGCCGGGACCGAGGCCACGTAGGAGTTGAGCAGAGCGGACATGCGCCACGTCTGCGAAATGTGGCGGTCGAGGCTGTGCGACTTGTACTGCGTGAGCACGACGATCTGACGGAGCCCGGAGTTGAGGAGATTCGAGATCGCGAAGTCGATGAGCCGGTACTGTCCGCCGAACGGGACGGCGGGTTTGGCCCGGTCCACTGTCAGGGGCATCAGGCGCTTGCCCTCGCCACCGGCGAGGATGATTCCAAAGACCTTCGGCGCTGCTGGCATGGCACCACACTATGCCCCGTCGATGCCCGTGTACTAGCGTTCGAACCATGCGCGTCGACATCGTCTCGAAGGAGTACCCGCCCGAGATCTACGGCGGGGCCGGAGTCCACGTCGCCGAACTCGTGAAGGCGCTGCGCGCGCGCATCGACGTGCGCGTGCGCGCTTTCGGCGCCCCGCGCGACGAGGAGGGCACGACCGCCTACACGACCCCGCAGGAGCTGGCCGACGCGAACGCGGCGATCCAGACCCTGGGCACCGACCTGACGATCGTCGGCGATGTGGCGGGCGCCGACGTCGTGCACAGCCACACCTGGTACGCCAACTTCGCCGGTCATCTCGCGGCGCTGCTCCACGGCATCCCGCACATCGTCACCGCGCACTCGCTCGAGCCGCTGCGGCCCTGGAAGGCCGAGCAGCTGGGCGGCGGCTACGCCGTGTCCGGGTACATCGAGAAGACCGCCTACGAGGGGGCCGCTGCGATCGTCGCCGTCAGCGACGGCATGCGGCGCGACATCCTGCGCAGCTACCCCGGCCTCGACCCCGACAAGGTCCGGGTGATCCACAACGGCATCGACGTGGAGGCCTGGCGGCCCGTGGACGACCCCGATCTGCTGGCCCGGTACGGCATCGACCCGGACCGCCCGTCGATCGTGTTCGTGGGCCGCATCACGCGCCAGAAGGGGCTGCCGTACTTCCTGCGCGCCGTCGAGCTGCTGCCCGCAGACGTGCAGGTGATCCTGTGCGCCGGGGCGCCGGACACCCCCGAGATCATGGCCGAGGTGCAGGGGCTCGTCCGCGATCTGCAGGCCACGCGGGACGGCGTCATCTGGATCGAGGACTTCCTGCCGCGCGACCAGCTGTGCGCACTCCACACGGCGGCCACGGCTTTCGTCTGCCCCTCGATCTACGAGCCGCTGGGCATCGTCAACCTCGAGGCGATGGCTTGTGGTGCCGCTGTCGTGGCCACCGCGACCGGGGGCATCCCCGAGGTGGTCGTCGACGGGGCGACCGGCCGGCTCGTGCCCATCGAACAGGTGCAGGACGGCACCGGGACGCCGCTGCACCCCGACCAGTTCATCGCCGACCTCGCCGCCGCGCTCACCGAGGTGGTCTCCGATCCCGAGCGCGCGCGCCGCTACGGACAGGCGGGCCGCGAACGGGCGGCGCAGCACTTCAGCTGGGCGGCGATCGCCGACGCCACGGCGGCGCTCTACCGCGAGGTGGCGGCCTCCGGCCGATAGGCTGGACGCATGCCACAGGTCCTCGATTTCGCCGACGTCGTCGTCCGCCGCAACGCCCGCAACATCGTCGACCACGTCGACTGGACCGTCACCGACGACCAGCGCTGGGTGATCCTCGGGCCCAACGGGGCCGGGAAGACCACGATCCTGCAGCTGGCCGCGACGCTGATCCACCCGACCTCGGGCGTCGCGACCATCCTGGATGAGCGGCTCGGCCGTACCGACGTGTTCGAGCTGCGTCCCCGCATCGGCTTCGCGTCGTCGGCGATGGCCAAGCGCGTGCCGCCCGAGGAGACCGTATTGGATGTCGTGCTGACCGCGGCGTATTCGGTGCTGGGACGGTGGAACGAGGCCTACGAGCAGATCGACGAGCGGCGTGCCCGTCGGGTGCTGGCCGAGTGGCGGCTCGACCACCTCGCCGAGCGCACCTTCGGCACCCTGTCGGACGGCGAGCAGAAGCGCGTGCAGATCGCCCGGGCCGTGATGACCGACCCCGAGATGCTGCTGCTGGACGAGCCCACGGCGAGCCTCGACCTCGGCGGCCGGGAGGAGCTGCTGGCGCTGCTGGGCGGCTACGCGCAGGCTCCCACGACCCCCGCGATGATCATGGTGACCCACCACGTCGAGGAGATCCCGGTCGGGTTCACCCACGTGCTGCTCATGGCCGAGGGCGGCATCGTCGCGCAGGGCCCGATCGCCCAGACGCTCACCGCGGAGAACCTCAGCCGCACCTTCGGGGTCGAGATCACACTGTCGCACGACGGCGGCCGGTACGCCGCCCGCGCCGTTGCCGGTCACTGATCGGGCCCGAAGGCTGATAGAATCGCTCTTTGGTGCGCGTGCACCGCAGACTTTGACCGTCCTGGCAAAATCCAGGACACCAGGCTAAGGACTCCCATGAAGACTGATATCCACCCCGACTACCAGGCCGTCGTTTTCCGCGACCTGGGCTCCGGCGAGACGTTCCTGACCCGTTCGACGGTCACCAGCGACAAGACGATCGAGCTCGACGGTGTCACCTACCCCGTCATCGACGTCGAGATCTCCTCGGCCTCGCACCCGTTCTACACGGGCAAGCAGCGCATCATGGACTCGGCCGGTCGCGTCGAGAAGTTCAACCAGCGCTTCAAGAACTTCGGTTCCAAGTAAGCAGCCGCGCACGAATGCCCCGCCTCGGCGGGGCATTCGTCGTTGGGGCCGGCGCCGCCGCCGTGAGATGCTGGCCGGATGGGGGACAGCGTCGACGGCGACGAGCTGGCGGCCCTTCGCGCCCGAGCGTACGGCCGGGCGGCGCAGGGGCTGACGCCCGCCGAGCAGGACCGCCTGGAGGAGCTGGAGCGCGCGCGGCGTGCCCCCGGCGACATGCCGCCCGTCGCGGGTCCCGCGACCGCACCCGCCGACCGCCGCGAGGATGCCGCGGGCCCGGCGCCTGCGGCGTCGGAACCGGCGTCGGGGCCGCCCGAGGTCATCCGCCTGCGGCCCTCGCGTGCCTACCTGGTGGCACTGGTGACCGCCGCGGCGTTCGTGCCGGTGGCCGCGATCGGCGGCTTCCTGGCCGGCGCCTGGTTCGCGGACCTCGACGTCGGGACGGCCGGGCCGACGCTGGCCGGGCAGAGCGATGCCGAGGTCGACGCCAGTCTCGAGCGCGTCCGCGCCGGGCAGGCCTGGGACGAGAGGGCGCCGGCGCTGCTGGGCGGCACCGCCGACGCTCTGGTGTGGTGGGGCACGGTGGCCGATGGGGCGCAGACCTGCATCGTGCTCGACCTCACCGACATCGGGCCGATGCCGGTGTGCGGGCCGACGAGCGTGGTCCGCACCTCGGGCCTCAGCGGCCGGCTCACGGTGCTGCCGCCGGCGGCGGGAGACGGCGACGGTTCGCCGACCGCCACGGCGGCACCGCCCGTGACGATCACCTACGCCGTCAACCCCTACACGGGCGCGTTCGATGTGACGACACGCGATGAGCCGTGACCGTCAGCGGATCGGCCAGCTGCCGTCGAGCACGCCGTCCGGCTCGAGCCGGCCGATCTTGATGAAGTACTCCGTCAGGCTCTCCGCCTGAGCGCGGGCCCACCCGATCTGCTGCGTGTGGAGCTCGGCGGCGTCGGCCGGCAGCGCGAACCGCCCGGCGAGAGCCTGGGCCACGCGGCCGGCGGCCACCGCGTCCGCGGCGGCATCGTGTGCGCCCTCGAGGGTCACCGCGTAGTGCGCGGCGACCACCTCGAGCGTGCGCTTGCCCCTGCGGTACCGGTCGTAGGTCTTGTCGAGCACGAGCGGGTCGATCACCGGCGCCGGGTTCAGCAGCGGGGCGACCCCGTGGCGCAGGGCCTCATGCTTGAGCAGCGAGAAGTCGTACGGCGCGTTGTAGGCGACGACGGGGATGCCGGCGTCGAACAGGGCGCGCAGCGCCGCCACCACCTCGGCAACGACCTCGGCCGCGGGCCGGCCGTACGTGCGGGCGTGGGCGCTGGTGATGCCGTGCACGGCGGTCGCCCCGGCGGGGATCTCGACCCCCGGGTCGGCCAGCCAGCTCTGCGCGCGGACGACGGCGCCGTCGGCGCCGAGCAGTCCCACGTGCGCGGTCACCACCCGGTCGGTCGTGACGTCCACCCCGGTGGTCTCCAGATCGAACACTCCGACCGAACGGGCCCATGCGGGCACCGGCGCGGCCGCGGCTGCGGCATCCCACCCACCGTCGTCCCAGAGGGGGAGTGTGGGCTGGTGCGGCAGGTCCATGCCTCATACGGTATGACCGGCCACCGACACGCCCGCGGCGGCACGCCGCACTCGTAGACTCGGACGGTGACCGCACCCCATCCCACCGCCGGTGACCGCCTCGCCGCCCTGCCGGTCCGGCGGCATGAGGTCCGGGTCCTGGGCGGTACGACCGCGTACTGGACGTACGGTCCGGACGACGCAGTGACCACGCTCGTCGCCGTGCACGGCTTCCGCGGAGAGCACCACGGGCTCGAGCCGGTCGTCGCCCACCTCGACGGCATCCGCGTCATCGCCCCTGACCTGCCGGGCTTCGGGGAGACGGCACCGCTCCCGGGCCGTCGGCACACCCTCGACGCCTACGCCGAATGGCTCACCGCGTTCGTCGCGGCCGTCGCCCCCGGCGCCGAGATCCTCGGCCACTCGTTCGGCTCGATCGTCGTGTCCGCGGCGGTCGCCGGCGGTCTGCCGGCGCCCCGCGTGGTCCTGGTCAACCCGATCGGCGCGCCCGCGCTCGAGGGGCCCCGCGGCATCCTGACCCGTCTGGCGGTGTTCTACTACTGGGCCGGTGCGAAGCTGCCGCGCACGCTCGGCGAGGCACTGCTGCGCAGCCGGCTGATCGTGCGGGTCATGAGCATGTCGATGGCCAAGAGCCGTGACCCGGCGCTGCGCGCGTTCATCCACGAGCAGCACGACACCTACTTCTCCCGGTTCGCCGACCGTGACGTGCTGCACGACGCGTTCGTGGCGAGCGTCTCGAACGACGTGCGCCGGTTCGCCGCCGACATCACACAGCCGACGCTGTTGATCGCCGCCGAACGCGACGACATCACCCCCATCGAGGCCGAACGCGCGCTGCAGAAGATGTTCGCCGACGCCGAGCTGGTCGAGATCGCCGAGGTCGGCCACCTCATCCATTACGAGACGCCGGAACCGGCCGCCGCCGCGATCAGACGGTTTCTCGCGCGCGGCGCCGACGGTACGCGTTGACGTTCATGCGGTTGCCGCAGTTGCCGGTGTCGCAGTAGCGCTTCGACCCGTTCTTCGAGAAGTCGATGTAGACCCCGCGGCAGTCGTCCGCCCCGCAGACGCGGACGCGGTCGTACGTGTCGGAGCGGATGACCTCGACGAACGCCATCGCCGTCTCCACCACGATGCGCACCGCCAGCGGATCGCCGGCGTCGGTCGCGTGGATGTGCCAGTCGTGTCCGTCGTGCCGCACGAGTTGCGGCAGTGCCCGGCCGTCGCGCAGCATCGCGTTGACCAGGGGCACGGCGGCCTCACGGTCGACCTCCCACAGCGCGCGCAGCCGGGGCCGCACGTCCCGCAGGGCCGCCAGCTCGGCCTCGTCGTGGCGGATCGCGCCGGTGTAGGGGAAGTCGCTGAGGAACGCGTCCAGATCGGCCTGCGTCACCAGCCGGTCCGCGCCCTCGGGGCCTGCGTCACCGAGCGTGTTGACCAGGGCCGCAGCGGCCCGCAGCGACAGTTCGGTGTCACGAATGAAAACCAACTTGACTCCTGACGGTTGTCGGCAGTACCGTCACCAGTGTAGAGGCGGTTCGGTCATGACCGCCGTCGTCGAGGAGCACCGTGGCCGACACCGCGTCGATACCGATCATCGCCGAGCCGTCGGCGACCGCGTCCGCTGCCCGCCGCGCCCAGGGCATCCTCCTGGGCGTCGGGTCGGCACTGACGTTCTCCCTCAGCGGGCCGTTGGTCAAGCCCCTGCTGGAGGCGGGCTGGACGCTGTCGGCGGCCCTCGTGCTGCGCATGGGGCTGGCCGGGATCGTCTTGTCCCCGGCACTGGTGCGCGCCATCGCCCGCGAACGCTCCTTCCTGCGGCGCCACGGGGTGGCCCTGCTCACCTTCGGGCTCATCCCGGTGGCCGGATGCCAGCTGTTCTACTTCGCGGCGATGCAGCGCATGCCGGTCGCGGTGGCGCTGCTGATCCAGTTCCTCGCGCCGGTGCTGCTGGTCGGCTTCGTGTGGGTGCGCACGCGTCGCCGGCCCTCCCGGCTGGTGCTGGCCGGCTCCGTCGTCGCGATCGCGGGCCTCGTGCTGGTCGTCGACGTCGTCGGCGCCCGATTCGACCCGCTCGGGGCGCTGCTGGCCCTCGGGGCAGCGGTGTGCGTGTGCGTGTACTTCGTCATGGCCGAGCGTGCCGGCGACGACCTGCCGCCGCTTGCGCTGGCCTCGGGCGGGCTGCTGACCGGCGCGGCGATCATGTGCGTTCTCGCGGTGACCGGCATCCTGCCGTTCCGGGCCCCCGCCGTCACGGTGGTCTTCCGCGGCGTCGAGGTGCCCGGCTGGCTGCCCATCGTGGTGGTCGGCCTGCTCGCCACCTCGCTCGGCTACGCGCTGGGGGTCATGGCGGTGCCGCGCATCGGGTCGCGCCTGGCGTCGTTCGTCGGGCTCACCGAAGTGCTGGGGGCGCTCGTCTACGCGTGGCTGCTGCTGGGTGAAGTGCCGGCGGCGACCCAGTTCGTCGGCGGTGCCGCGATCCTGCTGGGGGTGGTCCTCGTGCGGATGGATGCCGAGGCGACGGCCGTCACTGCTCCCGTCGAGCCTCTTCCAGCAGCGGGCGCACCCGGTACCCGATGACCTCGCCCATCACCAGGGAGGTCTCGGTGCGCTCGACGCCCTCGATGTCGAGGATGCGGGCGTCCACCTCGAAGAGGTGACGCGTGTCCCGCGCGGCGACGTGCACGAGCAGGTCGATCGGGCCACTCAGGCCGTGCACCTGCACCACTTCCGGGATGCGTCGCAGATCCTCCGCGATGCGCGGCAGGTCGGCCTGCTGCACGGTGACGCTGATCATCGCCTCGATCGGGAACCCCAGCTCGTGCGGGGCGATCGCCCGCTCGTAGGAGAGGAACACGCCGGAGCGCTCGAGCTTGGCCAGCCGCGCCTGCACCGTGTTGCGCGACATGCCCAGGCGGTCGGCCAGCGCCACCACCGTGGCGCGATGGTCCTCGCTGAGTGCGCTCAGCAGTTCGAGATCGACGTGGTCGAGGGATCCCATAGTGCGAAACATTAGCAGGACCGAGCCCCGGAACATGGGCATCATGCTCAACTTGCGCCGACGTGCTTGAGCTAGGTGCGATGCCGACGTAGCCTGCGAGTGTCGGCGAAGCTGCCGACGACCGGCACCGGCCGGCGTGTCCACAAGACCCGCCGCCGAGACCTGGAGGGAAGACGATGACGCTGACCCCGACCACCGACACGTCGACTGATCTCGACGACCTCGCCCGCGTGCTCACGCCGGACGGCGAGCGCATCCCGGATCGGCGACTCGATCCCTGGATCGCCGACCTCGACGCCGACACGCTGCGCGGGCTGTACCGCGACATGGCCATCACCCGGCGCCTCGACGCCGAGGGCATCGCCCTGCAGCGCCAGGGTCAGCTGGGCCTGTGGGCGCCCGCGCAGGGCCAGGAGGCCGTGCAGGTCGGCACCGCCCGCGCCTGCCGCGACGACGACTTCCTGTTCCCCAGCTACCGCGAGCTGGGGGTGCAGCTCGTGCGCGGCGCGAAGCCCGCCGATTTCGTCCTGGCCTGGCGCGGCGAGCTGCACTCCACGTACGACCCCTACCTGCTGAACCTGGCCACCCCGCAGATCATCATCGGCGCGCAGACCCTGCACGCCGCCGGCTACGCGATGGGCATCCAGCGCGACGGCGGCGACCAGGTCGCCGTGGCCTATTTCGGTGACGGCGCCACCAGCCAGGGCGACGTGAACGAGGCGATGGTGTTCTCCTCGTCGTTCCGGGCCCCGATGGTGTTCGTATGCTCCAACAACCAGTGGGCCATCTCCGAGCCGGTCACGGTGCAGACGAAGTATCCGATCGCCGGGCGGGCGCCGGGCTTCGGCATCCCGAGCCTCCGCGTCGACGGCAACGATGTGCTCGCGTGCCTGGCCGCAATGCGATGGGCCGTCGACCACGCCCGCAGCGGTAACGGCCCGGCCTTCCTCGAGGCGGTCACCTACCGGATGGGGCCGCACACGACCTCGGACGACCCGAAGCGCTACCGCTCCGACGACCAGGTCGCCGCGTGGCGCCGGCGGGATCCGCTCACGCGGTTCGAGACGCACCTGCGTGCGCGGGGGATGTTCGACGACGCGTTCGCCGAGCAGGTCGACGCGGATGCCGGGGAGTTCACCGCGGCCATGCGCGCGGCCGCCCTCGGCGCCGTCACCCGACCGCCGATCGAGGTGCTCGACGACGTGTACGCCGAGCCGCACCGCGGGCTGATCGAGCAGCGCGAGCGGTTCGCCGCCTACCTGTCCGGCTTCGCCGACGAGGAGGTGGCCCGATGAGCGAGCAGCTGACGATGGGCAAGGCCCTCAACGCGGGACTGCGGCGCGCCCTCGCCGACGACGACAAGGTCCTCGTGATGGGCGAGGACATCGGGCGCCTGGGCGGGGTGTTCCGCATCACCGACGGGCTGCTCGACGAGTTCGGCGCGGCGCGGATCATCGACACGCCGCTGGCCGAGTCGGGCATCATGGGCACCGCCGTGGGGCTCGCGTTCCGCGGATTCCGTCCGGTGGTCGAGATCCAGTTCGACGGCTTCGTCTATCCGGCGTTCGACCAGATCGTGTGCCAGGTCGCGAAGCTCCACTACCGCACGCGCGGGCACGTGAAGATGCCCATCACCGTGCGCATCCCGTGGGCGGGCGGCGTCGGCGCCGCCGAGCACCACTCCGAGTCGCCCGAGGCCTACTTCGTGCACACGTCGGGGCTGCGCGTGGTCGCCGTGTCGAACCCGCAGGACGCGTTCATGATGCTGCGACAGGCGATCGCCTGCGACGACCCCGTCGTGTTCTTCGAGCCCAAGCGGCTCTACCACACCAAGGGAGAGGTCGACCTCGACGCCGACATCGCCGACGCGGCCCCGATGGGCCTCGCCCGCGTCGTGCGGCCCGGCACCGACGTCACACTGCTGGCCTACGGCGCGCAGGTGGCCACGGCCCTCGACGCGGCCGCCGCCGCCGAAGACGAGGGCACCTCCATCGAGGTGATCGACCTGCGCTCGATCTCGCCGGTGGACTACCCGACCGTGACGGCGTCCGTGCGCAAGACCGGCCGCGTCGTGGTCACCCACGAGGCGGCCCGCGAGGCGGGGGTGGGTGCCGAGCTCATCGCGAGCATCACCGAGAAGTGCTTCCACCACCTCGAGGCGCCGCCCGAGCGGGTCACCGGCCACGACATCCCGTACCCGCCGGCCAAGCTCGAGAAGTTCCATCTGCCCGACCTCGACCGCATCCTCGACGCCGTCGACCGGGTGCTGGAGCGTCCGAACAGCCTGTCGGAGGTGGAATCGTGATCACCGAGTTCCGTCTGCCCGACCTGGGGGAGGGGCTGCCCGAGGCCGAGATCGTGCAGTGGCTGGTGGCGCCGGGCGACACCGTCACGCTCAACCAGACGATCGCCGAGGTCGAGACCGCCAAGGCCGTCGTCGAGCTGCCCTCGCCGTACGCCGGCACCGTCAGCGCCCTGCACGCCGAGGCCGGCGACACCGTCGCGGTCGGCGACGTGCTCATCGCCTTCGACGTCGCCGGCGCCGAGGGCGACGACGCGCCCGCGGCCGACGCGCAGGACGCCGCCCCGACCGAGGCCGCCTCGGAGGCCGCCGGCGAGGCCGATCCGCCCAACCTGGTCGGCTACGGCGCGGCCCCACGCAGCGGCGATCGCCCGCGGCGCCGCGCCCGTGCGGGGCGTGCCGCACCGGCATCCGACACCGCCGTGCTGGAAGCCGCGCCCCACGACGCGGTGACCGCACCGACCCCGCCCGACACGCGTCACGAGCGGCCGCGCTCGACGCCTCCGGTGCGCAAGCTCGCGAAGGACCTCGGCGTCGACCTGGCGCTGGTCGAGGCCAGCGGCGCGACCGGCATCATCACCCGCGCCGACGTCGAGGAATATGCGGCGCGCGTGCAGTCGGCGGCCCCGACCCCCGCCGTGCCCGCCCCGGCGCCTGAGCCCGGTGCACGCGAGACCCGCACGCGCATCCGCGGCGTCCGCAAGGCGACGGCGGAGGCCATGGTCGCCAGCGCGTTCACGGCCCCGCATGTCACGAGCTTCCTGACCGTCGACGTCACGGCCACCACCGCGCTGCTCGCCCACCTCAAGGCCGACCCGCGCCTGGCCGAGCACCGCATCGGCATCCTCGCGGTCGTCGCCAAGGCGGTGTGCCTGGCGCTGCGCGCGCACCCCGAGCTGAACAGCCGTTGGGACGAGGAACACGGCGAGATCGTGCAGCACCACTACGTCAACCTCGGGATCGCCGCGGCGACCGAGCGCGGCCTCGTGGTCCCGCACATCAAGGACGCCGACCGGATGGGCCTGGCCGAGCTCGCCGACGCGATCGGGGAGCTCACGCAGACGGCGCGCAGCGGCCGGACGGGACTGGACGTGCTGCGGGGCGGCACGTTCTCGATCACGAACTTCGGCGTCTTCGGCGTCGATGCCGGCACCCCGATCCTCAATCCCGGCGAGGCCGGCATCCTGGGCGTCGGCGCCGTGCGCCGCCAGCCGTGGGAGCACGAGGGCCAGATCGCGTTGCGGGACGTGCTGACCCTGAGCCTGTCGTTCGACCACCGCCTCGCCGACGGCGAGCAGGGGTCGCGGTTCCTCGTCGCGGTCGGCGATGTGCTGCGCGAGCCCGGGCGGGCGATGCTGTAGACGGCGACCGCCGCGCTCACCGGCTCGTGAGCGCGGCGTAGGCCATGTGCGCCAGCAGAGCGCGCACCTCGTCGTCGGCGGGGGCGTCGCGCAGGCCGCGGACGCTGTGCGGTGTGGAGTTGATCAGGCCGAACCCGGCGTGCGCCCGCACCCTCAGGTCGGTGGAGGCCGGGACCCCCAGCACGTCGGCCAGCACGGCCGTCCACACCTCGACGTACTCCCGCTGCAGGCGGCGCACGCGGTGCCGGGCGGCCTCGTCCAGCTGCGCGAGGTCCCGGTCCTGCACGCGGATGACATCGGCGTCGGCCAGGGCGAAGTCGACGTGGAAGGCGATGAGGCCCCGCAGACGCGCGTCGGGGGAGTCCGCCTGGCCGATGACCCGCAGCCCGCCGGCGAGCAGGTCCTCGCTGGTGCGCACCAGGATCTCGCCCAGAAGTGCCCGCTTGCTGTCGAAATGGCGGTACACGGCGGGGCCGGTGATGCCCACGGCCGTGCCCAGATCCTCCAGGCTCACCCCGTCGAAGCCGTGCGCGGCGAACAGGCGTGCCGCCGCCGTCAGCAGCGCCTGCTGGCGGTCGGCCTTGGCCCGCTCGCGTGCCGTGCCCGCATCCGTCATGCCGCCCCCTTGTGGCTTCAGTTAATGATCGCTAACCTGTCGATTGAATCAGTTAGTGAACACTAACCGATTGCGCGGCCGCCGTGCCAGCGCCATCGACGGAGATGACATGACGACCCTGACGAGCAGGCTCACCCACGACGACGAGTTCCGCCGCCGCGACGAGGGGCAGCGGGCGGCGGCCGAGCGGCTGCGCGCGCGACTGGCCGAGGTCGCGCTCGGCGGTCCCGAGCGGGCGCGCGAACGCCACGTCGCCCGCGGCAAGCTCCTGCCGCGGGAGCGCGTGAACCGCCTGCTCGATCCGGGCAGTCCGTTCCTGGAGCTGGCGCCGCTGGCCGCCGACGGGCTGTACGACGGCGACGCGCCGGCGGCGGGGGTGATCGCCGGCATCGGCCTGGTCCACGGCCGGCAGGTCATGGTCATCTGCAACGATGCGACGGTCAAGGGCGGCACCTACTATCCGCTCACGGTGAAGAAGCACCTGCGTGCGCAGGAGGTGGCGCTGGAGAACCGCCTGCCCGTCATCTCCCTCGTCGACTCCGGGGGCGCCTTCCTGCCGATGCAGGACGAGGTGTTCCCCGACCGCGACCACTTCGGCCGGATCTTCTACCACCAGGCGCGGCTCTCGGCGGCGGGCATCGCGCAGATCGCCGCCGTGATGGGCTCGTGCACCGCGGGTGGCGCGTACGTCCCGGCCATGAGCGACGAGACCGTCATCGTCCGCGATCAGGGCACGATCTTCCTGGGTGGGCCGCCGCTGGTCAAGGCCGCGATCGGCGAGGTCGTCACCGCCGAAGAACTCGGCGGGGGAGAGCTCCATGCGCGCACCTCCGGGGTCGTGGACCACCTGGCCGACGACGACGAGCACGCCCTGGAGATCGTCCGTGACATCGTCGCCACGCTGCCGGCGCCGGGCGCACCGGCGTGGGAGGTGACGGCATCCGTGCCGCCCGCGCTGGACCCCGGCGAGCTGTACGGGGCCGTCCCCGTCGACGTGAACCAGCCGTACGACGTGCGCGAGGTCATCGGGCGCCTGGTCGACGGCAGCGACTTCCACGAGTTCAAGCGCGAGTACGGGGACACCCTGGTGACCGGGTTCGCACGCATCCACGGCCACCCGGTGGGCATCGTCGCCAACAACGGCATCCTGTTCAGCGAGTCCGCGCTCAAGGGCGCCCACTTCATCGAACTGTGCGACCAGCGCGGGGTGCCGCTGCTGTTCCTGCAGAACATCTCGGGATTCATGGTGGGGCGCGACGCCGAGGCCGGCGGCATCGCCAAGGACGGCGCCAAGATGGTCACCGCCGTGGCCACCACCCGGGTCCCCAAGCTCACCGTCATCATCGGCGGCTCCTTCGGCGCCGGCAACTACTCCATGTGCGGGCGGGCGTACTCGCCGCGATTCCTGTGGTCGTGGCCGGCCAGCCGCATCTCCGTCATGGGCGGGTCGCAGGCCGCGTCGGTGCTGTCGACCGTGCGCGCCGACCGGCTCGCCGCAGCGGGCGAGAGCTGGGACCCCGACGAGCAGGCCGCGTTCGAAGCGCCCATCCGCGCCCAGTTCGAACAGCAGGGCGACCCGTACTACGCCACCGCCCGGCTGTGGGACGACGGCATCATCGACCCGCTCGACACCCGCGACATCCTGGGCCTTGCCCTCGACGTGTGCTCCCGCACGCCGCTGCCCGAACCGCGCTTCGGCGTCTTCCGGATGTGAGGCCGATGTTCACCACCGTCCTGGTCGCCAATCGCGGCGAGATCGCCCGCCGGATAATCCGGACCCTGCGCGCCACCGGCATCCGCTCGGTCGCGGTGTACAGCGACGCCGATGCCGACGCCCCGCACGTGCACGAGGCCGACGTGGCGGTGCGCCTGGGCCCGGCGTCGGCCGCCCGGTCGTACCTCGACATCGACGCCGTGATCGCCGCGGCCGTGGCCACCGGCGCGCAGGCGATCCACCCCGGCTACGGGTTCCTGTCCGAGAACGCGGACTTCGCACGGGCGTGCGCGGCGGCGGGCATCACGTTCGTGGGGCCGGGCGTCGAGGCGCTCGAGATCATGGGCGACAAGATCCGTGCCAAGACCCATGTGGCTGCGCACGGGGTGCCCACGGTGCCGGGCTTCTCCGCCGCCGGCCTCGACGACGCGCAGATCGCCCGCCAGGCCGAGGAGGCCGGGTACCCGCTGCTGGTGAAGCCCTCCGCGGGCGGCGGCGGCAAGGGGATGCAGATCGTCGCCGACGCGGCGGCGCTGCCGAGTGCACTGGCGGCGGCGCGGCGCATCGCGGCGGCGGCCTTCGGCGACGACACCCTCCTGCTGGAACGGCTCATCACCCGCCCCCGGCACATCGAGGTGCAGGTGCTCGCCGACGACCACGGCGCCGTCGTGCACCTCGGTGAACGCGAGTGCACGCTGCAGCGCCGGCACCAGAAGGTGATCGAGGAGGCGCCGTCGCCGATCGTCGACGCGGCGACCCGGGCGCGGCTGGGGGAGGCGGCGTGCGCCGCGGCGGCCTCGGTCGGCTACCGGGGGGCCGGCACCGTCGAGTTCCTCGTGTCGGCCGAACAGCCCGACGAGTTCTTCTTCATCGAGATGAACACGCGACTGCAGGTCGAGCATCCCGTCACCGAGCAGGTCACCGGCGTCGACCTGGTCGCCGCGCAGCTGTACATCGCGGCCGGCGAGCCGCTCGCCTTCGCGCAGGACGAGGTCCGGCTCACCGGACACGCCATCGAGGCGCGCGTGTATGCCGAAGCACCCGACCGCGGGTTCCTCCCCGCGACCGGCGACGTCCTGTACTGGCATGCGGCGCCGGACGCGCGGACGGATGCCGGGGTGACCACCGGCAGCCACATCACCGCCGACTACGATCCGATGATCGCCAAGGTGATCGCCCACGGCGCCGACCGGACCGAGGCGCTCGACCGGCTCGACGCGGCGCTGGCCGACACCGTCGTGCTGGGCGTCGACACCAACATCGCGTTCCTGCGCGACCTGCTGGCCCAGTCCGCCGTGCGCGCCGGCGACCTGGACACCGGGCTCATCGACCGACTGCCCGCCCCCGAACCGGCCGCGCCCACTCCCGCGGCGCTGCAGGCCGCCGCGGACGCGCTGCGTGACCGCGCCGATACTCACGCGGGCGTGTGGCACCGATTGCCGGGATGGCGCATCGGCGGGCGCCGCGAGTGGGGGCGCGTGCTGCTGCGCGGCGACGACGGCGTGCTGCACACGGTGGATGTCGCGCCTGAAGTGTCGGCATCCACCCCGGTCGCCTTCGACGAGGACGGCGCCGTCTGGGTGCAGGCGGACGGCCGGGCCTGGCGACTGCGCCCGGTCAGCCGCCGTCAGGCGATGGCCGAGCGCCACGCCGCGACCCAGCGCGTGGCCGGCGCCGCCGACCCCGAGCTGCGCGCGCCGATGCCGGGCACCGTGGTGGCCGTCCACGTCGCCGAGGGTGCCACCGTGGCATCCGGAGACCGCCTCGTCACGATCGAGGCCATGAAGATGGAGCACGCCGTCACGGCGCCGCACGACGGCGTCGCGCGCGTGCACGTCGCCGTGGGCGCACAGGTGCGCCGCGACGAGGTGCTCGCCGACGTGCGCGCACAATCGGAGGGAAACCCATGATCGACCTGTCCGCCTACGACCTCGACGACGAGCAGCTCGAGCTCGCCCGGATGGTCCGCACCTTCGCCGACGAGGTGGTGGCGCCGCGTGCCTACGAGGCCGACCGCACCAAGACCCTGCCGCTCGACGTCGTCGCGCAGATGGGGGAGCTGGGGCTGTTCGGCCTGCCGTTCCCCGAGGAGTACGGCGGTCAGGGCGGCGATTACCTCGCCCTGTGCCTGGCCATCGAAGCGCTCGGCCGCGTCGACCAGTCGATCGCGATCACCCTGGAGGCCGGGGTGAGCCTGGGCGCCATGCCGGTGTTCCGGTTCGGCTCCGAACAGCAGAAGCAGGACCTGCTGCCCGACCTGCTGGCCGGCCGCGCGCTGGCCGGCTTCGGGCTGACCGAGCCCGAGGCCGGGTCGGATGCCGGGGCCACGCGCACGACCGCGCGCCTCGACGGTGATGAATGGGTCATCGACGGCGCGAAGCAGTTCATCACCAACTCGGGCACGGCCATCACCCGTTTCGTGACGGTGACCGCCGTGACCGGCCAAGACGGCGACCGCAAAGAGATCTCCACGATCATCGTCCCCAACGGCACCCCGGGGTTCACCGTCGAGCCGGCGTACGACAAGGTGGGCTGGCATGCGTCGGACACCCACCCCCTCACCTTCCAGGGCGCGCGGGTGCCCGCCGGCAACCTGCTGGGCGAGCGCGGCCGCGGGTTCGCCAACTTCCTGCAGATCCTCGACGAGGGACGCATCGCGATCGCCGCGCTGGCCACCGGTGCGGCCGAAGGCTGTCTGCAGGCGGCGGTCGACTACGCGAACACGCGCATGGTGTTCGGGCAGTCGCTCGCCACGCGCCAGGGCATCCAGTTCATGCTCGCGCGCATGCAGCAGCGGGTGCACACCGCGCGCCTGGCGTGGCTGCACGCCGCGCGGCTGCAGGGCGCCGGGAAGCCCTTCAAGACCGAGGCGGCGCTGGCAAAGCTCACCGCCGGCGAGGCCGCAATGGACAATGCCCGCGACGCGACGCAGATCTTCGGCGGGAACGGCTTCATGAACGAGTTCCCCGTGGCCCGTCACTACCGCGATTCGAAGATCCTCGAGATCGGTGAGGGCACCACCGAAGTGCAGCTGCTGCTCGTGGCACGCGCGCTCGGCGTGGCGCAGTAGCGTGGTGATGTGACCGAGATCGTCCAGCGCGGCCTCTACTACGAGGAGTTCGAGGTCGGCGCCGTCTACGCACATCGGCCGGGCCGCACGGCCACCGAGTCCGACAACGTGCTGTTCTCCTCCCTCACGATGAACACGCAGCCCCTGCATCTCGATGCCGCGTACGCGGCCGGCCAGCCGTTCGGGCAGCGTCTCATGAACTCGATGTGGACCCTGTCGACCATGGTCGGGGCGTCCGTGGCCCAGCTGACCCAGGGCACTCTGGTCGCGCAGCTGGGGCTCAGCGACATCACCTTCCCGGCGCCGCTGTTCCACGGCGACACGCTGTACGCCGAGACCGAGGTCGTCGCCAAGCGGCCGTCCGGCTCGCGCCCCGGCCAGGGC
The DNA here is from genome assembly GCF_053586795.1 of Microbacterium pollutisoli. Classification (NCBI taxonomy): domain Bacteria; kingdom Bacillati; phylum Actinomycetota; class Actinomycetes; order Micrococcales; family Microbacteriaceae; genus Microbacterium; species Microbacterium pollutisoli. The sequence goes on from NZ_JBNYWT010000001.1 coordinate 228,457, forward strand.
ATCGTCACGATGCGCCACACCGGCCGGAATCAGGACGGCACCGTGGTCGCCACGGCATCCCGCGTCGCGCTGATGTGGTGCCGCGACCACGCGGAAGCCGCCGCGTCGTGAGCACGGCCGCCGGGCCCGTCGACGTGCGCGCCCTCACCGACGCGGAGGCGCGCGACCGGGACCGGACGCTGGGCGCGGTGGCCTGGCGCGAACTGCCGCCCGGGGTCATGCGCACCGAGTACGCCGTGCCCAGCGGCCGGCTCGCCGGGCTCGTCGCCGGGGAACCGGACGCGCCCCGCGTCGTGCTGGTTCCCGGCATCACCGGGTCGAAAGAGGACTTCATCGTCATGCTGCCGCTGCTGGCGGCGGCGGGCATGCGCGTGGAGACCTTCGACATGGCCGGCCAGTACGAATCGCACCGTGCCGGTCCCGAGAACCTGCGGCCGGCACGCGACCGGTACGACCTGGACCTGTTCGTCGAGGATCTGAAGGCGGTGCTCGCGATCGGGCCGGTGCCCGTGCATCTGGCCGGGTACTCGTTCGCGGGCACGGTCGTCGCGGCGCTGGCCGCACGCTACCCCGAGGCGATCGCCTCGCTCACGCTGATCTCGGCCCCGCCGGTGTCCGGGCAGGTGTTCTCCCGCATCAAGGTGCTCGGCCCCCTCGCACGCGTCACCCCGGCGCGTCGGGCGGCGCCGCTGATGATCTGGGGTGTGGGGCGCAATCTCAACCGCGCGCCGCGTCACCGCATCGCCTTCGTGCGTGAGCGGTTCACCCTGACCCGGCGTGACAGCGTCGCCGACGCCTTCGAGATCATGTCGGCCACGCCCGACCTCGACGACGCTCTCGCGGCGATCGACGCGCCCAAGCTCGTGGTCGCCGGTGCGCACGACCTGTGGCCGGACCGCCTGCACCGCGCGTATGCGGCGCGGATCGGCGCGGACCTCCTGCAGACCACCGGCGGCCACAGTCCCAGTGAGGATGCGCCGCACACGCTCAGCCGCGAGATCGTGCGGCGAGCGGGTCTCGGTGACGGCTGACCCGCCATGTGCGGCGGCGCGCCGGGAAGGACAGCTCCCGGTGGTTGACGGCGATCGTGTGCAGCGCCCACTCCAGCCGCCGGCGGATGGCCGCGACCGATGCGAACGGCCGGGCGGAGACATCGACGACGAGCGCGCGGTCGTAGCGCACCTCCGTGCCCGGTGGCAGGTTGATGGTGATGTCGAAGTCGTCGTGGATGCGCGGGTCGTCGCGGTGCACGACCCCGCGGACGCGGCGCCACAGGCCGGCGCGCATCGCCAGGTTGGAGCCGAACAGCACCTGGTGGCCGAGCACCGCACGCACCAGCGTCGGGTAGGCGCCCAGATACAGGTGCGTCGCGATCCAGCGGGTCACCGCGGTGCCGCCGTAGTACCGGCCGGGCCCGCTCAGCGCCGACAGGGCCGGGTCCGCGGCGAACGCGGACACGACGCGCGCCACCCAGTCGGGCGGCGGCACCGAATCGGCGTCCAGGCGCAGCAGCAGATCGCCGTCGGCGGCATCGAAGCCGGCGGCGCTGGCGGGGAAGACGCCGCGCAGCGGCTGGACAACGACCCGGGCCCCGGCCGCGCGCGCCACGGCGGCGGTGTCGTCGGTGCTGCCGTTGTCGACGACGACGATCTCATCCGGCGGCACGGTCTGGGCGGCGAGCGCCGCCAGGCATGTGCGCAGCATCACGGCGTCGTCGAGCGCCGGGATCACCACCGAGGTGCGCGTCACGGCGGGAGCCTATCGGGTGGCGGCGCGGTACCGTGAACACCATGATCGACATCGACGCATTCGGCTTCGGTCCGGCGCTGCTGTTCTGCCCCGCCGATCGCCCGGAGCGCTATGCGAAGGCCGCCGCGCGTGCGGACACCGTCATCCTCGATCTGGAGGACGCCGTCGCCGGCGATGCCAAGGGCGCCGCCCGCGGTGCGCTCATCGAGTCAGATCTCGATCCGCAGCGCGTCATCGTGCGGGTGAACCCGGTGGGCACCCCCGAGTTCGACGCGGACCTGGCGACCCTGAGCCAGACCGACTACCGCACCATCATGATCGCCAAGGCGCAGTCGCCCGGAAAGACCGGCCGCATCGACCCGCGGTTCGCCGTGGTGGCGCTGTGCGAGACGGCGCGCGGCGTGGCGGCGGCCGAGAAGCTCGCCGCGCTGGACAACGTCGTGGCGCTCATGTGGGGCGCGGAGGACCTGGTCGCGTCGCTGGGCGGCACCTCCAGCCGCAAGCCGAAGGGCGGCTATCGCGACATCGCCCGCTATGCGCGGGCCCGCGTGCTGCTCGCGGCCGGGGCCCGCGGCAAGGCCGCCATCGACGCCGTGCACCTCGACATCGCCGACCACAAGGGCCTGGCTCGCGAGGCGCGCGATGCGGCCGCGAGCGGCTTCGCGGCGACCGCGTGCATCCACCCCGACCAGGTCGCCGTGATCCGTGACGCGTACCGGCCGGATCCGCAGGAGCTCGCGTGGGCGCGGGACGTGCTGGCCGCCGCCGACGGGCAGCCCGGGGTCTTCCGGCACCGGGGCCGCATGGTCGACGAGCCGGTGCTGCGTCATGCGCGCACCCTCGTGCGTCGCGCGGACGCCTGACCGCGGGAGCTGCGCGCGTCAGTCGACCGGGATGCCGGCGTAGGACAGCAGCCGCAACCGGTCGCGCTCGACGAGGAACGTGTGCGCCGAGCCGTTCGCGAGCCGTTCGCCCTCACCCGGGTACGCGCCGGCGGTGGCGTGGCGGATCAGTTCACGGATGAGGGCGCCGTGCGACACGACGATGAGCGCCGGTGCGCGCGGTGCCGTGGCGCGGCGGGCGTCGCGGATGACCTCGCGCACGCCGGCGATCGCCCGGGAGCGCACATCGGCCCACGCCTCCGCCTCGGGCACCTGGGCGGTGTGCCAGTCGCCGAACTGCGTGCGGAACCGGTGGACGTCCATGCCCTCGGCCTGCCCGTAGCCGCGCTCGCGCAGCGCGGGATACTTCTGCGGCTCGGCCACGCCGAACTCCGCGGCGATGATGCGCGCCGTCTCGTGCGCGCGCGACAGGTCGCTGGAAGCGACGACGACCGGTCCGGCGTCGGCGAGCTGCTCCTTGAGGCGCAGGGCGGCAGCGCGCGCCTGGGCGCGGCCGGTGTCGTTGAGGGGGATGTCGGTCGAGCCTTGGATGAGCCGATTCAGATTCCAATCGGTCTCGCCGTGGCGCACCAGAGTCAGGGTGGTCACCCTTCGAGCCTACGGCCCGGCGACGGACGGAAGGCCGTCTCGGGCCCGCTCACGCGGGGAGGCGTGCGGCCAGGTGTGCGAGCACCTCGGAGGTGCCGGCATCCACTTTCACGGTCGCGCGGGCGTCGGCGCGCGTCGGGCCGCGGTTGACGATCACGACGGGCAGCCGCCGGCGGCGGGCGCGCTCGACGAGCCGGATGCCGGAGTTGACCACCAGCGACGACCCGGCCACGATGAGCGCGTCGCTGAGCGCCAGGAGCTGCTCGGCCTGCCGGAACCGCTCCGCCGGCACGAACTCGCCGAAGAAGACCACATCCGGCTTGAGCAGGCCGCCGCACACGCTGCAGGAGGGCACGACGAAGCCGTCGCTGGATGCCGGGGACACGTCGCCGTCCGGGCCGAGCGCGACCGCGTCCGGCGCGGTGATCCACGGGTTGTCGGCCTCGATCCGCTGGGCGAGGTCGCGGCGGTCGAACACCTGCCCGCAGTGCAGGCACCCCACCCGGCGCATCGTGCCGTGCAGTTCGACGACGCGGCGGCTGCCCGCCCGCAGATGCAGCCCGTCGACGTTCTGGGTGATGACGCCGGTGACGGGGCCGGAGGACTCCATGGCGGCCAGCGCCTCGTGGCCGGTGTTCGGGCCCGCCCCGGCGAACGCTCGCCAGCCCAGGTGACTGCCCACCCAGTACCGCCGCCGGTACTCGTCCCCGGAGAGGAACTGCTGCACGGTCATCGGCGTGCGCGCCCGGGAGCCCTGGCCGCGATAGTCCGGGATCCCCGAATCGGTCGACACGCCCGCACCGGTGAGCACCGCGATGCGGCGTCCGGCGAGCGCCTCGACGGCTCGGTCCAGTGCGGCCGTGGCCGTGGCATCCATCTGCTGCGCCGCCTGCACCGAGGTCATGCGCAGAGCCTACGCCCGGTGCGTTTCCGGCATGTGTCCGGGCGTGGCCCGGTCAGCGCAGGGCCCACAGCGCGACGGCGGCCGCCGCGGCGACGTTGAGCGAATCCACCCCGCCCGACATCGGGATGGTCACGACGGTGTCCGCGGCCGCCAGCGCCCGCCGCGACAGGCCGTCGCCCTCCGCGCCCATCAGCAGCGCCACCCGCTCCGGGCGCGCGGCGGCGAACACGTCCAGCGGCACCGCGTCGTCGGCGAGGGCCAGTGCCGCCACGTGCAGGCCCGCGTCGTGGAGGACCGCGGTGCCCGACGGCCCGTCCGCGGCGGCCCACTCGGGCAGGCGCGTCCACGGCACCTGGAAGACCGTCCCCATGCTCACCCGCACGCTGCGCCGGTACAGCGGGTCGGCGCAGCGCGGCGTCACGAGCACGGCGTCGACCCCGAGCCCCGCCGCGGCGCGGAAGGCCGCCCCCACGTTCGTGTGGTCGACGATGTCCTCCAGCACCAGCACCGTGCGCGCCGAGGCCACGACGTCGGCCGCCGGCCGCAGCGCCGGACGGTGCATGGCGGCCAGGGCCCCGCGGTGCACGGCGTATCCCGTCACCCGTTCGGCGATCTCGCTCGAGACGACATACACCGGCGCGTCCCCGGCCAGCGGCTCGACGTCGGCGAGCCACTTCTCCTGGACCAGCACCGACCGCGGGCGATGCCCGGCACCCACGGCGCGGGCGATCACCTTGGCCGACTCGGCGATGTACAGACCGCCGGCCGGCTCGAGCACGCGCCGCAGGGCGATGTCGGTCAGATCGCGGTAGTCGGCCAGGCGCGGGTCGTCGTGGTGCGCGATGCGCTCGATGCGCATGCGTCAGCTCTCGGCGGAGCCGGGGGTGTCGGAGCCTTCGGGGGCGTCGAGCAGCACGGGGGTTTCGAGCAGCACCGGAGTCGGCTCCGGGCGCTTGGCGGTGATGTTGTCGCCGGACGACTGGTGGCGCAGGCGCCGCAGCACCCACGGCACGAGGTGTTCGCGGGCCCACACGAGGTCGTTCACCCGCGCCTCGCGCCACGACAGGCTCGGCAGCGGGTCGGGCTGCATCGGCTGCAGGTCGTTGGGCACGTTCAGCGCGCGCAGCACCATGCGGGCCACCTCGTGGTGGCCGAGCGCGTTGTAGTGCAGGCGGTCATCGTCGAAGAATCGCATGTCCTGCACGGTCTTGAGCGCCCACTGGTCGGCCACGATGCAGTCGTACCGGTCGGCGATGCCGCGGATGTTCTCGTTGTAGATGGCCACCCGGCCCCGGATGCCGCGGAACACCGGCGTGAAGGCGGTGTCGATCCCCGTGAACACCACGACCGTCGCGCCCTGCGCCGACAGCCGAGCCACGGCATCCTCGAACTGCTGCGCGACCGCGTCGGGGTCGCCCCCGGGGCGGATGACGTCGTTGCCGCCGGCGGAGAACGTGATCAGGTCGGGGGACAGCGCCAGGGCCGGCTCGATCTGGTCGGCGGTGATCTGCCCGATCAGCTTGCCCCGCACCGCGAGGTTCGCGTAGGCGAAGTCGGACACCTGGGAGGCCAGGACCTCGGCGACGCGGTCGGCCCAGCCGCGGTGACCGCCGGGCAGCGACGGCTCGGGGTCGCCGATGCCCTCGGTGAACGAATCGCCGATGGCGACCATGCGCCGCCACGGGTGCACGGTCTCGTTGGCCACGAACGGGGTGCGGTGGCTGTCGGCGGCGCGACCGGTCATTGCTGCTCCTTCGGTTCCGGGCCGTCTCGTGGACGACCGGGCGGTACGAGGCTACCTGTCGCCGGGACCGTTTAGGGTGGTCACTCGTGGCAGTCGGGCAGGAGGCGGAGCAGGCGGTGGACCAGCAGGTGCATTTCGGCAGCTTCGCCGCCGAGCAGCTGTCGCCCGCCTTCCCGCAGCGCGCGCCGTGGGGCACCGCGCAGAACCTGCGGGCCTGGCAGGCCGAGGCGCTCGACCTCTACTTCCGCATGGACGGGCCCGACGGACCCGGCAAGGGTCCCCGCGACTTCCTCGCCGCCGCGACCCCCGGCGCCGGGAAGACCACGTTCGCCCTGCGCCTGGCATCCGAGCTGCTGCGCCGCGGCGTCATCGACCGCATCGTCGTTGTCGCCCCGACTGAGCATCTGAAGACGCAGTGGGCCGATGCGGCCGCCCGCGTCTCGATCCGGCTCGATCCGCGGTTCAGCAACCGTCACTACGCCCCGGCCCGCCACTTCCACGGCGTCGCGGTCACCTACGCCCAGGTGGCGGTGAAGGCGTCGGTGCACCAGCGCCTCACCATGGACGCCCGCACCCTGGTCATCCTCGACGAGGTGCACCACGGCGGCGACGCGCTCAGCTGGGGCGACGCCCTGCGTGAGGCGTACACGCGGGCCACGCGTCGGCTGCTGCTCAGCGGCACGCCGTTCCGCTCCGACACCTCGCCGATTCCGTTCGTCGAGTACCACCCGAACGCCAAGGGCATCCGGCTGTCCAAGACCGATTACGACTACGGATACGGCCGGGCGCTGGCCGACGGGGTCGTGCGTCCCGTGCTGTTCCTGGTCTACGCGGGCAAGATGCGGTGGCGCACGCGCGCCGGCGACGAGCTCGAGGCGCAGCTGGGTCAGGACAACACCAAGGACGTCACCGCGCAGGCGTGGCGCACCGCGCTGGACCCCGAGGGGGACTGGATCCCCGCCGTGCTCCGCTCCGCCGACCGCCGGTTGAGCGAGGTGCGACAGGACATCCCGGATGCCGGTGGCCTGGTCATCGCGACCGATCAGACCGCCGCCCGCGCCTACGCCGCGATCCTGCACCGGATCACCGGCGAGGAGCCCACCGTCGTCCTGAGCGACGACAAGGCGGCCTCGGGGCGCATCGAGACGTTCTCGCAGTCGACGACCCGCTGGATGGTCGCGGTGCGCATGGTGTCGGAGGGCGTCGACGTGCCGCGGCTGGCCGTGGGCGTGTACGCCACCAGCGCGTCGACCCCGCTGTTCTTCGCACAGGCCATCGGACGTTTCGTCCGCGCCCGCCGCCGCGGCGAGTCGGCATCCGTCTTCTTGCCCAATGTGCCGCAGCTGCTGACGCTGGCCGGGGAACTCGAGCGCCAGCGTGACCACGCCCTCGACCGCGACACCGATGGCGACGGCGATGGACTGGACGACGACCTGCTCGACGCCGCCGAACGGGAGGAGAAGGCGTCCGACGCGCTCGAGCAGGAGTTCACCTATCAGGCGCTGGGGTCCGAGGCCCACTTCGACCGGGTGCTGTACGACGGCCGGGAGTTCGGGCAGCTGGCCGTGCCCGGCACGCCCGAGGAAGAGGAGTTCCTGGGCATCCCCGGCCTGCTGGAGCCCGAGCACGTGCACGACCTGCTCATGCACCGGCAGTCCCGGCAGTCCCGGCACCGCCGCGCGCGGGAGGCACGGGAGGCGAACGGGTCGTCGCCGGCGGGCGGGACCGAGCCCGCGCTGCCGCAGGCGCTGCACCGCACCCTCCGCGAGCAGCGTCAGCTGCTCAACAGCCTCGTCGGCCTGTACGCCCGGCAGAGCGGCGAGCCGCACGGTGCCGTGCACGCCGAGCTGCGGCGCGTGTGCGGCGGGCCCGAGGTCGCCCGCGCGACCGTCGCGCAGCTGCAGGCGCGCATCGAGGTGCTGCGCGCCCGCGTGCGCTCCTGACCAGGGGGCGTCCGGGGCTTCGGAGCTCCGAAATGCTGGCAATACCGCGATCTGGGCCGGTTCCGGTGTGCGGCGCGGCTACGGTGATCGACGTGAACGATGCCCCGACCCCGCCGCAGCCGTCCGCGCGTGAGCGCCGGCGCTGGACCCGCTATCTCGTCGACGAGCGGGCCGAAGCGCATGTGTACCGGGAGCTCGCGACCCGCAAGACGGGGGAAGAGCGCGAGATCCTCGAGGCGCTCGCCGACGCCGAGGGACGGCACGAGGCGCACTGGCTGACGCTGCTGGGCGGGGAGCCCGAACGGCTGCCGAAGCCGGGGCTGGGCACCCGACTGCTGGGCTGGATGGCCAGCCGGTTCGGATCGATCTTCGTGCTCGCCCTCGCCCAGAACGCCGAGGGCCGGTCGCCGTACGACGCCGACCCCCATGCGCCGGCGAGCATGGCCGCCGACGAGAAGATCCACCGCGAGGTGGTGCGGGGTCTGGCGGCGCGCGGACGCCGTCGCCTGTCGGGGTCCTTCCGCGCCGCCGTGTTCGGCGCCAACGACGGGCTCGTCTCGAACCTGGCGCTGGTCATCGGCATCGGTGCGACCGGCGTCTCCGCGCAGTTCGTGCTCATCAGCGGCCTCGCGGGCCTGCTCGCCGGTGCGCTGTCGATGGCCGCCGGAGAGTTCGTGTCGGTCCGCTCGCAGCGGGAACTGCTGGCATCCACCGAGCCGAGCAACGACGCCGACGCGGCCCTGCCCGACCTGGATCTCGATGCGAACGAGCTCGCGCTCGTCTACCGCACCCGCGGGGTGCCCGCCGACGAGGCGCTGCGGCGCGCCCGCGAGGTCATCGCCACCGCGCAGGTCGCCGACCGCACCACCCCCTACCGGCTGCCGCACGCGCGGGTCCCCGACCACGAGGTCGTGGGCGGGGCCCTGGGCGCGGCGGCGTCGAGCTTCGGGTTCTTCGCCTCCGGTGCGGTCATCCCGGTGCTGCCGTGGCTGGTCGGCATGACCGGGCTGCCGGCGGTGATCGCCGCCCTCGTGCTGGTGGGCGTCGCGCTGATGGCGACCGGCGCCATGGTGGGTCTGCTGTCGGGCGGACCGCCGCTCAAGCGCGCCCTGCGACAGCTTGCGATCGGCTACGGGGCGGCCCTGGTCACCTACCTGCTGGGGCTCGCGTTCGGGGTGACGCTGGGGTGACCGCCGGGCGCCCCTCCGGTTTCGTCGCAGGGGCACGGTCGTGGTAGTGTCGATCTTCGGTTGGCGACAACCAGACACCCATGCGCGGGTGGCGGAATAGGTAGACGCGCTAGCTTGAGGTGCTAGTGCCCGTATAGGGCGTGGGGGTTCAAGTCCCCCCTCGCGCACGCGAACAAAATGTCCCCTGACCTGGGATTTTATCTCTCGGGTTGGGGGTCATTTTCGTGCCATGTGCTGAGATATGTGCTAAGCCCCACCGAGATGGGCCGCGAAGCGGTCTGCTGCGGCTTTCTGCATCGTCGGGGTGACATGGCTGTAGATGTTCATCGTGGTTGTGATGGTGGAGTGCCCCAGGCGCTCCTGTACTACCTTGGGATGCTCGCCCAGCTCCAGCAGGAGTGTGGCGTGCGTGTGGCGCAGCCCCTTGATCGTCACGCGGGGCAGCGTCGGGTGTACCTTGGCGAGCCACTTCATGCGGCGATCCCAGCGGCTCGTCATGGCGTCGGGTGAGCGCAGCTTGCCCTCGTCGTCACCGAACACATACGCATCGGCCCCCGCGAGCTTGAACGACACTTCGGCGCGGGCGACCTTGTAGGAGGCGAGCACTTTGAGGGTTGCGGCGTCCACGTCGCGCTGCTCGCGATCTTTCTACCGTCTGCGCTGCTCGTGATGGGGGTGCTGCCCTTCTGGGAGCGGTTGCGTCGTGCGCCGGGAGTGCAGCGTGTGCTGGCGGGCGTGAACGCCGGAGTCGTCGGGCTGCTCGCCGCCGCATTATACGACTCCGTATTCACCGCGGGTGTCACGAACGCCGCATCACTCGTCGTCGCGGCACTCGCGTTTGTCGCACTCACGTCCTGGAAAACACCGTCATGGGCTGTAGTGCTCGGGGCGGCAGGAGCCGGGGCATTGCTGCTCTGAACGCGCAACGCGAATACTCAGGCGAGGCTGGCCTGCAATGCGAGAAGCGTGCCCGCCTGGGAGAATTGAAGTGTGAGCCGATTTTCATCCCTGGTCAGGGCATACCCACTCGTGATCGCAACACTCTTAGTCGCACTGATCGGATTGATTCTTTTGGCGACCCCCGCCAGTGAGTCGGCCAGCTGGGTCGTGGGCGCATATGCGCTTGTGATTGCCGCATGGGAGGCGGTCGGGATGATTCGGCAGCTCATCCAAGGGCACGCCGGCCTCGACATTCTTGCGGTGACGGCGATCACCGCGGCAGTGCTCGTTGGGGAGCCGTGGGCGGCGCTCGTGGTGGTGCTGATGCTCACCGGCGGGGCGGCCCTCGAAGATTACGCTGAGAACCGTTCGAAGCGGGAACTGACCGCGCTGCTGCGTAAGGCACCCCAGCAGGCCACGCGCATCCTCGCCCCAAGCGCACCCGGCGCGGAAATGCACGGGCATACTGCCGAGGTCACGACCGAGGACATACGGGTCGAAGAGGTCGAGGTGGGTGATCTGTTGCTGGTGCGGCCGGGTGAACTCGTGCCTGTGGACTCGATCCTCGTCTCCGAGCACGCCGTGTTCGATGAGTCGTCATTGACCGGTGAAAGCCTGCCCGTTGAGCGTGACGCGGGAGAGAAAGTGTCGAGCGGTGCGGTGAATGGACAAGCCGCAGTCACCATGCGGGCTGCGGCTCCGGCCGCCGAGAGCGAGTATCAGCAGATTGTTCGGCTCGTCGAACAAGCCGCGGGGAGCAAAGCCAAAGTCGTGCGGCTCGCAGATCGGTACGCGGTGCCGTTCACAGTGCTCGCGCTCGTGATCGCCGGGATCGCGTGGGCGGTCAGTGGAGAGGCTGTCCGGTTTGCCGAGGTGCTGGTGGTGGCGACCCCATGCCCGCTGCTGATCGCCGCGCCGGTCGCGTTTCTCGGTGGCATGAGCCGTGCCGCGAGGTTCGGGCTGATCGTCAAGGGCGGCGGCACCCTCGAACAGCTTTCACGAGCCCGCTCGGCGGCATTCGATAAGACCGGCACCATCACTACCGGCAAGCCAGTGCTCGAACGCCTTCTGCCCGCCGACCGCGCCAGCGAAGACGAGCTGCTGCGTTTCGCAGCCTCAGCGGAGGTGTACTCCTCTCACGTGCTCGCGGACTCCGTCGTGCAGGCCGCGAAACAGCACGGTCTGTCGCTCATCGAAGCCGAACATGCCGAGGAGATCGCGACAAACGGAGTCGCGGCTGTGCTCCGCACTCCTGACGCACCTGAGGCAGTGACGGTTCGTGTCGGCAAGCCCTCCTGGGTGCGCCACTCCGCGCCGGACCTCGTGCTGGCAGACCTTGCTCCAGGGGAACTCGCAATCTACGTCTCAGTCGATGGCCGTTTCGCCGGAGCCATCGTCATGCGCGACCAAGTGCGCGAAGAAGCAGCCCAGGCTCTCCGTCAGCTGAGCGCACTCGGTATCGAGCGTACGCTCATGGTCACCGGAGACGTTGCAGCCACCGCCGAACCCATCGCGCGGCGCCTTGGAATCAGCGAGGTGCACGCGGAGTGCCGCCCCGGCGACAAAGTTCGCATTGTCAGTAGCGTGCAGCCCCGCCCGCTCATCATGGTCGGTGACGGCCTCAACGATGCCCCGGTGCTCGCTGCTGCGGATATTGGCTTCGCAATGGGGGCGCGCGGTGCAACCGCAGCATCGGAGTCTGCGGACATCGTGAACCGCTACGACACGCTCTCGGCCCTGCCGCGCGCGGTGAGCATCGGCAAGGACACCGTGCGCATCGCACTGCAAAGCATCTGGCTCGGCATCATCATCAGCGTCGGCCTCATGCTCATCGCCGCCTTCGGGTTCCTCCCAGCACTCCTCGGCGCGTGGCTGCAAGAAGTCGTTGACCTGGTGGCCATCCTCGGCGCACTCCGTGCAGTCGGCCCACGATCTGAGCGAATCACACGATCATCACCAGTCGCATCGACGGAACAACTTCACTTCAGCACGACCCAAGACAGGAAATGAACAATATGGCATCCGACTCAAGCACCACGCCGCATCCCGGCGAAGCCCACCTGCAGAACGTGGGCCAACGTTTGAACTGGCTACGTGCAGGGGTGCTCGGCGCAAACGACGGCATCGTCTCTACCGCGGGCGTCGTCATCGGCGTCGCAGCCGCTACACCAAACAACGTACTGGCAATCGCGACGGCCGGTATCGCGGCCGTTGTTGCCGGGGCGTTCTCAATGGCTGGCGGAGAATACGTTTCGGTGAGCACCCAACGCGACACAGAAAAAGCGCTCATCGCAAAAGAACGGTGGGAGCTCGAAACCATGCCCGAGGAGGAGCTTGAAGAACTCACCGAGCTCTACCGACAGCGGGGCCTCTCAGATGACCTTGCACATCAGGTAGCAGTGCAGCTTACCGAGAAGGACGCTCTCGCCGCTCACGCAGAAGTCGAGCTCGGAATCGACCATGAAGAGTTCACAAGCCCGTGGGCAGCCGCCGTGTCATCGTTCATTGCGTTCGCCGTTGGAGCACTGATCCCACTCATCATGATCCTGCTGCCTGTTGGTGGACACCGAGTTTGGATCGCAGCCATCGCAGTTGTGATCGGCCTCTTCCTCACCGGTTGGATCAGCGCTGCGCTCGGTGGAGCGCCGCGCGGTCGCGCAATTCTCCGAAACGTGGTCATGGGCTCCGCGACCATGATCGCCACTTACCTCATTGGGGCACTCTTTGGCGTGGCCATCGGATAGGCCGGTTCTCGTGATCCGGCCCGCTTTCATGTGCTAACTCATGTGCTATCGACTCTGCTAGGTCGTGAACTGCGGTGCAGTTATCCACAGGCAGGCTCCGCAGAAATGGCGGAATCATGCGGCAGAACGCCGGTTCACGATTTCGTGTGCGAGGGGGAACGGATCAGTTCAAGTCCCCCCTCGCGCACACAGCGGAAAAGGCTCTTGACCCGGGATTTCGGTCCCGAGTCAAGAGCCTTTCCCGTCTCGGTCAGCCGGCGGCGGCCTCCAGCGCGGCGAACAGATCGTCGGCGAGGTCCTCGACGTTCTCGATGCCCACCGACAGCCGCAGCAGATCGTCAGGCACGGAGACGGGTTCGGAGGCCAGTCGGCGCCGCCGCTCGATGAGCGACTCGACCCCGCCCAGGCTCGTGCCGGGCACCCACAGCCGCACCGACTGCGCGACGGCCACCGCGGCCGCGACACCGCCGGCCGGCCGCACCGTGATGATCGACCCGAAACCGGTCATCTGCGTCCGGGCGAGGTCGTGCTGCGGGTGGCTCGCCAGGCCCGGGTGGCGCACCTCGGCGACGGCCGGGTGGGCTTCGAGCCGGGCGGCGAGCTCGAGTGCGGTGCGCTGCGAGCGCTCCACGCGCAGCGCCAGGGTGCGGATGCCGCGCAGCGCCAGCCAGGCCTCCCAGGGTCCGGCGATGGCGCCGTGCACGTCGCGGTGCGATTTCAGCGCCGCCCACAGCTGCGGGTCGTCGGTGACCACCGCGCCCATGACCAGGTCGGAGTGCCCGGCCAGATACTTGGTGACCGAGTGCACGACCACGTCGGCGCCCAGGGACAGCGGCAGCTGGGCCAGGGGAGTGGCGAAGGTGTTGTCGACGATCACCCGGCCGCCGCGTTCGTGCACGGCGGCGGCGAGCGTACGGATGTCGGCGATCTCGAGCATCGGGTTGGTCGGCGACTCGATCCAGAGCACCGGGGCCTGCGCGGCCGCCACCTCGGCGATCACGGCGGTCGTGTCGGCGATGTCGACCTCGATGAGCGTGATCCCGCGCTGCTCGGCGGAGGAGCGCGCCGCGACCCGCGAGGTGTTGTAGCTGTGCCGCGGCATGATGAGCGTGCCGCCACCGGGCACGAGCGTGAGCGCGGCGCTGATGGCGGCCATGCCCGACCCGAACACGAGCGCCCGCTCGGTCGCGCCCTCCAGCGCGCCGATCGTCTCCTCGAGCGGCAGCCACGACTCCGTGCCGTACCGCGCGTACAGGAGCTGATCGGGATGGGGCTCGTCGACCCCAATGTAGGTGGAGGACAGGACGACCGGCGCATTGACCGGCGCTCCGGGCACACGGGGCGGGCGCCCGGCGGCCACGACGAGGGAATCGGTGCGAAGATGTTCGGCGCTGCTCACTTTTCGAGCGTACGACCGCGTGGCCGCCGCCCGGTGAAGATGACGCGCGTGCCGACCGACGGACCCGGACCGGTACGGTGGACTCCATGTCCGAGACCGACCTTCCCGAGGTCGCCCGCATCGCGCGCGACCTGATCCGGTTCGACACCACCAACTACGGCGAGGGGCGCAGCAACGGCGAGCGCGAGGCCGCCGAGTACGTCGGCGCGTACCTCGAGTCGCTGGGGCTGACGCCGGAGTACTACGAGCTGATCCCGCGGCGCACCAACCTGACCGCCCGCGTGCCCGGCCGCAACCGGGACAAGCCCGCGCTGGTGCTGCACGGCCACCTCGACGTGGTGCCCGCCGTGGCCGAGGACTGGAGCGTCGACCCGTTCGCCGGCGTCATCGCGGACGGCATGCTCTGGGGCCGCGGCGCGGTCGACATGAAGGACATGGACGCCATGATCCTGGCATCCGTCGCCGAGATCCTCCGCGCGGGAGAGCAGCCCGAGCGTGACCTGATTTTGACGTTCTTCGCCGACGAGGAGGCCGGCGGCGTCGCCGGTTCGCAGCTGGTCGTCCGCGACCGTCCCGAATGGTTCGCCGGCGCCACCGAGGCCATCAGCGAGGTGGGCGGATACTCGATCGCGGTCGGCGACCGCCGCGCGTACCTGCTCCAGGTCGGCGAGAAGGCGCTGGTGTGGATTCGGCTGCACGCCCGCGGCGCCGCCGGGCACGGCAGCCGCTTCCACGCCGACAACGCCGTGACCCGCCTGGCCGAAGCCGTCGCCGCCCTGGGCCGCAGCCCGTGGCCTGTCGAGCTGACCGCCACCACCCGCGACCTCGTCGACGCGCTCGCGCGGATCTCGGGCGCGGATGCCGGCGACCCTGACGCCGTGGCCGCCACCGCGGGACCGGCCGCGCCGTTCCTGCAGTCGACCTTCCGCACGACGACCAACCCGACAGGGCTCACCGCCGGGTACAAGCACAATGTGATCCCGGACACCGCCATCGCCGCCATCGATATCCGCACGTTGCCCGGGCAGGAGGACGCCGTGCTCGCCGAGGTGCAGCGCATCGTCGGCGACGACATCGACATCGAGGTGGTGCACCGCGACATCGGCCTCGAGGTGCCCTTCGCCGGGTCGCTCGTCGACGCGATGGTCGCCGCCCTCGGCCGCCACGACCCGGGCGTGCCGGTGCTGCCGTACCTCATGGGCGGTGGCACCGACAACAAGGCCCTCGCGGCGCTCGGCATCGCCGGATTCGGCTTCGCGCCGCTGCGGCTGCCGGCCGAGCTCGATTTCACCGGTATGTTCCACGGGGTGGACGAACGCGTCCCGATCGACGCGCTCACATTCGGCCGGCAGGTGCTCACCGACCTGCTGCGCACGTACTGACCGTCCCCCGACCCGCGCACCGCCGGCACGAAAGGCACCCATGCACGCCATCGAGGCGATCATCCTCGGGCTCCTCCAGGGGCTCACCGAATTCCTGCCGATCTCCTCCAGCGCGCACCTGCGCATCGTGGGGGAGTTCCTGCCGTCGGCCACCGACCCCGGCGCGACGTTCACCGCGATCACCCAGATCGGCACCGAGATGGCCGTGCTCGTGTACTTCTGGCACAAGATCGTGCGCATCATCGCGCAGTGGTTCCGCTCGCTCACCGGCGCCGTGCCGCGCAACGACCCCGACGCGCGGATGGGGTGGATCGTGATCATCGGCACGATCCCCATCGGTGTGCTCGGTTTCCTCTTCCAGGACGTCATCCGCGACACCTTCCGCAACCTGTGGCTGGTCGCGATCGTGCTGATCGTGTTCGGCGTCATCCTCGGGATCGCCGACGCGCTGGGCCGGCGCATCCGCGTCGAGAAGGATCTCACCTACCCGCACGGCCTCGCCCTCGGCTTCGCGCAGGCCTTGGCCCTCATCCCGGGCGTCTCCCGCTCCGGGGCGACCACCACGATGGGCCTGGCGCTCGGCTACACCCGCCCGGCCGCGGCGGAGGTCGCGTTCCTGCTGGCCGTGCCCGCCGTGTTCGGCAGCGGCCTGTACGAGCTGCTGCAGGCGATCCGTGAGCCCGGCACCGCGGTGTTCACCCTCGCCGAGACGGCGCTGGCCACCGTGGTGGCGTTCGGGGTGGGCCTGGCCGTGATCGCCTACCTGATGAAGTACCTCAAGCGCGGCAGCTTCCTGCCGTTCGTCATCTACCGGGTGGTGCTGGGCCTCGTGCTCATCGTCCTGCTGGCGACCGGGGTGCTGCAGGCCTACTGACGGCCGCGGTCAGCGGCGCCCGTCGCCGGGGTGTCCCTTGGGGCCGTCGCCGCCGCGTCGCAGATAGCGTTCGAACTCCTGCGCGATGGCGTCGCCCGACGCCTCGGGCGAGTCCCACGTGTCGCGGGTGCGCTCGAGCTGGCGGATGTACTCGCTCATCTCCTCGTCGTCGGCGGCGGCCGCGTCGATCGACGCCTCCCACGCGAGCGCCTCGGCCGGCAGCTCACCGCGCGGCATCGTCGCCCCGGTGATCTCGGCCAGGCGGTCCATCAGGGCCAGCGTCGCCTTCGGCGACGGGGTGTGCCCGGCGACGTAGTGCGGCACGCTCGCCCACAGCGTGGCGGTGGGGATGCCGGCATCCGCCGCTGCGCCGGTCAGGACGCTCAGGATGCCCACGGGCCCCTCGTAGGTGGTCTTCTCCAGGCCCAGGGCCTCGCGCACCTGCTCGTCCTCGCTGCCGCCGAACACCGTGATGGGCCGCGTGTGGGGCACATCCGACATCATCGAGCCCAGGGCGACGACGCCGGTGATGTCCTCGCGCAGGGCCGCGTCGATGAACTCGGCCGCGAACGCCTGCCAGGCGCGGGCCGGCTCGACCCCGCTGAGGATCCACAGCCGCGTCGGATCGTCACCGGGTCCGGGCCGCCATAGCGTGGCATCCGGCCACACCAGCGAGCGCTTGCCGGTCGCGTCCATCTGGATCTGCGGGCGCGTGTACTGGTAATCGAAGTACAGCTCCGGGTCGACGGCGAACACCGGTTCGTGGCCGCCGGCGGCGCGCAGGCGCGAGACAGCGGCAGAGGCCGCTTCGCCGGCGTCGTTCCAGCCGTCGAAGGCGATCACGAGCACGCGCTCTCCGAGAGGTGTCACCGCGCTCCTTCCGGTCCGTTGCGGGTTCCCCCCACGATACGCCGGGCGCGCGTGGTGCGGGCCACCGACCGGGACTGTCGCCGACCCCGCCGGTAGGATGGCCTGATGCCCGCCCTCCCCGCCGCAGTCCTCTGGGACATGGACGGCACGCTGATCGACACCGAGCCGTACTGGATGGGCGCCGAGACCGCCCTGGTCACCCGGCACGGCGGCACCTGGTCGCACGAGCAGGCCCTGCAGATGGTGGGCCTGGGGCTCGAGGACGCCGCGCGGGTGTTCCAGGAGGCCGGCGTGCGCATGAGCGTGTCCGCGATCGTCGACGAGCTCACCGCCGAGGTCACCGCGCAGCTCGCGGCGGAGGGCAACCCCTACCGCCCCGGTGCGGTGGCGATGCTCCGCGGCCTGCGGGATGCCGGCATCCCCACGGCCCTGGTGACCATGTCGATGCGCAGCATGACCGAGGTGTTCCTCACCCAGCTCGGGTTCGACGCCTTCGACGTCGTGGTCGCCGGCGACGACGCCACCCGGCCCAAGCCCTTCCCCGACCCGTACCTCCAGGCCGCCGCGGCGCTCGGGGTCGCCCCGGAGGACACCCTCGTCGTGGAGGACTCGCCCAACGGCATGCGCGCCGCCGTCGCGTCCGGCGCCGTGACGCTCGGCATCCCGCTCATGGTGTCGCTCGTGGGCACCGGCGCCCACGGATTGTGGGAGTCCCTCGAGGGCCGGACGGTCGACGACCTCGTCGCGCACTTCGCCGCCCACCGGCACGGAGCGGCGCAGTGAACCCCGAGCTGCGGCCCAGCGGCCCCTTCCGCCTCGGCGACCGCGTGCAGCTGACCGGCCCCAAGGGTCGGATGCACACCATCACGCTGCGCACCGGCGGCGAGCTGCACACCCACCACGGCGTGCTCCGGCACGAGGACCTGGTCGGGCTGCCCGACGGGTCGGTCGCCGTCAACAGCAGCGGGCACGAGTACCTGGCGCTGCGGCCGCTGCTGCGCGACTTCGTCATGTCGATGCCGCGCGGTGCGGCCATCGTCTACCCGAAGGACGCCGCGCAGATCCTCGCCGCCGCCGACATCTTCCCCGGCGCCACGGTCGTCGAAGCCGGCGTGGGGTCGGGCGCCCTGTCGCTGTGGCTGCTCCGGGCGATCGGGGCCGAGGGCCGGCTGCACTCGTTCGAACGGCGCGAGGAGTTCGCACAGGTCGCCGAGGCGAACGTGGAGACGTTCCTGGGGCACCGCCCCGACACGTGGGACGTCGTGGTCGGCGACCTGGCCGAGCAGCTGCCGCAGGTGGTCGCCCCGGCATCCGTCGACCGGGTCGTGCTCGACATGCTGGCGCCCTGGGAGTGCATCGACGTCGTCGCCGACGCGCTGACCCCCGGCGGCGTCGTGCTCTGCTACATCGCCACCGCGACCCAGCTCAGCCGCGTCGCCGAGTACCTGCGCGGCACGGGGCTGTTCACCGAGCCGGAGGCGACCGAGACGATGGTGCGCGGCTGGCACGTCGAGGGCCTCGCCGTGCGCCCGGACCACCGCATGGTCGCGCACACCGGATTCCTCATCACCGCCCGGCGGCTCGCTCCCGGGGCGGTGCCCCCGGACGTGCGCAAGCGGGCGCTGAAGAAGCCGAGCTACAGCGACGAGGACGTCGAGGTGTGGACACCCGGTGCGGTGGGCGATCGCGCGATCACCGACAAGAACCTGCGCAAGCGCGTGCGGGAGGCCCAGCGCGCCGCCGAGGGCGCCCGTCAGGCCGCCGGCGCGGGGAGCGCATCGGACGACCCCGTAGACTGATCCGGTGCGTCGGATCCCTGCTGTTCTCGCTGTCCTCGGGCTGTCGGCCCTGGCCCTCGCCGGCTGCGCCTCGTCGCCGGCCGCATCGCCCGCCTCGTGCGACCGCGCGGCGAGCGACTCCCCGGCGATCGACCTGATCGATGTCACCGGATCGTTCGGGTCCCCGTCGGCCACCACGACCGCGCCCGTGCACGTCGACGAGACCGTGTTCGCCGACGCCACCGCCGGTGACGGCCGCGTCGTGACCACCGGGGCACAGGACGTGCAGTTCGCCACGACGATCCTCAACGGCACCACCGGTGAGACGCTGGTCAGCGCCCCCACCCAGGTGACCCCGGTCGACCAGTGGGGCACCTACTACGCGGGCATCGCGACGATGCTCGAATGCGCCGTCGAGGGCTCGCGCATCGTCGGCGTCGCCGCGCCCGGCGACATGGGCGTGGATGCCGCCGCGAGCCTGGGCCTGGGCGAAGACGACTCCGCCGTGATCGTGATCGACCTGCAGAAGGTGTTCCTGCCCGCCGCGGACGGACAGCCGCAGCGGATCACGGACAACGCCCTGCCCCAGGTCGTGCTCGCCCCGGACGGGCGCCCGGGCATCATCGTGCCCGACAGCGAGGCCCCCACCGACCTGCGCATCGAGCTGCTCAAGAAGGGCGACGGCGAGCGGGTCACCGCCGATTCGCGGGTGCGGGTGCACTACACCGGCGTGACCTGGGCCGACCGCGAGGTGTTCGACTCGTCGTGGGAGAAGGGCGCGTCCACCGCGTTCACGCTCGACGGCGTCGTGCCCGGGTTCGCGCAGGCGCTGGAGGGTCAGGCCGTCGGCTCGCAGGTGCTGGCCGTCATCCCGCCCGAATTGGGCTACGGCGACCAGGCGACCGGTTCGATCCCGGCCGGGTCGACCCTGGTGTTCGTGATCGACATCCTCGGGATCGAGGAGTCCGCGACACAGTGATCGCGCGTCGGATCGGCGGCCGGTCCCCGCGCCTAGGATGGTCGGGTGGCCACCGACTCGACATCTGCGGGGACGCTCCGCACCGCTCCTGAGGAGCGCCTGGTCAACCTCGTGGTCGCACTGCTGGCGACCGAGCAGGGACTGACGAAGGACACCATCCTCACATCGGTGGCCGGCTACCGCGAGCAGTCCGCCGCCGGCGCGTCCAAGGACGCGCTGGAGAAGATGTTCGAGCGCGACAAGGAGAACCTGCGCGGACTGGGCGTGCCGATCGAGACGATCGGCGACCACACCGACCCCGACGACCTGCGCGAGGCCCGCTACCGCGTGCCCACGGCCGAGTACGAGCTGCCCGTCGACATCGACTTCACGCCGGCGGAGCTGGCCGTGCTCAACCTCGCCGGCGGCGTCTGGAGCTCCAGCTCCATGTCCGCACAGGCGCGCAGCGGACTGCGCAAGATCCGCGCCCTGGGCATCGAGGTCGATGCGCCCATCATCGGCTACTCGCCGCGCATCAACCTGCGCGAGCCGGCGTTCGACCCGCTGCAGCGGGCCATCGAGCAGACCCGCGTCGTCAGCTTCGACTACCTCAAGGGCGGCAGTCACACCGCCCACCGTCGGCGCATCCAGCCGCTGGCGCTCGTCGAGTTCGAGGCGCGCTGGCACGTCTTCGGGTTCGACCTCGACCAGGACGCCGAACGCACCTTCCTGCTGTCGCGCATCGTCTCGGACGTGCAGATCACCCGGTCCGGGTTCGACGCGGCACGACGGGAGGGCGCGGGGGAGAAGGCCCTCGCCGGCCTGCAGGAGCTCGCGGCCCGCCAGCGCGCGCTGCTGGAGGTCGCCCCGGGCACCGAGGCCGCGCTGCGGCTGAGCCGCCGGGCGCAGCGCGCACCGCAGGGCATCGAGGTGTCCTACGTCGACCCGCACATCTTCGCCGACGAGCTGGCCTCGTACGGGCCCGAGGTGCGCGTGGTGGCGCCCGACGACCTCCGGGAGCTGGTCATCGCGCGGCTGCAGCGCACCCTCGAGGTCCACGGAGGTGCCCGATGAGCGCCGCGCCGCTGTTGGCCACCGACCGCGCCGCGCTGATCCTGCAGCTGGTGCCGTACCTGATCGCGCAGGGCGAGGTCTCGGTGGCCGACGCCGCCGCCGAGTTCGACGTGTCGCCCGCGCAGATGCGCGCGATGGTCGAGAAGCTCACCGTCATCGGCCTGCCCGGCGACGGCGGCTTCTGGCAGATGGCCAACGACCTGTTCGACATCGACTGGGATCTGCTCGACCAGCAGGACGTGATCTCGATCACCAACACCGTCGGCCTCGAACGCACTCCGCGGCTCACCGCCCGCGAGGCCGCAGCGCTGCTGGCCGGCCTGCAGCTGGCCGCATCCCTGCCCGGGGTGGGAGACAGCGGCGTCGTGCAGGGGCTGCTCACCAAGCTCGCCCGCGGCGCGTCGGGCGTGCCGGCCGAGGTCATCGTCGCGCCGGAGGCCGTCGACGACGTGCGCGTCGCCGTCGACGAGGCCCTGCGCGCCGGTGTGGCGATCTCGTTCGCGTACAAGGCGCCCGACCGGCCGGTCACCACCCGCACCGTCGACCCCGTCAAGGTGCACATCGCCGACGGTCAGTGGTACCTGCAGGGCTGGTGCCACCTGCGCGAGGCCATGCGCACCTTCCACCTCGACCGGGTCAGCGACGTGCAGCTGACCGACATCGCGATCACCCACAGCGGCGACACCGTGCCCGAGCTGTTCGAGAGCACCGAGACCGACGTCGCCGTCGAAGTGCGCTTCGCCCCCGAGCTGCTCCCGCTCCTGCCCGCGTCGCTCGACCGCGGCAGCGTCGTCGCCGACGGCGCGCGCCGCACCGGGCGGGTGCGGGTGGCCGACGAGCGCAGCCTCAAGCGACTCGCGGCCCGTCACGGCGGCGACGTCGAGGTGCTCGCGCCCGAGGCCGCCCGGGCCGCCGCCGCCGCATGGGCCGCGGCCGGGCTCGATCAGTACCGCTGACCTGGTTCCGGGTTGCGGCAGGTACACTGAGACGACGCTCTGACGAGGGGACGCTATGGGAAATCTATTCGCCGGTCCGCATCTGTGGATCCTCCTGATCGTGATCCTGCTCCTGTTCGGCGCGGCCAAGCTGCCGGCACTCGCGAAGAGCATGGGCCAGTCCGCCCGCATCTTCAAGGGTGAGATGAAGGCGATGAAGGAAGACGACGCCGCCAAGAGCACCGCCGCACCGGATGCCACGGTCGCCGACGGCACGACCGGGTCGACCGCCGCCGAGCCCTCGCCGCCGGCCGCCGGCAACGGCAGATCCGACTCCCCGCAGTAACGCCCCGTGGCCACGGCCCAACGCCCACGCCTGAACGACAACGTCCCGCGCCGCGACCGGAAGATGTCGCTCGGCGCGCACCTCATCGAGCTGCGCAAGCGCCTCCTGATCTCCCTCGCCGCGCTCGTGGTCGGCATGGTCGTGTCCTTCATCTTCACCGACGCGATCATCTCGGCGATGAGCGAGCCGATCCGCATCGTGGCCGAACGCCGCGTTGAGGACGCCCAGGCGATCGTACAGCTCATGTACTCCACGGTGACCGGGCCGTTCGACATGCGCCTGCGCATCGCGTTCGCGGTCGGCATCATCATCTCGGCGCCCGTGTGGCTGTGGCAGATCTGGGCGTTCCTCATGCCGGGGCTGACCCGCAAGGAGATCCGCTACACGGTGGGCTTCGTCGCCGCGGCCGTGCCGCTGTTCTTCGCCGGCTGCTATGTCGGCTGGTGGGTCATGCCGCACATCGTCGAGATCATGGCGTCGTTCTCGCCCGAAGGCTCGGCGAACCTGTACGAAGGCAAGTACTACTACGACTTCGTCTTCAAGCTGCTGCTGGTGGTGGGGGTCTCCTTCATCCTCCCGGTCTTCCTCGTGGCGCTGAACCTCGCCGGCATCATGACCGGCAAGGCGATCCTCCGCGGCTGGCGGGTCGCCGTGCTGGTCGCCGTCGTCTTCGCCGGCATCGCGACCCCCGCGGCCGACATCGTGAGCATGCTGCTGCTCGCCGGCATCCTGATCGTGCTCTTCTTCGCCGCGGCGGGTCTGTCGGCGCTGTTCGACTGGCGTCGCCGCCGGCGTACCGCCGCCGAGCTCGGACCGCTGCCGTGACCGATCCCGCCGAACGGTTTGCGCGCGCCGAGGCGGCCGCCGCCCACCCGGTGACGACGGCCTTCGCCGCAGCCCAGCCGTTCGACCTCGACCCGTTCCAGATCGCCGGCTGCCACGTCCTCGAAGACGACCGCAGCGTGCTGGTGGCCGCCCCCACCGGGGCGGGGAAGACCGTCGTGGGCGAATTCGCGGTGCATCTGGCCATGCGCGACCCGGGCGCCAAGGCGTTCTACACGACGCCCATGAAGGCGCTGTCGAACCAGAAGTTCCGCGAGCTGCAGGCGGTATACGGCGAGTCCGAGGTGGGGCTGCTCACCGGCGACACCAACATCAACGGCAACGCCCGCGTGGTGGTGATGACCACCGAGGTCCTGCGCAACATGCTCTACGCCGACTCGCCGGCGCTGCAGGGGCTGCGGTTCGTCGTCATGGACGAGGTGCACTTCCTGGCCGACCGCTTCCGCGGCGCGGTGTGGGAAGAGGTCATCATCCATCTGCCGTCGGCGGTGCGCCTGGTGTCGCTGTCGGCGACCGTGTCCAACGCCGAGGAGTTCGGCGACTGGCTGGACACGGTGCGCGGCGACACCGCCGTCATCGTGTCGGAGACGCGGCCGGTGCCGCTCGAGCAGCACGTGCTCGTGCGCGGCGACCTGCTGCCGCTGTTCGACGACCGGGCCGGCGTGGCCACCGCCCAGGTCAACCAGGAGCTCACCCGCATCCGGTCGGCGAAGGCGCAGACGTTCGAGAACAACCGGCGGTCGCACCAGTTCCGCTCCGGCGGCTACGAGGCCGGCCGGCGCCGCCCGCACAAGGGCGGCCGGCGTCCGGTCCGCGCCGCGAACATCCAGCGCATCGAGCGGATCGACCGTCCCGAGGTCGTCGAGCTGCTGCGGCGCTCCAACCTGCTGCCGGCGATCTTCTTCATCTTCAGCCGGGCCGGCTGCGACGCCGCGGTGCAGCAGGTGCGGCGGGCCGGCATCCGCCTGACGACCCGCGACGAGCGCGACCTGATCCGGCAGATCGTGGACGCCCGCACCCGCACCATCCAAGACGAGGACCTCGCGGTGCTCGGCTTCTGGGAGTGGAAGGAGAACCTCGAGCGCGGCGTCGCCGCCCATCACGCCGGCCTCCTCCCGGCGTTCAAGGAGATCGTCGAAGAGCTGTTCCAGCGCAAGCTCGTGAAGGCGGTGTTCGCCACCGAGACCCTCGCGCTGGGCATCAACATGCCCGCGCGCACGGTCGTCCTCGAGAAGCTCGAGAAGTTCAACGGCGAGGCCCGCGTCGCCATCACGGCGGGGGAGTACACCCAGCTCACCGGCCGGGCCGGCCGCCGCGGCATCGACGTGGAGGGACACGCGGTCATCCAGTGGACCGAGGGCCTGGACCCGCAGGCGGTCGCCGCGCTCGCCTCCCGCCGCACCTACCCGCTGAACTCGAGCTTCCGGCCCACCTACAACATGGCCGTGAACCTCATCGACGGCTTCGGACGCACGCGGGCGCGCAAGATCCTCGAGTCGTCGTTCGCGCAGTTCCAGGCCGACCGCGCCGTCGTGGGCCTCTCGCAGCAGGTGAAGGATGCCGAGCAGTCACTGGCCGGCTACGCCGAGGCCATGCGTTGCGACCGCGGTGACTTCACCGAATACGCGGCGATGCGGCGCGAACTCAGCGAGCTGGAGAAGAGCGGACGAGGCGAGACGTCGCACGCCGCCCGGCAGAAGCGGCAGCAGCAGATCCAGGCGCTGCGCCGCCGCCTGCAGCGGCACCCGTGCCACAGCTGCCCCGACCGTGAGCATCACGCCCGGTGGGGTGAGCGCCACGCGCGGCTGGAGCGGAAGACGGAGAAGCTGCGACGCCAGATCGCCACGCGCACCGGCACCGTCGCCCGCGTGTTCGACCGGGTAGTCGACGTGCTCTCGGCCCTCGACTACGTCGTGTTCGAACCCGACGGCACCACCCGGCTCACCGACGCCGGACGCACGATGCGCCGCATCTACGGCGAGCGCGACCTGCTGGTGGCCGAGTCGCTGCGCCGTCGGCTCTGGGATCAGCTCGACGCTCCCGGCCTGGCGGCCCTGGCCTCCTGCCTCGTCTACGAGCCGCGCGGCGACGCCGCCGACGCCGAGGTGCGGGCACTGCCGCGCGGCCCCTTCCGCCAGGCGCTCAGCGAGACGCAGGACCTGTGGTCGCGGCTCGACGACCTCGAGCGCGATCACCGGCTGCCCGGGTCCGAGCCGGTCGCCACCGGTCTGGCCCCGGCCATGCACGCGTGGGCACGGGGGATGCCGCTGGACGTCGTGCTGGATGCCGCCGACATGGCCGCCGGCGACTTCGTGCGGTGGACCAAGCAGGTGATCGACCTGCTCGACCAGCTGTCGATGGTCGCCGACCCGCCGGTGGCGACCACCGCGCGGCGGGCGCTGGAGGCGGTGCGTCGCGGCATCGTCGACTACAGCTCGGTGTGACTCTCCCGCCCGCCGGCGCTGTCAGCCGGTGGTGAGCCGCACCGCTTAGGCTCGATGCGTGCCCGAACGCCCCCGCCCGCTGCTGCCGATGTGGTTCGCGCTCATGGCCGCCGTCGTCGGGGGCGCGGTGCTGGATCTCGCCTTCCCCGACATCGGGTGGTGGCCGTTCGCCTTCGTCGGTGTCGGGCTGTCGCTGGTCTCCCTCATCGGCCGGTCGGCGTGGGGCGCGTTCCTGGTCGGGTTCGTGTTCGCGGCATCCTTCTACCTCATCCACATCGTCTGGATCACGCGCTACCTCGGCGTCGTGCCCTGGTTCGCCCTGGCGGGCATCGAGACGCTGCTGAGCGCCGCCGGAGCCGTCGCGTTCACCCTGGCCTACCGATGGCTCCCGAGGCTCGCACCGGGCCGCTGGGGGCGTCTGGTGGCCCTTCCCGCGCTCGTGGCGGGCCTGTGGACCGCGCGGGAGCAGTTCCTGGGCTCCTGGCCCTACACCGGGTTCCCGTGGGGGCGGATCGGCATGAGCCAGTCCGAGAGCCCGCTGGCCGAACTGGCCTCGTGGACGGGGGTGAGCGGTCTCACCTTCGTCATGGTGTTCCTCGCCGCCGCGCTCATCGAATGGGCTCGGCTGTGGCAGTGGCGCGACCTGCGCACGGTGTTGCCGGCGGTGGCCGCGATGGTCCTGCTCGTGGCGGTGCCGCAGTTCCCGACGGTGGATGCCGGGACGCTGCGCGTCGGCGCCGTGCAGGGCAACGGCCCCGCCGGGTACTTCGACGCGCGCGAACCGTACGCGGTGCTCGACGCGCAGCTGGCGGCCACCGAGGCGCTGCTGGACGAGGAGATGGATGTGCTCCTGTGGCCCGAGGGCGGCATCGACGCCGATCCGACGCACAACGGCTCGGTGGCCCAGGTGCTGGACCGCCTGTCGGCCCGGGTCGACGCGCCCCTGATCGTCAACGCGGCGACGACGCGCGGCGAGCAGATGTTCAACACCTCGATGCTGTGGCGCGACGGGGCCGAGAACCCGGTGACCTACCACGACAAGTCGCACCCGGTGCCGATGGGCGAGTACGTGCCCGACCGCTGGTTCTACGAGATGATCGCCCCCGACCTCATCGGCCTCATCCAGCGTGAGTACACGCCGGGGACCAACCCGCCGTTCTTCGACGTCGACGGGGTGGGTGTGGGGCTGGCCATCTGCTTCGACGTCATCTACGACGACGTCATCTGGCAGGGCGCCCGCGCCGGCGCCCAGGTCTACATGTTCCAGACCAACAACGCCGACTTCCGCGACACCGACGAGAACCTGCAGCAGCTGGCGTTCGCGCGGATGCGCGCCATCGAGACCGGCCGGGCCGTGGTGAACCTGTCGACGGTGGGCACCAGCCAGGTCATCGCGCCCGACGGGTCGACGATCGAGGCGCTGCCGGCCGCGCAGGCCGGCGCCATGATCACCGACGTGCCGCTGCGCACCGGGCTGACGGCGGCCGTCGTCGCCGGTCCGTGGCTGCAGCTGCTGCTGGGCTGGGGAAGTGCCCTGGCGCTGCTCGTGGTCGCCTTCGCCGTGCGGCGTCCGGGGACAGCGAAGACCCCGGCCTCGGATGAGACCGGGGTCGACGGCTGACGATCAGGCGGTGAGCTTGGCGTTTCCGCCGCGGCGCTCGCGCAGCAGGGCGAGGCGCTCTTCGAGGAGCTCCTCCAGCTCAGGGATCGTGCGGCGTTCCATGAGCATGTCCCAGTGCGTGCGGGCGACCTTGTCGCCCGAGTGGTCGACCTCGGCGACACCTTCGCCGACGCGGCGCAGGGCCTCGCCGCCGCAGGTGCGGCACTCCCAGGCGTCGGGCACTTCGGCATCCGCCGCGAAGGTCAGTACGGTCTCGCGTTCGCACTGGCTGCAAACGTAGGTGTGGTTGGCGCGCTCATGAAAAACGACGCCCTCTTCGCTCTGTAGGCTGGAGGCGCCGATCCGTGAGCCACGCAGGCTGCGATCTGCCATTGTGTGGTCCTCTCGTCGTCCTCAGGTATAACGCGTGCACCTGTGCGGATCATCCGAGGAAGCTGGATGGGCGTGTGCTTTCACAGCCGATCTTCAGGCCGCCGACCCGTCCGGCGCAGCTCGGTCGCCAGCGCGACGTCGGTGCGGTCGGTCACGATGCCGTCGACCCCCATGTCGAGCAGACGCTCCATGTCGGCCGGGTCGTCGATCGTCCACACATGCACTTCGGCCCCGGCCCGGTGCGCGGCGGCGATCAGACGGGGGGTGAGCACCCGCACGCGGAAGTGCCGCTCCGGGATCTGCAGGGCGTCGATGCCGGCCAGGGCCCGGCGCACGAGGCGATCCGACCGCGCGGCCACGGCCGCGAGCACCCGCACCATGGTGCCGGTGCCCGCCGAGGTCGCGGGCACGCCGCCGGCCGCCCGGGCCGCGGCGAGCGCCGCACGCCGCCGGTCGTCGTCGAAGCTCGTCAGCAGCACCCGGTCGGCGTGCCGCGCCACGGCGCGCCCGACGGGGCCGGCGGCGGCATCCACCTTCACGTCGAGGTTGAACCGCAGGGTCGGGAACGCGTCGAGCGCCTCCGCCAGGCTCAGGACGCCGCCGCGCGTGGCCATGACACGCTCGAGCTCGGCGAACGTGATCGCCGTGACGTGCCGACTGTCGCCGGCGACCCGGGTCAGATCCTCGTCGTGGAACAGCACGACCTCGCCGTCCGCGGTCAGGTGACAGTCGGACTCGACGTAGACCGCGCCGGCGGCGTGCGCGGCGGCGAAGGCCGCGGCGGTGTTCTCGACGATGCCCTCTGCGTCGGGCGGCACGAAGCCGCGGTGCGCGAGGACCCGGGGCGTCGGCGTGGCGGCGAACCAGGGGTGGGTCATTCGGATGCCGGGGGCTCGGCCTTCCGCGTCTGCCCGGGGACAGCGCGGGCCTCCGACGTGATCTCGTCGGCTGCCGACGCGGCCTGGCGCGCGGCGGACACGGCCTCGTCGGCGACGGCACTGGAGGTGCCGCCGGTGCCGCCGTGCGCACCGGACCGGCGCGGGCCGGGCGCAGCACGGCCACCGAAGGCGTTGCCGATGCCGTGGAGCGCCTCGGTCAGCTCGCTCGGGATGATCCACATCTTGCTCGACGGGCTCTCCGCGATCTTCGGCAGCGTCTGCAGGTACTGGTACGCCAGCAGCTTGTCGTCGGGCTCGCCCACGTGGATGGCGTCGAACACCATCTTGATGGCCTCGGCCTCGCCCTGCGCACGCAGCACCGCGGCCTGCTTGTCGCCTTCGGCCTTGAGGATCTCCGCCTGCCGGCGTCCCTCGGCCTCGAGGATCTGCGACTGCTTGGAGCCCTCGGCGGTGAGGATCGCGGCGCGGCGGTCGCGCTCGGCCCGCATCTGCTTCTCCATCGAGTCCTGGATCGACACCGGCGGGTCGATGGCCTTCAGCTCGACGCGGGACACGCGCAGGCCCCACTTGCCGGTCGCCTCGTCGAGCACGACGCGCAGCTGACCGTTGATGTTGTCGCGGCTGGTGAGCGCCTCCTCGAGGTTGAGCCCGCCCACCACGTTGCGCAGCGTCGTGGTGGTGAGCTGCTCGACGGCGCTCAAGTAATTCGCGATCTCGTACGTCGCGGCGCGGGCGTCGGTGACCTGGAAGTACACGACGGTGTCGATCGACACGACGAGGTTGTCCTCGGTGATCACCGGCTGCGGCGGGAACGACACCACCTGTTCGCGCATGTCCACCAGGGGCCGCAGCCGGTCGATGAACGGCACGAGCAGGTTCAGGCCGGGGGAGAGGGTGCGCTGATAGCGCCCCAGCCGCTCGACGATGCCGGCGTACGCCTGGGGGATGATCCGGATCGAACGGAAGATCACCACGATCACGAAGATCGCGATGACCACCAGCAGGACGATGACGAAGATCTGGCCCGCGAACGCGCCGACGTCGACCAGCAGGGGAGCGGCGGTGTCAGTCATGGTCGATGGTCCTCTCCTCGGGGATGACAGGGGCCACATCCACGGTGGCGCCGCGCACAGCGCGCACCACGACGCGGCTGCCGACGTCGAGCGCGGTCTCGTCGCCGTCGACCAGGCGCGCCGTCCAGGTCTCGCCGTTGTCGAGCTTGACCGAGCCGTCGCCGTCGCTGAAGGGCGCCACGACGCGGGCCGCCATGCCGTACAGGGCGTCGACGTTGGTGGGTTTCAGCTCGCTGCTGCGGCGCAGAGCCTTCAGCAGCAGGGGCCGGATAGTGAACAGCAACAGCCCCGACACCGCAGCCGCGCCCAGCACCTGCGCCCACCACGGGCCGCCGGCGAGGTTGACGCCCAGCCCGCCGATGAGGGTGCCGGCGCCGAGCATGAGGAAGGTGAACTCGAGGGTGAACATCTCGATGATCACGCACAGCAGCGCGAGGACGAGCCATGCGATCCACAGGTATTGCGTGAGATCCGGCAGCATCGCCGCTCCTTCCCGGGCTCTTTGTCCGAGACTACCGAACGGGGGGTGCGCGCGGTGTGCGACGCGGCTGTTCGCCGTGCCGATTGCTAAAGTCTGAACGGTCGCGGCGCTGTCGCGGCACACCTCGACCTGCAGGAGCATTCCCCATGTCCCAGCCCATCCCCGCCGGTTCACTGAGCGGCCGCACGGCCCTCGTCACGGGGTCGTCCCGCGGCATCGGAGCCGACACCGCCCGCTATCTCGCCCAGGGCGGGGCGAACGTGGTCATCAACTTCCGCAACAAGGCCCCGCGCGCCGAGAAGCTCGCCACCGAGCTGCGCGAGCTGGGCGTCGAGGTGCTGGTCGTCGGCGCGGACCTCACCGACCCGGGCTCGGTCGCCGACATGTTCGACGCCGTGGCGCAGCGCTTCGGGGGGCTCGACATCCTCGTGCTCAACGCCTCGGGTGGTATGGAGAGCGGCATGGCCGAGGACTACGCGCTCCTGCTGAACCGGGACGCGCAGGTCAACGTGCTCGAGACCGCGCTGCCGCTGCTGCCCTCCGGCGGCCGGGTGGTGTTCGTGACCAGCCACCAGGCCCACTTCATCCGCACGACCCCGACCATGCCCGAGTACGAGCCGGTCGCCCTGTCCAAGCGCGCCGGCGAGGACGCGCTCCGCGAGCGCATCCCCGCCCTCGCCGAGCGCGGCGTCGAGTTCGTGGTCGTCTCCGGCGACATGATCGAGGGCACGATCACCGCGACGCTGCTCGAACGCGCCAACCCCGGCGCGATCGCCTCGCGCCGCGAGGACGCCGGCCGGCTCTACAACGTGTCCGAGTTCGCCGCCGAGGTCGCCCTGGCCGCGATCGAGCCGGTCCCTGCGGACAACACGCGCCTCGTGGGCGACGTGAGCTCGTTCGGCGGTCAGTGACATGCGTGCCGCCGACATCGAGACCCTGATCTCGGTGGGGCGCCCGACGCTGGCGCCCGACGGATCGTTCGCCGTCTTCGCGACCTCGCGTCCGGAGGTGACCGCCGACCGCGGGGTCGGGCAGCTCTGGCGGGTCGACCTCGACGACCGTGCCGGCGGCACCGCTGTGCGCCGGCTCACCCGCGGTGTCGCCGACCGCGCGCCGCAGCTGTCGCCCGACGGGACGCGCATCGCCTTCGTGCGCGAGGACGCGTCCGGCACCGGGCAGGTGTTCGTCATGGATGCCGCCGGCTCCGAGCCGGTGCAGGCGACCGACACCCCCGCCGGGGTGGGGGCCTTCGCCTGGTCGCCCGACGGTGCCCGCCTGGCCTACACCGCGCGGATGCCCGAGCCCGGCCGCTATGGCACGGTCGAGGGCCGTGACGCCGCGGCCGAACCGCCGCGCCGCATCACCGGCATCCGCTGGCACGCCAACGGCCTGGGCTACATCATCGACCGGCCTTCGCACGTGTTCGTCATCGACGCCCCCGACACCGACGCGGAGCCCTTCTACGCGCCGGCGCCGGTGGTGGTCCCCGAGGGCGGACGCGCCCCGACGCAGACGATCGTCGCGGCCGAGCCGGTGCAGCTGACCGAGGGCACGCGCTCGCACAGCGGTGTCGTGTTCACCGCCGACGGCTCCGAGGTGCTCACCCTCGTCGACGAGATCGAGCCGTCGCAGCGTGACCTGCGCTCACACCTGGTCGCCGTCGCCGTGGACGGGTCCGGCCGGCGCGACGTGGTGCGCCCGGACGCCGGTCTGTCGATCGGTGACGTCGCGGTCGCCGGTGACGGGACCGTCGCGGTGCTGGGCTCGTCCGTCGGCCCGGAGGGGACGGATTTCGTCGCGCCCGGCGTCGGGCTGTGGCTCGTGGAGGGGGAGGAACTGCGCGCGCTGACCGACCCCGAGACGATCGACCTGGGGGAGAGCGACTCGCACATCACCGTCCTCGGCGACGACTACCTCGTGCAGAACCGCACCCGCGGCCGGGTGCACCTGCTGCGCGTGACGCGCGACGGCACGGTCACCCCGGTCTTCGACGGAGACGTCGAGGTCACCGGCCAGGCCGCGGCACGCACACCCGCCGGCGAGCGCATCGTGGTCGCGCACCGCACGCCCGACAGCTTCGGCGAATTGGCCGTCGTGGGCGCCGGCACGGTCACCGACTTCGGCGCGGCAGCACAGCGCTCCGGTCTCGTCCACCCCGTGGAACTCGAGGTCGCCGGGCGCGACGGGTACCCGGTGCACGGCTGGGTCGCCACGCCCGCGGGCGACGGCCCGTTCCCCGTGATCCTCCAGATCCACGGCGGGCCGTATGCCGCGTACGGCATACATCTGTTCGACGAGACGCAGGTGCTCGTC
Organism: Microbacterium pollutisoli; assembly: GCF_053586795.1. Lineage (NCBI taxonomy): Bacteria > Bacillati > Actinomycetota > Actinomycetes > Micrococcales > Microbacteriaceae > Microbacterium > Microbacterium pollutisoli. The sequence continues at coordinate 260,822 of NZ_JBNYWT010000001.1, forward strand.
GACGCGGGCTACGCCGTCGTCTACTGCAACCCGCGGGGGAGTGCCGGGTACGGCCGAGCGCACGGCCGCAGCATCCGGCAGAAGATGGGCACGGTCGACTTCCATGACGTCATCGACTTCCTCGACGGGGCGATCGCATCCGACGACCGGCTCGACGGCGACCGCGTCGGCGTCATGGGCGGGTCGTACGGCGGGTACTTGACCGCCTGGGTGATCGCGCACGACCACCGCTTCGCCGGCGCCATCGTCGAGCGGGGGTTCCTCGACCCGGTGAGCTTCGCCGGCACGAGCGACATCGGCTCGTTCTTCGGTGACGAGTACGTCGGCACCGACCCCGCCCGGATCGCGGCGCAGAGCCCGATGGCGGTGGTGGACCAGGTGCGCACGCCCACGCTGGTGCTGCACTCCGAACTCGACTTCCGCTGTCCGCTGGAGCAGGCCACGCGGTATTACACGGCGCTCAAGCGGCACGGTGTCGAGGCCGAGATGCTGGTGTTCCCGGGGGAGGACCACGAACTGACCCGGGGTGGCCGTCCCCGACACCGCGTAGAGCGGTTCGACGCGGTCATCGAATGGTGGCAGCGCCACCTGCCGGTCGGCTGATCCGGTCGCGCTTCCTCCCGTCCGGGCGGTCTACCTCTTGCCGAAGGTGAACGCCCGCATGATGTTCACCACGCCCAGCGCGATCGCAGAGATGCCCAGCATCCACCACAGCACGAGCGCGCCCCACACGGGGGAGAGGAACAACAGGACGCCGGCGATGATCGAGAGGATCGCGAACGCGACGGCCCACCCCCTGGAGGCGGCGTCGCCCAGGGTCGACAGGGCGACGACGCCCTCGACGATCCACATGATGCCCACGAGGATGCCGACGAACACCGCGAGCCATGCGGTGGCCATCCCCAGATTGATGAAGGCGACGATGCCCGCCGCGATGTAGAGCAGGCCGAGGAGCAGGTGGCCGATGCGCGACCAGCCGCCCTTCGTCTTCGAGAAGATGCCCAGGCCCGCGTAGGCGAGTCCGGCGGCGATGGCGTAGATCGCGATCATCGCGGTGATCACCATCGCCGTCTTGCCCGGCCAGACCAGGATCAGGACGCCGACGATGACGGCGAGGACGCCGCTGATGCCGAGCGCGGTGCGGATGCCGTTGACCGCCTCTTTGTCGAACGATGTTGTGGTGGACATGCTCGCCCCTTTCTGAGAGGTTCCTGTGAGGGAACGTCTACAGCGTAGACCCGGCGGGGGAGTTTGGCACCTATTGGCCCTGCGACATCCGCGGACCGTTTGCTCCGGCATCCGGCATTCAGCCGAGCAAGACCATGATCAGCAGCAGCACGGGCACGCAGCCGACCGTCGTGAGGAAGATCGTGTCTCGCGAGATCGTCTCGCCGACGTCGTAGCGCTGGGCGTAGTTGAAGACGTTCTGCGCCGTGGGCAGGGCGGCCAGCACCGTCACGATCAGAACATCCTCCCGCGGCAGCTGGAACAGAAAGGTGGCCGCCGCCCACGCGGCCAGCGGCATCACGACGAGCTTCAGGGTCGTCGCCAGCACGATGTCGCGACGGCGGCCGGACGCGCCGAACACGCGCTGGCCGTGCAGCGAGATGCCGTAGGTGATCAGCAGCACGGGCACGCACGCGTCGGCGACGAGGGATGCCGGTTCGATGACGATGGGTGGCAGCTGGATGCCGGAGGCGGAGACCAGCACGCCCAGCACCGAGCCGAGGACGATCGGGTTGGTGAGGGTGCGGCGGGCGATGGGGATCACGCGGCGCTGCCCGGTGGTGACCGCTTCGAAGATCGCCATCGAGATCGGGGTGAACACCAGCAGTTGCAGGAGGATCACCGGCGCCGGATAGGCGGCGCTGCCCAGCAGATACAGCGACAGCGGGATGCCCATGTTGTTCGAGTTGACCTGGCCGCTGGACAGTGCGCCGATGAGCGTCTCGCCGACGCTGCGGCGCCAGACGAAGCGCATGACGGGCACGGCGATCGCGAACACGACCGCCGCGGCGATCGCCGACACCGGCAGCAGCGCGGAGAACAGCATGTGGATGTCAGCCTGCGCGAGCACGACGAACAGCAGGAACGGCGACAGCACGAAGAACGTCAACCGGCTCAGGACGTGCCGGGCGTGCGGACCCAGCAGGTCGATGCCGCCGATGATCCATCCCACACCGATCGCGACGCCCACGACGACGAATCCGGTGAGCGTATCGAGCACCCTTCGATGCTAGGGCCCGGCGGCGGCCGGCTGCGCTACCAGCGGATGCCGCTGGGACGTGCGCGCGCCGATAATACACATTATGTCAACTCAAGTACGGAGTCGGCTCCGCGTGTCCGCTCACCCGTGCCCGTCGACACCAGACATGTCATTCCTGCCATCGAACATGTCAATCTACGGATTCGAGCTCGTCGCGCCAGGTTGTGACACGAGACATGTCAGGCCGATGGCGAACCGATGCTGTGGCCTTGTGTCTCGATAAGCTCACGTGGCCGGTCGAATCGCCGGCGATCTGCGCACGATCCCACCGGCTGCGATCCTGGTCCGCAAGCAGTACCGGCGCGCCGTCACGGTCCTCGCGCGCCGCGAACCGGGAGCGCTGGAACTCCATGAGCGCGACCAGCGCCTGCACCTCCGGCTCGCGCGGCAGCAGCCCCGCCAGCACCCGCCCCAGGCGCAGCGCCTCATCGGCGAGGTCGGGGCGCATGCCGCGCTCCCCCGTCGTGGCGGCATACCCCTCGGTGAAGACCAGGTAGATGACGCCGAGCACTCCCGCGAGCCGTTCGCCCCATTCCGAGGGATCCGGGGTCTCGAACGGGATGTGCGCCGCGGCGAGGGTCTTCTTGGCCCGGGTGATCCGCGCCTGCACGGTGGTCACCGGGACCAGCAGCATCCGGGCGATCTCCGTTGTGGTCAGACCACCTACGACGCGCAGGGTCAAGGCGATCTGCGATTCGCGCGACAGGGCGGGGTGGCAGGCCGTGAAAACCAGCCGGAGCAGGTCGTCGTCGATCGGCATCCACTCGTCTTCGGTCGCCTCCGACAACTCGTGCGCCAGCGCCCGATGCCGGTCGTGCAGCCGCTCTCGACGGCGCCACGCATCGATCACGCGGCGCTTGGCGACCGCGGTGAGCCACGCCCCCGTGTTGGCGGGCAGTCCCCGCTCGGGCCAGGATGCCAGCGCTTCGGCGATCGCCTCCTGGGCGACGTCCTCGGCGAGGCCGAGGTCGCCGGTCATCTTGGCGAGCGTCGCGATGATGCGTGCTCCCTCGATGCGCCAGACGGCCTCGACCGCGCGTGAGACGTCGGAGGTCACTTGGCCTCGGCCTCCCGGCGCCAATGTGCTTCATCTGTCCGTCTCCTTGTGCGGTGGGCGCCGAATGCGCCCTCACTGATGCGTCGAACGGCACCGGGCGAAATCGACATCACCTGTCGAGATTCTTCGCCGCTCACCCCCGCGGTGTCCACCCCGCCGGCAGCGCACCGGGATCCAGCGCCCGCTCCCGGTCGGCCGCCGCCGACCACCCCTGCGCTTCGTCCACGGCGTCGAACCCGCCGCGCGCGAGCCGCACCCCCACGTCGTCGTGGTGCATCCGGGGCGCACCGCCCCGGCGGGTGCCGGCGCGCACGCTCCACGCGTCGTCGGCGAACCCGCCACCGCGGAACACCCGGTAGTCGCGGTACCGCGCCGGGTCCAGCAGATCCCAGCACCACTCCCAGACGTTTCCGAGCGTGTCGAACAGTCCGTGCAGGTTGGGGAGCTTCCCCCCGACGTCGGCCGGATGCCGCAGATCGTCCGCGGCGGTCCAGGCGACGTCGGCCAGAGGGCCGTAGTGCGGCCCCGTCGACCCGGCACGACAGGCGTACTCCCATTCGGCCTCGGTGGGCAGCCGGTAGCCGTCGGCATCCACGTGCCAGGTCACCTCCTCGCCGTCGAACGTGTAGGCCGGGTCCAGTCCCTCCCATTCGGATGCCGCGTTGCACAGCCGCACGGCCCGCAGCCAGCCCACGTCCGCCGCGGGTCGGCGGGGGTGGGATGCCGGTGTGCCCAGCAGCTCCGCCATCTGCTCCTCGGTGACGGGGAACACGCCGATCTGAAACGGCTCGAGCGTGACGGTGCGGCGCAGCCTGCGTCGCGCATCGTGGAGCGTGACCGTGCCGGCGGGGATCGCCGCCATCTCGATGTCGGTCATCCGTGCAGTCTCGCACGGGAACCGCGCCGGCGGACGGCGGGTAACGTGGGAAGGTGGCCCGATTCTCCGCACTGTCCCGCCCCGGCGTGCGCGCGTGGATCATCTGGGTCGTGGGTGTCGCGGGCTATGTGCTGGCGATCACGAACCGCAGCTCACTCGCGGCGGTGGGGGTGGACGCCGCCGAGCGGTTCAGTGCCGACGCGGCGACGCTGTCGATGTTCGCCGTGGTGCAGCTGGCCATGTACGGCGGGATGCAGATCCCGATCGGGGTGCTCCTGGACAAGTACGGTGCCCGTCCCATCATGACCGCCGGCATGGTCCTCATGGCGGTCGGCCAGCTGACGATGGCCCTCTCCCCCAGCGTCGGCGTGGCCTTGATCGCACGCATGCTGCTGGGTGCCGGCGACGCGGCTGTCTTCCCCGGCGTGCTGCGGCTGATCGCGACCTGGTTCCCGGCCCAACGCGCACCGGTCATGGTGCAGCTGACCGGCATCGTGGGGCAGACCGGGCAGCTGATCGCCCTGATCCCCCTCGCCGCCCTGCTGCACGCGACAACCTGGTCGATCACCTTCGGGAGCATCGCGGGCCTGGGCGTGCTGTTCGCGGTGCTGACGGTCGCGCTCATCCGCAACCATCCCCCCGAGGTGGCCGCCGACGTCACGGTCGACACCGACACCGGCGCGATCCGGGTGGTGCGGTCGTCGGTGGACACGGGGGTCGGCATCCGGGCGGCGTGGGGACACCCCGGCACACGCCTGGCGTTCTGGTCGCACTTCGCGACCCCGTTCGCGGGGACGGCGTTCATCCTGCTGTGGGGCATGCCGTTCCTCACCGCCGGCGAAGGCCTGTCGGTCGCGTCCGCGGCCGCCATCACCTCCACCTATGTGATCGTCGGCATGGTGGTCGGCCCGGTCATGGGCGACCTGTCCCGCCGCATCCCCCACCTGCGCTCGCGCGCCCTGGTCCTGCCGGCGGTGTTCGTGCAGATGGCGGCCTGGCTGGCCGTCATCGTCTGGCCAGGCACGGCGCCGCTGTGGCTGTTGTACGTGCTGGCGTTCGCGCTGGCGATGGGCGGACCGGCATCCATGGTCGCGTTCGACCACGCCCGCACGCACAATCCGGCGCAACGGCTGAGCACCGCGACCGGCCTCACCAACGCGGGTGGGTTCCTCGCGGCACTCATCGCGATCCTGCTGATCGGGCTGGCGCTCGACCTGCAGGGGGCGGGTACGCCGGCGACCTACTCGCTCGACGCGTTCCGGCTCGCCTTCCTCACCCAGGTGCCGCTGTGGCTGCTGGGGGCGACGTTCATCAGCATCGAGCGCAAGCGCACCCGCATCCACATCGGCATGGACCAGCCGCGCCGCCCCCGGCGCTGACGGTCAGACCACGGGGTCGTCGGGCGCGCTCGTCTCGGTGCGCGTGACACGGTCGCCCACGGCTGGGTCGCTCGTGCGCGTGACGGCATGGGTGGTACGCCGGCGGAACAGCAGGATGATCCCGATCAGGAACACCACCACTCCCGCTGCCATCAGGATGTACCCGATCATGTCGAGGTTCACCCACTCGACCTCCACGTTGACGGCGAAGACCAGAATGGCGCCGATGACGAACAGGACGATTCCGGTTCCGATACTCATGGCAATCTCCTCACTGCTGGGACATCGCCATGATGGGGGGCGGATGCCGGACCCGCGACGGGCTTGACACGGACCGGACCGCTGTGATTACGCCGCGGGCAGGACACTCACCCACTGCGGATGCTTGGCGACGCGGTGATCACCCGAGGAGGTGCCGGTCAACCGCCGCCGTACCCACGGCCCCAGGTGCTCGCGGAAATACCGCCGGTTGCTGAGCCGCTGAGCCGCGGCGGTCTCGGTCAGCGACCACCAGCCGTCCGGAACGCGCTCGCCGAGCGCGTCGAGCACCCGCGCGGCGACGCGGTGATGCCCCCGCGCGTTCATGTGCAGGCGGTCCGCCGACCAGTACGCCGGGTCGGACAGCGCCCGGTCGGGCCAGTTCAGCGCGCGGATGACGTCGGGACGGTCGGCCAGCATCTGAAGCACCGCCGCCGACATCAGGTCACCGCGACGCTGGATGAGCCGGCTCATCGGCAGCTGCGCAGACGGGTTCGCCCCCGACAGCAGCACGAGCGTCACGCCCTCTTCGTCACAGCGGCGCAGCACCTGCGCGAACGCGGCGGCGATGTGGCCGATCGATGTGCGCGGGCGCAGCATGTCGTTGCCGCCGCCGTTGAACGCTAGATGCGTGGGCTTCAACGCCAGGGCGGGCTCCAGCTGCTCCGCGACGATCGGCCAGACGAGCTTGCCGCGGATGGCGAAGTTCGCGTACTCGATGCTCTCCCCGCGCGAGTCGGCCCAGCCTTCGGCGACGAGGTCGGCCCAGCCGCGGACCGTGCCGTCGGGCCGTTCGTCGCCGACGCCCTCGGTGAACGAGTCGCCGATGGCGACGAATCGGACGGGTTCCACCGATCCAGCCTACGGCGTCTCAGCGCTCGTCCAGCGCGACCCCGCGGGTGTCGATCAGCCCCCAGGCCGCGGCAGCGGCGATGGCGAAGAACACCGCGAACACGACGAAGGCGAGCGCGATCCCTCCGACGGCGATCATCGGCGGGACGCTCAGCGGCGCGACGATCGAGGCGATGCGGCCGACTCCGGCGGCCCACCCCGATCCGGTCGCGCGCAGGGAGGTCGGGTACAGCTCCGGCGTCACGGCGTACAGCGCGCCCCAGGCCCCGAGGTTGAAGAACGACAGCGCCATGCCGGTCGCGATGATCGCGCCTTCACCGGCCGCCGTGCCGAACAGCACGGCCGAGACGGCCGATCCGACCAGGAACACCGACAGCGTCGTGCGCCGGCCCCAGACCTCGATCAGCCAGGCCGCGACCGCGTATCCCGGCAGCTGCGCCAGAGTGATGATCAGGGTGAACCCGAAAGACTTGACCAGATCGTAGCCCTGGTTGAACAGGAGCGTCGGGATCCAGATGAACGCGCCGTAGTACGCGAAGTTGACGCAGAACCAGATCGTCCACACGCATGCCGTGCGCATCGAGAACTCGGACGACCACAGCGCCGCCAGCCGCTCGCGCCCCGTGGTGGCCGCTGGGACCGGCACCGGCGCCGTCACCACGCGTACGGGAGCCAGTCGCCGCCGCGTCGACCAGCCCACGGCAGGTGACGCGTCCAGGTCAGCCACGACCGCCTCGGCTTCGCCGCGTCGCCCCTGGCGGTCGAGCCAGCGCGCCGACTCGGGCAGCCCCCACCGCACGATGAGGGCGTAGGCCGCCGGGATCGCCCCGATCGCGAACGCCCAACGCCAGCCATCGTCGATGTTCGGGATGACGAGGTACCCGATGAGAGCGGCGGCGGTCCATCCGACCGCCCAGAACGCTTCGAGGATCACGATGAGCCGGCCGCGCATGCGCGCGGGGGCGAACTCACTGACGTAGGTGCTGGCCACCGGCAGCTCGGCACCCAGACCCAGGCCCACCACGACGCGCAGGATCAGCAGGGCGACCAGTCCGCCGACGAGGGCGCTCGCCCCGGTCGCCAGGCCGTAGACGAGGAGCGTGAGGGCGAACACCGAGCGGCGGCCGAGCCGGTCGGCCAGCAGACCGCCGACGCTCGCGCCGACGGCCATGCCCACGAAGCCCGCCGAGGCGATCCACGAGGCCTGCTCACCGGTGAGCGACCATTCCGACACGAGCGCGGCGATGATGAACGAGATGAGACCGACATCCATCGCATCCAGCGCCCAGCCGATGCCCGAGCCTCCCAGGATGCGCAGGTGGTCGCGGGTGAACGGCTGCGCGTCGAGGCGCGACGCCACCGAAGGGGTCGACAGATCGGTCATGTTCAGAATCGTATGGCTGTCGCGCGGAGCACGTCACGCCGACGCGAGCATGTCGGCGACCATCGGGGCGACCCGGGTGCCGTACAGCTCGATCGAGCGCATCATCCGGGCGTGCGACAGCGGTCCGTGAGAGTACTTCAGGTCGAAGCGGTCTGCGCCCAGCACCCGGACGGTGTCGGCGATCTTGCGGGCGACGCGTTCGGGCGAGCCGGCGAACACGGCGCCGTCGGGACCCACGTCGTTCTGGAACTGCAGGCGGTTGTAGGGCGGCCAGCCGCGCTCGGCGCCGATCGCGTCCCGGTTCGCCTTCAGCGCCGGGTAGAGCTCCTCCCACGCCTGCTCGTCGGTGTCGGCGACGTGGCCCGGCGAATGCACGCCGACCGGACGATGGTCGTGGGCGAACGAGTCCAGGGAACGGTGGAACAGGTCGACGAAGGGACGGAAGCGGGCCGGTCCCCCGCCGATGATCGCCAGCATGAGGCCGTAGCCGTAGCGCGCCGTGCGCACGACCGACTCGGGACTGCCGCCGACCCCGACCCAGGCGGTCAGTCCGTTCTCGGTCTTGGGGTGCACGTCGGCGTCCTGCAGGGATGCCCGCGTTGTCCCCTGCCACGTCACCGGCTTCTCGCGTATCAGCTGCGAGAACAAGTCCAGCTTCTCTTCGAACAGCACCTCGTAGTCGGACAGCTCATAGCCGAACAGCGGGAACGACTCGATGAACGAGCCGCGGCCGAGGATGACCTCCGCGCGCCCGTGCGAGAGCGCATCGAGGGTCGCGAACCGTTCGTACACCCGCACCGGATCGTCGCTGGAGAGCACGGTCACCGCCGTGCCCAGCCGGATCCGGCTCGTCCGGGCGGCCGCGGCGGCGAGCACGATCTCGGGGCTGGAGACGGCGAAATCGGGCCGATGGTGCTCGCCGACGCCCAGGAAGTGCAGACCGACGTCGTCGGCCAGCACCGCCTGGTCGACGACGTGGCGGATCGTCTGCGCCGCCGACAGCGGCCGGCCCTCCTCGTCGTGGGTGATGTCGCCGAAGGTGTCCAGTCCGAGCTGCACGGTGGTCATGGGTAGAGCGTACGGTGAGTTCATGGCCGAGTTCACCGATCGGGCCGATGCGGGCCGGCAGCTGGCGAGGGAACTCGCCGCCTGGCGCGGCACGGATGCCGTCGTCGTCGGCATCCCCCGCGGCGGTGTCGTCGTCGCCGCGGCGGTGGGCCGGGAGCTGGGGCTGCCGGTGAGTGCGGTCGTGGTGCGCAAGCTCGGTGCGCCCGCCCACGAGGAGTTCGCCGTCGGTGCGATCGCCGACGACGTCCGGTTCGTCGACGAGCGGGCCGCCCGCGCCGAGGGTGCCGATGCGGCCGCTCTGCAGGCGGTGGAAGACCGGGAGCGCGTCGAACTGCGCCGTCGCAGCCGGCTGTTCGGCGGCGGTCCCGAGGTGTCCGGGCGCGACGTGCTCGTCGTGGACGACGGCGTCGCCACCGGCGCGACCGCGATCGTGGCGTGCCGGGCGCTGCGCGCGCGGGGTGCCCGGCGGATCGTGCTGGCTGTGCCCGTCGCGCCGGCCCACTGGCATCCGCCGGCCGACGTCGTCGACGAGTTCGTCTGCCCGCACCGGAAGAGCGACTTCTGGGCCGTCGGTCAGTTCTACGACGATTTCACCCAGACCACCGACGCGGAGGTCGTCGACCTGCTCAGGGACGACCCCCGCGCCGGATGAGCGGTCAGCCCTGCGCGAGCGCCATGCGCAGGGTGTCGAGGCCGACACCGCCCAGGCGCAGTGCGCGCATGTGGAACTGCTTGATGTCGAAGTCGGCACCGGCGCGCTCGGCCGCCTCGTCCCGGATCTGCTCCCAGATGCGCTGCCCCACCTTGTACGACGGGGCCTGGCCCGGCCAGCCGAGGTAGCGGTTGACCTCGAACCGGACGAACTCGTCGGACATGTTGACGTTGCGGCGCATGAACTCCAGCGCGTAGTCCGCGTTCCACGGCTCGCCGCCGTCGAGCTGGGGCTTGCCCAGGTGCACGCCGATGTCGAGCACGACGCGGGCGGCACGCATGCGCTGGCCGTCGAGCATGCCCAGCCGGTCGGCCGGGTCGTCGAGGTAGCCCAGCTGCTCCATGAGGCGCTCCGCGTACAGAGCCCAGCCCTCCGCGTGGCCGCTGGAGCCGGCCAGCAGGCGACGCCACGAGTTGAGTTCGGCGCGGTTGTAGACCGCCTGCGCGATCTGCAGGTGGTGGCCGGGGACGCCCTCGTGGTACACGGTGGTCAGTTCCCGCCACGTGTCGAACGTGTCGACGCCCTCGGGCACCGACCACCACATGCGGCCGGGACGTGAGAAGTCGTCGGTCGGGCCGGTGTAGTAGATGCCGCCTTCGTTGGTGGGCGCGATCATGCACTCGAGTGTGCGGATCGGCTCGGGGATGTCGAAGTGGGTCTTGCCGAGCTCGGCGACGGCGCGGTCGCTGGTGGCCTGCATCCACTCCTGCAGGGCTTTGGTGCCGTGCAGCTTGCGCGACTCGTCGGCCTCGAGGAACGCGACGGCCTCTTCGACCGTCGCCCCGGGCTTGATCTCGTTCGCGATCCGCTCCTGCTCGGCCACCATGCGGGCCAGCTCTTCGATCCCCCACTCGTATGTCTCGTCGAGGTCGATGGTCGCCCCGAGGAAACGCCGTGAGTGCAGGGCGTACAGCTCGCGGCCCACGGCGTCGTTCTCTCCGGCGACCGGCGCCAGTTCGTCGGCGAGGAACCGGGCGAGCGTGTCGTAGGCTCCGCGGGCTGCATCGGCACCGGTCTTCAGGTCGTCGGTGAGGGAATCGGGCAGCGCGCCGTCGGCGGTGGCGGCACCCTGGGTGAACTCGGCGAAGAAGCCGTCGTCGGCGGTGTACCGACCGATCTGGGTGATCACCTCGGCCACCTGGCGGCGGGCGGGTACGACGCCGGCGGCGATGCCCGCGCGCAGCGTCTCGATGTAGCCGTCGAGGGCGCCCGGCACGGCGGACAGGCGCTTCGCGATGACGCTCCAGTCGTCGGCGGTGGCGGTGGGCATCAGGTCGAAGACGTTGCGCATCTCCTGTGCCGGCGAGGCGATCACGTTGAGGTCGCGCAGGTGGGCCTGTGCGTCGTGGAGATCGAGCTCGAGCTGGAGGTCGGCGGAGAGGTCGGCCTTGGTGACCTCGTCCACGTCGTCGACGGGCTCGGCGGCCTGCAGGCGCGCGAGGGTGTCGCGTGCGGCCTGGGCGGCGCGGTCGGCGCCCGCCGGCGACAGGTCGTCGAGGCGGTCGTTGTACTCGGAGCGGCCGATGTAGGTGGCAAGGCCGGGAGAGAGCTCGGCAAGGGTGTCGACCCAGGCGTCGGCGATCGTGTCGACCGGCGTGGGGGTGCGCTGTACGTCTGTCATCCCCCGAGCCTAATCCGGCGCGTGCGGGTTGCGCAGGTGGCGCCGCCGGGTCAGTGGCCGGCGGAATCCCAGTTGTCGCCCCGACCCAGTTGCACGTCCAGCGGCACCGACAGTTCGGCGGCGTCGCCCATGCGGGTGCGGACGATCTCCGCCACCGGCTCCCACTCCCCCGGCGCGACCTCGACGACCAGTTCGTCGTGGATCTGCAGGAGCACGCGCGAGGCCAGGTTCGCCGCGGTCAGTTCGTCGTGGATGCGGAACAGCGCGATCTTCATGATGTCGGCCGCGCTGCCCTGGATCGGGGCGTTCAGTGCCGCCCGCTCGGCGTTCTCGCGCAGCACCCGGTTGGGGCTGGTCAGGTCGGGGAACGGCCGGCGGCGCCCGAAGATCGTCTCGGTGTAGCCGTCGATCCGGGCCTGCTCGACCGACGAGCGCAGATAGTCGCGCACGGCGCCGAACCGGGCGAAGTACTCCGTCATCAGCTGCTTGGCCTCGGACTGCTCGATGCGCAGCTGCTTGGACAGGCCGAACGCCGACAGTCCGTAGACGAGGCCGTACGACATCGCCTTGACCTTCGTGCGCATCGCGGGGGTGACCTCGGCCGGGTCGACGCCGAACACGCGGGCGCCGACGAATCGGTGCAGGTCCTCCCCCGAGTTGAACGCCTCGATGAGCCCCGGATCGCCGGACAGGTGCGCCATGATGCGCATCTCGATCTGCGAGTAGTCGGCGGTGAGCAGCGTCTCGTAACCGGCGCCCACCTCGAACGCGGCGCGGATGCGTCGCGACTCCTCGTTGCGGATCGGGATGTTCTGCAGGTTCGGGTCGGTGCTCGACAGGCGTCCGGTCTGGCTGCCGGTCTGCACGTAGGTGGTGCGGATGCGCCCGTCACCGCCGATCGCCAAGTCGAGCGACTCGATGATCTGGCGCAGCTTGGTCGCTTCGCGGTGCTGCAGCAGCAGATCGAGGAAGGGGTGCGGGTGCGACTCCTGCAGGTCGGCCAGGGCCCCGGCATCCGTCGAGTAGCCGGTCTTGGTCTTGCGCGTCTTCGGCAGCTCGAGCTGGTCGAACAGCACCTCCTGCAGCTGCTTGGGCGAGCCCAGGTTGACCTCACGGCCGATCGTCGCGAACGCCTGCCGGGCGATGTCGTCGGCGCGGGCACCCAGCTCGGCGGAGAACGTCGAGAGCTTCTCGTGCGACACGGCGACGCCGGCCAGCTCCATGGCTGCCAGAGCCCGCAGCGTGGGCAGTTCTATGTCGGTGAGGACGGTGGCCACATTCGGCGGCAGCTGTTCGCGCACGGCACCGGCCACCCGCAGCGTGTACCAGGCCAGCTGGCCGGGGGTGGCGCCCTCCGTCTCGGGCACGAGCTGGGTGGGGTCGGCCTCGGGCAGCTTCTCGTCGAGGAAGCGGTAGACGAGGTCGGCGAGGGTCTTGTCGGGCAGGCTCGGGCGCAGCAGCCACCCGGCCAGCAGCGTGTCGAACGCCAGGCCGCCCAGCGTCACGCCGGCACGGGCCAGGGCCTTGACCGGGGTCTTGGCGTCGTTCATGACCTTCGGGCCGTCGCCCTCGAGCCACGGGCGCAGCGCGTCGGCGACTGCCGGCGACCAGGTGGCCTCGACGGCGGCGTCGGCCGACGCCACACCCACGCGGGCCGGCAGCCCGCCCTCGACCGTGACCGTCAGACCGAGCTCGGTCTGCGCACCGGCGTCGGCCAGCCACGCGGTGAGGGCCGCGGCATCCGCTTCGGTCGGGGTGGGGGCCGCGACGGCCGGCGCAGCCGGCTCCGCCTCGGCGGGGTCACCGCCCATCGCGTCGAACACCCTCGGCAACAGGGTGCGGAATTCCAGCCGCGCGAAGATGTCACGCACGGCGATCGGGTCGATGGGCCGCACGGCCAGGTCGGCGGGGCCGACGCCGAGCTCGACGTCGCGCAGCAGGGCGTTGAGGGACCGGTTGCGGCGCACGTCGTCGAGGTGCTCGCGGAGGTTGCCGCCCACGACGCCCTTGATCTCGTCCGCACGGGCCAGCAGCTCGTCGAGCGAACCGAACTGGGTGAGCCATTTGACCGCAGTCTTCTCACCCACCTTCGGCACGCCGGGAAGGTTGTCGCTGGTCTCACCCACGAGCGCGGCGATGTCGGGATAGTTGGCCGGCGGGAGCCCGTACTTCTCGATCACGGTGGCGGGGGTGTAGCGCTTGAGCTGGGAGACGCCCTGCACGCTCGGGTACAGCAGTGTGACCTCGTCGGTGACCAGCTGGATGGTGTCGCGGTCACCCGAGCACACCAGCACGTCGAAGCCCTCGGCGACACCCTGGGTGGCCAGGGTCGCGAGGATGTCGTCCGCCTCGACGCCCTCCTGAGTGAGCACCGTGACGTTCATGGCCGCGAGGCAGTCCTGCAGCAGCGGGATCTGCCCCTTGAACTCGGCGGGCGACTCACTGCGGTTGGCTTTGTATTCGGCGTACTGGTCGGTGCGGAACGAGTGCCGGGACGTGTCGAACGCGACGGCGAGGTGGGTCGGCTGCTCGGCCTTGACGAGGTTCACGAACATCGACAGGAAGCCGTAGATGCCGTTGGTGTGCTGTCCGTCCTTGGTCGAGAAATTGTCGACGGGGAGGGCGAAGAACGCGCGATACGCGAGCGAGTGGCCGTCGACGACGAGGAGGGTAGGCTTTGCGGAGTCCGTCACCCTGCAAGCCTAGTCAGGGGCGAGGACACCCGAGCCGGCTCCCTCCGAAGGCGGAAGATGACCACCGAGACCTCCCCTGCAGACAGCGACGGCCTCGCCTGGGCCCGCGCGCGCGGCAACGGCGCACTGGCCGACCGCATGGGGTTCGAATGGGTCGAGTTGAGCCGGGAGCGCGCGGTGGCCACGATGCCGGTGGAGGGCAACACCCAGCCGGTGGGCCTCATGCACGGCGGTGCGTTCGTCGTGCTCGGCGAGTCCCTCGGGTCGATGCATGCGAACTACCACGCCGGTGAGGGACGCCTGGCCGTCGGCGTCGACATCAACGCGACGCACACGCGCTCGGCGACCCGCGGCCGCGTGACCGGGGTCTGCACGCCGGTGCATCTGGGGCGCACCATGACGGTGCACGAGATCGTCATCTCCGACGATCAGGGGCGCCGCTGCTCGACCGTCCGCATTACCAACATGATCAAGGACATGCCGCCGCTCTGAGCGCCGGCATCCCCCTCGACGGCGGTCAGCCCTTCTTCGGCGACAGCTGCTCGATGATGGCCTTGGCGACGTCCTGCATCGTGAGGCGACGGTCCATGGACGCCTTCTGGATCCAGCGGAAGGCTTCGGGCTCGCTCAGACCCATCTTCTCGTTGAGCAGACCCTTGGCCCGGTCGACGAGCTTGCGCGTCTCGAAGCGCTCGACCATGTCGGCGACCTCGGCCTCGAGCGTGATGATCTGCTCATAGCGGGCCAGCGCGATCTCGATCGCCGGCAGCAGGTCGTTCGGCGTGAACGGCTTGACGACATAGGCCAGCGCGCCCGCCTCGGTCGCCCGCTCGACGAGCTCCTTCTGGCTGAACGCGGTCAGCAGCACGACCGGGGCGATGTGGTTCTTGCTGAGCTTCTCGGCAGCGCTGATGCCGTCGAGGACCGGCATCTTCACGTCCATGATCACGAGGTCCGGGCGCAGCTCGGTGGCCAGCTGCACGGCCGTCTCGCCGTCTCCGGCCTCGCCGACGACGTCGAAGCCGTTGTCACGGAGGATCTCGACGATGTCGAGGCGAATCAGCGATTCGTCCTCGGCCACGACGACACGACGGGGGGCGGATGCCGCGGGCACCGGGGTCTGTTCCTGCTCAGTCACCACCCAATCCTACGATAAGGTCGATCCCGGGCGTGCGACGGCGTCCCGATGCAGTGCGCCGGTGTGGCGGAATGGCAGACGCGACCGACTCAAACTCGGTTGCCCGCAAGGGCGTGTGGGTTCGACTCCCACCACCGGCACTCTTCGTGTGCGACCTCTCTCGGCCGCACGTGAACGAGAAGAGGGGATGCCACGCGGCATCCCCTCTTCTCATTGGACGACTACTTCGGATCCTGGTAGATCGGTGCCTTGCCGTTGACGGCGTCGCCGATCTTGTGGATGCGGATGTCGTTGGTCGAGCCGATGATCCCGGGAGGGGAACCGGAGATCACCACGACCGTGTCGCCTTCGGCGGCCAGGCCGTTGCCCAGGAAGAACTTGTCCACCTGCAGGAACATGAGGTCGGTGTGGGCGACGTGCTCGACCAGGGTCGACTGCACGCCCCACGTGAGCGCCATGCGGCGACGGACGGCGGGGTCGACCGCGAATGCCATCATCGGGATGCCCGAGCGCAGTCGTGACATCCGACGTGCGGTGTCGCCGGACTCGGTGAAGATGCAGATGTACTTCGCCTCGACGAACTCGGCGACGTCGTGCGCGGCCAGAGTGATGATGCCGCCCTGCGTGCGCGGGCGGGCGGTGACCGGCTTGATGCGCTCCAGCCCGTGGTCCTCGGTCGCGGCGACGATGCGCGCCATCGTCTCGACGACGACGACCGGGTACTTGCCCACACTCGTCTCACCCGACAGCATGACCGCGTCGGCGCCGTCGAGCACGGCGTTGGCCACGTCACTGGTCTCGGCACGGGTGGGCACCGGGTTCTCGATCATGGTCTCCAGCATCTGGGTGGCCACGATCACCGGCTTGGCCATGCGGCGGCACAGCTCCACGGCACGCTTCTGCACGAGGGGCACCGCCTCCAGGGGCAGCTCGACGCCGAGGTCGCCGCGGGCGACCATGATGCCGTCGAACGCGTCGATGATCTCCTCGAGGTTGTCCACCGCCTGCGGCTTCTCGATCTTGGCGATGACGGGGATCTTGCGCCCCTCCTCGGCCATGATCTCGTGCACGCGGGTGACGTCGGCGGCATTGCGCACGAACGACAGCGCGATGATGTCGGCGCCGGTGCGCAGACCCCAGCGCAGGTCGTCCTCGTCCTTCTCGCTCAGCGCCGGCACGTTGACGGCCACGCCGGGCAGGTTGATGCCCTTGTTGTTGGACACCGCGCCGGCGACGATGACCTTCGTCGTGACGACGGGGCCCTCGACGGCCGTGACCTCGACACGCACCTTGCCGTCGTCGATCAGCAGGAAGTCACCGGGCTTGACGTCGCCGGGCAGGCCCTTGAAGGTCGTCGAGACGATCTCATTGGTGCCGGCGATGTCCTCGGTCGTGATCTTGAACTCGTCGCCGACGGCCAGCTCGTGCGGTCCGTCCGCGAACTTGCCCAGGCGGATCTTCGGGCCCTGCAGGTCGACGAGGATGGCGACGGCGCGCCCGGCGTCGTCGGCCGCCTTGCGCACGTTGGCGAACCGGGCTTCATGCTCGGCGTACGAGCCGTGGCTCAGGTTGAAGCGGGTGACATCGACGCCGGCCTCGATGATCGCCCGGATCATCTCATAGGACTCGGTGGCTGGTCCCAGGGTGGCGACGATCTTCGCACGTCTCACAGCAATTGACTCCGGTCTGTATTCGGGTTGGGATTCTCAGGGAGTGTCAGGCGACCGGGAGGCCGATCGCGACATCACGCGGGCGCACGGGCGCCGGCAACGTGGTCTCCCCCATAAGGTACCCGTCAATCGCCGCGGCGGCCGCACGGCCCTCCGCGATGGCCCAGACGATGAGCGACTGGCCGCGCCCGGCGTCGCCGGCGACGAACAGCCCCGGCAGGGTCGTCGCGTACTGGTCGTCGCGTGCGAGGGCGCCCCGATCGGTGAAGGACACGCCCAGCTGGTCGTCCAGCGCGTCGCGCTCGGGGCCGGTGAAGCCCATGGCGATCAGCACGAGGTCGGCGGGGATCTCCCGCTCGGTGCCGGGCTTGGGCACGCGGCGGCCGTCAACGTACTCGGTCTCGGCGACCCGCAGCGCACGGACCTCGCCGGAGCCGTTGTCGAGGAAGGCGACGGTGGATGCCAGATAGGCGCGTTCGCCGCCCTCCTCGTGCGCGGACTGCACTTCGAACACCTGCGGGGCCATGGGCCAGGGCTGGTGCTCGGGACGCTCGTCCGGCGGCCGCACGCCGATGGCGAGGTTCGTGACGCTCAGTGCGCCGTGACGGTGGGCGGTGCCGATGCAGTCGGCACCGGTGTCGCCGCCGCCGATGACGACGACGTGCTTGCCCTCGGCGTGGATCTGGTTGGGCACCGCGTCCCCGGCGACCGCCTTGTTCGACTCGACGAGGTACTCCATCGCGAAGTGCACCCCGGCCAGGTCGCGGCCGGGGATCGGCAGATCGCGCGGCACGGTCGACCCGGTCGCCACCAGGACGGCGTCGTAGCGGGCGCGCAGATCGCTCCAGCTGATGTCGACCCCGATCTCGACGCCGGCGCGGAACCGGGTGCCCTCGTCCTGCATCTGCCGCAGACGCTGCTCGACGAGGCGCTTCTCCATCTTGAAGTCCGGGATGCCGTAGCGCAGCAGCCCGCCGATGCGGTCGTCGCGTTCGTACACGGCCACGGTGTGACCGGCGCGGGTGAGCTGCTGGGCGGCGGCCAGACCCGCCGGCCCCGACCCGACGACGGCCACGGTCTTCCCCGTGAGCCGGGCCGGCGGCTGCGGCTGGACCCAGCCGTGGCTCCAGGCGTCGTCGGCGGTGGACACCTCGATCTGCTTGATGGTCACCGGGGGCTGGTTGATGCCGAGCACGCACGCGCTCTCACACGGCGCCGGACACAGGCGCCCGGTGAACTCGGGGAAGTTGTTCGTCGCGTGCAGGCGTTCGATCGCGGCACGCCCCTCCCCGCGCCACATGAGATCGTTCCACTCCGGGATGAGGTTGCCCAGCGGGCACCCCTGGTGGCAGAACGGCACACCGCAGTCCATACAGCGTCCGGCCTGGCGGCGCAGCACGGCCGAGTCGCCCGGCTCGTACACTTCCTTCCAGTCCATGATGCGCACCGATACCGGTCGGCGCGGGGGCAGTTCGCGTTCAGTGGTCTTCAGGAATCCCTTCGGATCAGCCACCGGTCACCTCCAGGATGCGGGTCCAGACGACATCGCTGTCGGGGTCCAGCCCCTCGGCGGCCGCCTGTTGGCGGGTGTTCATGACGGCGGCGAAGTCGCGCGGCACGACCTTGACGAAGTTCGCGGCCTCGAGGTCGATGTCGTCGAGCAGGCGCGCGGCCAGCGTCGAATCGGTCTCGGCGATGTGCTGCGCGAGCAGGTCCCGCAGGATCTCGACGTCGCCCGACCCGAGCTCGGTCAGCGCGAGCTCGCCACTGGCGAGCGCCTCGCGGTTGACGAGGTAGCGGTTTAGCCGGTACACGTACGCGGTCCCGCCCGACATCCCGGCGCCCAGGTTGCGCCCGGTGCTGCCGAGGATGACGGCCAGCCCTCCGGTCATGTACTCCAGGGCGTGGTCGCCGACGCCTTCGACGACGGCGGTGGCGCCCGAGTTGCGCACCAGGAACCGCTCCCCCACCACGCCGCGCAGGAACATGGTGCCCTGCGTGGCGCCGTAGCCGATCACATTGCCGGCGATGACGTTGCGCGACGCGTCGAACCGTGCCGCGCGCGGCGGGCGCACCACGATCTGCCCGCCGGACAGGCCCTTGCCGACGTAGTCGTTGGAGTCGCCCTCCAGACGCAGTGTGATGCCGGCCGGCAGGAACGCCCCGAAGGACTGACCGGCCGAGCCGGTGAGGTTGATCTCGATCGACCCGGAGGGCAGCCCGTGCTCGCCGTGGGCGCGCGTGACGTGGTTGCCCAGCAGCGTGCCGACGGCCCGCTCCGTGTTGCGGATCGGCAGGTCGATCGCGAAGTGGCCGCCGTGGGCGATGACGTCGCGGGCCTGCGCGATGATCGGCACGTCGAAGTGCTGCTCGAGCTCGTGGTCCTGATCGCGCTGGTGGCGCCGCGGGACGTCGTCCGCGAAGGCGGGGCCGCGCAGGATCGGGGTCAGATCGAGCCCGTCCGCCTTCCAGTGCTCGATCGCCCGGTTCACGTCCAGCAGCTCGCTGTGGCCGACCGCCTCCTCGAGCGACCGGAAGCCGAGCTCGGCGAGGTACTCGCGGACCTCCTGGGCGATGAACTCCATGAAGTTCACGACGAACTCCGGCTTGCCGCTGAACCGCCGGCGCAGCACGGGGTTCTGCGTGGCCACGCCGACGGGGCAGGTGTCGAGGTGACACACGCGCATCATGATGCAGCCCTCGACCACCAGCGCGGTGGTCGCGAAACCGAACTCCTCGGCGCCCAGCAGCGCCGCGATGACCACGTCACGACCGGTCTTGAGCTGGCCGTCGGCCTGCACGACGACGCGGTCGCGCATGTCGTTGAGCATGAGCGTCTGCTGCGTCTCGGCCAGGCCCAGCTCCCACGGGGTGCCCGCGTGCTTGAGCGAGTTGAGCGGGCTCGCCCCGGTGCCGCCGTCGTGACCCGACACGAGGATGACGTCGGCGAGGGCCTTCGCAGTGCCGGCGGCGACCGCGCCGATGCCCGACTGGCTCACGAGCTTCACGTGCACGCGGGCGGCCGGGTTGGCGCGCTTCAGGTCGAAGATGAGCTGCTTGAGGTCTTCGATCGAGTAGATGTCGTGGTGGGGCGGTGGCGAGATGAGACCCACACCGGGCGTGCCGCCGCGGGTGCGCGCGATCCACGGGTACACCTTCGCAGGCGGAAGCTGCCCGCCCTCACCGGGCTTGGCTCCTTGCGCGAGCTTGATCTGGATGTCGTCGGCGTGCGTCAGGTACATGCTGGTGACGCCGAAGCGGCCCGAGGCGACCTGCTTGATGGCGCTGCGCCGCTCGGGGTCCAGCAGGCGCTCGACGTCCTCGCCGCCCTCCCCCGTGTTGGACTTGGCGCCCAGACGGTTCATCGCGATCGCGAGGGTCTCGTGCGCTTCCTTCGAGATCGAGCCGTAGCTCATCGCCCCGGTCGAGAAGCGCTTCACGATCTCCGACACCGGTTCGACCTCGTCGATCGGCACCGGCGGGCGCTGGCCGGTGCGCAGCTCGAACAGCCCGCGCAGCGTCTTCAGTTGCGCCGCCTGGTCGTCGACCAGCCGCGTGTACTCGCGGAAGATGTCGTAGCGCCGCGTGCGCGTCGAGTGCTGAAGCCGGAACACCGTGTCGGGGGTGAACAGGTGCGGCGCGCCGTCACGACGCCACTGGTACTCGCCGCCGGTCCACAGCCGCTCGTGGGCGCGGGCGGCGGCGTCCTCGGGGTAGGCGAAGTCGTGCCGCGCCTGGTTCTCCTCGGCGATCTCGCGGATGCCGATGCCGCCGAGCTTGGTCTCGGTGCCGGTGAAGTACTTGTCGATGAACGACTGCGACAGGCCGATCGCCTCGAAGACCTGCGCGCCGGCGTAGGACGACACGGTCGAGATGCCCATCTTGGACATGATCTTCAGCACGCCCTTGCCCAGCGCGTAGATGAGGTTCTTCACTGCGCGTTCGGGCGTGATTCCGGTGATGAACCCGGCACGCACGAGGTACTCGACCGTCTCCATGGCCAGATACGGGTTGACCGCCGAAGCGCCGTAGCCGATGAGGGTCGCGACGTGGTGGACTTCGCGCACGTCGCCGGCCTCGACCACCAGGCCCACCTTCATGCGGTTCTCGCGCCGGATCAGGTGATGGTGGATGGCGGAGACCATCAGCAGCGACGGCACCGGGACGAGGTCCTTGTTGGAGTCGCGGTCGCTGAGGATGAGGAACTCGGCGCCGCCGGCGATGGCCGCGTCGACCTCGTCGTACATCTCCTCGAGCCGCGCTTCGAGTGCGTCGGGGCCCTGGTCGAAGTGGTACAGCCCGCGGATGATGGCCGACCGCCGCCCGGGCAGCGCCTTGTCGATGTTCTGGAGTTTGGCCAGCTCGTCGTTGTCGATCACCGGGAAGTCCAGTGTGATCGAGCGCGCGTGGTCGGGTCCCCACGAAAGCAGGTTGCGCTCCGGACCCAGGCCCAGCCCGAGCGAGGTGACGACCTCTTCGCGGATGGAGTCCAGCGGCGGGTTGGTGACCTGCGCGAACTGCTGGGTGAAGTAGTCGAACAGCAGGCGCGGGCGGTCGCTGAGGACGGCGACCGGGGTGTCCGAGCCCATGGCACCCAGCGGCTCGGTGCCGTTCTGCCCCATCGGGGTCAGCAGGATCCGCACTTCCTCCTCGGTGTACCCGAAGGTGCGCTGACGACGGGTGATCGAGGCGATCGGGTGCACGATGTGCTCCCGCTCGGGCAGATCCCGCAGGCGCACGCGCCCGTCGTCCAGCCACTGCTGCCAGGGCTCCATCGCGGCCAGGTCGGCCTTGATCTCCTCGTCCTCGATGATGCGGCCCTGCGCCGTGTCGACCAGGAACATGCGTCCCGGGCTCAGCCGGCCGCGGCGCTTGATGCGCTCGGGTTCGATGTCGAGCACGCCGGTCTCGCTGCCCACGACGATCAGGCCGTCGGTGGTCTCGGTCCAGCGGCCCGGACGCAGACCGTTGCGGTCGAGGGTGGCGCCCACGACGGTGCCGTCGGTGAAGATGAGGGCGGCCGGCCCGTCCCAGGGCTCCATCTGCATCGAGTGGTACTCGTAGAACGCGCGCAGGTCCGGCGCGATGTCGGCCTGCTTCTCGTAGGCCTCGGGCACCATCATCATGATGGCGTGCGGCAGGCTCCGCCCGGTCAGGGTGAGCAGCTCGAGCACCTCGTCGAACGAGGCGGAGTCACTGGCGCCGGGCGTGCAGATCGGCAGCAGCGGGGCGATGTCGCCGAGCAGTTCGGATTCGAGCTGCGACTGCCGGGCCCGCATCCAGTTGCGGTTGCCGCCGACGGTGTTGATCTCGCCGTTGTGCGCGAGCATGCGCAGCGGCTGCGCGAGCGGCCACGACGGGAAGGTGTTCGTGGAGTAGCGCGAGTGCACGACGGCCAGTTCGCTCGCGAAGCGCTCGTCCTGCAGATCCGGGTAGAACGGCTCCAGCTGGAGAGTGGTGACCATGCCCTTGTAGCCGATAGTGCGGCTCGAAAGGGAAACAAAATACGCGCCCAACTCATGCTGGGCGCGTTTGCGGAGCCGATACGTACGGCGGTCGAGTTCCACACCGGACATCGCCGGCGCACCGCCGATGGCGGGGCGGGACAGGAACAGCTGCTCGAGCGCGGGTCGCGCGTCGTAGGCGAGCTTGCCCAGCTGCGCCTCGTCGGTGGGCACGACACGCCAGCCGAGGACGGTCAGTCCTTCGGCGGCGGCGAGCTTCTCGATGGCGGCCTTCAGCTCGGCGCGCGCATCGTCGGCCAGCGGCAGGAACGCGATGCCCGCGGCGTACTCGCCGACGGCGGGCAGCTCGAAGTCGACGACGGCGCGCAGGAACGCGTCCGGCATCTGGGTGAGGATTCCCGCGCCGTCGCCGGTGCCGGCGTCGGAGCCGATGGCACCGCGGTGTTCGAGGTTGCGCAGCGCCGTCAGCGCCAGCGACACGATGTCGTGGCCCGGCGTGCCGCGCAGGGTGGCGACCATCGCCAGCCCGCAGGCGTCCTTCTCGAACGCGGGGTTGTACATGCCCTGCTTGGCGGGCAGGCCCGGCGGACCGGCGGTGAGTGCGGGGCTCAGATTCGAGGCCATACGTTCCGTCCTCTGGAAGTTGCGTGCAATGGGGACGTCGTCGGCCCTGCGTGGATTACTTCGAGATGTCCTTGCTTGTGGCTGCGACGCTCGCCGGCTCGGGTGCGGGAGGCTCGCTGACATCCACGAAGTCGTCAGTGTCCTGCGATTGTACAGCCCCTTCGGGCGTCCACTCACGTCCCGCGACATACGGTGACGGTTCGATGCCGGGGTGCCGGCGCTTCTGGGCCATCATGATGACCAGGCCCAGCACGACACCGAGGATGGCCGCCCACACGTTCGTGCGCAGGCCCAGGATGATGTCGCTGGGGTCGATGCGGATCGATTCCCACACGATGCGCCCAGCGCTGTACCAGACCAGGTAGAGACCGAACAGGCGCCCCCACTGCAGACCCAGTCTGCGGCCGGCCCACAGCAGCACGAGTACGCCCAGCACGTTCCAGACCACCTCGTAGGCAAACGTCGGGTGGAACAGCGTGTCGTCGGCCAGCCCCGGGGGGAAGGCCGGGTTGTCGGGGCTGATCTCCAGCCCCCACGGCAGGTCGGTGGGCAGGCCGAACAGCTCCTGGTTGAACCAGTTGCCGAACCGTCCGATCGCCTGCGCGAGCAGCAGTCCCGGGGCCAGCGCGTCGGCGAAGGTCCAGAAGCGGATGCCGGTCCACTTGCAGCCCAGCCACGCGCCGACGGCGCCGCCGATGAGCGAGCCGTAGATGGCGATGCCGCCGTCCCAGACGTTCCAGATCGCGTCCTGCTCGAACGGGTTCCACCACTGCCTTCCGGCGGCGAAGTAGAAGTCGAAGTGCGTGAAGACGTGGTACAGCCGGGCGACGATGATCGCCAGCGGCACGGCCAGCAGCGAGATGTCGATGACGACCCACGGCTCGGCACCGCGCTTGGTGAGGCGGTGGTTGGTCATCAGTGCCGCCACGATGATGCCCGTGAGGATGCACAGCGCGTAGAAGTGGATCGTCAGCGGGCCGATCTGGAACGAGCTGATCGACGGTGACGGAAGGGACGCGATGACCGGGAGTGCGGAGAAAGTCACGTCCGCGAGTCTAGTTGCCCGGGGCGGATGCCGGTGACGCGGCCAGTGCGGCCGTCGTGGCGGCGAGCTGTTCCAGTCCGCCGTCGCGCAGTGCGCGCACCAGCGCCGTCCCCACGATCGCACCGTCGGCGTACTCCCACACGCCTTCGACGTGCTCGCGTGAGGAGATGCCGATGCCGACGCACGCGTGCAGCTTTCCGTGCTGCCGCAGCCGGGACACCAGGGTGCGGGCGGCGGCGTCCAGCTCGGCGCGTTCGCCGGTGATGCCCATGGTCGACACCGCGTACACGAACCCGGTCGTGTTCCGGGCGATCATCTCGAGCCGCTCGTCGGTCGAGGTGGGTGCGGCCAGGAAGATGCGGTCCAGCCCGGTGCGCTCGGACGCGGCGATCCACTCGCCGGCGGCCTCGGGGGTGATGTCGGGCGTGATCAGCCCCGCTCCCCCGGCGGCGAGCAGGTCGTCCGCGTAGCGGTCGACGCCGTACTGCAGCACCGGGTTCCAGTACGTCATGACGACCACGGGCACGTCCGTGCGCGCGGTGATCTCCCGCACGGCGGTGAAGGTGTCGTGCAGCCGGAACCCGCCGGCGAGGGCGGCCTGGGTGGCCTCCTGGATGACGGTGCCGTCCATGACGGGGTCGGAGTACGGCGGACCGAGTTCGATGACGTCCGCGCCGTTGTCCGCCAGGGTGACGGCGGCTTCGATGCTGGTGGCCAGATCGGGGAAGCCCAGCGGCAGGTAGCCGACGAACGCCCCGCGTCCGGCGGCGTGTGCGGCGTCGATGGCGGCGGCGACGCGGCTCACAGCTTCGTCCCCTCGCCCTTGGCGGTGGCAGCGGGCTCGGCGCTCTCGACGGGCTCGGCGCCCTCGTCGTACAGCCGGAACCAGCGTGCGGCGGTGTCCATGTCCTTGTCCCCTCGGCCCGACAGGCACACGGCGATGATCGCATCCGGGCCCAGCTCACGGCCCAGGCGCAGGGCCCCGGCCAGCGCGTGCGCCGATTCGATCGCGGGGATGATCCCCTCGGTGCGGCTGAGCAGCCGCAGCGCCTCCATGGCCTCGGTGTCGGTGGCCGGGATGTACTCGGCGCGTCCGATCGAGGCCAGCCACGAGTGCTCGGGGCCCACGCCCGGGTAGTCCAGTCCGGCCGAGATCGAGTGCGATTCGATGGTCTGGCCGTCCTCGTCCTGCAGCACGAAGGTCTTCGCGCCGTGCAGCACCCCGGGACGGCCGCGTTCGATCGACGCGGCGTGCTTGTCGGTGTCGACGCCGTCACCGGCGGCCTCGACGCCGTACAGCTTGACGGACTCGTCGTCGAGGAAGGCGTCGAACATCCCGATGGCGTTCGAGCCGCCGCCGACACAGGCGACGACGGCGTCGGGCAGGCGTCCGGTCTCCTCGAGCAGCTGCGCGCGTGCCTCTTCGCCGATGATCTTCTGGAAGTCGCGCACCATCGCCGGGAACGGGTGCGGTCCGGCGGCGGTGCCGAAGATGTAGTTGGTCGTCTCGACGCTGGCGACCCAGTCGCGGTAGGCGTCGTTGATGGCGTCCTTCAGCGTGCGCGAGCCGGTCGTCACCGCGACCACCTCGGCACCCAGCAGTCGCATGCGGGCGACGTTGAGCGCCTGGCGCTGGGTGTCGACCTCGCCCATGTAGATCGTGCACTCCAGACCGAACAGGGCCGCGGCGGTGGCCGTGGCGACCCCGTGCTGACCGGCACCGGTCTCGGCGATGACCCGCGTCTTGCCCAGCCGCTTGGTCAGCAGCGCCTGGCCGAGCACATTGTTGATCTTGTGCGAACCGGTGTGGTTGAGGTCTTCGCGCTTGAGGAAGACCCGGGCGCCGCCGACGTGCTCGGCGAACCGGGGCACCTCGGTGATCGCCGAGGGGCGGCCCGCATAGGAGTGCAGCAGTGCGGACAGCTCCGCGGTGAAGGCGGGATCGGCGATGGCCGCCTCGTACTCGGTGGTGAGTTCGTCGATCGCGGCGATGAGCGACTCGGGCATGTACCGGCCGCCGAACTCGCCGAAGAACGGTCCCTTGGCGTCGCGCAGGCTCATGATCCGGCCTCCAGGAAGGACTGCAGGGTGGTGACGGGGTCGCTCGTGACCAGTGCCTCGCCGATCAGGACGACGTCGGCTCCCGCGGCGCGGTAGTGCGCGACGTCGGCGGGGGCGAGCACCGCCGACTCGGCGATCTTGACGGCCTGCTCCGGCAGGTGCTCGACGAGTCGGCCGAACAGGTCGCGGTCGAGCTGGAAGGTGGACAGGTCGCGCGCGTTCACGCCGACCAGTCGGGCGTCGATGTCGGCGGCACGGTGCACTTCGTCGAGCGAGTGGGTCTCGACCAGCGCGGTCATGCCCAGCTCCCCCACGAGCGTGTGCAGCGCCGTGAGCCGGGCCTGGTCGAGGGCGGCCACGATGAGCAGCACGATGTCGGCGCCTGCGGCGCGCGCCTCGAGCACCTGGTATTCGGTGGCGATGAAGTCCTTGCGCAGCACCGGGAGCGAGACGGCGGCACGGACGGCTTCCAGGTCGGCGAGGCTGCCTTTGAACTTGCGGCCCTCGGTGAGCACCGAGATGGCGGACGCGCCGCCCTGTTCGTACCGGGTGGCCTGCAGGGCCGGGTCGGGGATGGCGGCGAGGTCGCCGCGGGACGGGCTCGCGCGCTTGACTTCCGCGATGATCTTCACCCGGTCCGCCGGCGCCAGCGCCGCGAGGGCATCGAGGGCGGGCGGCTGTGCGAGCGCGCGGCGCTCGACGGCATCGTACGGCTCGGTGAGCCGGCGCTCTTCCGCATCCTGAACGGCGCCGGCCGTCAGGTCGGCGAGCACGTCAGTGGGCTTTCGGCGTGTACTTGGATCCGCCGACGCCGTACCCGGCGCGTGCCATGCCCCAGCCGACGAGAAGGCCGACGACCAGCAGTGCGGCCGAGGCCCACACCAGGGCGGGCATGTCGAGGAAGAAGAACAGGGTGCCCAGGGACACCGCGATGAGCATGATCACGACGGCCGTCCAGGCTGCCGGGGAGTGTCCGTGACCGGGGTCGCCGATGGGGTTGCTCATTGTTCTCCTTCGCGTGCCGAGGCGGACGATGCCCGCTCGGCCCAGTCTAGCGGGGTGTGCGGTCGGGCAGCGGCACCGGTCACGCCGTCGGGTCCTCGCCGCGGCTGAGGTCGTCCCACGAGTCGATCGCGTCGTGCGGTCGGGAGCCGGCCGGGCCCGCCGGGGCGGCCGGGTCGGTGCGGAACCGTCGTCCCGAACGCCCCCACGTGTGCGCGGTGGCGAGCGTGAACGCGCCGCCGAGTGCGAGCACGGCCCCGGCGACGACGGTGACCGTCGGCCACGGCGTCACGGTCACCTCCTCGACGAGCCCGGCCACGGTGGCGGAGCCGCTGAGCCCGGTCGCCTCGGTCACCGTAGCGGCGAACGCCGACACGGGCGGACCGGTCACGATCTGCACGGCGCCGACGAGCAGGGTCACGCCGATCGCCACCGCGAGCACGCCGAAGATCCAGCGCAGCGCGCGGCCCACGATCGACAGGGCCAGTGCCAGGGCAAGGCCCGCCAGACTGAGGGGCGCCAGCAACGGCAGCGCGGTGGCGCCGTCGACCGCCAGCACCGGATGGCTGCCCTCCCGCAGCGTGACGTCGAGCCAGGTCTGCGTCGAGCCGATCAGGGCGACGGCCGCGGCGACCAGCAGCACCGTCACGGCGACCAGGCGTGCACGGGTCAGCAGAGGGGATGCCATGGCGAAGACCTTCCTGTCACTTCCCGGTCGGAGCCGTCAGGCAGCATGCGGCGCCGCCCCGGGCGGTGAGCACGGTCCGGCCGGTCGCGTCGTGCCAGGTGCCGGAGAAATCGGTGCCGGCACTGCGCACCGTGTACCCGCCGAAGGTCATGCCCTCGACGGAGACGGGCTGTCCGTCGCGGCGGATGGTCAGATGCACGTGCTCGAAGGTGGAGCCGCCGCCGCACGGCAGCGTCTGGGCGGTGTCGCCGAGGTAGGTGCCCGCCGGCACGGTCGTGCCGACGAGGTCGCGCTGCTCGTTCTCCAGGTGGTAGTACGTCGACTGCCACCCGGCCGCGTGCTGCACGCCGAGGTAGCTCTTGCTGCCGCACCGGTACAGGTAGACGGTGCCGTCGGCGATCGTGACCACGCGCTCGGATGCGGTGCGGTACGGGCCGAAGTCGAGGGAGCCGCGCGCGCCCTGGTTCGATCCCAGGGAGGTGTGCGGACCGCCGGCCGACCAGCGCTGGCCGGCTTCGAACGGCAGACCCCAGATCGGTGCGTCGCGACCGGTCATCGTCGCCCACCGGATCGCCCCGCGGCCGGTCTGCAGACTCACCTCGCCGTCGTCCCCGACCCGCAGCTGCACCGCGGCGGTTCCGCCCGTGCTGGACTGCCAGCGCACCTTCCCCGTGGTGCCGAACAGGACGAGGTTGCCGTCGGCGCGGATCCGCAGCACTGCGGGATCGGCGGTCGTCGTCCGCGAGCGCCAGGTGACGGCGCCGTCGACGGCGACGCTGAGCTCTCCGTTGCCGGCGACGCAGAAGCGGGTCGTCGCATCGCGCGAGGTGAGGCACGACCCGGGCCTCAGCTCGGTACCGCTGGTGAGCCGGTCGCCGGAGGCGGCCGGGTGGGCGACCCCGAAGTCCTGCACGAGCGTCTCGACACCCGCGGAGATCGCGCCCGTGCCGCCGAGCACGACGACCTTCGTCGGCGACAGTCGCCACAGCGCCGCGCCGGTGGCTTCGCTCAGGGCCGTCGGCGGGGTCAGCAGCACCGGCGCTCCCGCGGCGGCGGCCGCGCCCGACAGCGCGTCGGGGAACGTCGCGCCGCTGGCGAGGAACGCGGTGGGGACGCCCGTGCCGAACTCCTGCGCGATGGCGGCAGAGGTCGCATACCGGTCGATGCCGCCCAGCCGGTCGGCGGCACGTCCGGCCGCGCGGGCGGCGGCGTCGGCGACGGCCGGCGAGACCGCCGCGGTGCCGCCCAGCACGATCAGCCGCCGCGGCTTGAGGCGCTGCAGTTCCGCCGTCACCGTGGCCGGGACGGCGCGCGCGGTCGTCAGCAGGACGGGTCCGCCGAGCCGGGCGGCCAGGGCTGCGCCGCTGAGCGCATCGGGGAACAGTTCGCCGCTGGCGAGGAAGGCGACGGGGGCGCCGGGGCGGAAGGTCGCCGCGCTGACCCGGGCCGACGTCTCGTACCGGTCCTTGCCGTCGAGCCGTTCGACCGGCCCCGCGGTGTAGGCGGCGAGGGCGCTGTGCACCTGCGGCGACACGGCGCCTTCGCCACCGAGCACGACGATGCGCTGCGGCTGGAGGCGACCCAGTTCGTCGGTGATCGCCCCCGGCAGCGCTGTCGGCGTGGTCAGCAGCACCGGACCGGCCTGGGCGGCGGCGGCCGCCGAACCGCTCAGCGCGTCCGGGAACAGCTCGCCGCTGGCGATGAACGCGACCGGCGCACCCTGCGCGAAGGTGACGGCGCTCACGGCCGCCGACGTTTCGTAGCGGTCCGCGCCGGCGAGCCGGGTGACCTGACCGGGCGCAGCCGTGGCCACACCGGCATCCAGTGCGACGGTGCCGGCGGCGACCACCGTCGCGATCGCGAGGGTACTCAGAGCGCGGCGCAGCCGTCCCGTCACGGCGCTCCCACGACGGGGGTCAGGTCGTCGGCGTCGAAGCAGGTGCGGTCACCGGTGTGGCAGGCCGCGCCGATCTGCTCGACGGTGATCAGCAGGGTGTCGCCGTCGCAGTCGAGGCGCGCGCCCTTGACGAACTGGGCGTGCCCCGAGGTGTCGCCCTTGCGCCAATACTCCTGCCGCGACCGCGACCAGAAGGTCACCCGGCCCTCGGTCAGGGTGCGGCGCAGGGCCTCGGCGTCCATCCAGCCCAGCATGAGCACCTCGCCGGTGCCCTCCTGCTGGATGATGGCGGGCACGAGGCCGTCGGCGTTGAACACGACCCGGTCGAGGCGCACGTCGGCGGTCATCGCACCTCCACCCCCTCGGCGGCCAGCGCCTGCTTGACGTCGCCGATGGTGAGCTGGCCGGAGTGGAAGACCGAGGCGGCCAGCACGGCGTCGGCGCCCGCGTGCACCGCCGGTGCGAAGTGCGCGGCATCCCCCGCACCGCCCGAGGCGATCACCGGCACCGAGGACACCTCGCGCATGAGACGCACCAGCTCGAGGTCGAAGCCGTCCTTGGTGCCGTCGGCGTCGATGGAGTTGACCAGCAGCTCGCCCGCGCCGCGCTCGATCGCCTCGCGTGCCCAGGTGAGGGCGTCGAGCGAGGTGAGGGTGCGGCCGCCGTGGGTGGTGACGGCGAAGCCGGACGGCGTGCCCGGGGCGCGCTTGACGTCGAGGGAAAGCACGAGCACCTGGGCGCCGAACCGGTCGGCGATCTCGTCGATCAGCTCCGGCCGGGCGATGGCGGCGGAGTTGACCCCGACCTTGTCGGCACCCACGCCCAGCAGCCGGGCGACGTCGTCGGTCGAGCGCACTCCCCCGCCCACGGTCAGCGGGATGAACACCTCTTCGGCCGTGCGGCGCACGACGTCGTAGGTCGTGGCGCGGTCGTCGACGGTCGCGGTGACGTCGAGGAAGGTCAGCTCGTCGGCGCCCTGCTCGAAGTAGCGTCGCGCGAGTTCGACCGGGTCGCCCATCTCACGGAGGTTCTCGAAGTTGACGCCCTTGACGACCTTTCCGTCGGCGACGTCCAGGCACGGGATGACGCGGCAGGCGAGGGTCATCACAGCCTCGCGTTGTGGATCGCGGTGACCAGAATCGCCCGGGCCCCGATCTTGTAGAGGGAGTCCATGACCTGGTTGACCGTCGCGCGGGGGGTCATCACGCGCACCGCGACCCAGTCGGGGTCACGCAGCGGCGAGATGGTGGGCGACTCGATGCCCGAGGCGATGGTGATCGCCTTGTCCACGAGGTGGGCCGGCAGGTCGTAGTCGATGAGCACGTAGCGGCGGGCGACCATGACGCCGCGCAGACGCCGGAGCAGGATGTCGGTGCCGTCCGCCTCCTGCGGGGAGCGGATCAGCACGGCTTCGGACTCCAACAGGACGGGGCCGAAGATCTCCAGGCCGGCCTGGCGCAGCGTCGTGCCGGTCGATACGACGTCGGCGACCGCGTCGGCCACGCCGAGCTCGACGGCCGACTCGACGGCGCCGTCGAGCGGCACGAGGTCCACCGCGACGCCGTGCTCGTCGAGGTACGCGTCGACCAGGCCCGGGTAGGCGGTCGCGACGCGCACACCGTCGAGGTCGGCCAGGTCGCTGAAGCGTCCGGGGGGCCCCGCGAAGCGGAACGTCGAGGAGCCGAAGCCGAGCTGCTCGATCTCGAGGGCTCCCGGCATCCGCGCGTCCAGCAGCAGGTCACGGCCGGTGATGCCCACGTCGAGGGCGCCCGACCCGACGTAGGTGGCGATGTCCTTGGGGCGCAGGTAGAAGAACTCGACCTCGTTGACGGGGTCGATGACGTGCAGGTCCTTGGGGTCGCGGCGACCGGTGTACCCGGCCTCGGCCAGCATCTCGGAGGCGGTCTCGGCGAGCGATCCCTTGTTCGGCACAGCGATTCGCAGCATGTCGCGGGCTTTCGTGTCGTGGCGGTGGGGGTCAACGGGCGTGATCAGAGATGTCGGTACACGTCCTCGAGGGTCAGCCCCTTCGCGACCATCAGCACCTGCAGGTGGTACAGCAGCTGCGAGATCTCCTCCGCCGTCTCGGCGTCGGACTGGTATTCGGCGGCCATCCACACCTCGGCGGCCTCCTCGACGATCTTCTTGCCGGTCGCGTGGACACCGCGGTCGAGCTGCGCGACCGTGCCGGAGCCTTCCGGGCGTGCAGCGGCGATGGCGGTGAGCTCAGCGAACAGCCCGTCGAACGTCTTCACCCTGACAGGCTACCGGTCGCCGGAGCCGACGGACGCCGCCGGAGGTCAATGCCGGTGTGCGGCGGCGGCCCCCGCGCGCAGCGCCGCGATGGCCTGCTCGGGGTCGTCGGCGCCGAACACCGCGGAGCCGGCCACGAACGTGTCGGCGCCGGCCTCGGCGGCCTGACCGATGGTGGCCGGGCCGATGCCGCCGTCGACCTGCAGCCACACCTGCGAGCCGCGGCGGCGCGTCTCGGCCGACAGCCGGGCGAGCTTGGGCATCATGTCGACCATGAACCCTTGGCCGCCGAAGCCGGGCTCGACGGTCATGACCAGGATCTGGTCGAACTCGTCCAGCACATCGAACAGGCTCTCCACATCGGTGGCCGGCTTGACGGCCACGCCGGCACGCGCGCCGATCTGCCGCAGTCGGCGGGCGAGGGCGATCGGCTCGGCCGCCGCCTCGAGGTGGAACGTCACCGAGGCCGCGCCGATCTCGGCGTAGCCGGGTGCCCAGCGGTCGGGGTCCTCGATCATGAGGTGCACGTCCAGCGGCACGGGGCTGGTCGCCTGGATGCGCTCCACCATCTGCGGCCCGAAGGTCAGATTCGGCACGAAGTGGTTGTCCATCACGTCGACGTGCACGAAGTCGGCGGTCGCGATGCGGGCGAGTTCCGCCTGCATGTTCACGAAGTCGGCGGCCAGGATGCTCGGGTTGATGCGCGGGGTGTCTGCAGGCACGGGCCCAGCCTACTGACAAGACGGGCCGCGGACCCGGGCACCGGACGCGGGTCAGCGGTGCTGCAGGAGCGAGATCGACATCGCGTCGGTGCCGTGCCGGTGCGGCCACAGCTGGGCGCGGCCCGATCCGTCGGCGGGTGCGGGCAGGTCGAGTCTCTCGCCGACGACGGATGCCAGTGTCGCCCGCGCGTCGAGCTCGACGACCTCGTCGCCGAAGCGGTGGCGGATCTCGGCGAAGATGCCGGCCGTCTCGGCCAGGTGCGGGGAGCAGGTCACGTACGCGACGATGCCGCCCGGGGCGAGCGCCTCGACGGCCGCGGCGAGCAGCTCCCCCTGCAGTGCGGTCAGGTCCGGGAGGTCGGCGGGGCTCTTGCGCCACCGGGCCTCGGGGCGACGGCGCAGGGCACCCAGCCCGGTGCACGGGGCGTCGACGAGGATGCGGTCGTAGCGCCCGCGGCCGGCGCGCACCCGGCCGTCCTCCTCGGACACGGGCACCTCCAGCGGCACGCCCTCGACGGAGGCGCGCACGAGACCGGCGCGCACCGGGGACACCTCGTTCGCCTCGAGCGTGGCGCCGTGCGCGAGGGCTTCGGCGGCCAGCACGGCGGTCTTGCCGCCGGGGCCGGCGCACAGGTCGAGCCAGCGCTCGCCGCCGGTGACGGGCCGGGCGCGCGACAGCGCGAGGGCGGCCAGCTGCGAGCCTTCGTCCTGCACACGGATGCGACCGCCGGCCGCGGCGATGACCTGCTCGGGATCTCCCCCCTGGAGCCGGAAGCCGATCGGCGAGTAGGGCGTGCGCTGCGCATCCGCGGGCGCCTCGGCAAGGCCCGGCAGCGCGGCGAGGGTGACCGCCGGCGAGGCGTTGTCGGCGGTCAGGAACGCCTCGAGCTCCTCGGCCCGGCCCTCGGCCGCGAGTGCGCGCCGCACGGCGCGGATGACCCAGACCGGGTGCGCGTGCCGCAGGCCCAGGCGCTCGTCGTCCGAGCGGGCGGCGGCCTCGATGCGCGTCAGCCATTCGTCCGCGGTGCGCTCGCTGATGCGGCGCAGCACGGCGTTGGCGAACCCGGTCGCCTTCTTGCCCGCCGCGCGGCGGACGAGTTCCACCGTCTCGTGCACCGCGGCGTGCGGCGCGACGCGCGTGGCGAGCAGCTGGTGGGCGCCGATGCGGAGGGCGTCGCGCACCGGCGGGTCGATGGCCTCGATGGACCGGCCTGCCGCATCGGCGATGAGCGCGTCGTACGTGCCCTGCCGGCGCAGCGTGCCGTAGGTCAGCTCGGTGGCCAGCCCCGCATCGGCGGAGGTGAGCCCGGCCTGCCGCAGCTCGCGCGGCAGCAGCAGGTTGGCGTAGGCGCCCGACTCGTGGACGGCGCGGACCACCTCGTAGGCGACGATGCGCGCCGGATTCACGCCGTGCCTCCGGCAGCGGGCACATCGACGCGGGGGTCGTCCATCCGCAGGCCGCGCCACCAGTCGGCGGCCGACATGGGGCCCTTGCCGGCCGGCTGCACGGTCTTCAGCGCCACGGTGCCGTCGCCGGCGCCGACGACCACCTCGCGCCCGGCCAGGCCCAGCTCACCGGGAGCCAGCGGCAGATCGGGACCGCGGTGCGCGGCGAGCACCTTGAGCCGCTGTCCGCCGACGGTCGTGTGCGCCCCGGGCTCGGGGGTCGTGCCCCGGAACCGGTCGACGACGCGGTCGGCCGGTGCGGTGAAGTCCAGTGCCCCGTCGGCGATCGAAAGCTTCGGGGCGAAGGTCGGCGTGCCGGTCTGCGGGGTCGCGGTGGCGGTGCCGGCGTCGATGGCGTCGACCACTTCGGTCAGCAGGCCCGCGCCGGCGACGGCCAGGTCGTCGAGCACGTCGCCGGCGGTCGCGCCGCGCGGCACGTCGTAGCGGACCTCGGCGTACACGTCGCCGGCATCCAGGGCGGGCACCAGCCGGAACACGCTCGCGCCGGTGACCCGGTCGCCGGCGATGAGCGCGTGCTGCACCGGGGCGGCACCGCGCCAGGCGGGAAGGAGCGAGAAGTGCAGGTTGATCCAGCCGTGCCGCGGGAGCGACAGGAGCGGTTCGCGGACCAGGCCGCCGTAGGCGACGATCACCCCCAGGTCGGGGCGCAGCGCGTCGATGCGGGCGGTGGCTTCGTCGTCGAGCCGGTCGGCCTTGACGGTGGGCAGCCCCAGTTCGTCGGCGACGACGGCGACCGGCGAGGGGGTGAGCACGCGCTTGCGGCCCAGCGGCGCGTCGCGGCGCGTGACGACGCCGACGAGGTCGTGCGCGGTGGATGCCAGGGCGCGCAGCGACGGGACGGCCGGTGCCGGGGTCCCGGCGAAGACGATGCGCATGGGACTCCTCACAGATCGAGCTCGGGCACGTCGAGCCGCACCCTGAGTGTAGTCGGCGCCGTCGCGCCCTTCCCGCGCCGCCGGCCGCGGATCGCGTCGGCGACGACGGCCGCGCGCAGCTGTTCGGCGACGCGGCGGCCGAGCCCGTACTCGAAGCGCACGAGCGCCCGCACGCCGCCCTCGTCGACCGGCACGGGGCCGAGCACGGCCGCGGCGGGCAGCTCCGGGACCTCGTCGCGCAGCCGGGCCAGCGCGGCCTCGACGGCGGTCGCCGTGCCGGTGACGGCGGCCACGCGCACCACCGGCGGCATCAGCAGCGGCGCCCGGTCGGCCAGCTCGCTGCGCGCATAGGCGGCGTGGGTCCATGTCGCCAGCGCGCGTGCGATGGGCCCGGAGACGCCCACCAGGTGCACGGGAGCGCCGGGTGCGGCCAGAGCCCCGGCGTTCGACCACCAGCGCAGACACGACTCCCCCACCCGCAGCTGCTCGGCCATGAGCATCCGGTCGGCGTCGAGCAGGATCACCGCGCGGTATCCGCCGACCGCGGCCGGCTCCGCGCCGCGGGTCGCGATGACCAGGGCGGGTCGGTCCTCGACGCGGGACACCGGGTGGTCGCCGTCGGCGATGATGACGCGCGTGTTCGGGAACGCGCGGCCCAGCTCGTCGGCGGTGCGCTCGCTGCCCGACGACGCCATCCGCAGCCGGGACGACCGGCAGTTCGCACACGTCCAGTTCGGTGCGGACCGCCCGCACCAGGTGCAGTCCGGCACGGCGCCGGCCCGCCGCGCCCGCATGGGCCCGCCGCAGTGGGCGCAGTGCGCGGGCGTGCGACAGTCCGCGCACACCAGCACGGGGGCGTAGCCGGGGCGCGCGACCTGGATCAGCACGGGGCCGGCGGTCAGCGCCTCGCGGGCGGCGGCGAACGCGGCCGACGGCACCCGCTGGCCGCGGGACTCCCCCTCGCGGGTGGCCGACAGGATGACCCGGGGGCTCACCCGCCGGGCGGCGGGCAGATCACGCACCCAGCCCAGCTGCACGAGGCGTTCGACGTCGGTGGTGCGGGTGTGCCCGGCGAACACGAGCGCGCTGTGCTCGAGCTCCTGCCGCACCAGGGCGGCGTCCCGGGCGTGGATGCCGGGGCTCAGCGGTTCGGCCAGCAGGGGGTCGCCGTCGTCCCAGATGGCGACGGCGCCCACGGCGTGGGCCGGCGCGTACACGGTCGACCGGTTGCCGACGACGATGGCCGGTGCCGGGCTGAGCAGCCGCAGGTAGCCGGCGTAGCGTTCGGGGCCGGACCGGCGCGCGTCGTCACGCAGCACGGCCTCGTCGGGGGCGCGCCCTTCCAGTGCGGTCAGCAGCTGATCCTGGTCGCGCTGGTCGGGCACCACGAGCAGCGTGCTGCGCCCGGCGGCCAGGGTGGCCACCGCGATCGCCGCCAGCAGTTCGGCCCAGGCGCCGATCACCCGTTCGGCGGCGGGATGCGGCGGGGCGTCGACGGCGACCCGGTCGCCCGCCGCGATCGCGGCGGCCAGGCCCGGATAGACGTCCAGGACGTCGGCGGCCCACCGGCCGGCCTCGGCCGACACCACGGGCGCCGACACCGGGCCTGAGGCCAGCCACGCCTTCTCGGCGCGCACCATCCGCTTGGGGATCGCCAGACGCAGCACGTCGCCGGCCGATCCGGCGGCGCGGTCGGCGGCCTTGCGCGCGAGCGCGTACAGCTCGGGGGTGAGGGCGGCCACCGGGGAGACGACCGCGTCGATCTCCGACAGCGGCCGGTCGGGTTCGACGATCTCGCCCCGCTCGACGACCCAGCCCTCCACCACGCGCCCGGCGCTGCGCAGCGGCACCTTGACGCGCACGCCCGGCAGCGCCTCGTCGGCCAGCTCGGCGGGCACCGCGTAGTCGAACAGGCGGTCCAGCTGCGGCAGCGGCGAGTCGATGAGGACCCGGGCGACGGCGGTCACGTCACAGTCCGGCGGCGGCGCGCAGCTCCTCGACGCGGTCGGTGCGCTCCCAGGTGAACGCGGGCAGCTCGCGCCCGAAGTGCCCGTAGGCCGCGGTGGCGGCGTAGATCGGCCGGATCAGGTCGAGCTCGGCGATGATCGCCTGCGGACGCAGATCGAACACGTCGCGGATCGCGGCGGTGATCACCTCGTCGGCCACGTGCCCGGTGCCGAAGGTCTCCACATACAGGCCCACCGGCGCGGCGCGGCCGATCGCGTACGCCACCTGCACCTCGAGGCGGTCGGCCAGGCCCGCCGCGACCGCGTTCTTGGCGACCCAGCGCATCGCGTAGGCGGCCGACCGGTCGACCTTGGAGGGGTCCTTGCCGCTGAACGCCCCACCACCGTGCCGGGCGGCGCCGCCGTAGGTGTCGATGATGATCTTGCGACCGGTCAGCCCCGCGTCGCCCTTCGGGCCGCCGGTGACGAACGGCCCGGCAGGGTTGATGACGTATTTCACGTCGGACACGTCGAGGCCGGTGGTGGCCAGCACCGGGTCGATGACCTCGGCCTGCACCGCGGCGCGCAGCGCCGGGATCGAGATGTCGGGGTTGTGCTGGGTCGACAGCACGACCGTGTCGACCGTCCGCGGCACGGCGCCGTCGTAGCCGAGGGTGACCTGGGTCTTGCCGTCGGGGCGGAGGAACCCGAGCGCGCCGCTGCGGCGGGCTTCGGTGAGCCGTTCGGCCAGACGATGGGCCGTCCACGCGGCCATCGGCATGAGCTGCGGGGTCTCCGTGGTCGCGTAGCCGAACATGATGCCCTGATCGCCGGCGCCGAGTGCGTCGATCGGGTCGACCGAACCGCCTTCGCGGTGCTCCAGGGCGGTGTCGACCCCCTGGGCGATGTCGCCGGACTGCTCGCCGATCGAGACGGTCACCCCGCACGAGTCGCCGTCGAAGCCGGTGTCGCTGGAGGTGTAGCCGATGTGGTTCACGACGCGCCGGACGATGCCGGGGATGTCGACGTACCCGTCGGTGCGCACCTCGCCGGCAACGTGCACCAGCCCCGTGGTCACGAGGGTCTCCACGGCGACCCGGCTGCCGGGGTCGGCCGCCAGCAGCGCGTCGAGGATGCTGTCGGAGATCTGATCGCAGATCTTGTCGGGGTGCCCCTCGGTGACGGACTCGGAGGTGAACAGGCGCAGCGGGCTCATCGTGGCTCCAGACGAGTGGTCGGCCGGTCCGCGGCGCGGACGCGACCGGCGCGGACGGGACGGGCGGGGGTGTTGACCGCGGGGGTGTTAACCATCATGCCCGCGCTCCCCGACATGCGGGGACGCGCGGGCACGGTGACGCCATGCGGCGTCATGGTCTCACTCGACGGGGCGCAGGCGCAGCTTGTCCTCGTGGATCTCGTGCAGCGCGATCGTGAGCGGCTTGTCCTCGACGTTCGAGTCGACGAGGGGGCCGACGTTGTCGAACAGGTTCCCCTCGTGCAGGTCGGAGTAGTAGTCGTTGATCTGGCGCGCGCGCTTGGCCGCGTAGATCACGAGCTGGTACTTCGAGTCGACCTTCTCGAGGAGTGCGTCGATGGGCGGGTCGATGATGCCCTGGTCGCGATTGGCCATGGAGGACCTCCTGGATCGGATGGCGGTGGGAAAGACTCAGGCGCGGTCGGGCCGCGGCATCCGACCAGTCTACCGGACGCCGTCGTCAGCGACTGAGGAGCTGCCGCTTCGAGCTGATGACGCCGGTGTCGAAGCCGGCCAGCCGGAGCCCGCCGTGGAAGCGGGCGTGCTCGATCTTCAGGCACCGGTCCATGACGACGGCCAGTCCCGCATCCTCGGCGATCTTCGCCGCCCCTTCGTGCCACGACCCCAGCTGCAGCCACAGCGTCTGCGCGCCCGCCGCGACCGCCTCGCCGGCGACGCCGGGCAGGTCGTCGTGCTTGCGGAACACGTCGACGATGTCGGGGGTGACCGGGAGATCGGCCAGCGACGCGTAGGCGGGGCGTCCCAGGATCTCGGTCGCCCGTGGGTTGACGAAGTACACGTCGTAGTCCGCGCTGCCGAGAAGGTAGGTGGCCACGAAGTAGCTGGCCCGGGCCGGGTTGTCGGAGGCGCCGACGATGGCGACCGTGCGGGCGCGCCGCAGCAGGGCGAGGCGCTCGGGGGCGCTGGGCCCGCGCCAGGTGCGCTCCGGGTGGGCGGCCGCCGCGCCGGGCAGGGCGCAGGCGGCACCGTCGGCGGGGCCGGGCAGGGCGCAGGCGGCACCGTCGGCGGGGCCGGGCAGGGCGCAGGCGGCACCGTCGGCGGGGCCGGGCAGGGCGCAGGCGGCACCGTCGGCGGGGCCGGGCAGGGCGCAGGCGGCGGCGTCGCTCGGCGCGGGGATCGCGCACGCGTTCACATCGGTCATCGGGTCTCTCCCGTTGCTGCGGTCAGGGCCTGATCCAGGTCCCACAGGATGTCTTCGGGGTCTTCCAGACCCACCGAGATGCGGATGAGGTCCGCCGGCGCCCCGGCCGCGGCCAGCTGCGCGGGCGTGAGCTGCTGGTGGGTGGTGGACGCCGGGTGGATCACCAGCGTGCGGGCGTCGCCGATGTTGGCCAGGTGCGACGCCAGCTGGAGCGCGTCGATGACCTTCTCCCCCGTCTGCCGCGCCGCGCGCAGCCGGTCGTCGTCGGAGTCGAACGTGCCCGCCGGCCGCACGCCGAAAGCGAAGACCGAGCCCGGTCCGCTCGGGAAATACTTCCGGGCGCGTTCGTGGTGCGGGTGACCGGGCAGTCCCGCCCAGCTGACGAACGAGATGCGCGGGTCGGCATCGAGCCATTCGGCGACGATGCGTGCGTTCGCACCGTGCGCGTCGATGCGCTGCGGAAGGGTCTCGATGCCCTGCAGCAGCTGGAACGCCGATTGCGGGCTCAGGGCCGGGCCGATGTCGCGCAGCTGCTCGGAGCGGAGCTTGGTGAGGAAGCCGTACTCGCCGAAGTTGTCCCACCAGCGGATGCCGCCGTAGCTGGGCACCGGTTCGGTCATGGTGGGGAACTTCCCGTTCCCCCAGTCGAAGGTTCCCTTCTCGATGACGACGCCGCCCAGGGTGGTGCCGTGGCCGCCGAGGAACTTCGTGACCGAGTGGATGACGATGTCGGCCCCGTGCTCGAGCGGACGCGACAGGTAGGGCGTGGCGAGGGTCGAGTCGACGACGAGGGGTATGGATGCCGCGTGCGCGACCTCGGCGAGCCCTTCGATGTCGGCGATCTCCCCCGACGGGTTGCCGATGCCCTCGACGTACAGCACCTTCGTCTCGGGGCGGATCGCTGCGGCGTAGTCGGCCGGGTCGGTCGAGGCGACGAACGTGGTGTCGACGCCGAACCGGCGCAGGGTCACATCGAGCTGAGTCACCGTGCCGCCGTAGAGCTGGGCCGACGCCACGACATGGTCGCCCGCGCCGACGAGGGCCGCGAACGTGATGAACTCGGCGCTCATGCCCGACGCGGTCGCCACCGCGCCGATGCCACCCTCGAGCGACGCGAGGCGCTCTTCGAGCGCGGCGACGGTGGGGTTGCCGATGCGCGAGTAGATGTTGCCGTACTTCTGCAGCGCGAACAGGTTCGCGGCGTCGTTCGCGTCGTCGAAGACGAACGACGAGGTCTGGTAGATGGGCACGGCACGCGCCCCGGTGGCGGCGTCGGGCGTGCCGCCGGCGTGGAGGGCGCGGGTGCGGAATCCGAAGCGGTGTTCGTCGGTCATGTCTGCTTTCGGCTCGGGGCGGGTCGGTCAGGCGTCTCGGGTGGGGTGGGGCGGGTGGACAGGTGGGACGCTGGGCGTCTGGCGTCGGTACGTCAGGCGTCGGCGAGGACGGCGGCGATGTCGGCGATGGCCCAGGGGTTCTGCAGCGAGGTGGTGTCGC
The DNA here is from genome assembly GCF_053586795.1 of Microbacterium pollutisoli. Taxonomy (NCBI): domain Bacteria; kingdom Bacillati; phylum Actinomycetota; class Actinomycetes; order Micrococcales; family Microbacteriaceae; genus Microbacterium; species Microbacterium pollutisoli. The sequence goes on from NZ_JBNYWT010000001.1 coordinate 301,753, forward strand.
CCAGCGGTGCCGGCGTTCGGCCGGCCCGGCGCTCCTGCTCCGCCTCCCACAACTGTGACAGCAGACGGCGCAGGATCTTGCCCGAGCGGGTCTTGGGCAGCTCGGGCACGGCATAGACGTGCGACGGCTTCGCGATCGGGCCGATCTGACGGGCCACCTGGGCGCGCAGCGCCTCATGCGGCACTCCGGCATCCGTCACCACCACGAAAGCCGCCACCCGGTGACCGGTGACCGCGTCGGGGACGCCGGTCACGCCCGCCTCGGCGATGCCGTCGTGGGCGACGAGCGCCGACTCGATCTCGATGGTCGACAGGCGATGCCCCGAGACGTTCACGACGTCGTCGAGACGGCCGAGGATGCGGATCGCGCCGTCGGGGTCGACGGTCGCGCCGTCGCCGGCGACGTAAAAGGCGCCATGGTCGCCGTGGCCCGCGTAGGCGGTCCAGTAGGCGTCGCGGTAGCGTTCGGGGTCGCCCCACACCGTCCGGGCCATGCCCGGCCAGGGGCGCCGCACCACGAGCGTGCCGGAGCGACCCGGTTCGACCGGCCGGCCGTGCGCGTCGACGACGGCCGCGTCGATGCCCGGCAGCGGCACGCTGGCAGAACCGGGCGTGAGCGTCGTGACGCCCGGCAGCGGGGCGATCATCGCGGCGCCGGTCTCGGACTGCCACCACGTGTCGACGACCGGCACCTCGTCGCGGCCGAAGGTGCGGCGGAACCATACCCACGCCTCGGGGTTGATCGCCTCGCCCACCGTGCCCAGCAGCCGGATCGACGACAGATCGTGGCCGCCGGGCAGCTCGGCGCCGAACCACGCCATGAACGAGCGGATCAGCGTCGGCGCGGTGTAGTAGACGGTCACCCCGTAGCGTTCGATGATCTCGAGGTGACGCTCGCGGTGCGGAGTCTCGGGCGTGCCCTCGTAGATCACCTGCGTGAGGCCGTTCGACAGCGGTCCGTAGATCTCGTACGTGTGCGCGGTGACCCACGCGAGGTCGGCCGTGCACCAGTGCACGTCGTCGGGCTTGGCGTCGAAGTGCGCCCAGTGCGCCCAGCTCGCGTGTGCGAGGTAACCGCCCGAGGTGTGCACGAGGCCCTTGGGCTTTCCGGTCGTGCCCGAGGTGTAGATGATGAACAGCGGATGCTCGGCGTCGAAGGGCCGGGCGTCGTGGTGGGCGGGGGCGGTGTCGACGACGTCGTGCCACCACAGGTCGCGGCCGTCGGTCCACGCGATGTCGTCGCCGGTGCGGCGCACCACGAGCACGTGCTCGACGTGCGCGAGCCCGGCGGCGGCCGCATCGGCGGCGGACTTGACTTCAACGGCCTGGCCCCGGCGGAACTGGCCGTCGCTGGTGACGAGCACCTTGGCGCGCGTGTCCTCGAGGCGGAAACGCAGCGCCTCGGCCGAGAAGCCGCCGAACACGAGCGAGTGCACGGCGCCGATGCGGGCACAGGCCAGGGTGATCACGACGGTCTCGACGAGCACCGGCAGGTACACCACGACGCGGTCGCCGGGCTCGACGCCGAGGGATTGCAGGGCGTTGGCAGCCCGTGAGACGCGGCGCTGCAGGTCGGCGTAGGTGACGGTGGTGCGGTCGCCCCGCTCCCCCTCGAAGTGCAGCGCGACCTTCGCGCCCCGGCCGGCGGCGACGTGCCGATCGACGCAGTTGTGCGCGACGTTCAGCCGGCCGCCGGCGAACCAGCGCGCGGCCGGCACCGACAGGGCGCCGTCGGGGCCGGGCAGCGGCGGCTCCCACTCGTGGGCGGTGTGCCAGGGTTCTGCCCAGTCGAGGCGTCGGGCGGCATCTTCCCAGAACCCGATCGGGTCGGCCGCGGCCGTGGCGTAGGCGTCGGCGGTCACGTTCGCCTGCGCGGTGAACGCGCCGGACGGCGGATAGGTGCGGGTTTCGACCAATCGCAACTCGTCGGCGACCTGCTCGAGCGTCATCTCACGCCCACTTCTTGAGCAGGCGCCGGTGCGCGAAGCTGACCAGCAGGTCGGAGATCGTGCCGAGCACAGCCAGGAGGACGATCGCCAGCAGCAGCCGGTCGACCCGGCCCGTGTTCTGCGAGTCGGTCAGCATGAAGCCGAGGCCCATCGACGCGCCCAGCAGCTCGGCCGCCACCAGGAACAGCCACGCCTGGGCGAGCGCCAGCCGCAGCCCCGAGACGATCGAGGGGATTACGGCCGGAAGCTGCACGGTGCGCAGCAGATTCCACCCGCGCAGGCTGAACGAGCGGCCCATCTCGACCAGCTGCGGGTCGACATGGCGAAGGCCCGACGCCACGGTCGTGAACACGGGGAAGAACGCGCCGATGGCGATGAGCGTGATCTTGGACTCCTCGCCGATCTGCATCCACAGGATCAGCAGCGGGACCAGGGCCAGCGACGGGATCGCCCGGAACGCCGCCAGGATGGGGCTGAGCAGCACGTCGCCGCCCTTGGTGAGGCCGACGAACGCCGCCACCGCCAGGCCGATGACCGAGCCGATCGCGAAGCCGATGAGCACCCGCTGCACCGAGATGGCGATGTGGATCCACAGCTCGCCCCGCTGGGCGAGGTCCACGGCGGCGGCCAGCACCGCCCCGGGGGGCGCGAGCCGGTAGGGCGGGATGATGCCGGTGACGGTGACCGCGTGCCAGGCGACCAGCACGGCCAGCGGCACGAGGGCGCCGCCGACGATCTTCACCCAGGTGCGCTCCCAGAAGGAGCGGCTCGCGGTGGCGGGGACGGACAAGGGTGCCTCGACCGGGTCCGGCGACGGCACGGCCGCGTCGCCGGTGAGGTACTCCTGGCCCGCGAGGCTCACTGCCCGTTCACCGCCTTCTCGGCGAACGAGGCGTTGATGATCGTGTCGAGCGCCGCGTTCACGGCATCCAGGCCCCCGGCGACGTCGCCGGACTCGACGAGGACCGGCGCGATGACCTTCAGCACGGCCAGCTGGTCCTCGCCGGGCACACCGCTGACGTCGAGGTTCGAGCGCTCCTGGATGACGGTGGTGGCCACCTCGGGGGCGATCTCGGCGGCGTCGGCCAGCAGTGCGGCGGTCTCGTCGAGGTTGTCCAGCGCCCACGTGCGGGCCTGCTCGTAGGCATCGACGACGACCTGCGCCACGTCGGGGTGATCGGTCAGGAACTCCTCGGTCGCGTTGAGGAAGCCGTAGGTGTTGAAGTCGACGTTGCGGTAGATCAGCTGCGCGTCGGCATCGACCTGGGCGGCGGCCATGATGGGGTCGAGCCCCGACCAGGCGTCGACCGAGCCGCCGGCCAGAGCCGACCAGCCGTCGGCGTGCTGCAGATTCTGCAGCTCGACGTCCTGGATCGTGAGACCCTCGGTGCCCAGCGCCTGCAGCAGGAAGAAGTACGGGTCGGTGCCGACGGTGGCGGCGACCTTCTTGCCCTCGAGGTCGGCGACCGTCGTGATGTCGCTGCCGGCGGGGACCACGATGGCCGACCACTCCGGCTGCGAGTAGATGTCGATGACCTGGATGGGGGAACCGTTGGCGCGCGCCAGCAGAGCGGCCGACCCGGCGGTCGAGCCCACGTCGACCGAACCGGAGCGGAGCAGCTCGTTCGCCTTGTTCGACCCGGTCGACTGCACCCACTCGACGGTGACGCCCTCGCCCAGGGCCTCTTCGATGATGCCCTGCTCCTTGAGGATGATGCTCAGCGGGTTGTAGGTGGCCCAGTCGATCTTCAGCGTGCTGGTCGACCATTCGCTGTCGCCGGACGGGGCCGCGTCGGCGTTCTCCCCTGCGATGCAGCCGGTCGCCATGAGCATGACGGTGCCGGCGATGGCGAAAGCGGGCAGCGTGCGGCGGGCGATGCGGTTCATTCGGGTTCCTCAGGTGGTGGTGGGTGTCAGTGAGTGGACGTGTGGGTGTCGACGCCGAGGCCTTCGAGCAGCTCGGCGCGCAGCCGGGCCAGTGCGCCGTCGGCGCGATCGCGAGGCCGTTCGCCGGGCACCGTGACGGTGCGCGCGATCGAGCCGGCGGCGGGGTCGTCAGCGTCGAGGGCGCGCAGCAGCAGCACGCGGTCGGCGAGGTACAGGGCCTCTTCGACGTCGTGGGTGACCAGCACGATCGTGGTCGGCTGGGCGGCGTGGATCTCGAGCAGCAGATCCTGCATGCGCAGGCGGGTCAGGGCGTCGAGAGCCCCGAACGGCTCGTCCAGCAGCAGCACCTCGGGGTTGCGGGCCAGGGCGCGGGCCAGCGAGGCACGCTGCGCCATGCCGCCGGAGACTTCGCGCGGGCGCAGCTGCGCGGCGTGGTCGAGGCCCACCAGCTGCAGCAGTTCGGCGACGCGGGCGGCGCCCTCGCGGCGGGCGGTGCCGCGGCGCAGTCCGAGCTGGACGTTCTGGGCGAGGGTGCGCCACGGCAGCAGGCGCGACTCCTGGAAAGCGACGGCGGTGCGCTCGTCGGTGTCGGAGACGGCCGAGCCGTCGACCTCGATCGTTCCGGTGGTGGGCCGGTCGAGACCGCCGATCAGGCGCAGCAGGGTCGACTTGCCGCAGCCGGAGGGGCCGACGACGGCCACGATCTCGGCGGGCGCGATCTCGATGTCGACACCGTGCAGCACCGGGCGGCGACCGGTGGGGACATCGAAGGCGCGGCCGACCCGGTCGACCCGCACGGCCACGTCGGCGACGGACGCCGTGGCGCGCGGCGGCGCGAGGAGTGTGCTGGACATGTCACCATCGTCCCGGCATCCGCGTCGATGGCGAAGTCGGCCGTAATGAACGGAAACCACCCGGGGCGAAGGCGGCGTCCCGACCGGGTCAGTGCGCGAGCGCGGCGACCTCGGCGGCGGCGCGGGCCACCTCGTCGTTGACGACGCGGTGGTCGAACTCGGCCTGTGCGGCCAGCTCGCGGCGCGCGGTCTTCAGCCGCCGCGCCCGTTCTTCCTCGTCCTCGGTGCCGCGGCCCACGAGACGCTGCACCAGATCGTCCCAGCTGGGCGGCAGCAGGAACACCAGGTTGGCGTCCGGGGCGGCGGCGCGCACCTGCCGGGCACCCTGCAGGTCGATCTCCAGCAGCACCGTCCGGCCCTGCGCGAGCGCGGCCTCGATGGGCGCCTTCGGGGTGCCGTACCGGTAGGCGTTGTGTACCGTGGCGTGCTCGAGCAGCTCGCCGTCGGCGATCAGCCGGTCGAACTCGGCGTCGTCGACGAAGAAGTAGTGCTCGCCGTCGACCTCCCCCGGTCGCGGCTTGCGGGTGGTCGCCGACACCGACAGCATGATCTCGGGGTGGTGGTCCTTGATGTGCGCGGCCACCGTGCCCTTGCCGACGGCGGTGGGTCCGGCCAGCACCAGCAGATTGCTGCGCCCGGCGCGCGGGGACGGCTCCGGCCAGCGCTCGTCGAGGTAGCGCCGCAGCGCCACGCGCTGCCGCACGCCCAGGCCGCCGAGGCGCTTGACCGGCGAGATGCCCAGGGATGCCAGAATGCGGTCGCGCTTGCCCTCCCCCACGGCGGGGATCGCCGTGAGGAACTCCGTGATCCGCATGGCGCCGGCGGGGGTGTCCGGCCGGTCCTGCGCCCGGCGCAGCAGCTCCTGCGGGGTGATGACGCGCGTCGCGACATCGCGCTTGAGCGCGGCGCGTTCCCGCCGGGCGGCGACGGCGCGACGGGAAGCGGCGACGCGGTCGACCTCGGGCGGACCCTGCCGGTCAGCCATGGATGCCCTCCTGGAGCTGTCGATTGTGGGAGTCGATGGCGCCGGTGAGCCCCTGCCGGCCGGCGCTGAGGATGCTGCGGCTGGCCGAGGCCAGCACCTGCGGGGTGAGCCGGCCGAACAGGCCGCGCACGTCTTCCAGACGGGCGCCCTGCGCCCCGAAGCCCGGCGCCAGGATGGGCGTGGCATCCAGCCAGGAGTCGTGGATGCGCAGCCGGGCCCGGTCGACGGTCGCGCCGAGGACGACGCCGGTGCTCCCCCACTGGCCCGCCTGCTGTGCGCTCCGGTTGGCACTGCCGGCGGCCCGGCAGTTCATGTCCGCGACGCTCTGCCCGCGCGACTCGATCGTGTCGTCGTCGTACGCCTCATGCTCGAGGAGCTCCGCGCTCTGCACTCCGTACGCCTCGGGGTTGCTCGTGGCGGCGAGCACGTAGACCCCCTTGCCGGCCTGCTCGGCGGCCGCGATGGTGCCGCGCAGCGCCCCGAACCCGAGGTACGGGCTCAGGGTGACCGCGTCGGCCTCCAGCGGCGCGCCGGGGGTGAGCCAGGCGGCCGCGTACGCGTCCATCGTCGAGCCGATGTCGCCCCGCTTGGCGTCGGCGATCACGAGGAGCTCCGCGGCGCGGGCCGCCGCCAGGACCTCCTCGAGCACCGCGAACCCGGCCGCGCCCCACCGTTCGAAGAACGACACCTGCGGCTTGACGACCGCGACGCGCCCTTCCGCGGCATCCACCACGCGCAGGGCGAACTCGCGCACGCCCCGGGCGTCGACGGTGAGGTCCCAGTCGCGCAGCAGCGCCTCATGGGGGTCGATGCCCACGCACAGCTGCCCGCGCTCGGCCACCGCCGCGCGCAGTCGCGAGCCGAATGAGGTCATACCGCCGCCATCCGGTCGGCGGCGTACTCCTGCAGGCTGCGCACCGCGAAGCCCGACCGCAGCACCGGCAGCGACGACACCGCCGCGCCCAGCACCGCCATCGTCGTGAACAGCGCCTTGTCGGCCGCCACGGCCGCGGCACGGATCTCGTAGCCGTCGGCGCGGGCGATGCCGCCCGAGGGCGTGTTCACGACGATGTCGATCTCCCCGGCATCGATGAGGTCGATCACGTTGCGCTCGCCCGTACCCTGCGTCTCCGAGAACTTGCGCACCGTCTCCACGCGGATCCCGTTGCGCGCGAGGATCTCCGCCGTGCCCTCGGTCGCGACCAGCCGGAACCCGAGCTCCTGCAACCGGTGGGCGGGCAGGATGACGGCGCGCTTGTCGTCATCGGCGACCGAGAGGAACACGGTGCCGGAGGTCGGCATGCCGCCGTACGCGGCCGCCTGGCTCTTGGCGAACGCCGTCGGGAAGTCCCGGTCGATGCCCATCACCTCGCCGGTGGAGCGCATCTCCGGTCCGAGCACCGAGTCGACGGTGTGCCCCTCGGCGGTGCGGAACCGCTTGAACGGCAGCACGGCCTCCTTGACCGCCACCGGCGCGTCCAGCGGCACGCGGGAGCCGTCCTGTGCCGGCAGCAGTCCCTCGGTCTTGAGCTGGTCGATCGTGGCGCCGGCCATGATGCGGCTGGTGGCCTTGGCCAGCGGGATGCCGAGCGCCTTCGACACGAACGGCACGGTGCGGCTGGCGCGCGGGTTGGCTTCGATGACGTAGAGCACACCGGCCGACACCGCGAACTGCACGTTCAGCAGACCCCGCACGCCCACGCCCTCGGCGATGGCCAGGGTCGCCTCGCGCACCCGGTCGATCTCGGTGCGGCCCAGCGACATCGGCGGGAGCGTGCACGACGAGTCGCCCGAGTGGATGCCGGCCTCTTCGAGGTGCTCCATGACGCCGCCGATGTACAGCTCGGTGCCGTCGTACAGGGCGTCGACGTCGATCTCCACCGCATCGTCGAGGAACCGGTCGACCAGCAGCGGGGCCCCCTCGCCGATGATGGCCTGATCGGCCACCCGCACGAAGTAGTCGCGCAGGCTGTCGGTGTCGTAGACGATCTCCATGCCGCGGCCGCCGAGCACGAAGCTGGGACGCACGAGCACGGGGTAGCCGATCTCCTCGGCGATCGCGATGGCGCCGGCCTGGTCGGTGGCGGTGCCGTGGCGCGGCGCGAGCAGGCCCGCACGGCTCAGCAGCTGCGAGAACTGCTCGCGCTCCTCCGCGATGTCGATCGCGGCCGGCTGCGTGCCCAGGATCGTGTACCCGGCCTCCTCGATGCCCTTGGCCAGGCCCAGCGGCGTCTGGCCGCCCAGCTGGCAGATGACACCGAGGATCTCCCCCGACGCCGCTTCCGCGTGCAGCACCTCGAGGACGTCCTCGAGGGTCAGCGGCTCGAAGTAGAGCCGGTCGCTGGTGTCGTAGTCGGTCGAGACGGTCTCCGGGTTGCAGTTGACCATGACGGTCTCATATCCGGCATCCGACAGCGCGAACGAGGCGTGCACGCAGGAGTAGTCGAACTCGACGCCCTGCCCGATGCGGTTGGGCCCGGACCCGATGATGACGACCTTCTGCCGGTCGCTGGGGGTGACCTCGGTCTCGGTCTCGTACGACGAGTAGTGGTACGGGGTCAGGGCGGGGAACTCGCCCGCGCAGGTGTCGACGGTCTTGTAGACAGGGCGGATGCCGCCGGCGTGACGGATGCCGCGGACCTCGGTCTCGGTGAGCCCCCGCAGCTGCGCCACCTGCGCGTCGCTGAAGCCGTGCTCCTTCGCGATGCGCAGCGTGTCCGCATCCAACTCGTCGGCCGCGGCGACGAAGTCGGCGACCTCGTTGATCAGCACGATCTGGTCGAGGAACCAGGGGTCGATCGCGGTGGCGGCGAACGCCTGCTCGACCGTCGCGCCCTTGCGCAGCGCCTGCTGCAGCACGACGATGCGGCCGTCGGTGGGCGTCTTCGCGATCTCGAGCAGCTCGTCGACCGAGCGCGGCTCCTCGCCCCAGTGGAAGCTCGACCCGCGCTTCTCCAGCGAACGCAGCGCCTTCTGCAGGGCCGTCGCGTAGTTGCGGCCGATCGCCATCGCCTCACCGACCGACTTCATGGTCGTGGTCAGGGTGGTGTCGGCGGCGGGGAACTTCTCGAAGTTGAACCGCGGCACCTTCACGACCACGTAGTCCAGCGTCGGCTCGAAGCTGGCCGGGGTGACCTTGGTGATGTCGTTGGGGATCTCATCGAGGCGGTAGCCGATCGCGAGCTTGGCGGCGATCTTGGCGATCGGGAAGCCGGTCGCCTTGGAGGCCAGCGCCGACGACCGCGACACCCGCGGGTTCATCTCGATGACGATGACGCGGCCGGTGGCGGGGTCGACGGCGAACTGGATGTTGCAGCCGCCGGTGTCCACGCCCACCGCGCGGATGATGTCGATGCCGATGTCGCGCAGCTTCTGGAACTCGCGGTCGGTGAGGGTGAGCGCCGGGGCGACGGTGATCGAGTCGCCGGTGTGCACGCCGACCGGGTCGACGTTCTCGATGGAGCACACCACGACCGTGTTGTCGGACGTGTCGCGCATCAGCTCGAGCTCGTACTCCTTCCACCCGAGGATCGACTCCTCCAGGAGCACCTCGTGGGTGGGCGAGTCGTGCAGGCCGGCCCCGGCGATGCGGCGCAGGTCCTCCTCGTCGTAGGCGAAGCCCGACCCCAGGCCGCCCATCGTGAACGAGGGGCGCACCACCAGCGGGTAGCCGAGCTCAGCGGCCCCGGCGAGCACCTCGTCCATCGTGTGGCAGATGCGGGAGGCGGCGACCTCGGCCCCGGCGGCGATGACCAGGTCCTTGAAGATCTGGCGGTCCTCGCCCTTGTTGATCGCCTCGAAGTTCGCGCCGATCAGTTCGACGCTGTACTTGTCGAGAACGCCGTTCTTGTGCAGGTCGATCGCCGCGTTCAGCGCCGTCTGGCCGCCCAGGGTGGGCAGGATCGCGTCCGGCTTCTCCTTGGCGATGATCGTCTCGATGACCTGCCAGGTGATCGGCTCGATGTAGGTCGCGTCGGCGAAGTCGGGGTCGGTCATGATCGTGGCCGGGTTGGAGTTGACCAGGATGACGCGCACCCCCTCTTCGCGCAGCACGCGGCACGCCTGGGTGCCCGAGTAGTCGAACTCACAGGCCTGGCCGATCACGATCGGGCCGGAGCCGATGACGAGGACGCTGCTGATGTCGTCGCGCTTGGGCATTACTTCCCCTCCGCCTGGGCGGCGTTGGTCCTCACGACGAGGTCGCGGAAACGGTCGAACAGGTAGTTGGCGTCGTGCGGTCCCGCAGCCGCCTCGGGGTGGTACTGCACCGAGAAGGCGGGGATGTCGAGGGCCCGCAGGCCCTCCACGACGTTGTCGTTGAGGCCGACATGGCTGACCTCCACGCGGCCGTAGCCGTTCGGGCTGTCGGTGACGCCCTCGATGGGTGCGTCGACGGCGAAGCCGTGGTTGTGCGCGGTGATCTCGACGCGGCCGGTCTCCTTGTCGAGCACCGGCTGATTGATGCCGCGGTGTCCGAACGGGAGCTTGTAGGTGCCGAACCCGAGGGCGCGGCCCAGCAGCTGGTTGCCGAAGCAGATGCCGAAGAACGGGAGCCGGTCGTCGAGGATGTCCCGCAGCAGCGCGACGTGCGCGTCGCTGGCGGCTGGGTCGCCCGGCCCGTTCGAGTAGAACACGCCGACCGGGTCGATCGCGCGGATGTCCTCGATGGTGGCGCTGTGCGGCAGCACGTGCACGTCGAACCCGCGCGCGGCGAGGTTGTCGACGGTGGCCTGCTTGACGCCCAGGTCAAGCACGGCGAGATTGCCGATGCGCTCCCCGGTCGCGGGCGTGACCTCGGCGGCCGACACCGACACCTGCGACGACAGGTTCCGGCCCGCCATCTGCGGGGCCTCGCGCACCAGCCGCAGCTGCTCGTCGGGGTCCAGCCCCGCCGCGTCGCCGGAGAAGACGCCGCCGCGCATCGCGCCGGCCGACCGCAGCACGCGGGTCACCGCGCGGGTGTCGATGCCGCTGATGCCGACGATCCCGTCGCGGATCAATGCGTCGTCCAGCGACTCCTCCGAGCGCCAGTTCGACACGACGCGGGAGGGGTCGCGGACGATGTAGCCGGCCACCCAGATGCGGCGGGATTCGACGTCCTCGCTGTTCATGCCGGTGTTGCCGATGTGCGGCGCCGTCTGCAGGACGATCTGGCCCGCGTAGGAAGGATCGGTCAGCGTCTCCTGGTAGCCGGTCATGCCGGTGGCGAAGACGACCTCGCCGAAGGTGGTGCCGCGGGCGCCGTAGGCGCGTCCCGCGTAGCGGCCGCCGTCTTCGAGCACGAGGACGGCGGGATCGGGGGTGAAAGTCATGAGTCGGTTCCCGTCGGGGTGGTCGTGGATGTCGGGGGTGATGTCGGCGCCGGCAGGATCGCGGCGATCGCATCGGTGAGGGTGCGGGCGGAGGCGTCCTGGGCGCGCAGGTAGCTGTCGACCGGGGTGTCGCCGGCCGGCCAGGTCACCCGGACCAGGCCGCCTTTCTCGACGACCCGGTCGATCGCCACGGTCGCCTGCGCGACGTCGGAGATGTCGGTGGCGGGCAGGAAGATGCGCGGCTGACCGGTCAGGTCGAGGGCCACGCCCCGGTCGGTGACGGTGATGTCCACCCGTGAGCGGAACGCGAGGCCGCCGATGGCGAGCCGCTCGAGCGGGTCGCCGTGCCGGGTGGTGGCGACGTACAGCCCGGTGAAGGTCGCCGTCGTCGTCGCACCGTCGGGCACCTCGCCATAGGGCACCGTCAGCCCGGCGTCGCGTCGTCGCCGCCGCAGCCACGCCCACACGCCCACGCCGATGAGCACGACGGTGAACGCGACGATCAGCAGCAGCACCAGTTCGCGGGTCATGCCGCCACCTCCTCGACGATGCGGCCGTCGGCGACGGTCGCCCGGCCGGTGTAGAACGTCCAGCGCACTTCGCCCGGCAGCTCGCGGCCGAGGTAGGGCGAGTTGTGGCTGCGGCCGCGCAGGTCGTCCCGCCCGAACCGGCGCACGGGCGCCGGGTCGTACAGGGTGAGGGATGCCGGTTCCCCGGCCTGCAGCGGGGTGCCCGCGCCGGCGAGACGCCCGATCCGGGCCGGTGCGGCCGACATCACGCGGGCCACATCGGCCCAGTCGAGCAGCCCCGTGTCGACCATCGCCTGCTGCACGACGCGCAGCGCGGACTCGAGGCCGACCATGCCGTGGGCGGCGGCCTGCCACTCGCACGACTTCGTCTCGTCGGGGTGCGGGGCGTGGTCGGTGGCGACGATGTCGATCGTGCCGTCGGCGAGGCCGGCGCGCACCGCCTGCACGTCCTCGTCGCGGCGCAGCGGCGGATTGACCTTGAAGCGCGCGTCGTAGCCGCGCACCAGTTCTTCGGTAAGCAGGAGGTGATGCGGGGTGACTTCGGCGGTCACGTTCACGCCGCGTTTCTTGGCCCACCGGATGATGTCCACCGACCCGGCCGTCGACAGGTGGCACACGTGCAGGCGGGAGCCGACGTGTTCGGCCAGCAGCACGTCGCGGGCGATGATCGACTCCTCCGCGACGGCCGGCCATCCGGTCAGGCCCAGCTCTGCCGAGACGCTGCCCTCGTTCATCTGGGCGCCCTCGGTCAGCCGCGGGTCCTGGGCGTGCTGCGCGACGACCCCGTCGAACGACTTCACGTATTCGAGCGCGCGGCGCATGATGAGGGGGTCCCAGACGCAGAAGCCGTCGTCGCTGAACACGCGGACCGCGGCGCGGGAGGCGGCCATGGCGCCCAGCTCCGCCAGACGCTGGCCCTGCTGCCCGACGGTGACCGCGCCGATGGGCTGCACGTGCACGTAGCCGGCGGCCTCGCCGAGCGCGAGCTCCTGCTCGACGACGCCCGCGGTGTCGGCCACCGGCGAGGTGTTGGGCATGGCGAACACCGTCGTGTAGCCGCCGGCGGCGGCCGCGCGCGACCCGGTGAGGATCGTCTCGGCCGCCTCGAAGCCGGGCTCGCGCAGGTGGGTGTGCAGGTCGACGAGACCGGGCAGGGCGATGAGGCCGTCGGCGTCGATCTCCCGGGCGCCGGCGTGGCTGAGGCCCGAGCCGACCTCGGCGATGCGGCCGTCGCGCAGGAGCAGGTCCGTGCGGGTGCCCGTGCTCAGCTGTGCGCCGCGGATGAGGGTCGCCTCGGTCATCGTGCCTCTTCTTCTGTGTGACTCGTGGTGCGCTCGCCCGCCAGCAGCAGGTACAGCGCCGCCATGCGCACCGACACGCCGTTCGCGACCTGTTCGAGCACGGTCGACCGCGGGGAATCGGCGGCGTCGGCGGAGATCTCCAACCCACGGTTCATGGGCCCGGGGTGCAGGACAATGCTACCGTCCGGCAGCGCGGCGATGCGCCGCGCATCGAGCCCCCAGCGCCGGGAATATTCCCGTTCAGTGGGGAAATAGGCCGCCTGCATGCGTTCCAGCTGGATGCGCAGCATCATGACGGCGTCCGGACCGGCGGCGACGGCCTCGTCGAGGTCGTAGCCGACGTCGACGGGCCAGGCCGACACATCCTGTGGAATGAGGGTGGGTGGGCCCACCAGCGTCACGTGTGCACCGAGGGTCGTCAGCAGCCACACGTTCGAGCGCGCGACCCGGGAGTGCAGCACGTCGCCGACGATCGTGACCCGGATGCCGGCGAGGTCCCGGCCGCGGCTGTCGTCGCCGTACAGCCGCTTGCGGATCGTGAACGCGTCCAGCAGCGCCTGGGTGGGGTGCTCGTGGGTGCCGTCGCCGGCGTTGAGCACGCCGGCCGAGATCCAGCCGCTCGTGGCGAGGGTGTGCGGCGCCCCGGAGGCGGCGTGGCGGATGACAACGGCGTCGGCGCCCATCGCCTGCAGCGTCTGCGCGGTGTCCTGCAGCGACTCGCCCTTGGACACCGACGAGCCCTTCGCCGAGAAGTTGATGACGTCGGCCGACAGGCGCTTGGCCGCCGCCTCGAACGAGATGCGGGTGCGGGTGGAGTCCTCGAAGAACAGGTTCACGACGGTCTTGCCGCGCAGCGTCGGCAGCTTCTTGACCTCGCGGGACTGGGTGTCGCGCATGTCCTCGGCGACGTCGAGGATGCGCAGGGCGTCGACGCGCGACAGCGTCTTGGTGTCGAGCAGGTGCCTCATGACGCGATCGTCACCTCGTCGACGCCGTCGATCTCGGCGACGCTCACGTTCACGCGTTCGTCGCGGGCGCTGGGCAGGTTCTTGCCCACGAAGTCGGGGCGGATCGGCAGTTCGCGGTGTCCGCGGTCGACGAGGATCGCCAGGCGCACCGCGGCGGGGCGTCCGATGTCCTGCAGGGCGTCCAGTGCCGCGCGGATCGACCGGCCCGAGAACAGCACGTCGTCGACGAGGACGACCACCTTGCCGTCGATGCCGCCGGGCGGGATCTGGGTGGGCCGCGGGGTGCGCGTCGGATTGCGGTGCAGGTCGTCGCGGTACATCGTGACGTCGAGCGCGCCGACCGGGATCGGCGTGCCGGCGATGTCGCCGACGAGGCTCGCGATGCGGTCGGCGAGGGTGACGCCGCGGGTGGGGATTCCCAGGATGACCAGACGGTCGGGGCCCTTGTTGGATTCGAGGATCTCATGGGAGATCCTCGTCAGGGCCCGTGCGATATCGGCTTCGTGCAGCACAGTACGCGTGCTCATCCGCCGCTCCCTTCTCCGCCTCACGGGACGGGGTTAAAGGTTGCCGGGTTGCAGGTCCAGCCTACAGGCAGGCGGAGGTCAGGGTGTGGGCACCGCGGCATCCGTCGTCTGCGCGGCGCGGATCTCGTGGCCCTGCGTCGTCAGGCAGCGGCCGGTGGCAAGATCCCACTTCCAGTCGTGCATGCTGCAGGTGAGCACGCCGTCCTCGATCCGGCCGGTGCGCGACAGGTCGGCGCGCAGGTGCGGGCAGCGCCGTTGCACCACCCAGTCGCCGATCTGCGCGTCCTCGCTGGTGTCGGACTGCTCCGAGTACCAGTTCTCGACGTACTCGATGCGGTCGGTCGACAGGCACTTGAGGAAGGTCGTGAGGAACTCGTTGAACTTCCCGGTGCGGCCGACCGAGAACTGCATCGACAGGAAGATCGAGTTCGACCAGTCGATCTCGTGATCGCGGATGTTGGTGGAGACGAGGTCGGCGGGGATCGTGTACCAGTAGATGCACTCCTCCCCCGCGTACTCGCGCACCTTCGCGCGCGGGAAGTCGACGACCATGTCGAGATCGCCGATGCGGAAGCGCACATTGCCGCCGACGCCGAGCCGGATCGTGCGGGACTTCTTCAGCAGCGGCTCCCACCACTCCTTGATGGCGGCGAGCATCTCGTCCGGCGGCAGGATCGGCGCGCGGCGGGCCTCTTCGGCGCGGATCTCGTCCTGCCGGCTGTCGCGCTGCTCTGCGAGGTAGGCCCACTTGTCGGTGAAGATCCGCTCGATCTCCGCGTCGGTGTACAGCGTCTGGATGATCTCGATCGCGCCGTGGTCCAGGTCGACCTGCGTCCCTGGGACGAACAGGTGCCCCTTCTGGTCGGGACGCTCGGCGGCCAGGTGCTCGAGGAACTGTGCCTGGTCGGTGAAGATCGCATCGTCGTGGAGGCCGTGCCCGTTGTACCGGAACAGCTCCTCACGCAGGAACATCGGGGGGCCGGCCATCGGGAACACATGCGGGGCGTCGACCTTGTCGATGTAGTACAGGGCCCGCTTGAGCTGCGCGTCGCGCTTGAGCTGGGCGAAGTTCTGCTTGGCGGGCTGCGGCAGGTCGTAGACCATGGGCCACCAGATGGCGCCGGAGACCTGGGTGAAGTACGCCTCGGGCTTCGAGAACGACAGCAGCTTCTCGAGGTCCAGGGGGTGCGAGTCGTTCTGGTTCAGGATGCTGGCGGTGCCGTCGTCGACCGACAGCGACGAGTCGCCGATGGGGCCGTCGCTGGGGGCGCGCAGGGGCGTGACCATGAGCTTCAGCGCGCCGAACTCGAGCGGCACGCCCGCCTGCGTGTAGATGATGTTCTCGTAGCCGAGGCCACGCAGGTCACGCTCGAGGTCGTCGGTCGGATAGTCCGGGAGGAGCACCCGGATGTCGGTGGGCACGACGCGGCGCAGCAGCGCGGGATCGAAGTGGTCGCGGTGCCGGTGGGAGATGTACAGGAAGTCGGCTGCGCCGAACCGCTCCCAGTCCAGCGCCCGGTTGTCGGGGAACGGGAACCACGAGCCGAAGAACGTCGGGCCGACGACGGGGTCGCACAGGATGCTGCCGCCCGCCGTTTCGATGAACATCCCGGCGTGGCCCAGGCCTGTGATCCGCATTCCAACCTCCTGATCGAGCGCCCACGATTCTACGGGAGCGGTCGCCGTGAACCTGGACGCCGCGGCGGGCGGCTCACGGGTCGAACAGGTCACGGATGTCGTCGGCGGTCAGCGACCGGGCGAGCAGATCGTCGTCGTCGAGCACGGCGCGGAACAGGCGCGCCTTGCGCTGTTGCAGGGCGAGGACCTTCTCCTCGATGGTGCCGGTGGCGATGAGACGGTAGACGTTCACCGGCCGCGACTGGCCGATGCGGTGCGTGCGGTCGATCGCCTGCGCCTCGGCGGCGGGGTTCCACCACGGGTCGAGCAGGAACACGTAGTCGGCCTCGGTGAGGGTCAGACCGAACCCGCCGGACTTCAGGCTGATGAGGAACACCGGCGCGTCACCCGTGCGGAAGCCGGAGATGACCTCGTGACGGCGGCGCGTCGCCCCGTCGAGGTACGCGTAGCCGATGCCGCGCGTTGTCAACGCGTCCTGCACGAGGGCGAGGTAGGAGGTGAACTGGCTGAACACGAGGGCGCGGTGTCCTTCGGCGATGAGCTCCTCGAGGCGTTCGGTGAGCGCCTCGAGTTTGCTCGACCGGATGCCGGGGTCGCCGGCATCCACCAGCGACGGGGCCAGCGCGAGCCGGCGCAACAGCGTGAGCGAGCGGAAGACGATGAACCGGTTGCGGTCGAGGTCGTCGAGCAGGCCGAGCACCTTCTGCCGTTCGCGCTGCAGCACGGTGTCGTAGACGGCGCGGTGCGCGGCGCTGAGGTCGACGCGGACCTCCTGCTCCTGCCGGGGCGGCAGGTCGCCGGCGACGAGGTCCTTCGTGCGCCGCAGCACGAACGGCCGGATGCGGTGGCGCAGGCGCGCGAGCCGCCGGGCGCGGTACGGACCGCCCTCCGCGTTCTCGGGCACCTTGCCCTTCTCGATCGGCTTGATGTACTCCTCGCGGAAGCGTCGCGCCGACGGGAACAGGCCCGGGCACGTCAGCGACAGCAGCGCCCACAGCTCCGACAGCGAGTTCTCCAGCGGTGTGCCGGTGACCGCCAGCGTGGCCCCGGCGTGCAGGCCCGCGACGGCCCGGTGCAGCCGGGTGGCCGCGTTCTTGACGAACTGGGCCTCGTCGAGCACCAGCAGCGCCCAGTCCACGGCGGCGAACGCGGCCTCGTCGAGCCGCAGCACCGTGTAGGAGGTCACGACGATGTCGGCACCGTCAGCCGCCTCGGCGACGCTCCGTGCGCGCTTGACGCCGGTGGTGTCGAGCACGGTGACGGTCAGGCCGGGGGTGAACCGGGCCGCTTCGTCGCGCCAGGTCGACAGCACCGAGGTGGGGGCGACCACCAGGAACGGCCGCGTCTCGCCGTCTTCACGGGCCCGGGCCAGCAGGGCGAGCACCTGCAGGGTCTTGCCCAGTCCCATGTCGTCGGCCAGGATGCCGCCCAGCCGGTGCCGCCACAGGAACGCGAGCCGGTCGTAGCCGGAGCGCTGATAGGGACGCAGCTGCGCGCGCAGCCCCGCCGGCAGCGGCGCCGGCTCGATGCGGTCAAGGGTGCGCAGCGCGCTCGCCGTCTCGCGCCAGCCGGCCGCCGGCGCGGACTGGTCGGCGAGGTCCTCGAAGTCCGTCCACACCGGCAGCTGGTAGCGGCTGATCTTCGGCCCCGCCTCCCATTCGATGAGGTCGGCGGATTCGTCGATCAGCTCCCGCAGCCGGTCCAGTGCCGGGTGGGCGAGGGAGAAGTACCGCCCGTCGGCCAGCAGGAGCTTCTTGCGGCGCTTGGCCAGCGCGGTGAACAGCGGGGTGAACGGGATGCGCCGGCCGTCGATCTCGACGATGACGCCCAGGTCGAACCAGTCGGGGTCGGAGGTCTCCACCGTGGTGACCGTGATGCGCGGGTCGCCGGTCAGCTCACGGTAGACGCGGCGGCGGCCCGAGGGCTCGATCCGGACGCCGTCGATCTGCTCGAGCGCCGGGAGCACCTGCGCGGCGAACTCCGCGGCATCCACGCCCACGAGCGTCGCGCGCGCCGCGAACGGCAGCGGTGCCGCCTGCCCCCACGCCGTCTGCACCGTGGTGCGCAGCGCGGCCTCGTGCTCGTCGTCACCGGCCGTGTCCTCGAAGGGCGCCCGCCCGGCGCCGGGCCGGTGCCAGTCCAGCCGGTAGTCGATCGTGTCCCCGGCGCGGAACGCGGCGGTCACCACCAGCCGGGTCGGCTCGGGCGCGGGCAGCTGCAGTCCCGGCTCGAGCCGGATGCGCCCCGACCGGGCCAGGCGCGGGTACACCTCGCGCAGGAACTCGTCCGTGTCGGTTTCGGGCACCGTCACCGGGTCGGGGGTGGTCAGCAGGGCGTGCGCGGTGTCGTCGAGGCTCACCGGGGCGAGGGTGAGGTGGATGCCGGTGCCCTGCGCCGCGTACGCGTAGACGCCGGTGCGTCCGATCGGCCGCACCGCGGCCGGGTCGACGTCTGCACCGGCGAGGGTGACCCGCGGCGTCAGCCGCAGGGCGTCGCCGTCGGCGGCGGACAGTTCGACCTGGACCTCGGCGCTGTCGACGAGCGCGACCTGCTGACGCTTGCCCGCGGCCACGACGGGGATGTCGCGTGCGGTGGCGGCCGCCAGCAGCGTCCACAGCAGCGGTGATTCGATCCGGTCGAGGGTGAGCCAGTCGGACTCGTCGCGGCCGAGACCGTACACGTCGCGGGCCACGCCGTACAGGTCGGCGAACCAGCGGCGCTGGCCGCCGGCGAACCGCTGACCGTCGCGGCGGGCGGTGTCCCAGGTGACGCCCGAGCGCACCCAGGCCCCCGTGCCGGGACTGCGCACCAGCGGCCGCAGGCCGACCTGCAGTTCGGGGGCGCCGTCGAGGTCGCGCGCGGTCGCGGTGCGCAGCCGCCGTGGCCCCCACGGGTCGTGCGGGATGCGTTCGCGCACGCGCAGCTCGACCCCGAGCGCGAGCGGCGTGGTGCCGGGCCGGTGCGTGCTCTCCAGCAGCCGGCGCCACGACGGCTCCGGCGCGGCCGCTGCCGGCGCGGGGGCATGGATGACGGCGGCGGCGCTGCCGGCGTTGCTGCGCAGCAGGGTGGCGATCGTGTGCTTGCAGTTCACCTGCACCGGGCACGAGCAGCGCGCCGACATGATCCGCGGCGGGCGGGCACCGGCATCCACCCGGATCGTGCAGCGGTACAGCTGCGCGGCGCTGCCGGCGACCAGGCCGGTCAGCGTGCCGTCGTGCGCGTCCCACGACAGGTAGCGCACGGCGCCGTCGCGGGCGTAGCCGACCCCGCGCCGGTACGAGACGCTGTCGGCCAGGCCACGGATCGCCGCGTCATCGATGTGGGGTGCCGACACGGCATCCATCCTCGCATCGGGCTCCGACGCCGGGTCGGGCGGAGCGTCGCTCAGCCGGCGCGGGCGATGCGCGCGAGCACCCCGTGCACGAACGAGCCGGAGTCGTCCGTGGAGAACTCCTTGGCCAGTTCCACGGCCTCGTCGATGGCGACGGCGGTGGGCACCTCGGCGTTGAAGACGATCTCCCAGACGCCGATGCGCAGGATCGCGCGGTCGACGGCCGGCATGCGGTCGAGCTTCCAGTCCCGGGCGTGGGTGACGATGTGCTCGTCGATCTCTTCGCGGTTGTCGATGACGCCGTCGACGATGTCGCGCGCATAGAGCCACGACGCCTCGCGGGCCGGTTCGCTGGCCGCGCGCTGGGCTTCGGCGGCGAGCGTGGCGGCGAGGTCGTCGCCGCGCACGTCGGACTGGTACAGGATGTCGAGCGCGCGTTTGCGCGCCTTGGAGCGTGCGCTCAAGGTCAGTTCACGCGGCCGAGGTACTCGCCCGTGCGGGTGTCGACCTTGACCTTGGTGCCGGTCTCGAGGAACAGGGGCACCTGGATCTCATAGCCGGTCTCGACGGTGGCGGCCTTGGTGCCGGCCGACGAGCGGTCGCCCTGCAGGCCGGGCTCGGTGTAGGTGATCTCGAGCACGACGGAGGCCGGCATCTCGACGTACAGCGGGGTGCCGTTGTTCAGCGCGATCTGCACCTGCTGGTTCTCGAGCAGGAAGTTGGCGGCGTCGCCGACGGTGGCAACCGGGACGTTGATCTGGTCGTAGTCGGTCATGTCCATGAACACGAAGCTGTCGCCGTCGTTGTACAGGTACGAGAAATCACGGCGGTCGACGTTCTCGATCTCGATCTTCGTGCCGGCGTTGTACGTCTTGTCGACGGTCTTGCCCGTGACGACGTTCTTGAGCTTCGTGCGCACGAATGCCCCGCCCTTGCCCGGCTTGACGTGCTGGAACTCGACGACGCTCCACAGCTGCCCGTCGATCTTGATGACGACGCCGTTGCGGATGTCTGCGGTGGATGCCATGAGTGTGGAGTTTCCGTTCGTGTGGGTTCGTCGGGCCAGTCGGGGCCCGACGGTCGATTCTACGGGATGCCGCCGGTGCGGCGCCTGCGTCAGCCGTCGGCGCTGCCGGCGAGCACCTCGAGCAGCAGCTCGACGGCGCGCGCGTAGCCGGGCACGCCCTCGCCGACCACGTGCACGGCGGCGACGTCGGCGACGTAGGAGTGATGGCGGAAGCTCTCCCGGTCGTACACGTTCGAGACGTGGACTTCGGCCACCGGCAGCGCCACCGCCGACAGCGCATCGCGCAGCACCACCGAGGTGTGGGTCAGGCCGCCGGGGTTGATGACGATGCCCGCGCAGTCGGTGCGGGCGGCGTGGATCGCATCGATCAGCACACCCTCGTGGTTGCTCTGGATCGCGCGCACCTCATACCCGCGCGCCGCCGCGGTCTCGCCCACCAGCCGCTCCACGTCGGCGAGGGTCTCCCGCCCGTACACGTCGGGCTCGCGGATGCCGAGGAGATTCAGATTCGGCCCGTTGACCAGCAGGAGTCGGCGCGGTGCGGCGGCGGCGCTCACCCGGCCACCTCCTGGTACGCGGCGAACAGCAGCGACTCGTCGGGCGCCTGCAGCACGGTCGGCTTGCCGATGTCGTCGAGCACGATGAACCGCAGCATCGAGCCGCGGGTCTTCTTGTCGCGCTGCATCGTGGCCAGCAACTGCCCCCAGGCACCGGCCCGGTAGGTGGTGGGCAGGCCCAGCAGCTCGAGGATGTCGCGGTGGCGCTGCGCGGCGGTGTCAGGCAACCGGCCGGCCAGCCGAGACAGCTCGGCGGCGAACAGCATGCCCACCGAGATCGCCGCGCCGTGGCGCCAGCGATACCGCTCGGCGTGCTCGATCGCGTGGCCCAGGGTGTGTCCGTAGTTGAGCACCTCGCGGAGTCCGGCTTCGCGGAGGTCCTCGCCCACGACGCGGGCCTTCATGTCGATGGCCAGTTCGATGCACCGGCGGAAGGCGGGGGTGGCCGGGTCGACCGCGGCTTTCGGGTCCGCCTCGATCAGGTCGAGGATCTCGGGATACCAGATGAACCCGGCCTTGACGACTTCGGCGAACCCGGCGACCCGCTCGTGCTCGCTGAGCGAGTCGAGCAGTTCGAGGTCGCAGATCACCGCGCGCGGCGGCCAGAACGCCCCGACGAGGTTCTTGCCCTCGGCGGTGTTGATGCCGGTCTTGCCGCCGACCGCGGCGTCCACCATGCCGAGCACGGTCGTGGGCACCTGCACCACGTCGACGCCGCGCAGCCACGTTGCGGCGACGAACCCGGCCAGATCGGTGACCGCTCCCCCGCCGAAGCCGATGACGGCGTCGGTGCGGGTGAAGTCCGCCTGCCCCATGACCTGCCAGCAGAACGCGGCGACCTCGACGCGCTTGCCCTGTTCGGCGTCGGGCACCTCGGCCAGCAGCACCTGCAGGTCCCCCGCGGCCATCAGGTCGGCGCGCAGCGCGGCGGCGCGCTCGGCGAGCGTGGGCGGATGCACGACGAGCACCCGCTGTGTGGCCGGAGCCAGCGCCGCGCGCACCGTCGAGAGGATGCCCCGGCCGATGGTGATGTCGTAGGGGCTGTCGCCGGCGACGGTGATCGTCGTCGTGTCGGTCATGTCCGGTCCTCCTGTCGCACCCACGCCACGATGCGGTCCACGACCCCGGCCAGCGGCCCGGTGGAGGTGTCGATCGTGACGTCGGCGGTGCTCTCGTACAGCTCGCGGCGCTCTTCGTAGATGCGCGTCCAGCGCGCCACGGGGTCCTCGCCCTCGGCCAGCAGGGGCCGTCCGCCGCCCCCGATGCGGCCGGCGACGGCGCGCGGGTCGACCGTGAGCAGGACGACCCGGTGGTCGGTCAGTGCGGCACGGGTGGTGGGGTCGAGCACGGCGCCGCCCCCCAGTGCCACCACGCCCGCCGAGGCGAGCGCCTCGGTGACGGCCGCACGCTCCAGCGCGCGGAAGTGCGCTTCGCCGTGCTGTGCGAACAGGTCGGGGATCGGTCCGTGATCGCGCACGACGAGCTTGTCGGTGTCGACGAACGGCACGCCGAGGACGCGGGCGACGCGACGGCCGACGCTCGTCTTGCCGGCGCCCATGGGGCCGATGAGGACGACGGCGCCGCCGGTCATGCGTGCTCGGCGCGGCTCGCCGTCGTGGTCTGCAGGTTCTCGGGGATCGCGGCGAGGTAGGCCTCGAGGTTGCGGCGCGTCTCGGCGACGCTGTCGCCCCCGAACTTCTCCAGCACGACGTCGGCGAGGGTGACCGCCACCATCGCCTCTGCCACGACACCGGCCGCGGGCACGGCGCAGACGTCGGAGCGCTGGTGGTGCGCGGTGGCGGCGTCGCCGGTGGCCACGTCGACCGTCCGCAGCGCCCGCGGCACGGTCGCGATCGGCTTCATGCCGGCGCGCACGCGCAGCACGGTCCCCGTCGACATGCCGCCTTCGGTGCCGCCGGCCTTGTCGGTGGAGCGGGTGATCCCGTCCTCGGTCGTGAACAGTTCGTCGTGCGCGGCCGATCCCCGGCGCCGCGTCGTCTCGAAGCCGTCGCCGACCTCGACGCCCTTGATCGCCTGGATGCTCATGAGCGCCTGCGCGAGCTTCGCATCCAGGCGCCGGTCCCATTGCACGTGGGAGCCCAGCCCCGGGGGCAGCCCGTACGCGAGCACCTCCACGATGCCACCGAGCGTGTCGCCGTCCTTGCGTGCGGCATCCACCTCGGCCACCATGGCCGCCGACGTGTCCGGGTCGAAGCACCGCAGCGGATCGGCGTCGAGCGCGTCGACGTCGTCGGGGGTGGGCAGCGAAGCGCCCTCGGGGGCCCGCACCGGGCCGATCGACAGGGTGTGGCTCACCAGGCGGATGCCGAGCTCCCCCAGGAACGCGCGCGCCAGGGCGCCGAGGGCGACCCGGGCGGCGGTCTCGCGGGCGCTGGCCCGCTCCAGGATGGGTCGTGCGGAGTCAAAGCCGTACTTCTGCATGCCGACCAGATCGGCGTGGCCGGGCCGCGGCCGGGTCAGCGGGGCGCCGCGGCCGCGGGAACGGTCGGTGAGCTCGACCGGCTCGGCGCTCATGACCTCGGTCCACTTCGGCCACTCGGTGTTGCCGATCCGCAGAGCGATGGGGCTGCCGAGAGTCGAGCCGTGAACGACGCCGGACGAGATCGTCAGCTCGTCCTCCTCGAACTTCATGCGCGAGCCGCGGCCGTAGCCGAGCTTGCGTCGGGCGAGGTCGGCCTGGATCGCGGCACGGGAGACGGGAACGCCTGCCGGCAGACCCTCCATGACGGCGACGAGTTCGGGGCCGTGCGATTCGCCGGCCGTGAGCACGCGGAGCATTGCTCTATCCTCCCATGAGCGCGCGCCGCATGACGGCCACCACTGACGGCTCGTCCGGCAGCGGCTGCGTCACTTCCCCCGTGGCGAAGACGCGGATCTGCAGCACCGCCTGGTGCAGCAGCATCCCGGCGCCGCTGACGGCGGCGCGGCCCACGCGCTCCCACGCCGCGGACAGGGCCGTCGGCCAGTGTCCGTAGACGACGTCCATGAGCAGTCCGCCGGCTCCGGCCAGCGCGTCGACGGTGGATTCCGGCAGCGTCACCCCGCCGGGCAGGGTCGCGATCGTGAGCGGTACCGTCCGATGCCCGGATGCCGCCAGCGGCACGGGCTGCACGGTGACGCCGAGCCGGGCGCCCAGCCGGGTCAGGCCGGCGGCGGCTTCCGGACGGCGGGCGGCCACGTCCACCCGCGTCGCCCCGAGCTCGGCCAGGGCCACGAGAGCGGAGGTCGCGGTGGCGCCCGCCCCGACGATGCGGGCGTCGGCCACCTGCCCGAGGCCCTCCTCCCCCAGCGCGGCGACGATCCCGCCCACGTCGGTGTTGAACCCGACGGGACCGTCCGCGGTCAGCCGGAGGGTGTTGACGGCGCCGGTCAGCTCGGCCCGCTCGTCGCGGCGCACGGCCGCCGCGTGGGCGACGGCCTTGAGCGGCATGGTCAGCGACAGCCCGCGGTACGACGCGTCCAGGCCGGCCAGCGCGTGGGCGAACCCGTCCTCATCGACCCGGCGCCGCCCGTAGGTCCAGTCCCAGCCGAGGTGCCGGTACGCGGCGGTGTGCAGGGCGGGAGACAGGCTGTGGTCGATGGGGTCGCCCCACACCTCGAGCGCGGTGGCCGGCATCGGTCAGCAGTCGCCGTTGTCGGGATTGTCGGCGCACCACTGGCGCCACTTCTCGACGAGCTGCTCGTGCTCGGCGTGGGTCTGCGCGAACTCGGTCTCCCCCGACGACGGATTGACCGTCACGAAGTACATCCACGGTCCGTCGGCTGGCTCCATCGCCGCCTCGATGGCGAGGTCACCGGGGTTGGCGATCGGTCCGAGGGGCAGGCCCGGGTACAGGTACGTGTTCCACGGGTTGTCGTCCTCGAGGGTCGAGGCATCGGAGCTCACGGTGCCGTCGTCCTCGTTCGCGCCGTACTGTGCGGTCGAGTCCATCTGCAGCAGCCCGTGCGTCTCGGTGTTGTCCGGCTTCAGCCGGTTCTGGATGACCCGCGAGACCTTGAAGAAGTCGTCGGAGAAGCGCGCCTCGCGCTGGATGATCGAGGCGATGGTGAGGATCTCGTGGCGACGGTCGACCGGGACGCCGGCGTTGTCGAGCGAGGTGACCGCGCGGTCGACCAGCGTCTGGATCACCTGGTCGGCGGTGACGTCCGGTTCGAACGTGTAGGTGGCCGGGAACAGCCACCCCTCGAGACTGTCGGCCGACACGCCGAACGCGGACGGGTCGGCGATGGCGGCTTCGAAGTCGGCCTGCGCGATCCCGGTGGCCTCGGCCAGCAGCGGGAGGGTCTGCTCGACGGTGAGGCCCTCGCGCAGCTGCGCCGTGTTCTCCAGCTTGTTGGCCGGGTCGGTGAGCGCCTCGAAAGCCGCGGCGGCGGTCATCTTCTGCTGCAGGGAGAACACCCCCGGCACCAGCAGGTTCGTGTCGGCGCCCGAGGCGATGAGGTAGTCGTAGAAGACGCCCGGCGTCTTGGTCACGCCCGCGTCGTGGAGCGTCTCGGAGATCGTGCCGCCGGTGTCGCCACTGGCGATCGTCACCGTCGCCTCGCCTTCGGCGATGCCTGCCTCGTAGTCCTTCGGCTCGGTCCACCCGAAGAACTCGCGGATGGGCTGCTCGTAGATGCTCCACACCCAGAAGCCGCCGAACACCAGTCCGCCCAGCAGCGCCAGCACGACGCCGAAGACGCTCCAGGCGGCGATGCGACTCTTGCGACGATCGCGGTCGTGATGCTTCTGCTGACCGTGGTGCCCCGCATCGTCGAAAAGCGCGTCGAGCGAGCCGGCCGCGGCGACCGGGTGCGGCTCCTCGGGCGAGGACGGTGCGTCCCGGCCCGCGGCCATCGCGGCGGTGACCACCGGATAGTCGGCCGCCCGGGCGGATGCCACGGGTTCGGGCGTCTCCGAGCGGTCGGAGGCGGCGGCGCGGGCAGCCGCCTCGCGGGCGGCACGGCGGCTCATCGGGGCCTGAGCGGCCCGGTCCCGGTCGGCCCCTGCCGCTGCGGCGGCGGAGGGGTCGGTGGCCGTGCGCGAGGATCGGTCCGCCGGGGTGGGCAGCCTGCTGAACAGGTCGGCGAACTGATCGTCGTTCGACGGCGTGCTGGGCATCAGGCGGACTCCGGGGATGTGGACACGAGCGAGCCGGTCGGGCTTCCGGTGCTCTTCTCGACGTCGATCGCCTGCTGCAGCAGGACGACGGCGGCGACTTGGTCGACAATCCTACGAGACGAACGCTGGGATCTTCCAGACTGGCGCAGCGCCGCATGGGCCGAGACCGTGCTCAGCCGCTCGTCGACGAGGCGCACGGGCAGCCCCGACGCCGCAGCGAGGTCACCGGCGAAGGCGCGGGCGTCGGCGGTGGAAGCGGTGTCGGTGCCGGCGAGACTCACCGGCAGGCCGACGAGCAGTTCCATCGCCTCATACTCGGCGGCGAGGGCGACGATGCGGGCGACGGAGTCCTCACCGCGCGGGACCGTCTCGACCGGCACCGCCAGCAGCCCGTCGCGGTCGCACCGGGCGACGCCGACGCGGGCGGTGCCCACGTCGATGCCCAGCCGGACCCCGCGACGGAACCCGGTCACGCGGCGGAACCCTCCAGCGCGGTGCGCACGGCGCTGAGCGCCGCGTCGACGGCGGTCGCATCGGTACCGCCGCCCTGGGCGACGTCGTCGCGCCCGCCCCCGCCGCCGCCGAGCACGGCGGCCGCCGTCTTCACGAGTGCGCCGGCCTTCGCGCCCGCGGTGCGGGCGGCGTCGTTGGTGGCCACGATGACGACCGGGCGCCCACCCACCTCGGCGGCGAGGGCCACCACCGCGGCATCCGAGCCGAGCCGGTCCCGCAGCTGGAGGGCGAGGGTGCGCACATCGTCGGCGGATGCCGCGGTGCCCAGCGACTGGGCCACCACCCGGTGCGCACCGATTCGCTGCGCGCTGTCGGCCAGCGCCGGGATCCGGTCGCCGAGCGCCTTCGCCTCGAACTGGGCGATCTTCTTCTCGGCCGCCTTCAGGCTCGCGGCAAGCTCCGCGATCCGCTCGGGCAGCTGGTCGCGCGGGGTCTTCAGGCTGGCGGTCAGCTGCGACACGATCGCCCGCTCGGCGGCGAGCTCGCGGAACGCGTCCAGACCCACCAGCGCTTCGACGCGGCGGTTGGAGGCGCCGACCGACGACTCGCCGACGAGGCTGATCAGCCCCACCTCGGCCGAGGTCGACACATGCGTGCCCGCGCAGAGCTCCCGCGACCACGGGCCGCCGATGTCCACCATGCGCACGGTGTCGCCGTACTTCTCGCCGAACAGCGCCACGGCGCCCAGTTCCTTCGCCTCGGCCAGCGGCAGGGTCCGGGTCGTGACCTCGAGGTTGTCGCGGACGGCGTTGTTGGCGATCTCCTCGATCTCCGACTTCGTCGCGTCGCTGAGGCCCTGGCTCCAGGTGAAGTCGAAGCGCAGGTACCCGGCGCGGTTGAGCGAGCCGGCCTGCGTGGCCGTCTTGCCCAGGGTGTCGCGCAGGGCGGCGTGCACGAGGTGGGTCGCGGAGTGCGCCTGGCGCGCCGCACGCCGGTTCGCGGCATCCACCACCGACGTGGCGGGCTGATCGACGCCCACCTCGCCGCTGGTGACCTCGACGGTGTGGCTGACCAGTCCCGGCACCGGACGCTGCACGTCGAGCACATCGAGTTCGAAGCCCGGGCCGACGATGACGCCCTTGTCGGCGACCTGCCCGCCCGACTCCGCGTACAGCGCGGTCTCGGCCAGGATCACCTCGGCGACCTGGCCCTGCGTCGCGCGGGTCACGGACTGCCCGTCGACCAGCACGCCCAGCACCCGCGACTCAGTCTGCAGGTCGGTGTACCCGGTGAAGACGGTCTCACCGAGGGCGCGCAGCTCGCGGTAGACGCTGACGTCGGCGATGGCGCGCTTGCGCGACTTCGCGTCGGCCTTGGCCCGCTCCCGCTGCTGCTTCATGAGCGTGTCGAAGGCGTCACGGTCGACGGAAAGACCGGCCTCTTCGGCGACCTCGAGGGTGAGGTCGATCGGGAAGCCGTAGGTGTCGTGCAGCAGGAACGCCTGCGAACCGTCGAGCGCGGCACCCCCGGCGCGCTTGGTGTCCTCGAGTGCCTGGTCGAGGATCGTGGAACCGGCGGCGAGGGTGCGCAGGAACGTCTCCTCCTCGGCGAACGCGTACTGCGAGATGCGCGGCCAGTCGGACTCGACCTCGGGGTACGCCTCCTTCATCGCGTCGCGGGAAGCGGCGAACAGCACGGGGAAGGTCGCGCCCTCGACACCGAGCAGACGCATCGCGCGGATGGCGCGGCGCATGAGACGGCGCAGGATGTAGCCGCGGCCCTCGTTCGAGGGCGTGACGCCGTCGGCCAGCAGCATGAGCGAGGAGCGGACGTGGTCGGCGACGACGCGGAAGCGCACATCGTCGTCGTGGTCGGCGCCGTAGGTCCTGCCGGACAGGGTCACCGCGGCGTCGAGCACCGGGCGGACCTGGTCGGTCTCGTACATGTTGTCGACGCCCTGCTTGATGAACGCGATGCGCTCCAGGCCCATGCCGGTGTCGATGTTCTTGGCGGGCAGCTCGCCGACGATGGTGAAGTCGGTCTTCGACTTCACGTCCGTGATCTCGTACTCCATGAACACGAGGTTCCAGATCTCGACGTAGCGGTCGTCGTCGGTGGCCGGGCCGCCGTCGACGCCGTAGGCGGGGCCGCGGTCGAAGAAGATCTCCGAGCAGGGGCCCGCGGGGCCGGGAAGACCCGTGCTCCAGTAGTTGGTGTCGCGGCCCAGACGCTGGATGCGCTCGGCCGGCAGCGAGGTCAGACGCAGCCACAGGTCGTGGGCCTCGTCGTCCTCCTCGTAGACGGTGACCCAGAGGTCCTCTGGGTCGAAGCCGAGACCGCCCTCGGCTTCCGAAGTGGTCAGCAGCTCCCACGCGTAGGTGATCGCGCCTTCCTTGAAGTAGTCGCCGAAGGACCAGTTGCCCATCATCTGGAAGAACGTGCCGTGGCGCGGCGTCTTGCCGACCTCTTCGATGTCGTTGGTGCGCAGGCACTTCTGCCGGTCGGCCACGCGCGGGTGCGGTGCAGGCACGTCGCCGCGCAGGTACGGGATGAACGGCACCATGCCGGCGACCGTGAACAGCAGCGCCGGGTCGGCGCTGACGAGGGAGGCCGACGGCACGATGACGTGCCCGTTCTTCTCGAAGTACGACAGGTAGCGCTGGGCGATCTCAGCGGTCTTCATGAGTGGATCCTCGGGCAAGCGGGCGCGATGTCAGCGCCCCGGCGGGGCGGATCGATCGACGCGGAAATCAGTCGGTGGCGGTGGTGCCGGCGCGGGAGGCGGCGTCGACGACGTCGGAGGCCGCTGCGGCGGCCTTGTCGACGGTCTCGGCGGCGGCATCCTTGACGTCTGCGGCCAGACCCTCGATCCGGGCCTCCTGGGCGCGGTAGGCCTCGCCGATCCGGTCGGCGAACTCGGAAATGCGCGCATCCACCTCGGCGAGCACCTCGTGCCCGCGGGGGTCCTTGTTCATCAGGTGCGCGGCGACGAACCCGCCGGCGATGCCGAGCACGAACCAGAGCGCGTTCTTCATGGGTTCCATGTTAGGCGTAAACGCCACAGGGCGCCGGGGTGGACCCCCGACGCCCTGGGACGTGGAACGTGAGTGGAGACTCAGCGCGCGGCGTAGTACTCGACGACGAGCTGGACTTCACAGGTCACGGGGACCTCGGCACGCTTCGGGCGGCGCACGAGGCGCGCCTGCAGCTTGTCGAGCTCGACCTCGAGGTAGGCCGGGACCGGGGGCAGGACCTCGGCGTGACCACCGGCGGCGGCGACCTGGAACGGCTCGAGGGACTCGCTCTTCTCCTTGACGTGGATGAGCTGGCCCGGCTTCACACGGAAGGACGGGCGGTCGACGAGCTGACCGTCGACGAGGATGTGCCGGTGCACGACCAGTTGGCGGGCCTGCGCGGTGGTACGGGCGAAGCCGGCGCGCAGGACGAGGGCGTCCAGACGCATCTCCAGCTGCTCGACCAGGTTCTCACCGGTCAGGCCGTCCTTGCGGCGAGCCTCGTTGAACTGGATGCGCAGCTGCTTCTCGCGGATGCCGTACTGCTCGCGCAGACGCTGCTTCTCGCGGAGGCGGACGGCGTAGTCGCTGTCGGCCTTGCGCTTGGTGCGGCCGTGCTCACCCGGAGCGTACGGACGCTTCTCGAGGTAGCGGGCGGCCTTGGGGGTGAGGGCGACGCCGAGGGCGCGCGAGAGGCGCACCTTGCGACGGTCCTGAGCCTTCGATGCCACGAAGATTCCTTTCGATACGCGGCGGTGACTGTCACCGCTCGCGGACGTATCTCCCGCTCCTCGCCCTGTCCGGACTGCACGCCGGGGCATGCCGGAAGGTCTTGGTCGGAGGAGGGGGATGCCCGAAAACCCGGTTTCGAGCCGACCAAGTCTAACAGAGACCGGGATGCGGCCGCTGCCGACCGGGGCCTACTCCCCCAGGATCTTGCGGATCTTCTCGAGCCGGGCGCCGATGTCGCGTTCGAGCCCGCGCGCGGTCGGGTCGTAGTAGCGGCGGCCGCGCAGCTCGTCCGGGAGGTACTGCTGCCGGGCGACTCCGACGTCGAGGTCGTGCGGATACACGTAGCCCTTGCCGTGACCGAGCCGCTTCGCGCCCGGATAGTGCGCGTCACGCAGGTGCGTCGGCACGCGGCCGAAGCCGCCCGCGCGCACGTCGGCGATCGCCGCGTCGATGGCGGTGTAGGCGGCATTCGACTTGGCTGTCGTGGCCAGGTAGGCGGTCGCCTCGGCCAGCGGGATCCGGCCCTCCGGCATCCCGATGAAGGCGACCGCGTCCGCCGCGGCGACGGCGATCTGCAGCGCCTGCGGGTCGGCCAGCCCGATGTCCTCGGCGGCCGAGATGACCAGCCGCCGTGCGATGAACCGGGGATCCTCCCCCGCCTCGATCATCCGCGCGAGGTAGTGCATCGCGGCATCCACATCGGACCCGCGGATCGACTTGATGAAGGCGCTGATGACGTCGTAATGCTCGTCACCCTGCTTGTCGTAACGCAGCAGGGCCCGGTCGACGGCCTGCGCGACGTGCTCGGCGGTGATCTCTGCCGCGTGCTCGTCGGCCATCGCGGCCGCCGCTTCCAGCGAGGTCAGCGCGCGCCGCGCGTCGCCGGATGCCAGCTGGATCAGCGCCGTGCGGGCTTCGGGCGTCAGCGTGAGGGCGCCGGCCAGACCCCGCGGGTCGGCGACCGCCCGGTCGATCAGCAGCCCCAGGTCGTCGTCGGTCAGCGGCTGCAGCGTGAGCAGCAGCGAGCGGGACAGCAGCGGCGCGATCACCGAGAACGACGGATTCTCGGTGGTCGCGGCGATGAGGATCACCCAGCCGTTCTCGACCCCCGGCAGCAGCGCGTCCTGCTGGGCCTTGGTGAAGCGGTGGATCTCGTCGAGGAACAGGATCGTCGACGTGTCGTACAGGTCGCGCCGGGTCATCGCCTCCTGCATGACCTCGCGCACGTCCTTGACCCCCGCGGTGACGGCGGACAGTTCGACGAAGCGCCGTCCCGACGTGCGCGCGATCGCCTGCGCGAGCGTCGTCTTGCCGGTGCCCGGCGGGCCCCACAGGATCACCGACACGGCGCTCTTGCGCCCCGGCTGGGGGTTGGCCAGTCCGATCAGCGGCGACCCGGGCTTGAGCAGGTGCGCCTGCCCGGCGACCTCGTCGAGCGAGATGGGGCGCATGCGCACGGCGAGGGGCGTCTGGCCCCGGAACAGTGCGGTCGCGTCGGTCATCCGTCCAGGCTAGCCGCGCCCGCCGACGCCGACGCGTTTGTCCGCCGCGCCGGGGCGCCGTAGGCTTTTCACGCCCCGGAACACCGGGAATCGAAGGAGGTCCCGTGGCGACGGGTGCAGGGAAGAAGAACGCGCGCGCGGAAAGCGAACGCGCACGGCTCTATCAAGCGCGCCGGCAGTTCCACGCCGGCACGGTGCGACGCCGGACCCGGGACAACCTGATCGCCGGCGTCGGCGGCGGCGTGCTGATCCTGGCGATCCTCGGCGCCCAGTGGGCGTACTTCACCGCCGGACCCGGCCGGCCCGAGCCGACTCCGGCCTCCACGTCCACGCCCGCGCCTTCCCCCGAGCCGACCCCTTCTGCGTCGCCGGAACCGGATGCGTCGCAGACGCCCGCGCCCGATCCGACCGCTACGACGAGCCCATCGCCCGACCCTGCCGAGTAGGCCGCGCCATACTAGGCTGTGAGCCGACCGAACCCCCATGCGGCGTGCGCCGCGACGAGGTGTAATCCGTGACTTCTCCCACCACCCCCGAACCCGCCGAGAACGCGCGCGACGACGCATCGCCGGAGCCCTCCGAGGCGACCGCCGCAGCCGCGCCGGAGACGACCATGGCCGAGGCGCCCGCGACGCCGGTTCCCACGCCGCGCCCGGCTCCGAAGCCCACGCCGGGTCGGATCCCGACGCCGGCGCCCGGGCCGGTGCCCGCACCGCCGGCCGCGGTGCCCGCCACACCTTCGGCGGGGGGCGAGCCGTGGGGGCGCGTCGACGAGGACGGCACCGTGTCGGTGCGCGAAGGCGACCAGTGGCGCGTCGTCGGGCAGTACCCCGACGGCACCCCGGCCGAGGCGCTCGCCTACTTCGAGCGCAAGTACGCCGACCTGGCCGGCGAGGTCGCCCTGCTGGAGGGGCGGCACCGCAGCGGCGGCGCCGCGGCCTCGGACCTGCGGGCCACCGCGAAGGCCGTGCGGGAGCGGGTCACCGGGGCCATGGCCGTCGGCGACCTGGCGGCGCTGGAAGCGCGCCTGACGGCACTGGACGAGCAGCTGAGCGAGGCCAGCGCCGAAGAGGCGCAGGCCCAGCGCGAGGCCGTCGAGGCCGCGATCGCCGAGCGCACCGGCATCGTCGAGCGGATGGAGGCTCTCGCCGCGCGCGATCCGAAGTCGATCCAGTGGAAGCAGACCACGGCTGAGATCACCGCGCTGTTCGAGCAGTGGCAGACGCACCAGAGCACCGGTCCGCGCCTGCCCAAGTCGGTCGGACAGCAGCTGTGGAAGCGATTCCGTGACGCCCGCTCCGTGCTCGACAAGCACCGCCGCGAGTTCTACGCCGGCCTCGACGAGCAGCACAAGGCCGCCCGCGACGCGAAGACCCGCCTCATCGAGCGTGCCGAAGCGCTGGCCAGCCGCGGCGAGGACGGCATCGCCGCCTACCGCACGCTGCTGGACCAGTGGAAGAGCGCCGGACGCGCGGGCAAGAAGGCCGACGACGCCCTCTGGGCACGGTTCAAGGCCGCGGGTGACGCGCTGTACGCCGCGCGCGCCGACCGCGAGAACGCCGAGATCGAAGCCTCCAAGGAGAAGATCGACGCCAAAAAGGAGCTGCTGACCGAAGCGGGCGCCATCGCCAAGGAGAAGGACACCGCCAAGGCCCGGTCGCTGCTCACCGGCATCCAGCGCCGCTGGGACGACATCGGTCGGGTGTTCCCGCGCGACGTCGAGCGCGGCCTGGACGACCAGCTCCGCAAGATCGAGCAGGCCGTCAAGGCGCGCGAGGACGCGGAGTGGAAGTCGAACAACCCCGAGACCAAGGCTCGGCAGAACGACATGACCTCGCAGCTGCACGAGGCCATCGCCAAGCTCGAGGCTGAACTGGCCGAGGCGGAGAAGTCGAAGGACAAGAGCCGCATCGCGCAGGCGAAGGACGCGCTCGAGGCCCGTCGCGGCTGGCTCAAGGCACTCGGCGGCTGACCGGCGCTTCCTCCCCAGCGCGGGAGGCATCGGCGTTCTCCACAGGTCGTCGGAGCGGGATGCCGGCGCACGGCCGGACTGCGCCACACTGCCAGCATGTGGCCCTTCCTGTACTTCGCCGGCGAACGGCTGTCCACGGCGGAGCTGACCGCGGCGCGCCTGGACGGCGACGTGGTCGAGATCGGCGAGGGCTTCATGCCCGCCGACGCCGTGGAGACGCGGGAGCTGCGCGCGGCATCGCTGCGCGGGTTCATCCGGGACACGCTGGCGGTGACGCATGAGTCGGCGGCCTGGGTGCACGGCGCGCTCGCGCAGCCGCCGAGCCCGCACCTGGTCCAGCGGGTCGTCCCGCACCGCATCCACCATGTCCTCGACACCCGCCTGCGCTACCGCGATCTGCGCCTGCCGCCTGCCGACGTGATGCTCATCTCGGGGCTGCACGTGGCGTCGCCGGTGCGCACGCTGGTCGATCTCGTGCGGGAGGCGGTGGGCACCGGCGGGGACACCGCCGCCGTCGAGGCGATGTGCCTCTGGCGCCCCACGTTGCCGCAGGCGGCGATCACGTGGCTCGAGAACGCGCAGCCGCTGCACCACAAGCGGGCCGCCCTGGCCTACCTGCGGGAGCGTCAGGAGGTCGTGACGCGGTAGACGTCGTAGACGGCGTCGATGCGGCGCACGGCGTTGAGCACGCGGTCCAGGTGCACGGTGTCGCCCATCTCGAACACGAAGCGGCTGATGGCCAGCCGGTCGTTCGAGGTGTTCACGCTCGCCGACAGGATGTTCACGTGGTGCTCGCTGAGCACGCGGGTGACGTCGCTGAGCAGACCGGAGCGGTCTAGCGCCTCGACCTGGATCTGCACCAGGAACACGCTCTTGGAGGTGGGCGCCCAGGCGACGTCGATCATGCGCTCCGGGTCGGTCTTGAGCGACTTCACGTTCGAGCAGTCGGCGCGGTGCACCGACACGCCGCTGCCTCGCGTCACGAAGCCGACGATTTCGTCCCCGGGCACCGGGGTGCAGCACTTGGCGAGCTTGACGAGGATGTCGTCGGCACCGCGCACCAGCACGCCGGAGTCGCCGGCCCGCGGTGCCCGCCGGCGGCCGACCGGCAGCGTGATGGCGCCGGTCGACGTGTCCTCGTGCGCGGCCACCAGTGCGCTGACCTTCTCGATCACCGACTGGGTCGACACGTGCCCTTCGCCGACCGCGGCGTACAGGGCACTGACATCCTCGTACCGCAGCTGCTGGGCCACCTCGGTGAACGAGTCCTGGCTCATCAGGCGCTGCAGCGGCAGGTTCTGCCGGCGCATCGCCCGGGCGATGGCATCCTTGCCTTGCTCGATGGCCTCTTCGCGGCGCTCCTTGGTGAACCAGCCGCGGATCTTGCTGCGGGCGCGGGTGCTCTTGACGAAGCTCAGCCAGTCCTGGCTCGGTCCCGCGTCGGGGTTCTTCGAGGTGAACACCTCGACCACGTCACCGGAGTGCAGTTCGGATTCCAGGGGCACGAGCCGGCCGTTCACCTTGGCGCCCATCGTGCGGTGGCCGATCTCCGTGTGCACGGCGTAGGCGAAGTCCACCGGGGTGGCACCGGCGGGCAGGCCGATGACCCGGCCCTTGGGCGTGAAGACGTAGACCTCCTTCGCGCCGATCTCGAAGCGGAGCGAGTCGAGGAACTCCCCCGGGTCGGCCGTCTCGGCCTGCCAGTCGGAGATGTGGGCCAGCCACGCCATGTCGGTGTCGACGGCGCCCTTGCTCTCGCCCTTGCCGCTGTTGACGCGCTCCTTGTACTTCCAGTGCGCGGCGACGCCGTATTCGGCCTGCTGGTGCATCTCGTTGGTGCGGATCTGGATCTCGACCGTGCGGCCGCCGGGGCCGATGACGGTCGTGTGCAGCGACTGGTACAGGTTGAACTTCGGTGTCGCGATGTAGTCCTTGAACCGGCCCGGCAACGGTGTCCAGCGAGCGTGGATCGCGCCGAGCACCGCGTAGCAGTCGCGCACCGTGCCCACCAGCACCCGGATGCCGATCAGGTCGTAGATGTCGTCGAACTCGCGGCCGCGCACCACCATCTTCTGGTAGACGGAGTACAGCTGTTTGGGCCGGCCCATGACGCGGCCGCGCAATCGCAGCTCGCGCAGGTCGGACTCGACGGCCTCGATGACCGACTGCACGTACTGCTCACGCTGCGGGGTGCGCTGTTTGACGAGGCTGTCGATCTCGGCGTAGAGCTTCGGGTGGAGCACCGCGAACGAGAGGTCTTCGAGCTCGTTCTTGATGGCCTGGATGCCGAGGCGGTTGGCCAGCGGCGCATAGATCTCGAGCGTCTCGGTCGCCTTCTTGGCAGCCTTGTGCGGAGGCACGAAGCCCCAGGTGCGCGCGTTGTGCAGCCGGTCGGCGAGCTTGATCAGCAGCACGCGGATGTCCTTGGACATCGCCACGATCATCTTGCGCACCGTCTCGGCCTGGGTGGCGTCGCCGTACTTGACCTTGTCGAGCTTGGTGACGCCGTCGACGAGCATGGCGACCTCGTCGCCGAACTCCGCCGTCAGCCGGTCGAGGCCGTAGTCGGTGTCCTCGACGGTGTCGTGCAGCAGTGCGGCCGCGATGGCGCGCGGCCCGAGACCCAGCTCGGCGAGGATCTGCGCCACCGCGAGCGGGTGGGTGATGTACGGCTCGCCGCTCTGCCGCTTCTGACTCGCGTGGGCCCGCGCGGCGACCGTGTACGCCCGCTCGATGAGTGCGGTGTCGCCCTTCGGGTGGTGGGTGCGGACCGTGCGGGTCAGCTGTTCGATGCCGTCCCGTGAGGGCGCGCGCGAGAAGATCCGCGGCACGAGCCGGCGCAGCGAGGAACTCTGTGCGGGCGGCGCGCCCGCGGTGGAGGCCGTCTCGGCCATGGGCTCACCTCCCTCTGCAGAATCTCAATCCTACGCCCGAGGGCGGTGCGGACGGCTCAGGCCTGGACGGCGGCGAGCTCCCGCGCCTCGAGGATCCGGGCGTCGCGCGTCTTGATGTCGGGTTCGCCCTCGCGCATGAACGAGAACAGCGGCGCGGCGACGAACAGCGTCGAGTATGCGGCGATGATGGTGCCCACGAAGATCGACAGCGAGATGTCGGTCAGGGTCTGCGCACCGAGCCACAGGGCGCCGATGAACAGGATCGCACCGGTGGGCAGCGCCGCCACGACGGTCGTGTTGATCGAGCGCACCAGCGTCTGGTTGACGGCGAGGTTGACCGACTCGCCGAACGTCCGGCCGGATTTCTCGCCGTCCTCATGCGTGTTCTCGCGGATCTTGTCGAACACCACCGTCGTGTCGTACAGCGAGTACGACAGGATCGTGAGGAATCCGATGACCGCCGCCGGCGAGATCTCGAAGCCGCACAGCGCGTACACGCCGATCGTGATGATGAGCACGTCCAGCAGGCCGACGATCGCGGCGACCGACATCTTCCAGGTGCGGAAGTACACGGCCAGGATGAGGAAGGTCAGCGCGAGGAAGATCGCCAGGCCCCACAGGGACTGCCGGGTGACGTCCTGACCCCAGCTGGGGCCGATGAACGAGGCGCTGACCTGCTCGACCGGCACGCCGAAGGTCTCGGCCAGTGCGGCGCTGACCGCGCGCGTCTCGGCGTCGGACATCTGGTCGGTCTGGACGCGGATGGCGTCCTCGCCGATCGTGGTGACCTTCGTCGTCGCGCCGGGCACCACGCCCTGGACGGCCGCGGAGGCGGCCGCCTGGTCGGGGTCGGCGACCTCGTTGACGGTGAACTGGGAGCCGCCGGTGAACTCGATGGAGAACTCGATGGGCCGGAACAGCGGCACCAGGGCCGAACCGATCACCAGGATCGCGGCGATGATGAACCACAGCCGGCGACGCCCGACGAACGGGAAGGAGGTCTTCCCGGTGTAGAGGTTGTTGCCGAACTCGCTCATGGTGGCCATCAGCGGTCCCCCTCCGTGGTCGAACGGCCTTGCGCGTTCTGCTCGGCGAGCTTGCGTTCGGCGATGGTCTGGCGGCGCTCGGCCTCGCCACGCGACCGTCCGGCGCGGCGCGCCGCCGAGCCCTTGGCGCCGGCGACCGACACCGGTGCGCGGAACTGCGCCCGGCCGCGGTAGACCGCGCCCAGTGCATCGGGATCGAGCCCCGACAGCGGGTGCCCGCCCCCGAAGAACCGCGTGCGCGCCAGCAGCTGCAGCACCGGGTGGGTGAACAGGATGAA
Organism: Microbacterium pollutisoli; assembly: GCF_053586795.1. NCBI lineage: Bacteria > Bacillati > Actinomycetota > Actinomycetes > Micrococcales > Microbacteriaceae > Microbacterium > Microbacterium pollutisoli. Next base: position 339,631 of record NZ_JBNYWT010000001.1, read on the forward strand.
GATCAGGATGTCGATGACCGTGGTCAGACCCAGCGTGAACGCGAAGCCCTTCACCGTGGCGTCGGCGAGGATGTACAGCACGACGGCGGCGAGGATGTTGATCGACTTCGAGATGTAGATCGTGCGCTTCGCGCGACCCCAGCCGTCCTCGACCGAGCTGGTGATCGACTTGCCGTCACGCAGCTCGTCTCGTATTCGCTCGAAGTACACGATGAACGAGTCGGCCGTGAACCCGATCGTCACGATCAGGCCGGCCACACCGGCCAGCGACAGGCGGAAGCCCATGCGCCAGGCCAGGATGCACAGGGTGATGTAGGTGAGCACACCCATCACGACCAGCGACGCGATGATGACGAAGCCCAGGGCGCGGTAGACGACCAGGGAGTACACCGCCACCAGGGCCAGGCCGATCAGACCGGCGACCAGACCGATCTGCAGCTGCTGGGTGCCCAGCGTCGCGGAGATCGAGTTGCTGCTCTGCACTTCGAAGCTCATCGGCAGCGCGCCGTACTTCAGCTGGTCGGCGAGGGTCTTGGCCGTCTCCTGCGTGAAGCTTCCGGTGATCTGCGGCTTGCCGTCGAGGATCACGGCGTTCATGGACGGCGCCGACAGGATGATGCCGTCGAGCACGAACGCGAACTGGTTCTGCGGCGCGGTCTGCCCGTACAGGCGCTGGCTGATCTTGCCGAAGGTTTCGGTGCCCTCGGAGTCGAACACCAGGTTCACGGCCCACTGGCCGTTCTGGCTGTTCATGCCGAAATTGGCGTCCGCGATGGACGAGCCGTCGAGCTCGACGGGGCCGAGGATGAACTTCTGCGTCTTCGTGTCGTCGCAGGTGATCAGCGGCTGGTCCACGGGTGCGGATGCCGGATCGTTGGCCGCGTCGGTGCAGTCGTACGCGAGGAATTGCGCGTACAGGGCGTCGGTCACCCAGTTGGGGTCGCTGCCGTCGGTCGGGGCGACCGTGGGCGTCGCGTTGAGCGTCGGGTCGGGCGTCGGGTACGGCGTCTCGTTGCCGTCCTCGCCGATGAACGACGTGGACGCGCCGGCGGTGTAGATCACGGCCCGCAGCTGCAGCTGCGCGGACGCCTCGATGCGGTTGCGGGTCTCCTCGTCGGCCTGGCCCGGGATCTGCACGACGATCTGGTTGCCGGCCTGGGTTGTGATGTCCGCCTCGCCCACGCCCGATGCATCCACTCGCTGGCGGATGATCGACGCGGCCTGGTCGAGCTGCTCGGGTGACGGGGCGGCCCCGTCCGTGGTCTGCGCTTCCAGGACGATCTGCGTCCCACCCTGCAGGTCGAGCGCCAGTTCAGGCAGCCACGAGCTCTCCTTGAAGGCGTACACGCCCAGTGCGTTGATGCCGAACAGCACCACGGTCAGCGCGAGCAGTCCGGTCAACGCGCGCCAGGCATGGCGGACGGGGGTGGGTGTGGCCACGGAGGGTCAGCTTTCTGCGAGCACCGCGTCGCGGTGGGAAGTCAGGCCTGGGGCTTGTCGTCCGCGTCCGGGGCCGGGGTGTCGGCGGCGGAGGGCTCTTCGGCGGCGTCGGCCGGGGCGTCGTCCATGGGGACCGACTCGGGCTCGACCACGCGCAGGATCGACTGGCTGTGCACCTCGATCTCGACGCCGGGGGCCAGCTCCACGCGCGCCGACTTCGAGAGGTCTTCGGCGTCGTACTCGACGAGCGTCGCGTACAGGCCGCCCTGGAGGAGCACCTTCACACCCGGCAGCAGCTGGCGGGCCTTGGTCTCCTGCTCTTCCTTCATCTTCTTCTGACGGCGCCGCGAGCTCCAGAACATGAAGACGATGAGCAGCAGCAGCATGAGCAGGAGCCCGTACTGCGCGAAGAAGCCGGCGAATCCGCCTACCTGCTCGGGGGACTGCGGCGTCGTTGCGAAGATCATGGAGGGAGGGGCACCTTTCACGGTGTGTGCGGCGCACGCGGCGCTGCGTCGGGAGAATGCGGCGAAAGCCTTCAGCGATTATAGGTCATCGAAACTCAGCGCACCGTCGGGGTGCGGGACGCCCACGTGCGCGTACGCCTCGGGCGTCGCGATGCGGCCGCGCGGCGTCCGTCCCATCAGGCCGATGCGCACGAGGTACGGCTCGACCACCGATTCGATGGTCTCGCTCTCCTCGCCGACGGTGACGGCGAGGGTGTTGAGCCCGACCGGGCCGCCGCGGAACCGGCGGATAAGCGCGTCGAGCACGGCGCGGTCCAGGCGGTCCAGGCCGATCGCGTCGACGTCGTAGAGGTCGAGCGCGGCCGCGACGTCCTGCTCCGTGGCTCCCCCGCCGGCGTCGCCGTGCACGATCACGTAGTCGCGCACGCGACGCAGCAGCCGGTTGGCGATGCGGGGCGTGCCGCGGGAGCGGCGTGCGATCTCGGCACGCGCCGCCGCGGGGACGGCCACGCCCAGCACGGTGGCCGAGCGGGCGATGACCTGCTCGAGCTCATGGGGCTCGTAGTACTCCAAGTGCGCGGTGAACCCGAAGCGGTCGCGCAGCGGGTTGGGCAGCAGGCCCGAGCGGGTGGTCGCGCCCACCAGGGTGAACGGCGCCAGGTCGAGGGGGATGCTGGTGGCGCCGGCGCCCTTGCCCACCATGATGTCGATGCGGAAGTCCTCCATGGCGAGATAGAGCATCTCCTCCGCCGAGCGGGCCATCCGATGGATCTCGTCGATGAACAGCACCTCGCCGGGGACGAGGCTCGACAGCAGGGCCGCCAGGTCGCCGGCGTGCTGGATCGCGGGGCCGCTCGACAGGCGCAGCGGGCGGTCGCTCTCGTGCGCGACGATCATCGCGAGGGTGGTCTTGCCGAGCCCGGGCGGGCCGGACAGCAGGATGTGGTCGGCGGGCCGCTGCTGCAGGCGGGCGGCGTCCAGCAGCAGCTGCAGCTGACCGCGCACCTTCTGCTGGCCGATGAACTCCGCCAGTGACCCCGGCCGCAGGGCGCCTTCGACGGCGAGTTCGCTCTCGTCTTCGGGAAGCGCCGGGTCGACGGCGCCGTCGTGCGGCTCAGGCACCGGTCTGCTCCCGCTGGGCGCGGTCGCCCCGGGCCGGACCCAGGTGCGCCAGCGCGAGCTTCAGCAGCGCGGGCACGGTCGTCGCGTCCCGCGCTGAGGGCTCGGCGGTCACGGCGCCGACGGCGTCGGTGGCCACCCGTTCGTTCCAGCCCAGTGCCATGAGCGCGGCGACCACCTGACCGGCGACCGGTGAAGCGGCGGCCGGTCCCCCGCCGGCGGGCACGGCGGCGACGGCGAGCTTGCCGGCCAGCTGCACCGCGATCAGCTTCGCCGTCTTCGGGCCGATGCCCGACACACGGCGGAACGGCGCGTCGTCTTCGTCGGCGACGGCCTGGGCGATCTGCGCCACCGTGAGGGCGGACATGACGCCGAGCGCGGACTTCGGTCCCACGCCCGACACGCTCAGCAGCTGGCTGAACACGGTGAGCTCTTCCCGCTCACGGAACCCGTAGAGAGACAGCGCGTCGTCGCGGACGATGAGGGCGGTGTGCAGCACGATGTCGTCGCCCAGGTGGAACTCCCGCGCCAGCGGTGCCGGCACGGCCACGGCGAAGCCGACACCGCCGACGTCGACGACGACGCTCTCGGCGTCGAGATGCAGGACGCGTCCGCGCAGCGAAGAGATCATGCCGCCAGCCTACGCGGCATTTCGGACATTTGTTCGAGCGACACGCATCACCGGCGGGCGAGGCGCTCGGCGTCGGCCCACGCCTGCTGGGCGGGGGTGAGCGCGCCGGTCGCGGCGGCCGCGGGAGCGCCGCGGCGCCAGGCGTGGCACAGCGCCAGAGCGAGCGCATCGGCGGCGTCGGCCGGTGTGGGCAGCGCGTCCAGCCGCAGCACCCGGGCGACCATGGTCTGCACCTGGAGCTTGTCGGCCGAACCGTACCCGGTCACGGCGGCCTTCACCTCCGACGGGGTGTGCGTCGCGGCAGGCACGCCGTGCTCGGCGGCCAGCAGCAGTGCGATGCCGCTGGTCTGGGCGGTGCCCATGACGGTGTGCCGGTTCTGCTGGGCGAACACGCGCTCCACGGCCACGGCGTGGGGGCGATGCTCGGCGAGCACGGCCCGGATGCCGGCGGCGATCGTCGCGAGCCGCTGCTCGATCGGCAGGTCGTGCGCGGAGCGGACGACCCCCACGTGCACGAGCGTGGCGGAGCGGTCGCGGGCGACGTCGACGATGCCGACGCCGCAGCGGGTGAGGCCGGGGTCGATGCCGAGAACGCGAAGAGCGGATGCCACGCTCCCACGCTACGCGGGCAGCTGCGGCATCCGCTCTGCGAAACGCGGGGAGCTCAGTCGTCCTGCTCGAGCTCGGTCTGCACCTCGGGGCTCAGGTCGAAGTTGCTGAACACGTTCTGCACGTCGTCGCTGTCCTCGAGGGCGTCGATCAGGCGGAACACCTTGCGGGCGGTGTCGGCGTCGATCTCGACCTTGAGGTTCGGGACGAACTCGACGTCGGCCGACTCGTAGTCGATGCCGGCATCCTGCAGCGCGGTGCGCACGGTGACCAGGTCGGACGCCTCGGTGATGACCTCGAAGCCCTGCGGGTGGGCCTCGACCTCCTCGGCGCCGGCGTCGAGCACGGCCAGCATGACGTCGTCCTCGGTGGTGCCCTCACCGGAGACGATGATGACGCCCTTGCGCGTGAAGTTGTACGCGACGCTGCCGGGGTCGGCGAGGTTGCCGCCGTTGCGGCTGAGGGCGGTGCGCACTTCGGCGGCGGCACGGTTCTTGTTGTCGGTGAGGCACTCGATCATGAGGGCGACGCCGTTGGGCCCGTAGCCCTCGTACATGATCGAGGTGTACTCGACGGCCTCTCCGCCGATGCCGGCGCCGCGCTTGATGGCGCGGTCGATGTTGTCGTTGGGGACCGACGTCTTCTTGGCCTTCTGGACCGCGTCGTACAGGGTCGGGTTGCCCGCGAGATCGGGGCCGCCGATCTTGGCGGCGACTTCGATGTTCTTGATGAGCTTGGCGAACGACTTGGCACGACGGGCGTCGATGACGGCCTTCTTGTGCTTCGTGGTCGCCCATTTGGAGTGGCCGGACATGAGAGCAATTCTATGCGCGACGGCCGTTGCGCCCGTGCGCGGCGGCGAGGACACTGCCGATATGGATGAGCGTGAACGCGCATTGGCGGCCGCGCGGCGGGCTGCGATCGCCTTTCTGGACGGGCTCGACGAGCGGCCGGTGTGGCCGCGGGCCTCACTCGAGGCGATGCTGGAGATCTTCAGCGGTCCGCTCCCCGACGAGGGTGTGGATGCGGCGGACGTGGTCGCCGATCTCGAACTTCACGTGCCTGGCCACCGCGCAGCACGCCGTGCTGCGCCGCACCGGGTGGGACCTGAACCGGCAGGGGCTGCGCGGGGCACCGCCGGTGCGGGTGATCGTCGGCGAGCATCGCCACGCGTCGATCGACCGCGGCGCGCGGTTCTGCGGCATCGGGTCGGCGGCGCTCACCGCCGCGGAGTGGGCGGGGCGTGCCGCGCTGCGCTGCTCGATGTCGTCCTGGGCGACCACGGCCGACGACATCGACCGCACGGTCGCGGCGATCGGCCGCCTGGCGACCGCCGGCTGAACAGCGGCCCGGGTTCAGCGCCCGGCCGCCCGGGCGAGGAATCGTGCGTGGAACCGGGTCTCACCGGTCACCTCGGGGTGGAACGAGGTGCCCATGACAGCGCCCTGCTCGACGGCGACGATGCGGCCGTCGGCGAGCGTGGCGAGTACGTCCACTTCGGCGCCGACCGATTCGACCAGCGGCGCGCGGATGAAGGCGGCACGCACGGGGGCGGCGTCCAGGACGGGCACGTCGAGGTCGGTCTCGAACGACTCGACCTGGCCGCCGAACGCGTTGCGGCGCACGGTGACGTCGAGCCCGCCGAAGGTCTGCTGGCCCGCAATGCCGTCGACGATCCGGTCGGCCAGCAGGATGAGCCCGGCGCACGTGCCGTAGACCGGCAGACCCGCGCCGATGGCGTCCCGCAGCGGTTCACGCAGGCCGAACGCGCGGGAGAGCTTGTCGATGACACTGGACTCGCCCCCTGGCAGCACGAGTCCGGCGAGGGATGCCAGGTCCTCCGGCCGCCGGACCGGCACCACCTCGGCGCCGAGCCCGGTCAGCACCCGGGTGTGCTCGCGGACGTCGCCCTGCAGCGCGAGGACGCCGACGCGGAGGGTCACCAGCCGCGCTCGGCCAGCCGGTGCGGGGCGGGCAGATCGGCGACGTTGATGCCGACCATCGCCTCGCCCAGGCCCCGCGACACCTCGGCGATGACCTTGGGGTCGTCGGCGAAGGTCGTGGCCTTCACGATGGCGGCCGCGCGCTGGGCGGGGTTGCCGCTCTTGAAGATGCCCGAACCGACGAACACGCCGTCGGCGCCCAGCTGCATCATCATGGCCGCGTCGGCAGGCGTGGCCACTCCCCCGGCGACGAACAGCACGACCGGCAGCCGGCCGGTCTCGGCGACCTCGGCGACCAGGTCGTACGGCGCCTGCAGCTCCTTGGCCGCGACGTACAGCTCGTCCTTGGTCATCGACCGCAGCGCGTTGATCTCACTCGTGATCTTGCGGATGTGCTTGGTCGCTTCCGAGACGTCACCGGTGCCGGCCTCGCCCTTTGAGCGGATCATCGCGGCGCCCTCGTTGATGCGGCGCAGCGCCTCGCCGAGGTTGGTCGCGCCGCACACGAACGGCACGGTGAAGTTCCACTTGTCGATGTGGTTGACGTAGTCGGCGGGGCTGAGCACCTCGGACTCGTCGATGTAGTCGACGCCCAGCTCCTGCAGCACCTGCGCTTCGACGAAGTGGCCGATGCGGGCCTTGGCCATCACCGGGATCGACACCGCGTCGATGATCGAGTCGATCATGTCCGGGTCGCTCATGCGCGACACGCCCCCCTGCGCGCGGATGTCGGCGGGGACGCGCTCGAGGGCCATGACGGCGACGGCGCCGGCATCCTCGGCGATGCGAGCCTGCTCGGCGGTGACGACGTCCATGATGACGCCGCCCTTGAGCATCTCGGCCAGGCCCCGCTTGACGCGCGACGAACCGGTGGTGGCAGTGGACACGGGGACTCCTTCCGGCGCGACCGGGCGCCGCGGGTGGGGTGATCGGATGTCGGCGGACACACCGGCATCCATTGGCCTAGGCCAAAATGTACCACGCCCCAGCACCTACACTCATGCCCAGTGACACCCGACGACACGGAGGCCCGGATGCCGGTACTCATCAGCGGCGCGACGGCGACCCAGATCGCCGAGAGCGTGCGCGAGCACATCGAGCAGGGTGCGCTCGCGCCTGGCGCCGCGCTGCCGCCGGTACGCGTGTTGGCGGAGGAGCTCGGTGTCAACCGCAACACGGTGAACGCCGCATACCGCCAGCTGGCCGCGGCGGGCGTCGTCGTCTCCCGGGGACGGGGCGGCACGCGTGTGGCGGACCTGACGCCCGTCGCCCAGGAGGGCTACGCGCCCGGCACCGTGCTGCGCGACATCGGCACCGGCAACCCGGACCCCGATCGGATCCCCGACATCTCCCGGGCGTTGGCGGGGCTGGCCGGACGGCCGGTGCTGTACGGCGAACCGGTGATCGACCCCGATCTCGAACGGTGGGCGCAGGGCTGGATGGGTGAGGCGCTGCCGCCCGGACAGCCCCGGGCCCTCACGATCACCAGCGGCGCCGCCGATGCGGTCGAACGGCTGCTCGCGCAGGCGCTGACCCGCGACGACGCCGTCGGGCTCGAGGACCCCTGCTTCCTGGCGAGCCTGAACACGGTGCGCCTGGGCGGCTATCGGCCGGTGCCGGTGCCCGTCGATGAGGAGGGGATGAGGGTGGCCGGCCTGCAGGCCGCGCTGGCCGCCGGGGTGCGGGCCGTGGTCTGCACGCCCCGCGCGCAGAACCCGACCGGTGCCAGTCTCACCGCCGAGCGGGCCGCGGCCCTGCGTTCCGTGCTGGCCGACCACCCCTATGTGCTCGTGATCGAGGACGACCACTTCTCGATGCTGTCCACGCATCCCTACCACTCGCTGATCGGTCCGGAGCACCGGCGCTGGGCGCTCGTGCGTTCGGTGTCGAAGTTCCTCGGGCCGGACATGTGCCTCGCGGTCACCGCGTCCGACCCCGAGACGGCCGAACGCCTCGCCCAGCGGCTGAGCCCGGGCACGACGTGGGTGAGCCATCTGCTGCAGCGGCTCACCCTCGCCCAGGTCACCGACGAGGCCGTCCGCGCGCAGATCCGGGATGCCGCCGCCCACTACGCCGCCCGCAACCGCGCGTTCGCGCAGCGACTGACCGCACGCGGCCTGGCCGGACGCGCGGGCGACGGGCTCAACGTGTGGGTGCCGCTGCCGGTCCCGGCACGGGACGTGACCGAGCAGCTCATGCGACGCGGATGGCTGGCGCGATCGGGCGCCGAGTTCCAGCTGTGGGGCGAGGAGGCCGCGCGGCACCTGCGGCTGACCGTGCACGAGCTCGACGACCACGACGCCGACCGGCTCGCCGACGATCTGGCGGACGCCGTCGACGCGGCGCGCAGGAGCGCCGCCCGGAAGGTGGGATGATCTACCCGTGAAGATCCTGTCGATCCAGTCTGCCGTCGCCTACGGACACGTGGGCAACTCCGCGGCGGTGTTCCCGCTGCAGCGCATCGGGGTCGAAGTGCTGCCGGTGTACACGGTGAACTTCTCCAACCACACCGGCTACGGAGCATGGCGCGGCCCGCTCATCTCCCCCGACGACGTGCGGGATGTGATCACCGGCATCGAGGAACGCGGAGCCTTCGCCGACATCGACGTCGTCCTGTCGGGCTATCAGGGCAGCGAAGGCATCGCCGACGTCATCCTCGACGCGGTCGCCCGCGTCAAGGCCGCCAACCCCGGCGCGGTCTACTCGTGCGACCCGGTGATGGGCAACGCGAAGTCCGGCTGCTTCGTGGCACCGGCCATCCCCATCCTGCTGCGCGATCGCGTGGTCCCGGCCGCCGACATCATCACCCCGAACCAGTTCGAACTCGGCTTCCTGACCGAGACCGAGCCGACCGACCTCGACTCCACCCTCGCGTCGGCCGACCTCGCGCGCGAGATGGGTCCGCGCACCGTGCTGGTCACCAGCGTCGAGCGGCCCGACCGCCCCGCCGGGACGATCGAGATGATGGCCGTCACCGACGACGGCGCATGGATCGTGCGCACCCCGCACATCCCGATGAAGGCCAACGGCTCCGGAGACGTGACCGCGGCGCTGTTCACCGCCCACTATCGCCGCACGGGCGACGCGGCCGCCGCGCTGGCGCTTACCACCTCGAGCGTGTTCGACCTGCTCCAGGCCACGTACGACTCGGGCGAGCGCGAGCTGCAGCTCATCGAGGCGCAGGAGGCCTACGCGCATCCCCGGCTGCAGTTCGAGGTCACCCGGGTGCGCTGACCCGCGCCCCCGCGCGTCCGTGCGCGCGCGTGGGCGTCGCGCGAGGATGCCGGGTGCGGCGGCCGGTCGCAAACCGACACGCCGCGGGTTGAGGACCCCGTGCAACCTCGTTAGCGTCGGGGGCGCATGACCCAGATCTCAGAAGCAAGCCATGCCCGCACCCCGAACCCGGCCGGAGTGCGGATCGCCCCGCCTGCCTTGACGCACGGCGCCGGCATGTGGCGCGTCGCGCGCGACAGCGGCGAGCTCGATCTGAACTCGTCCTACATGTACGTGCTGTTCGCACGGGACTTCGCCGCGACCTGCCGCGTCGCCCTGGACGGCGACGACGTCGTCGCATTCGTGCTGGGCTACCGTCGCCCCGACGAACCGGAATGCCTGCTGGTCTGGCAGATCGCCGTCGACGCGACCCACCGCGGTCAGGGGCTGGCCGGGCGACTCCTCGACGACCTGCTCGCCACCGCCGTGCCCCCCGTCGCAATGCTGGAGACGACCATCACCGACGACAACGCCGCCTCGCAGCGACTGTTCGCGGCGTTCGCGCGGCGTCACGACGCCGGCCACGAGGTGACGCCGCTGATCGAGGCCGCGCACTTCCCCGACGACCACGACCCCGAAAGACTCCACCGGATCGGACCGCTGGCCGCGCCGCGGTCAGGCGACCGATCCCCCACAGCCTGAGGAGGCGCACCCCCATGCCCATCACCGACTCCAGCACCGACGTGTTCGACGCACTGGAATCGAAAGTCCGCAGCTACTCGCGCAGCTGGCCGGTCGTGTTCGACCGCGCCGACGGCAGCCACCTCTACGACGAGAACGGCCGGGAGTACCTCGACTTCTTCTCGGGCGCCGGCGCGCTGAACTACGGGCACAGCAACCCGCTGTTCACCCAGGTCCTGGTCGACTACCTCACGTCGGGGCGCATCGTGCACTCGCTCGACATGTTCACCACCGCGCGGCGTGAGTTCCTCACGACGTTCGACGAGCAGATCCTGCAGCCCCGCGACCTCGACTACCGCGTCGTGTTCCCCGGCCCGGGTGGCGCGAACGCGGTCGAGGCCGCGCTGAAGCTGGCGCGCAAGGCCACCGGCCGGGAGTCGATCGTCAACTTCACCAACGCGTTCCACGGCATGACGCTGGGCGCCCTGTCGGTCACCGGCAACTCGCTCAAGCGCGGCGGGGCCGGGGTGCCGCTCGTGCACGCGACGCCCATGCCCTACGACGACTACTTCAACCAGGACTACCCTGACTTCTTCTACTTCGAGCGGCTGCTCACCGACAGCGGCAGCGGCTTGAACACCCCGGCGGCCGTGATCGTGGAGACCGTGCAGGGCGAAGGCGGCATGAACGCGGCCCGGGCCGAGTGGCTGCGCAAGCTCGCCGCGCTGTGCCGCGCGCACGACATCCTGCTGATCGTCGACGACGTGCAGATGGGATGCGGGCGCACCGGCGGGTTCTTCAGCTTCGAAGAGGCCGGTATCACCCCCGACATCGTGTGCCTGTCGAAGTCGATCAGCGGTTCGGGCCTGCCGATGGCGCTCACGCTCATCAAGCCCGAGCTGGATATCTGGGAGCCCGGCGAGCACAACGGCACCTTCCGCGGCATCGCACCCGCGTTCGCCACCGCCACCGCCGCCATCCGCGAGTACTGGCAGGACGACGAGCTGGCGGCGGCCACCACCCGCAAGGGCGCCCGGGTCGAGAGCCGTTTCAACGCGCTCGTGTCGCAGTACGGCGACGCCGGCCTGGTCGCGAAGGGCCGCGGCTTGGCGCGCGGCCTGCAGATGGCCGACGGCGCCACCGCCGACGCCGTGTGCCGGGCGGCCTTCGAGCGCGGACTGCTCATGGAGACCTCCGGCCCCGAGGGCGAGGTCGTCAAGCTCCTGCCGGCGCTGACCATCACCGACGCACAGCTCGACCGGGGCCTCGACGTGATCGACGCCGCCGTCGCCGAGGTCCTGGCCGGCCGCTGAGATCCGGCATCCACGAAGGGAAGACCATGCTCGTTCGCACGATCGATGAGATCACCGGCACCGATGCCGACATCCAGACCGAGAACTGGCGCAGCAAGCGCATCATCCTTGCCCGCGAGGGCGTCGGGTTCTCGCTGCACGAGACCACCCTGTACGCCGGCACCGAATCGGAGTTCCACTACCAGAACCACATCGAGGCCGTCTTCATCGTCGAGGGTGAGGGCGAGATCGAGGACCTCACCACCGGCCAGGTGCACCAGCTCGGCCCCGGCTCGGTGTATCTGCTCAACGACCACGACCGGCACCGGGTGCGCCCGCGCACCGACATCCGCACCGTGTGCGTGTTCAACCCGCCCGTGACCGGGCGCGAGGTGCACGACGAGAACGGCGTGTACCCCCTGCTGACCGAACCGGTCGGCTGACCGATGACCCAAGGAAGGAAGAGACGATGACCATCGCCACGACGGAACAGGACCTCTACCCGACCCGGCTGGCCACCGCGCAGGACCCGGTGACCCGCGAGCACCCGACCGTGTGGGGCGACGCGGCATCCGGCCCGTTCACGCAGGCCGAGCTCGACGCCCACGAGGAGCGCGGGTACACCGTGCTGCCCGTTTTCATCAGCGGCGACGAGGTCGAGCGCTACACCGCCGAGCTCGAGCGGCTCTCCGCCGACCCGGCCCTGGCCGCCGACCCGCGCGTCGTGCGGGAGCGCAGCACCGGCGCCGTCCGCTCGATCTTCGCGGTGCCCGAGCTCAGCGACACGATCCGCGCGCTGACCCGCGACCCGCGTCTGCTCGACCGGGCGCGGCAGCTGCTGGGCGGCGACGTGTATCTGCACCAGACCCGCATCAACTACATGCCCGGGTTCCGCGGCACGGGGTTCTACTGGCACTCCGACTTCGAGACCTGGCACGCCGAAGACGGGATGCCGATCCCCCGCGCCGTGAGCTGCTCGATCGCGCTGACCGACAACTACCCCTTCAACGGCGGGCTCATGGTCATGCCCGGTTCACACAGGGAGTTCATCTCCTGCGTGGGCGAGACGCCGGAGAACAACCACGAGTCGTCGCTGCAGGCTCAGGAGGTGGGCGTGCCCACCGAGGCCGACATCACCCGCATGGCCGGCCGCTACGGCATCGACCAGTTCACCGGTCCGGCCGGTTCGGCACTGTGGTTCGACTCGAACATCATGCACGGGTCGGGCAACAACATCACGCCGTTCCCGCGGTCGAACGTGTTCCTCGTTTTCAACAGCGTCGACAACGCCCTGGTGGACCCGTACGCCGCGGCCACCCCGCGTCCGGAGCACATCGCGCACCGGGCTGACATGTCGCCGCTGCGCTGACCTGCGCGCCTCCGCGCCCGGCGCCCGGTCCATCCGGCGCCGGGCGTCGGCATGCGGTGGGCCGGCGGCTACCGGCGGCGTCAGTCGGTCGGCCAGGCGGAGGCCACGGCCTCGCGCACCTCGCCCAGCAGCTGCGGCAGCGCCTTGGTCTTGGCGATGATCGGGAAGAAGTTCGCGTCGGTCGCCCACCGCGGCACCACATGCTGGTGCAGGTGCCCGGCAACGCCGGCGCCGGCGACGGCCCCCTGGTTCATGCCGAGGTTGAAGCCGTCGCACCGTGACACCTGATGCAGCACCCGCATCGCCGTCTGCGTGAGCGCGCCGATCTCGGCAACCTCCTCCGGGTTGGCCAGGTCATACGTGGCGATGTGGCGGTACGGGCAGACCATGAGGTGCCCCGAGTTGTAAGGGAACAGGTTCAGGATCACGAACGCGGTCTGGCCGCGGGCGATGATCAGCCCGTCCTCGTCGCTGCGCTGCGGCGCGGCACAGAACGGGCAGTCGTCGCGCAGCGGCTCGGGCCCGGCCTGGATGTAGGCCATGCGGTGCGGCGTCCACAGGCGCTGGAACTCGTCCGGCACCCCCGCCAGATCCGCGGCGTCCTCCAAGCCGGGCCCGTCGCTCATGCGAGGTCCTCGGCGGTGTCGACGAGGAGCTTGTCGGTGACGGCGGCGACGATCTTCGCGATCGCCTCATCCACCGGGATGCCGTTGGTCTGCGACCCGTCCCGGAAGCGGAACGACACGGTGCCGGCGGCGCGGTCGGTCTCCCCCGCGATCAGCTGGATCGGCACCTTCTGGGTGGTGTGCGTGCGGATCTTCTTCTGCATGCGGTCGTCGGAGTGGTCCACTTCGGCGCGCACCCCGGCATCCCTCAGCCGGCCGACGATCTCGTCGAGGTAGTCGCCGTACTCGGCGGCCACGGGCACGCCCACCACCTGCACAGGCGACAGCCACACCGGGAAGGCGCCGGCGTAGTGCTCGAGCAGGATCGCGAAGAACCGCTCGATCGAGCCGAACAGGGCGCGGTGGATCATCACCGGACGGTGCTTGGAGCCGTCGGGGCCGGTGTACTCGAGCTCGAACCGCTCGGGCAGGTTGAAGTCGAGCTGCACCGTGGCCAGCTGCCAGGTGCGGCCCAGGGCGTCCTTGGTCTTCAGGTCGATCTTCGGACCGTAGAACGCGGCCTCGCCCGCGACCTCGGTCAGCTTCAGCCCCGAGGCCTGGGCGACGCGGCGCAGCGCGTCGGTCGCGACCGTCCAGTGCTCCTCGTCGCCGATCCACTTGGCCTTCTCGTCGTCGCGCATCGACAGTTCGAGCTCGAACTCGGTGAGCCCGAAGTCCCGCAGCATCGACAGCACGAAGTCGAGCACCTTCTCGGCCTCGCCCTCGAGCTGGTCGGGGGTGACGAACAGGTGCGAGTCGTCCTGGGTGAATCCGCGCACGCGGGTCAGACCGTGCAGCGCACCGGAGAGCTCATAGCGGTAGACAGTGCCGTTCTCGTACAGCCGCATCGGCAGGTCGCGGTAGCTGCGCGCCCGCTCCCGGTAGATGAGGATGTGCATCGGGCAGTTCATCGGCTTCAGGTAATAGTCGACGCCCTGCTTGGTGACGTTGCCCTCGTCGTCGCGCTCCTCGTCGAGGTGGATGGGCGGGAACATGCCCTCCTTGTAGGTGACGAGGTGGTTCGACTCGATGAACAGGTCGCGCTTGGTGATGTGCGGCGTGTACACGTAGGTGTAGCCGCCCTCACGGTGCCGCTTCAGGGCGTGCTGCTCCATCTCCTGACGGATGATGCCGCCGCGCGGGTGCCAGACCGACAGGCCCGAGCCGATCTCCTCGGGGAACGAGAACAGGTCCAGCTCCTTGCCGAGCTTGCGGTGGTCGCGCTTGGCGGCCTCCTCGAGCCGGTGCTGGTAGGCGCGCAGCTCGTCCTTCGACGGCCAGGCGGTGCCGTAGATGCGCTGCAGCTGCGGGTTCTTCTCGCTGCCGCGCCAGTAGGCGCCGGCGATGCGGGTGAGGTCCCACCCGTTGCCGACCAGGCGGGTGGAGGGCACGTGCGGACCGCGGCAGAGGTCCTTCCAGGCCGTCTCGCCGTCACGGGTGACGTTGTCGTAGATGGTGAGCTCGCCGGCGCCGACCTCGACCGAGGCGCCCTCGGCGGCCTCCTTCGTCCCGCCCTTGAGCCCGATGAGCTCGAGCTTGAACGGCTCGTCGGCCAGTTCGGCGCGCGCCTCGTCGTCGGTGACGACCCGGCGGACGAAGCGCTGCCCTTCCCGGACGATGCGCTCCATCTCCTTCTTGATGGCCTTGAGGTCTTCGGGGGTGAACGGCTCGTCGACACCGAAGTCGTAGTAGAAGCCGTCGGTGATCGGCGGGCCGATGCCGAGGTTCGCCTGCGGGCGGATGCGCTGCACCGCCTGGGCGAGCACGTGCGCGGTCGAGTGGCGCAGGATGTCGAGGCCGTCGGGGCTGTCGACGGTGACCGGCTCGACGGCGTCGGCCGCGGTCACGGTCGTGGCGAGGTCCTTCAGCTCGCCGTTCACGCGCAGGGCGATCACGGAGCGGTCGGGGAACAGGGCGAAACCGTCGGCGGGATACGACACGTCCGACGGGATGGCGACGTCAGTCACGGAACTTCTCCAGTAGTGGCTCGGAATCTTCGGTTCAGCTTCGAGTGCCCACGGCACTCCGCCCGCTCAGGCCTGAAGCGTTCGCGCGCCGGTGAGCGTGACGAGAGTCGTCAGTGCGGTGATCCGGCCCGGTTCCATGCGTCGAGTCTATCGTCCGGCCGGTTGCCGGGTCAGTGGATCGTGAGGTCGACCTGGATCTCACCGGCCAGCCGCTCCAGCGCGGCGGTGAGGATGCCGGCATCCGCCCCCGCCGGAATGCGCACTTCGGCAGTCGCCTCGAACAGCGTGCCGCCGGCCATCGGCGCTTCGAGCGTGCGGCTGTGGAACGCGTCGATGCTGAACGCGTTGGCCGCGATCGCGGCACTGACCTCCCGCACGATGCCGGGGCGGTCGTTGCCCAACACGGTGACGGTGAGGCTCTGCGTGGATGCCGGTGCGGCGGCGGAGCTGCCGGCGTGCGTCGTGACGCGCAGCATCCCGGTCAGGCTCTCCAGCGCCGCAGTCAGGGCGGCGGCGCGGTCGTCGGGGACGGACACCAGCACGATGCCGGCGAAGGCGCCCACGAGCTCCGCCAGCTCGCTGCGCTCCCAGTTGCCCCCGTGCGCGCTGACCGTGTCGGCCAGCGCGCTCACGAGCCCAGCACGATCGTCGCCGACGACGGTCAGGACGAGCTGGGTCATGGCTGTGGCGGGGTCAGGCGTCGTGATGACGTTCCTTGGCCGCCGGCAGGTGCAGGCACAGCGCGAGCGCGGCCGAGACGGCGAGCAGTCCGAGCGTGAACACGAGGCCCTGCATCGACTCGAGCTGGAACGAGAGCCCGAACAGGTAGAACCCGCCGAGGAACAAGACCATGTACACGATGAACATCCGGACCTCCTGAAGTCTGAGCTCCTTCGATCGTAGCGGGCCCCGCGCGCCGCTACGGGCAGCAAACGACAAAACCCCCGTGTTACCGGGGGTTTCTCTGTGCGCGATACTGGGATCGAACCAGTGACCTCTTCCGTGTCAGGGAAGCGCGCTACCGCTGCGCCAATCGCGCCCGAATCGGGCTGTTCAGTTATCGGAGAGGTGGCGACGGGATTCGAACCCGTGTAAACGGCTTTGCAGGCCGGTGCCTAGCCGCTCGGCCACGCCACCATGTGGTTCGACCCACGTGTCGTGATCCCCTGGAAGGAATCCTCGCACTCGAGCGGATGACGAGACTCGAACTCGCGACCCTCACCTTGGCAAGGTGATGCGCTACCAACTGCGCTACATCCGCGTGCTCCCTGGTTGCCCCGGGCGCTTGATCGACTTTAGCCGAAGTTGGCCGTGGTGCAAAACCGGCAGCACCCCGCGCGTGTCTTCGATCCCGATTCGTTCGCAGGGCCCGGCATCCGGTAACATCGTGTCTCGGCCCCACGGGGTTTGGGCGATTGGCGCAGTTGGTAGCGCGCTTCCTTCACACGGAAGAGGTCATCAGTTCGAGTCTGGTATCGCCCACCACTCACTTCCCGGCATCCCAGCCGTATCGGCGATGCAGCGCGTTCGCGACGACGACGAACCGGTCGAGATCCAGCGCCGCCGCCTCGCGGCGCATGCCTTCGCGGTGCACGAGGTAGATCTGCTCGGTGTCGACCCACGATTCACGTCCGCGCGAGTCCCACGGGCCCGAGCCGATCGACAGATAGTCACGGTCGCCGTCGCGTGCCCTGCTCGTCAGGCGCACCGCATAGACCCAGTCCGCGTCCTGCCGACCGATGATGAGCACCGGCCGGTCCTTGCCGCGGCCGTCCTTCTCGTCGTACGGCACCCAGGTCCACACGATCTCCCCCGCGTCGGGGTCGCCGTCGCGATCCGGCGCGTAGGTGATCGTGAGCGCCGACGGCGGTGGCGGCGCGATCTCGACCGTCGCGAACGGTCCGCCGCTGCCCGGACTCGTCTCACGCTCCGCAACCGGGGTGGATGCCGGACGGCGGCGCCGTGGACGCAGCAGGTCGGTGAGGGCTCTCAGAATGCGGTTCCCGGTGCTCACGACCTCACCCTAGAGGCCGGACCGCCCCGGGCATGCCGCACACACCGGAGGGCGCCGCGCGAACGCGACGCCCTCCGGTCGGGGAACGGTCAGTCGGCCAGCACGTAGCCCGACTCGCCGTGCACGACGGTGTCGATGCCCGCCAGCTCGTCCTCGTTGCGGATGCGGAACCCGATCGTCTTCTCGATGACCAGGCCGATCACGAAGGCGACCACGAAGGAGTACACGGCCACCGCCAGCGCGCTGCCGGTCTGCAGGATCAGCTGCGAGACGTCGCCGGTGAACAGCAGGCCGGCGTCGGTGGCGACGAACCCGAGGTAGACGGTGCCGATGAAGCCGGACACGAGGTGGATGCCCACCACGTCGAGCGAGTCGTCGTAGCCGAGCTTCCACTTCAGCTCGATGGCCAGCGCCGAGACCGCGCCGGCGATCAGGCCCAGCAGGATCGCCCAGCCCGGGGTCAGATTGCCGGCGGCCGGCGTGATGGCCACCAGGCCCGCGACGGCACCCGATGCGGCGCCGACCGAGGTGGGCTTGCCGTCCTTGATCTTCTCGATGAGCAGCCAGCCGAGCATGGCCGCCGCCGGCGCGCCGATCGTGTTCAGGAAGCTCAGGCCGAGCGCGCCCTGGTCGCCCGACAGGCCCGTGTTGAAGCCGAACCAGCCGAACCACAGGATGGAGGCGCCCAGCACCACGAACGGGACGTTGTGCGGCTTCTGGATGCCCTTCTGGAACCCGACGCGCTTGCCCAGGACGATCGCCAGGGCCAGCGCCGCGGCACCGGCGTTGATGTGCACGGCCGTGCCGCCCGCGAGGTCGATGACGGCGTAGCCGTTGATCTCCCACGACTGGATCCAGCCGCCGCCCCACACCCAGCCGGCGACCGGGAAGTAGACCAGCGTCGCCCAGACCCCGGCGAAGATCAGCCACGAGCCGAACTTCGCGCGGTCGGCGATCGCGCCGGAGATGAGGGCGGTCGTGATGATCGCGAAGGTCGAACCGAACGCGACGTCGATCAGGTCGATGCCCTCGGCGGTGAGTCCGAAGCCGGCGAACGGGTTGCCGACGAAGCCGGGGATCAGCCCTGCGGCGCCCTCGAAGTAGCCGCCGTCGCCGCCGGCGCCGGTGTACATCATGTAGCCGAAGAGGATCCACAGCACGCCGATCAGCGCGATGGACCCGAAGCTGAGCATCATCATGCTGACGACGCTCTTGGCCTTGACGAGACCGCCGTAGAAGAACGCCAATCCTGGCGTCATCAGCAGCACCAGCGCGGCGCTGGTGACGATCCAGATACTTGACGGAGTGAGTTCCATCGCTACCTCTCCTGAGTGAGTATGCCTGCCGCATCGAGTCGCAGTGTGCGGTCGGGCGTGCCGGTCGGGTGCGATCAGTTTTCTCCCGGGGCGTTTCCGGAGGCGTGCGTGTCGTGTTTCGCGCGCGTTACAGCCCTCCGCCGCACGTGAACATCACATTTCGACGGGCCGAAGGGCGCCTGCGCAACCGCTGTCAGGAGTGCGTGAGAGCGACCAGGCGGGAGATCGCGCGCAGGTACTTCTTGCGGTAACCGCCGGCCAGCATCTCCTCGGTGAACACCGCGTCCAGCGCCACACCGGTGGCGCGGATGGGGATCTGGGCGTCGTACGCCCGGTCGACGAAGGCCACGAACCGCAGCGCCGCGGACTGGTCGTCCAGCGGGGCGACGTCACGCAGTCCGATCAGGCCGAGGTTCTCGATGAGGCGGATGTACCGCGAGGGATGCACCTGCGCGAGGTGGGTGATGAGGGCGCCGAACGCGTCGTCCGAGGCGAGGGTGCTCGCCGCGGCATCCGTCACCGCGCGCTCGTACTCGGCGTCGGTCACGGTCTGGGCGTGCCCGTCGACGGCGCGCTGGCGGTAGTCGGTGCCGTCGATGCGGATGGTCTGGAAGCTCGCCGCCATCGCGTGGATCTCGCGCAGGAAGTCCTGCGCGGCGAAGCGCCCCTCGCCCAGCGCGTTGGGCGGCGTGTTCGAGGTGGCCGCCAGACGCGTGCCCCCGGGCACCAGCTCGCCGATGAGACGGGTCATCACCATCGTGTCGCCCGGGTCGTCGAGCTCGAACTCGTCGATGCACAGCAGCTGCGCGCCGCGGAACAGCTCCACGGTCTTCTGGTAGCCGATCGCGCCGACCAGCGCCGTGTACTCGATGAACGAGCCGAAGTACTTCCGCCGAGCGGGGACGGCGTGGTAGATCGCGGCGAGCAGGTGCGTCTTGCCGACGCCGAAGCCGCCGTCCAGGTACACGCCAGGCTTGAGCTCGGGACCCTTCTTGGCGCGCCGGAACAGACCCCCGCGGGCGGCGGGCGCTCCCCCGCCGGCGAACGCCATCAGCGTGTCCTTCGCCTCCTGCTGCGACGGATACTGCGGGTCGGCCCGGTAGGTGTCGAACGTGGCGTCGTCGAACTGCGGGGGCGGCACGAGGGCCGCGACCATCTCAGCGCCCGAGACCTGGGGTCCGCGATCGGTCAGGTGCACGATGCCGACGGGTGCGCTGCTCACCCCTCAACCCTAATCGGCGTGCGCGGTCAGTCCGACCCGCTCGAGCCACGACGTGATCGCGGCGGTCCAACGCTGCTGGTCGTAGTTCCACAGCTTGGTGTGCCGGGCCACCGAGAACGACTGCAGCTCGACCAGGTCGGGGCGGGCCGCGGCCAGATCGTGCGACGCGTTCGACGGCACGAAGCCGTCGTCGTCGCTGTGCAGGATGAGGATCGGATGCCGCAGCTCGGACGCGCGGGCCACGCCGTCCAGGCGACGGAAATCGATCGCGGCGCCCCCGCTGAGCCCGGCCGACCACTCCTGCTGCAGGGTCCCCACGGCCAGCTCCGCCAGCTGCGACGGCAGCCCGAGCAGGCGGGCCTGGTGGTCGAGCACGCGTCGCCAGTCGAGGACGGGAGAGTCAAGCACGAGCCCGGCGATGAGATCCCGGTGCGCCGAGTGCAGGGCCACCTGCAGCGCGATCGCCCCACCCATCGACCAGCCCATGAGGATGATCCGGCGCGCGCCGCGCCGCTGTGCGAACGCCAGCGCGGGCTCCACATCGTGCCACTCGGTCGCGCCGAGGGTGTAGGTGCCCGAGCGTGACCGGGGCGCCTCGGAGTCGTTGCGGTAGGACACCACCATCGACGTGATGCCGGCCGCGTGGAAGACCGGCACGGCCCGCAGGCACTCGGTGCGGGTGGTGCCCCGGCCGTGGATCTGGATCACCCACGTGTCGGCGCCGTCGACGGGGAACAGCCACGCCGGGCACGGCCCGACCGGGGTGCCGATCAGCTCGTTCGTGTACGGCAGGCGCAGCTCGTCCGGATCGTCGAAGTACCAGCCGCTGAAGGCGGCCTCCGGTGCCAGGTGCGCGTCGGACGGCACGTGCGTGAGCAGCTTGCGCTTCACGCCGGTCGCGTCCTCCGACAGCACCGATCCGAGCTTGAGGTAGTCGGCGCTGCCCACCGTGAACAGGCCGTACCGACCCGGCAGCACGGTGTCGGCCGTGCGGCTGAGGGTGATCGTCTGCGCGGACGTGTCGATGTTCAGGATGCGGGTGTCCGGCATCCGCCCGCCCGGCGTCACGACGCGGCGCGCCATGCGCACGGCGACGAAGCTCGTCACGCCCAGGATGCCGACCAGCGCCGCGGAGAGGGCGACGATCAGGGCGCGCAGAGCGGTGACGAGCGCGGGTGGGGCCCCCACGGGCCCGGCGCGCCTGAGTCCCAACATGGTGCACTCACTCTAGTCTGTCGACGTGGATGAGCCCGGTCCCTCCGATGCCTTCGCGGTCGTCGCCGATGCCCTGCGCGCCCTGACGTTCCGTCGCGACCTCACGGTGCGCGAGATCCCCGCGCCCGGCTCCCTCGCCCCCGACGCGGTCGCGTTCGCGGGCGACGTGCGTCCGGAGGCGGAGGACGCCGACTCGGCGTACGGCACCGGCCGGTTCATCCTGTTGCACGACGCCGCCGAGCCGGACGCCTGGCGCGGACCGTGGCGCATCGTGTGCTTCGCGCAGGCGCCGCTCGAGCCGGAGATCGGGACCGACCCGCTGCTGGCCGACGTCGCCTGGTCCTGGCTCATGGATGCGCTGAAGACCCGGGGCGCTCGCTTCCACTCCGCCTCGGGAACGGCCACCAAGACGCTGTCCAAGGGCTTCGGCACGCTCGAGACGGAAGGCGACGGCGCGCAGATCGAACTGCGCGCATCCTGGTCGCCGTCGGGCGACCTGACCGGGCACGTCGAGGCGTGGGCGGAGCTGGTGTGCATGCTGGCGGGTCTGCCGCCCGGCTCGGAGGGCATCGCAGTGTTCGGATCGCGGAAGGGCTCTCGTGCCTGAATATCCAGTCATCGCCGATCGGGCGCAGTTCCATGACGCCGCTCAGGCGCTGGCTGAGGGCACCGGTCCGGCCGCGGTGGACGTCGAGCGCGCCTCGGGGTTCCGCTACTCCCAGCGCGCCTACCTCATTCAGGTCTACCGCCGCGGTGCCGGCGTCTTCCTGTTCGACCCACCGGCGTTGGGCGACATGTCGTCGCTGCAGAAGGCGATCGGCGGCGTCGAGTGGGTGCTCCACGCCGCCAGCCAGGACCTCCCGTCGCTGCGCGAGGAGAACCTCGAACCCCCGCACATCTTCGACACCGAACTGGCGTCGCGCCTGCTGGGACACGAGAAGGTCGGCCTCGGTGCGGTGGTCGAAGACACGCTGGGCATCACCCTGGCCAAGGCCCACTCGGCCGCGGACTGGTCGACCCGGCCGCTACCGCCGTCCTGGCTGGAGTATGCGGCCCTGGACGTGCTGCACCTGGTCGACGTGCGTGACGCCCTCGAGGTCGAGCTGTTCGCGCAGGACAAGGTGGAGATCGCGGCGCAGGAGTTCGAGGCGGTCCGCACCCGCCCGGCCAAGCCGCCGCGTGAGGACCCGTGGCGGCGACTGAGCGGGCTGCACACGGTGCGCGGACGCCGTGCCCTCGCGATCGCGCGGGAGCTGTGGACCGCACGTGAGGAATACGCGCAGGCCCAGGACATCGCCCCCGGCCGGCTCGTGCCCGACCGTGCCCTCGTGGCCGCGGTGCGTGCCAACCCGGCGAGCAAGCAGGAGCTTGCGGGCCTGAAGGAGTTCACCGGACGGGCCAGCCGCTCCCAGCTGGACCGGTGGTGGGCGGCGATCGAGGCGGGGCGCAAGACCGACGACCTGCCGGCGGAGCGGCTGCCCAGCGACGCGCTCCCGCCGCCGCGCGCCTGGGCGGATCGCAACCCCGATGCGGATCTGCGCCTCAGAACGGCCCGCCCGGCCGTCGAACGCCTCGCCGGCGAGCTGCGGATGCCGGTGGAGAACCTGCTCACCCCCGACACCCTCCGTCGGGTGGCCTGGCGCCCGCCGCAGCCGGCCGATGCCGACGCCATCGGCGAGGCGCTGGCCGCGCACGGTGCGCGGCCCTGGCAGATCGAGCACGTGGCCGCGGTGATCGCCGAGGCGTTCGCGCACCCGGTGCCGCCCGAGGCGTCGGCGCCGGCACCGTCCGCGGATGAGGCCGAGGTGCCGCCTCCGGCGGCGTCCACCGACGCGCCCTGAGAACCGCCCAGGCGACCGCGCTAGCCTTTGTGCAATCCCTGCACGCGGCCGTCACCGCCGCGCGCCGGTTCGTAGATTCGACCCAACCGATTTCGCGACACTGAGTGTCACACTAGGCTGGACTGAATCCCAACCTTTGGAGGCAGAGTGGCCGAGCTCTCGGACGTCTACTTCGTCGATGGAATGCGCACCCCGTTCGGGCGCGCGGGCGAAAAGGGCATGTACTGGAACACCCGCTCCGATGACCTCGCCGTGAAGGCGACCATCGGGCTCATGGAGCGCAACCCCGCAGTGCCGGCGGATCGCATCGACGACGTCGCGATCGCCGCGACGAGTCAGACCGGCGACCAGGGACTGACCCTCGGGCGCTCGGTGGCGATCCTGGCCGGACTCCCCCAGACCGTGCCCGGTTTCGCGATCGACCGCATGTGCGCCGGCGCCATGACCAGCGTGACCACCATGGCCGGCGCCATCGGCGTCGGCATGTACGACCTGGCCCTCGCCGGCGGTGTCGAGCACATGGGGCACCACCCCATCGGCGGCAAC
Organism: Microbacterium pollutisoli; assembly: GCF_053586795.1. Taxonomy (NCBI): domain Bacteria; kingdom Bacillati; phylum Actinomycetota; class Actinomycetes; order Micrococcales; family Microbacteriaceae; genus Microbacterium; species Microbacterium pollutisoli. The sequence continues at coordinate 363,181 of NZ_JBNYWT010000001.1, forward strand.
GCCGACCCGAACCCGCGCTTCGTCGCCGAGAAGATGGTCGACCCGGGCGCCCTGAACATGGGTGTCACGGCCGAGCGCATCTTCGACCGGTTCCCGCACCTGACCAAGGAGCGCTCCGACCGGTTCGGCATGCTCAGTCAGCACAAGGCCCAGGCCGCGTACGAGGCCGGCAAGTTCCAGCCCGACCTGGTGCCCGTCGCCGTCAAGGGCGCCGACGGCGCATGGGGGCTGGCCACCGAGGACGAGGGCCGTCGCCCGCAGACCACGATGGAAGACCTGGCCGGGCTCAAGACGCCCTTCCGCCCGCACGGCCGGGTCACCGCCGGCACGTCCTCGCCGCTCACCGACGGTGCGACCATGTCGCTGCTGGCCGGCGGCGGCGCCGTCAAGGAGCTGGGCCTGGCTCCCAAGATGAAGCTCGTGTCGTTCGCGTTCGCCGGCGTGCAGCCCGAGATCATGGGCATCGGCCCCATCCCGTCGACCGAGAAGGCACTGCGCAAGGCCGGGCTCACGATCGACGACATCGGACTGTTCGAGCTGAACGAGGCGTTCGCGATCCAGGTCATCTCGCTCCTGGACCACTTCGGCATCGCCGACGACGACCCGCGTGTCAATCAGTGGGGCGGTGCGATCGCGCTCGGCCACCCGCTGGCCGCATCGGGCGTGCGTCTCATGATCCAGCTGGCGGCCCAGTTCGCCGAGCGCCCCGACGTCCGCTACGGGCTGACCGCCATGTGCGTCGGCCTCGGCCAGGGCGGCTCGGTCATCTGGGAGAACCCGCACTACGACGGCAAGAAGAAGAAGTGAGGACCGGACGATGACCGACTACGACAAGATCGACTTCTCCCCCATCCTCGCGCTCACCGACGACGAGGTGGTCACCCACTCGCTGGTGCGCGACGTGCGCCTGCCCTCGGGCCGGACGCTCGCGCTGATCACCCTCGACAACGGCCGTGACCACACCCGTCCCAACACGCTGGGCCCGGCCACTCTCGCCGAACTGGGCGAGACGCTCGACGCGCTCGCGGCGCGGGCGGCGGCCGGTGAGATCGCCGCGGTCGCCGTCACCGGCAAGCAGTACATCCTGGCCGCCGGCGCCGACCTGTCCGACATCACCAAGGTCGGCTCCAAGGACCAGGCGCGGCTGGTGGCGCAGCTGGGCCACAAGGTGTTCGGCAAGCTCAGCGAGCTCGGCGTGCCCTCGTTCGCGTTCGTGAACGGTCTGGCCCTGGGCGGCGGTCTCGAGATCGCCCTCAACTCGACCTACCGCACGGTCGATGCTTCTGCCGCCGCGATCGCGCTGCCCGAGGTGTTCCTGGGACTCATCCCCGGCTGGGGCGGCGCCTACCTGCTGCCGAACCTCATCGGCATCGAGAACGCGCTCGAGGTCGTCATCTCCAACCCGCTCAAGCAGAACCGCACCCTGAAGCCGCAGCAGGCGTTCGAGCTCGGCATCATGGATGCCATCTTCCCCGCCGCGAACTACCTCGAGGACTCGCTGCGGTGGGCCGACGGCGTCCTGGCCGGCACGATCAAGGTCGAGCGCAAGAACGAGCCCGGCAAGATCGAGCGCCTCACGAAGTGGCCGATCGCCGTCAAGGTGGCGCGCGGCATGCTGGAGTCGAAGATCGGCACCGTGCCCCGGGCGCCGTACCTGGCGCTCGACCTGCTCGACAAGGCCAAGAGCGGCACGAAGGCCGAGGGTTTCGCCCGCGAGGACGACGCGCTGGCCGAACTCGTCACCGGCGATCAGTTCGCGGCATCCATGTATGCGTTCGACCTCGTGCAGAAGCGCGCGAAGCGCCCCGTCGGCGCGCCCGACAAGGCGCTGGCGAAGAAGGTCACCAAGGTCGGCATCATCGGCGCCGGCCTGATGGCCAGCCAGTTCGCACTGCTGTTCCTGCGGCGCCTGCAGGTGCCGGTGCTCATCACCGACCTCGACCAGGCCCGCGTCGACAAGGGCGTGGCCTACATCCACGACGAGATCGCGGCGCTCGAGGCGAAGGGCCGACTGGATGCCGACACCGCCAACAAGTTGCGTGGCCTGGTGACCGGCACGACCGACAAGTCGCTTTACGCGGACTGCGACTTCGTGATCGAGGCGGTCTTCGAGGAGGTCGGCGTCAAGCAGCAGGTCTTCGCCGAGATCGAGGCGATCGTGGCCGAGGATGCCATCCTCGCGACGAACACGTCGTCGCTGTCGGTCGAGGAGATCGGGTCGCAGCTGGCACACCCCGAGCGGCTGGTCGGCTTCCACTTCTTCAACCCGGTCGCCGTCATGCCGCTCATCGAGATCGTCAAGACGCCGCAGACCTCGGAAGAGGCCCTCTCGACCGCATTCGTCGTCGCGAAGAACCTGCGCAAGAACGGCGTCCTGACCGCCGACGCGCCCGGCTTCGTGGTCAACCGGCTGCTCGCCAAGGTCATGGGCGAGGCGGCGCGTGCCGTCTACGAGGGCACCCCGGTCGCCGACGTCGAGAAGGCCTTCGCGCCGCTGGGGCTGCCCATGGGGCCGTTCCAGCTCATCGACCTGGTCGGCTGGAAGGTGGCCGCGCACGTCCAGGACACGATGGTGCGCGCCTTCCCGGACCGTTTCTACGCGAACGAGAACTTCCACGCGCTCGCGGAACTGGAAGCGGTCGTCGAGAAGGACAAGGGCGGTCGCGTCACCGGCTTCACCAAGGCCGCCGAAAGGGCGCTCAAGGGGCATGTCGGATCCACGCCGGCATCCGCCGACGAGATCCTCCGCCGCGTCCAGGACGGACTCGCCCAGGAGATGAAGATCATGCTCGACGAAGGTGTGGTCCCGGAGGTGCAGGACATCGATCTGTGCCTGATCCTCGGCGCCGGCTGGCCGTTCATCGACGGTGGCGCCTCACCCTACCTCGACCGGGAAGGCGCCTCTGAGCGCGCGTTCGGCGGGACGTTCCACACGCCCCCGATCCGCGGCATCGGCGGCTGACACCGCGACGGACGGAAACGGCCTCGGGCTTCGGCTCGGGGCCGTTTCCCATGCACACGCAGGAATCTGAACGCGTTCAGTTCATGGTACGTTCCGAACATGCTCATCGCCGCGGCCCTGGCCCCCGGGTCGGCGGTGAACCCGCTCTCGGCCGACTCCGCGCCCGCGCGGGACCTCACCGAGGCGCTGTTCTCGCGCGCCGTCTCCGGTGCCCGTCACGGCCTGCCGGGGGACATCGCACAGCGTCTACGTCGACCCGTACGCGAACTGCTCGACATCGTGGCGGAGGTGCGGTCGTGAGCGAGCCCGCCGTGCGCAGCGCTGCCGAGCCGATGGCGTTCACGCGCGGCGAGTTCCTCCGCGGCGCCGTCTCGGCATGGCTGTGGTTCCTGGGCCTGGACATCGCGGCGTGGATGATCATCTACCTGCCCTCCGGCGGGGTCGTCGCGGCGATCTACGTGCTCGGGTGGGCGACGGTCGGGCTCGTCGTGTTCGCCGCGCCTGCCTGGTGGCTGGGGCGCGCGCTGCGCCGCACCGACCGGATCGGCCGACACCTGGCCGCCTTCGCGGTGTTCGGCGCCGGTGTCGGCGTGGTCGTGACCGCGCTCTTCTTCCTCACCCTGGCCGGACGGCTGCCCCTCGACCCGTCCGCCGCGGTCGTGTATGTCGTGAACACCACCGCAGCCGCCGCGGCGGTCACCCTCGGCTGGCGCCGGGGCGCGCGGGACGTGCTGCGGCCGGACGTGCCGCAGGAACGCGGCGACCCCGACGCGCAGGTCGAGGATGCCCTCGTCGAGCGGGCGCAGGCACCGCAGGAGAACGGTACCCCCGAGACGGACCGGTGAGCCGAGGCCCGACGTGTCAGCGTGCGGCCGGCGGCTGCGCGGCGCGCACCCGCAGATCGCGGTACAGCCCGTCCCGCTGTTCGATGACGATGCGGCGCAGGGATGCCGGAGCATCGGCGTGGGCGGCCAGCCAGGCGTCGGCGGGTGCCAGGGTGTCGGATGCCGGGAACAGCCCCCGCACGAGCCGTCGCGCGATCTCGATGCTGCGCGCGGTCCACACCTCGCCGATGCGCGCGAAGTAGTCGTCGTCGACGGCGGCGATCAGGTCGCGCCGGTGCCCGGCGCGGATGCCGGCGATCGTGGCGTCGAGCTCGTCATTGGTGAGTGACCGGTCCTCCCACGCCGCCTGCCACGCCTCCGCGCGCACGGCGGCGTCGGGCCGTGCCGCCAGGGCGGTGCGGTGCGACACGCGCCCCTTGGCCGTCGGATCCGTGGCCAGCTCCGCGTCCAGGTCCGCCGGCGTCGCGTGCCCGGTGGCCGACAGTGCGATGAGCCACGACCACCGCAGCTCGGGATCGAGCGCCAGCCCCTCCGGCGTGGCGGCGGCGCCGCTCAGCATGGCGCGCAGGGCGTCGGCACGCCCGTCGCTGACGGCCGCAGCCGCCCCCACGGCGCGTGCCCACACCAGCTGCGCATCGCTGCCCGGCGCGGCCGCATGCAGGGCGTCCCATGTGGTCGTGAGCCATTCGGCGGCGAGGCCGGCGCGGTCGGCCGCCACCGCGTAGTGAGCGACGGCGAAGCCGGCGTGGGCCAGCGCATCGGCCAGCAGCGCCACGTTGGTCTCCGCCGGCGCGTGGCGGGTCACGATCTCCAGGTAGCGCGTGGTCGGCAGCAGGCCGTCGCGCACCGCGTTCCACAGCGCCGCCCACACCACCGAGCGCACCAGCGGCGCGTCGATCGTGGACAGGCCCCGCGCCGCGGCATCCATCGACCGCTCATCCAGTCGCACCTTCGCGTAGGTGCGGTCGTCGACGTTCGGGACGATGAGGTCTGCGGCAGGGATCACCGGCGCCGTGATCGGAGTGCGCGCGGCGACGGCGTCGAGGTCGATGTCGCCGCGAGGGGTCAGCTGGTCGCCCTCGAAGGCGTAGAACCCGACGCTCAGACGGTGCGGCCGGGGCTCGGTCTGTACGACCTCGAGCGTCTCGGAGCGTTCGACGCGGATCTCCGACACGCCGGTGGTCTGCAGCCAGGCCGCGGCCCACGTGCGAAGATCCCGACCCGATGCCGCCTCGAGCGCTGCGAGCAGGTCCGGCAGGGTCGTGCTGCCGAACGCGTGCTCGGCGAAGTACCGTTGCGCGCCGCGGAAGAACGCCTCCTCGCCCACGAAGGCGACGAGCTGCTTGAGCACCGACGCGCCCTTCGCGTAGGTGATGCCGTCGAAGTTGAGCTTCGCGGCTTCGAGATCGACGATGTCGGCGACGATCGGGTGCGTGGTCGGCAGCTGATCCTGCTCGTACGCCCAGCCCTTCCGGCGGCTGGCGAAGGTCACCCAGGCGTCCGGGAACCCACCCGCCGCGGCCGCCGCATGCGCCCCCATGTAGTCGGCGAACGACTCCTTCAGCCACAGGTCGTCCCACCACCGCATCGTCGTCAGGTCGCCGAACCACATGTGCGCCATCTCGTGCAGAATTGTGTTCGCGCGCGCTTCGTGCTGCGCGGCCGTCGCCGCGCCGCGGAACACGTACGCCTCGGTGAACGTGACCAGCCCCGGGTTCTCCATCGCCCCGAGGTTGTACTCGGGCACGAAGATCTGGTCGTACTTGCCCCACGGGTACGGGTACGCGAAGGCCTCGCTGAAAAAGGTCAGGCCGCGCCGGGTGACGTCCAGGATCTCCTCGTGATCCAGGTGCGGGGCCAGCGACGCGCGGCACAGCACCCCCAGCTCCACCGTCTGGTCACCGTGCTCCCACCGGCCCTCCACGCGGTGGTACGGGCCGGCGGCGACGGCGGTGATGTAGCTCGACAGCGGCAGCGTCTCGGCGAAGGTGTGGCGGATGCCGGCATCCACCTGCGCACGGGCCGTCTCGGCGCCGTTGGCGAGCACGGTCCACCCGGCGGGGGCGGACACCGTGAACCGCCAGCGCGCCTTCAGATCGGGCTGCTCGAAGCATGCGTACACGCGTCGGCAGTCGGCCGGTTCGTACTGCGTGTACAGGTAGACCTCGCCGTCGACCGGGTCGGCGAAGCGGTGCAGTCCCTCGCCCGAACGGCTGTACACACCCCGGGCGCGTACGGTCACCACATTGTGTGCGGCCAGGCCGGTCAGTTCGATGCGCGCACCGTCCCAGCGCACGTCGCGGGCGGCGCCGTTGACGATCACCTCGTCGACGGCCGCGCCGATGAAGTCGACCCAGGTCGCCTCGGTCTCGGCGGTGAACGTCAGCGTCGTGACGGTCGCGAAGGTGGTCTCGTCGAGGTCGCGGGCCGCGCGCAGATCGAGGTCCACCTCGATCGTGTCGACACGGATCGCGGCCGCGCGGGCGGCCGTCTCCTCACGGCTGAGGTTGGCGGAGCGGGACAGATCGGCAGGGGTCACCCGTCCATGCTGTCACGTCATCAGGAGTGGTCGTCGCGGGCCGACTCGGTGGGCGTGGGCAGCCACAGCGCGTCGGTGTCGGCGTGCGGCCGGCGGGCGACCGGGATGCGGGTGCCCAGCACCTGCGAGACCACGTCGTGCGCGATCTTGGGTGCGGTGAGCCCGGCGTCGGCGAGGATCTCCTCGCGCGAGGCGTGCGCGATGAACTCGTCGGGCACGCCCAGTTCGTCCACCGCCGTGTCGACCCCGGCTTCGCGCAGCACCTGGCGCACGCGGGTGCCGATCCCGCCCACGCGGATGCCGTCCTCGATCGTGATGACCAGCCGGTGGCGCGCGGCCAGCTCGACCACCGACGGCTGCACCGGGACGACCCAGCGCGGGTCGACGACGGTGGCGCCGATCCCCTGCGCCTGCAGGCGCCCGGCCACATCCACGGCGAGGTGCGCCATCGGGCCGATGCCCACCAGCAACACGTCCTCACCGCCGTCGCGGAACAGGACGTCGACCCCGTCCGGCAGACGCTCGACCGCGGGCAGATCCGGTGAGACGGTGCCCTTCGGGAACCGGATGACCGTCGGCGCGTCCTCCACGGCGATCGCCTCGTCGAACTCCTCGCGCAGCCGGTCCCGGTCGCGGGGCACGGCGATGCGGATGCCGGGGACGGCCTGCAGCATGGCCAGGTCCCACACGCCGTGGTGGCTGGGACCGTCGGGGCCGGTGACGCCGGCGCGGTCGAGCACGAAAGTGACCCCGGCGCGGTGCAGCGCGACATCCATGAGCACCTGGTCGAACGCACGGTTCATGAACGTAGCGTAGATGGCGACGACGGGGTGCAGCCCGCCGAAGGCGAGGCCGGCCGCCGAGGCGACGGCGTGCTGCTCGGCGATGCCGACGTCGTGCACGCGGTCGGGGAAGCGCTGCGCGAACGGCTGCAGGCCGGTGGGACGCAGCATGGCGGCGGTGATGGCCACGATGTCTTCGCGCCGTTCCCCGGCCTCCAGCAGGCTCTGTGCGAACACATCCGTCCAGCCGGTGGCGCCGGAACCGCCGAGGGGGGCGCCGGTGGCCGGGTCGATCTTGCCGACGGCGTGGAACTGGTCGGCCTCGTCGTTGCGGGCCGGCTCGTAGTGGTGGCCCTTCTCGGTGATCGCGTGCACGATCACCGGCGCACCGTACGACTTCGCCAGCGTCAGCGTCTCCTCGAGCGCTTCCAGGTCGTGGCCGTCGATGGGGCCGAGGTACTTGATGTCGAGGTTGGAGTACAGCGCGACGTTGTTCGTGAAGCGCGACAGGAAGCCGCGCGTGCCGCCCCGGACGCCCCGGTACAGGGCCCGGCCGGGCGCCCCGAAGATGCGGAAGAACGAGTCCGAGCCGCGGCGCAGGTTCTCATAGCCCTCGGTCGTGCGCACGCGGTTGAGATAGCGGGCCATGCCGCCGATCGTGGGAGCGTACGAGCGGCCGTTGTCGTTGACGACGATGATCAGATTGCGGTCGTTGTCGTCGGAGATGTTGTTGAGCGCCTCCCACGTCATGCCGCCGGTGAGGGCGCCGTCGCCGACGACGGCCACGACGTGGCGGTCCTTGCGCCCGGTGCGGGTGAAGGCGCGGGAGATGCCGTCGGCCCAGCTGAGCGAACTCGACGCGTGCGAGGACTCCACGACGTCGTGCGGGCTCTCCGACCGCTGCGGGTAGCCGGCCAGTCCCCCGCGGGAGCGGAGGTTCGAGAAGTCCTGTCGGCCGGTGAGCAGCTTGTGCACGTACGACTGGTGCCCGGTGTCGAACACGATCGGGTCGTTGGGCGAGTCGAACACCCGGTGCAGGGCGATGGTGAGCTCGATCACGCCGAGGTTCGGCCCGAGGTGACCGCCGGTGCGGGCGACGTTCTGGATGAGGAACGCACGGATCTCGTCCGCGAGCTGGGTCAGCTGGTCCGCGGAGAGACCGTCGAGGTCGCGCGGACCGTGGATCTTCTCGAGCAGACTCATGCGCTCGAGTCTACGTGGTGACCCCCGGCCGCGGCTGTGACGACACCGACCGCGGACACGCCGAAGGGCCCGGGGACCTGAAGATCCCGGGCCCTTCGGACGTCGCGTCAGACGAGCGAACGCAGCACGTACTGCAGGATGCCGCCGTTGCGGTAGTAGTCGGCCTCACCGGGGGTGTCGATGCGCACGACCGCGTCGAACGTGACCGTCTCCTTGCCCTCGGGCGAGAACTCGCTGGGGGCCGCGGTGACCTTCACCGTCTTCGGGGTGACGCCCTCGTTCAGCTGCTCCAGGCCCGTGATCGATACGATCTCGGTGCCGTCCAGGCCCAGCGACTTCCAGCTCTCGCCGGCCGGGAACTGCAGCGGCACGACGCCCATGCCGATGAGGTTCGACCGGTGGATGCGCTCGAAGCTCTCGGTGATGACGGCCTTCACACCCAGCAGGCTGGTGCCCTTGGCGGCCCAGTCACGGGAGGATCCCGAGCCGTACTCCTTGCCGCCGAACACCACCAGCGGGGTGCCCTGCGCCGCATAGTTCTGGCACGCGTCGTAGATGTACGACTGCGGGCCGCCGGGCTGCGTGAAGTCGCGGGTGTAGCCGCCCTCGACGACCTGGCCGTCGTTGACGGCGGCCACGATCTCGTTCTTCAGACGGATGTTGGCGAACGTGCCGCGGATCATCACCTCGTGGTTGCCACGGCGCGAGCCGTACGAGTTGAAGTCCTTCTGGGCCACGCCGTGCTCGGTGAGGTACTGGGCCGCAGGCGTGCCGGCCTTGATGTTGCCCGCCGGGCTGATGTGGTCGGTCGTGACCGAGTCACCGAGGGTCGCCATCACGCGGGCGCCGGTGATGTCGGCGACCGGCGTCAGCTCCATCGTCATGCCGTCGAAGTACGGCGCCTTGCGGACGTAGGTCGAGTCGGGCTCCCACTCGAACGTCGGGCCGGTCGGGGTGGGCAGGTTGCGCCAGCGGTCGTCGCCGTCGAAGACGGTCGCGTACTGCTTGATGAACTGCTCACGCGAGATCGACGAGTCGATGACCTCCTGCACCTCTTCGGGAGCGGGCCAGATGTCCTTCAGGAACACGTCGTTGCCCTCGGTGTCGGTGCCGAGCGGGTCGGTCTCGAAGTCGAAGTGCATCGAGCCGGCCAGAGCGTAGGCGACCACCAGCGGCGGGGAGGCCAGGTAGTTCATCTTCACGTCGGGGCTGATCCGGCCCTCGAAGTTGCGGTTGCCCGAGAGCACCGCGGTGACGGCCAGGTCGTGATCGTTGACGGCGGCCGAGACCTCTTCGATGAGCGGGCCCGAGTTACCGATGCAGATCGTGCAGCCGTAGCCCACGGTGTAGAAGCCGAGGCTCTCGAGGTCCTTGTCGAGGCCGGACTTCTCGTAGTAGTCGGTGACGACCTTCGAGCCGGGGCCCAGGGTGGTCTTCACCCACGGCTTCTGCTTCAGGCCCTTCTCGCGCGCCTTGCGCGCCAGCAGGCCCGCCGCGATCATCACCGACGGGTTGGACGTGTTGGTGCACGAGGTGATCGCCGCGAGGGTGACCGCGCCGTTGTCGAGGATGTACGGCGAACCGTTCGGCGGCGTGATCTTGATCGGCTTGGATACCGACGCCGGCGCCCCGGAGTTGATGTGCACCTCGCGGGTCTCCGACTCCTCCTCACCCGGCACGGCGCCGGGGTCGGATGCGGGGAACGAGTGCTTGGACTCGAGGTCGACGATGTCGGTGGACGTCGACGGCGTCGCGTAGTTGAGGATGTCGGACTCGAACTGCTGCTTTGCCTCGGACAGGAGGATGCGGTCCTGCGGACGCTTCGGACCGGCGATCGAGGGGACGACCGTGGACAGGTCGAGCTCCATGTACTCGCTGTAGCTGGGCTCGCGGCTCGGGTCGTGCCAGAGCGACTGCTCCTTGGCGTACGCCTCGACCAGCGACACGACGCTCTCGTCACGCCCGGTCAGGCGCAGGTAGTCGAGGGTGACGTCGTCGATCGGGAACATGGCGGCCGTCGAGCCGAACTCCGGGCTCATGTTGCCGATGGTGGCGCGGTTGGCCAGCGGCACCGAAGCGACACCGGCGCCGTAGAACTCGACGAACTTCCCGACCACGCCGTGCTGGCGCAGCATGTCCGTGATGGTCAGCACGACGTCGGTCGCGGTGACGCCGGCGGGGATGTCGCCGATGAGCTTGAAGCCGACCACGCGCGGGATGAGCATCGACACAGGCTGGCCGAGCATGGCCGCCTCGGCTTCGATGCCGCCGACGCCCCAGCCGAGCACGCCCAGGCCGTTGACCATCGTGGTGTGCGAGTCGGTGCCCACACACGTGTCGGGGTAGGCACGCAGCACGCCGTCGACCGTGCGGTCATAGACGACCTTGGCGAGGTGCTCGATGTTGACCTGGTGCACGATGCCGGTGCCCGGCGGGACGACCTTGAAGTCGTCGAACGCGGTCTGGCCCCAGCGCAGGAACTGGTACCGCTCCCCGTTGCGCTCGTACTCGATCTCGACGTTGCGCTCGAGGGCGTTCTCGGTGCCGAACAGGTCGGCGATCACCGAGTGGTCGATGACCAACTCGGCCGGCGCCAGCGGGTTGATCTTGTTCGGGTCGCCGCCCAGGGCCGTGACGGCCTCGCGCATCGTGGCGAGGTCGACGATGCAGGGCACGCCGGTGAAGTCCTGCATCACGACGCGGGTCGGCGTGAACTGGATCTCGGTGTCGGGCTCGGCGTCCGGGTCCCAGTTGCCCAGCGCCTCGATCTGCGCCTTGGTGACGTTCGCGCCGTCTTCGGTGCGCAGCAGGTTCTCCAGCAGCACCTTCAGGCTGAAGGGCAGCTTCTCGTACCCGGGGACGGTGTCGATCCGGAAGATCTCATAGTCGGTGTCGCCGACTTTCAGGTTGCTCTTGGCTCCGAAGCTGTCAACAGTGGACACGGCTGTTCTCCTTCATCGGCGGACGCGCGGGCACAGGCCCCACGTCTCCATCTTCCCCGTCTGCGCCACACTCTGCCAGTGAGGTCGGCCTAACAGACGGAGTCGGAATTTATCTTGATGTCGAGATAAATCTATCACGCGGCGGGCGGGACGGCGGGCTTGGCGTACACGGCGCGTGCCGCCAGCCACGTCACCGCGACGAGCGGGGCGAACAGCGGCAGACCCATGATGAGCTTCAGGGTTCCCAGCGTGGTCACGTCGCCGGCGAAGTAGAAGGGCAGCTGCACGGCCAGCCGCAGATAGAACAGCCCGGCCCAGGCGATCGCGAGCCAGAAGAACGTCCGTCGCTTGCGCGGGTCGGCGCGCCACCCGGTGCTGTCGTTCATGAGGAACCCGGCGATCAGACCGATGATCGACCAGCCGATGAGCGCCGACACCAGGAAGGCCGTGCCGTACACCGCGTTGGTGATCAGGCCGGGGACGAAGTTGTCTTGCCCGCGCCCGGTCCACAGGGCCAGGGCGGCTGCGGCGCCGGTGGCGATCAGTCCGCCGAGCGCGGCGGTGAGGGTGGAGCGCTGGACCAGCCGCACGATGCTGAACACCGCGGCCAATCCCACCGACAGCCCGAGCGAGAGCCACAGGTCGCCCTGGCCGGTGTCCCGGTCGATCGTGAGGGTGAACACCACGATGAACACGAGGCCCGGGAGCACCGACTCGAGCACGCCGCGCCAGCCGCCCATCGCCCGCCACACGACGTGGCCGGTGGTCGCCTGCGACGCGGGGTCGAGCCCGGCGCGCAGCGCCGCCTGCCCGAACGCCTGGCTCACCAGTTCGGAGGCCGTCGGTTGCTCGGTGCCGTCCTCGGGGGTGCGCCGGTCGTCCCCGTGAGAAGGGCGGGATGCCGGAGTGCGGCCGGATTCGTCGGTCATGCCGCCCCGGGCGAGGCCGGCATCTTCAGCGGGATGAGGTCGCGCGGGGGCATCGGTGTGCCGCCGCGGACGACCACGATCGAGCGGAACAGGTCCTCGACCTGCTCGGCGGCGGCGACGTCGCCGGTGGCAGCCCCGCCGATGACGCCGCGCAGGAACCAGCGCGGTCCGTCGACGCCGACGAAGCGCGCCAGGCGCTTGCCGGTGGCGCCGTCCTGGTTGGCCGCGACCGGCACCTCCGCGAGCAGCTCGGGGCCGAGCGGGCCCTCCCGCTCCTCGACGCGGCCGCCCTGCTGACGCACCTGCTGACGGATCTGCTCGCGGGTCTCGTCCCACAGTCCGGTGGAGCGCGGAGCGGCGAACGGCTGCACCTGCAGCGTCGATCCGGCGTAGTCCAGGCCGACGGCGACGATGCGCTTGGTCTGCTCCTCGACCTCCAGGCGCAGGTTCAGCCCCTCGCGCGGCAGGATCTTGATGCCGCCGAGGTCGATGTAGGGCCGGACCGGGTTGGCCTCGGACTCGTCGAAGGGACCGTTGGACGCGCGATCTGCCGGCGCGCTCTTGCTCGGGACATCACTCACGAGGCACCTCCTGACTGGTAGCCGGTGGAACCGAAGCCGCCTTCGCCGCGGACGGAGTCGGGCAGTTCCGTCACCGGGATGAAGTTCGCCCGCGACACGGGCATCACGATCACCTGGGCGATGCGGTCGCCGGGGGCGATCTCGAACGCGGCCTCGGTGTCGGTGTTCAACAGGGTCACCTTCAGCTCGCCGCGGTACCCCGCGTCGACGGTGCCGGGGCTGTTCACGATCGTGATGCCGTGCTTGGTGGCCAGGCCGCTGCGGGGCACCACGAACGCGACGTATCCGTCGGGCAGCGCGATGCGCACACCCGTTCCGATGAGCGCGCGCTGGCCGGGCTCGAGGCGCACGGCCTCCGTGGAGACCAGATCGGCGCCGGCGTCACCGGGGTGGGCGTACGCCGGCACGTGCTCGGCGATAATGGGAACGTCCACGGTTTGAATCACCCCATGAGGCTAATGCACAACAACGCCGCCGGCACTCGCCCCACGGTATCCGGCTACCGTGAACGTCTCAGCCCGTCGTTGTGGGTGTTCGTCAGCGCGGCGGTGGCCGCGCCGATGATCGCGCTCGTGTTCGCTCCGCTCGATGCGACCCTCGCGCTGGCGGTCGGGCTGGTGGCCGGTGCGCTGATCGTGTCCGCCCTGATCGCGTCCGCGCCCGTCGTGTCGGTGGCGGACGGGGTGCTGCGCGTGGGGCGCGCACACATCCCCGTCACCGAGCTGGGTGACGCCGTCGCCCTGACCGGGGATGCGGCGCGCGCCGCCCGGGGTCCGGAACTGGCGCGGACGGCCTGGCACCGGCTGCGCGGCGGGATCGACGGGGTCGTGCGGGTCACCGTCACCGATCCCGACGACCCGGTCACCGAATGGGTGTTCTCATCACGGACGCCCGATCGCGTGGTGGCGATGATCGCGCGGGCTCAGCACCCGCGCTGATCGCTCAGGAGCACTCGGTGCAGACGTAGCCGCCGGCGACCTCGTGGTCGATCTGGGTGCGGTGCTTCACGAGGAAGCACTCCATGCAGGTGAACTCGTCCTCCTGGGGCGGCAGCACGACGACGTCCAGCTCCAGGTCCGACAGGTCGGCGCCGGGCAGCTCGAAGCCGCTCGGGTTGTCCGCGTCCTCGGCATCCACCGAGCCGGACAGCTTGTCCGGAACCCGCTCCTTGAGGGCCTCGATCGACTCGCTGTCGTCCTCGGTCTTGCGGGGTGCGTCGTAATCCGTGGCCATGCTCGAACGTCTCTACTTCCAGGAGGGGCTGCGTGCGGGGACCCGATGGGGCGGCGATAGTTTGCACGAACGGTCGGGTTTTCGCAAATGCCGTCGTGCGCGTCGGCGCCATCGGAGGGTGCATGCCGTGAAACTCGCGGCGCGCCCACGATATTCCCTCGGCCGTCGGACGCCTGTGACACCATGGGCGCACACGCAGGATCGGGAGGGTGTTTCGCATGGAACAGCTCAAAGTCATCGGCACCGAAGAGGGCGTCCTCGTTCTCGCCACGGAGTCCGGCGACAGGTTCACGCTGCCCGCGGACGATGCGCTGCGCGCGCACCTGCGTCGCCTGCAGCGCGAGGCGGAGCCGCGCGCGGCCCGGCCCAACCCGCGGGAGATCCAGGCCCACATCCGTGCCGGCATGTCGACCGAAGAGGTCGCCGAGCTGCTGGGCCTGCGCGTCGACGACGTCGCCCGGTTCGAAGGCCCCGTGCTTGCCGAGCGGGAACACGTCGTCGGCCAGGCGCTGGCCGTTCCGGTGCTCATGGGCGGCGAACTCGACCCCGATGCGCAGCCGACCTTCGGCACCGCCGTGCGTGCCAAGCTCGCCGAAGCCGGCGCCTCCGGTGAGCGGTGGACCAGCTGGCGCGAGGAGTCGGGCTGGATCGTGAAGCTCGAGTTCACGGCGAACGAGGTCGACCACGACGCCCGCTGGGGCTTCGACCCGCGCCGCTCGACGCTCTCGCCGCAGAACGCCGACGCCGTGCAGCTGTCGCGGCAGGGCTCCCTCCCCGAGGGTCTGATCCCCCGCCTGCGCGCCTTGGACACGTCCGGCATCAAAGACACCTCGCGGTTCGACAGCGCCGCCTTCGGCCCGCGCCGCGCGCCCGAGCCGGAGCCCGAGTCCGTCGAACCCCGGCAGCCGAGTTCGGCCGCCGTGCAGGAGGCGGCCATCAAGCGGGCACCCGACCAGGGCGTGACCTCCGCGGAGACGGCCGACCTGCTCGAGGCGCTGCGCCGCCGTCGCGGGCAGCGCGAGCCGATGCCCGCCGACGAGGCCGGTGCACCCGCCTCCCCCGTCGCACTGTTCGACGCGCTCGAACCCGGATTCGACGAGCTCACACCCGAGCCCGAGACGCGTCCGGCCGAGCCGACGCCGGCCGACGACGGCAACGCCTCGGACGGCGGTCGCCGCAAGGGCCGTACGTCGATGCCGTCCTGGGACGAGATCGTCTTCGGTGCCCGCACCGAAGACGGCGGCGCCTGACAGCCGGTCAGGCCACGGCGTCGAAGGCGCCCAGGCGGATCAGCGGCACGATCCGCTCCTGGTCGGTGAGCGACCCGTGCTGCCCGACCATCTTCTGCGGCTTCTTGTCGGTGAGACGGTCGTCGTAGTACGCGATGCCGGCGCGCGCCGCCACCAGGAGGTCCCCGATCCGCGGCAGCACCTCGGTGGCGACGGCCGGGCCGAACAGGCCTGCGGCGACGGCCTCGTCCCGCGACATGACCCAGGAGCGGGCGCCCTCGGCCTCGCGCCAACGGGCCAGAACGGCGTCGGCGCGTCCGGGCTGTGCGTACAGATGCAGCATCCGCGGTTCGCCGGCGACGAGGTCCACACCGTCCAGCAGTGGGTCGCCGTCGGCCAGGAGGACATGCCGGTGGGGCGGCACGTCCACCATCCCGTGGTCGGCGGTGACGAGCACTCCGACGTCGGTGGGGACGGCGGACGCCAGCCGCCGCATCGCCGTGTCGACATGCTCGAGTGCCGCCGTCCAGGCGGCGCTCTCCCACCCCGACGCGTGGCCGATCGTGTCGAGTTCGGGGATGTACAGGTAGACCAGCGTCCCGGCAGCGGCGGTCGCCGCCTCCACGGCCCGCTCGACGCGGTCGTCGATGCTCTCCCCGGGGAGGAAGCTCGCCCCGCGTTGCAGCGCCCGGGTGAAGCCGGTGTGCACATACCGCGCCTTCGACACGACGACGCACGGCCGGCCCGCGGCCGCCTCACGTTCGAAGAGGGGCTGCGCGCGCTGCCAGGCCAGCGGGTCCAGGCCGTCGGTCTCCCATCCGGTGAGCTGGTTGGGCGCGACATCGGTGCCGGGCACCCGCACGCGATACCCCACGATGCCGTGGGTGCCCGCCGGTGCGCCGGTGAACAGGCTCGTCAGGGCGGTCGCCGTCGTCGCCGGGAACACCGAGCGCGCGGCATCCTTCTTCATCATCCGCGACGTGAGGAACCGGGCGTGACCGGACCGGGCCGTCAGGTTGCCGCGGCCCAGGCCGTCCACGACCACCACGATCGCCGACCGGGCCGGCGCGAACCACTCGCCCCGGGCCTGCAGCGCGGCCAGGACCTGCGGCAGAACCGCGGTGAGGCTCCGGGCTGTCGGCGGGTCCGCGGGTAGGCTGAGAGGCATCGGGGCCAGTCTCGCACACGGCGCGGACGGCCCCTTCCCGTCACCCGGAGGACCCCGCAGATCCATGGCAGCTTCGCGCACCGAATCCGCCCCCGCAGACCACGGCCGAATCGAGGACGTCGACCTGTCCTCGGAGATGCAGGACTCCTTCCTCGAGTACGCGTACTCCGTGATCTACTCGCGCGCACTCCCCGATGCGCGCGACGGGCTCAAGCCGGTGCAGCGGCGCATCCTGTTCCAGATGGCCGAGATGGGGCTGCGCCCCGACCGCGGGCACGTCAAGAGCGCCCGCGTCGTCGGCGAGGTGATGGGGAAGCTGCACCCGCACGGTGATTCGGCCATCTACGACGCACTCGTGCGCCTGGCGCAGGGCTTCGCGCTGCGCGTGCCGCTGGTCGACGGGCACGGCAACTTCGGTTCGCTCGACGACGGCCCGGC
This sequence comes from Microbacterium pollutisoli, assembly GCF_053586795.1. Lineage (NCBI taxonomy): Bacteria > Bacillati > Actinomycetota > Actinomycetes > Micrococcales > Microbacteriaceae > Microbacterium > Microbacterium pollutisoli. Next base: position 380,032 of record NZ_JBNYWT010000001.1, read on the forward strand.
GGCGGCCCGCTACACCGAGGCCCGGCTGGCACCGGCCGCGCTGGCCCTCACCGAGAACCTCGACGAGGACGTCGTCGACTTCGTCCCGAACTACGACGGGCAGTTCCAGCAGCCGGAGGTGCTGCCGGCCGCGTTCCCGAACCTGCTGGTCAACGGCACCACCGGCATCGCGGTGGGGATGGCGACCAACATGGCGCCGCACAATCTCATCGAAGTGGTCTCCGCGGCCGTGCACCTGCTCGAGCATCCCGAGGCGACGCTGGAAGAGCTCATGGAGTTCGTGCCCGGCCCGGACCTTCCCGGCGGCGGCATCATCGTGAGCCTGGACGGGATCAAAGAGGCGTACGCGACCGGGCGCGGTACCTTCCGCACCCGGGCCAAGACATCCATCGAGTCGCTCGGACCGCGCCGCACCGGCATCGTCGTCACCGAGCTGCCGTACATGGTCGGCGTCGAGCGGGTGATCGAGAAGATCAAGGATGCCGTCGGCGCCAAGAAGCTGACCGGTATCTCCGACGTGACCGACCTGACCGACCGCAACCACGGGCTGCGGCTGGTCATCGGCATCAAGACCGGCTTCGACCCGAACGCCGTGCTGCAGCAGCTGTACCGGCTGACCCCGCTCGAGGACTCGTTCGGCATCAACAACGTCGCCCTCGTCAACGGCCAGCCGCAGACGCTCGGCCTGAAGGACCTGCTGCGCGTCTACCTCGACCACCGTCTCCAGGTGGTCACCCGGCGCAGCCGCCACCGGCTCAACCGCCGGCAGGAGCGCCTCCACCTCGTGGAGGGTCTGCTGATCGCGATCCTCGACATCGACGAGGTCATCCAGGTCATCCGCGCGTCGGATGACGGCGACCAGGCCCGCACCCGCCTGATGAGCGTGTTCGATCTCTCCCAGCCGCAGGCCGAGTACATCCTCGAGCTGCGCCTGCGCCGGCTCACGAAGTTCTCCCGCATCGAGCTGGAGGCCGAGCGTGACCAGCTGAAGGCCGAGATCGCCCAGCTGGAGGCGCTGCTGCGTGACGACGCGCTCCTGCGGGCGCAGGTCGCGCGGGAACTCGACGCGGCCGCCGAGACCTTCGGAACCCCCCGCCGCACCCTCCTGCTGGACGGGGGACCCGTCACGACGCGCTCCCGTGCGGCCGCCCCGGTCGACCTGCAGATCGCCGACGAGCCGTGCCGGGTGTTCCTGTCGGCGACCGGGCGCATGGTGCGCGCACAGCTCGACGCGGCCGGCGGGGGCATCGTGCCCCCGGCACGCCGTTCGAAGCACGACGCGATCCGGTCCGTCGTCGACACCACGGCCCGGGGCGAGATCGGTGCGGTGACCAGCGCCGGCCGGCTCATCCGCTTCTCCCCCGTCGACCTGCCCGCCGTGCCGGGCAACTCCGTGCAGCTCGCCGCGGGCACCAAGGCCGACCAGTACCTGGCGCTGGCCGCAGGTGAGCACGTCGTGGCGATCGTGCCTCTCGTCGACCAGCCCGTGGTCGCGCTGGGAACGCGGCAGGGCGTGGTCAAGCGCGTGGCCGCGACCGAGCTGGCGCCGGGCAAGACCGACGTCGAGATCATCTCGCTCAAGCCCGGTGACAGCGTCGTCGGTGCCGCCGCGGCCCCCGATGACAGCGAACTGGTCTTCGTCACCAGCGATGCCCAGCTGCTGCGGTTCGGCGCCGGTGCCGTGCGTCCCCAGGGCCGCGCGGCGGGTGGCATGGCGGGCGTCCGCGTCGCCGACGGGGAGCGGGTCGTCGCCTTCACCGCACTGACGGCGACCGAGGATGCCATGGTCGTCACCATCGCCGGGTCCAGCACCGCCCTGGCCGGCACCGACGCGGGATCGGGCAAGGTGTCGGCGCTGTCGGAGTTCCCCGCCAAGGGACGCGCGACCGGTGGGGTGCGCGCCCAGCGGTTCCTGAAGGGCGAGGACACGCTCCTGGTGGCGTGGGTGGGTGTCGAGCCGCGTGCCGTCGCCGCCGACGGCGCGGTGCGGGCGCTGCCCGAAGCCGGGGCCAAGCGCGACGCGTCCGGTCAGACCCTCGACGCGGCGATCAGCGCCGTGGGCACCGCCGTCTCCTGAGCGTCCGGCGCAGCGTGGCCCCGGATCAGTCGATGCTGACCAGGCGCAGCTGAGCGGCCCGGATCAGCACCTGGATGCGATCACGGACGCCCCATTTGGTCGTGATGCGTCCGAGGTGGGACTTCACGGTCGCCTCCGACACGAACATCTCCGCGGCGATCTCCGCGTTCGACATCCCGCGGGCCAGCAGCACGACCACCTGCATCTCCCGTTCGGTGAGCGCCTCCTCGCGGCTGAGCTCCCGGGGCGCGGGCGGCTGGCTGTTCTGCACCGAGCCGACCAGGGCCTGCGCGACGCGCGGCGAGAGGACGTATCCGCCCTCGTACGCGAGCCGCGCGGAATCGACGATGCGGTCCGGCGCAGTGTCCTTGACCAGGAACCCCGACGCGCCGGCGCTGAGCATCGGCACCACGACACGTTCGGTGGAGAACGTGGTCAGCGCGATGATCTTAATCCCCGGGAACTCGCGGGTCAGTCGCTCGGTGGCCTCGATGCCGTCCATCGTGGGCATCTGCACGTCCATGAGCACCACATCGGGGCGCACGGCGCGCACCAGTGAGATCGCATCCGCCCCGTCTTGGGCCTCCCCGACGACCTCGAACCCTTCGGCGGACTCGAAGAACACCCGCAGCGCCGCCCGGACAAGCGACTCGTCGTCGACGACAATCACCCGAATCGCATCAGTCACATGGTCATCTTACGGAGAGGCCGGCGTCCTCCCGCGCCGTGCGGTCTCGACGAAAGTCGCAACGGATGTAGTCGTGAGTCGGTCGCGGCGCGCAACGTCGGTTTGAAGAATCGATTCGAGACATTGCGGGAGGTGAATCGCATGAGTATCTTCTACATCTTCGGTCAGATGATCGGCATCTTCCGCTGATCGGCGGGCACAGGACAATCACGCCATAATCAGGTGGTGACCCCTCGACGTCGGCTGTCCGATCTGCTCCGCGCGCCGCTGTGGGCGTACCAGCCCCTGCGCGTGCGCACCCGTCGGGTGCTGCTGGTCCTCGTCGCCGTCGTGCTCATCGTCGACTCGCTGGTGCGCGCGACCGGCTCCACCGAGACGCCGCTGCTGCGCGCGATCGTGGGCACCGCGATCATCATCGCCACGGCGCTGTTCGCGTGGCGGCCCCCGGTGGCCGCCGTCGCGCTCATGGCCGTTGCGGTCCTTGGCGCCGCTTCCGGTGTCGCCGGCGACTACGTGATCGCCGCGGCCCTCATCCTGGGGATCGTCGCCGCCACCTGCAGTCTCGCCCTCACGGCGCTGTCGGCGGCCGTGACCGCCGCGTGGGTGGTGGTCGAAGTCGTGCTGCCGCAGGGGATCCTGGAGCCCGTCGGCGCGATCATCGTGGGCGTGCTCGGCGTGGTCAGCATGCTGATCGGCTTCACCATCCGGCAGCAGCACAGCCGGTGGCGCGAGCTGTCCGCGCAGCTGGAGGAGAACGAGCGGATCGTGGCCGAACAGCTGCGGCACGAACGTGAACTGATCGCAGACGAGCTGCACGACATCGTCGCGCACGAGATCACAATCGTCGCGCTGCACGCGGCGGTGCTGGAACGCACCGACGACTCCGGGGCGCGCCGGCAGTCGCAGACGGCCATCCGAGAGTCCGCGGTGCAGGCGCTGACCGATCTGCGCCGTGTCCTGGGCATGGTCCGCGGCGAGGAGAACCCCGCGCCGGAGAACGTCCCGGCACCTGAATCCCTCGACACGGCGCTCGAGGATGTGGCCGGCGAATTGAAGGCCGCGGGCATCGAGGTGCACGTCTCCGTCCCGAACCGGCTGCGCCTGCCCAACGCGTCGCTGCTCGCGCTGATCCGCGTCATCCGCGAGAGCGCCACCAATGTGCTCAAGCACGCCACCGGCGCCCGCAACGTGCGCATCTCGCTCACCGTCGAGCACGGCTGGGCGCATCTGGTGTTCTCGGACGACTCGCCCCCGGCACACACGGCGGGCCTGCCGTCCTCCGGCTACGGCATCATGCGTCTGCGCGAGCGGTTCCGGCTGTTCGGGGGGACGTTCGCGGCGGAGCGCCGCCCCGAGGGGTGGACGGTCACCGCATCGCTCCCCCTGTCCGACTGATCCCGGCCGAGAATGTAGACGAAAGTCGCAATCGGGGTGACCGAAGGTTCACAGTGTGTCGTCCCGCAGCTACCTAGGCTGGCAGGAGCCGGCAGACCAGTAGCCCCCCAACGCTGGTCGCTTGTGTGCGAACGCCATGCGAGTCCTGGTGCACATCGGGGACGAGAGCGTGCACGCGATCGTCGCCCAGAGCATCGCAGGCGTGACGCCCGCGGCGATGCCCGGGATCGATTCCCCCAAGATCGGTCCCGGGCCCCACGGTCGCCGGGCCGGTCCACGGCCGCCGAGATCGAACTCCGCCGGCCCGGCCGTGATCCTCAGGCGTCGATCGCCTCGCGGTTGAGGCTGTCCGCCGACGACACGATGAAATCCCGTCGCGGCGCGACGTCGCTGCCCATGAGCAGTTCGAACACGCGGGCGGCGCCTTCCGCATCCTCCACGCGCACCCGACGCAGCAGGCGTCCGGCGCGGTCCATCGTCGTCTCGGCGAGCTGGTCGGCGTCCATCTCCCCCAGGCCCTTGTAGCGCTGCACCGGCTCCTGCCAGCGTCGGCCCGACTTCTGGATCTTCGCCAGCAGCGCGTGCAGCTCCTTCTCGCTGTAGGTGTAGATGGTCTCGTTCGGCTTCGAGCCGGGGTTGATCACCACGACGCGATGCAGCGGGGGCACCGCCGCATACACGCGGCCGGCTTCGATGAGCGGGCGCATGTATCGGAAGAACAGCGTCAGCAGCAGGGTGCGGATGTGCGCGCCGTCGACGTCGGCGTCGCTCATCAGGATGATCTTGCCGTAGCGGGCCGCATCGAGGTCGAACGTGCGTCCGGAGCCCGCCCCGACGGTCTGGATGATCGCCGCGCACTCCGCGTTGGAGAGCATGTCGCTGATCGAGGCCTTCTGCACATTGAGGATCTTGCCGCGGATGGGCAGCAGCGCCTGGAACTCGCTGTTGCGCGCGTGCTTGGCCGTGCCCAGCGCGGAGTCGCCCTCCACGATGAACAGCTCCGACTGTGAGACGTCCTGCGTGCGGCAGTCGGCGAGCTTCACCGGCAGCGACGACGACTCGAGCGCGTTCTTGCGGCGCTGGGTCTCTTTGTGCGTGCGCGCCGAGATGCGCGCCTTCATCTCCGAGACGACCTTCTCCAGCAGCTGCGCCGTCTGGGCCTTGTCCTCGCGCTTGGTCGAGGTGAACCGGGCCGTCAGCTCCTTCGTGACGATGCTCTGCACGATCTGTCGGACGGCAGGGGTGCCGAGCACCTCCTTGGTCTGACCCTCGAACTGCGGCTCGGGCAGACGCACGGTCAGCACCGCCGACAGGCCTGCCAACACGTCGTCCTTCTCGAGCTTGTCGGTGCCGACCTTCAGCCGCCGCGCGTTCTGGTCGACCTGGGTGCGCAGCACCTTGATGAGACCGGCCTCGAAGCCCTGCTGATGCGTGCCGCCCTTGGGCGTGGCGATGATGTTCGCGAACGACCGGGTGACCGTCTCGTAGCCGGTCCCCCAGCGCACCGCGATGTCGACCTCGCAGGTGCGCTCCACGTCGGTGGGGACCATAGCGCCGCCCGGCTGCAGCACCGGCACCGTCTCGGTGAACGTGCCGGTGCCGGTGAGGCGCCACACGCTCGTCACCGCGGCATCCGGCGCGAGGAACTCGGCGAACTCGGAGATGCCGCCGTCGAACCGGTAGCTCGTCTCGACGCGCTCCGCCTCGCTGCCGGCGCGCTCGTCGATGATGACGATCTCGAGTCCCGGCACGAGGAACGCGGTCTGACGGGCGCGCTGGATCAGCTCGTCGAGATGGAACCCGGCATCCTTCGTGAAGATCTGCCGGTCGGCCCAGTAGCGGATGCGTGATCCGGTGACGCCCTTGGCGACCTTGCCGACCACGCGCAGCTCGGACGACTTCTCGAAGGGGGTGAAGTCGGCGTCGGGGCTCGGCCCGGAGAAGACGCCGGGTTCGCCGCGGTGGAACGACATCGCGTACGTCTTGCCGCCGCGGTCGACCTCCACGTCGAGGCGCTCGGACAGCGCGTTCACGACCGAGGCGCCCACCCCGTGCAGGCCGCCGGAGGCGGCATAGGAGCCGCCGCCGAACTTGCCACCGGCGTGCAGCTTGGTGAACACGACCTCGACACCGGTCAGCCCGGTGCGCGGCTCGACGTCGATCGGGATGCCGCGGGCGCGGTCGCGCACCTCGACGCTGCCGTCCGCGTGCAGCACCACTTCGATGCGGTCGCCGTGGCCGCCCAGCGCCTCGTCGACAGCGTTGTCGATGATCTCCCACAGGCAGTGCATGAGCCCGCGGGAGTCGGTGGAGCCGATGTACATGCCGGGCCGCTTGCGAACGGCCTCGAGCCCCTCGAGGACCTGCAGATGATGGGCGGAGTACTCGGCGGTCACAATCCTCCAGCGTATCCGCCGCCCCGGGGCGTAGGGCGGAGGACACACACGCTGCGGTCTACCAGAGACCCGCGGGCCGGGCGGCGGGTACGCGCACAGCGAAATGCCCCGCCTCAAGGGCATGATTCCCCGATGGGCGTGGTTGTATTTCATGACCGTGATGATCACTGAGCGGTCGGAGCGAACCGTTCGATACGTACAAGGAGGACCGAGCATGAGCACGTCGACCACCACCGAGCCCGGCACCGTCCTCGAGTACCGCCTGACGGCCGCGGACCGTTGCGACGCCTGCGGCGCGCAGGCCTACATCGCCGCCGAGGTCAACGGCAGCGAGCTGCTGTTCTGCGCCCACCACGGCCACAAGTACGAAGAGAAGCTGCGCGAGGTCGCCACGACCTGGCACGACGAGACGGCGCGCCTGCTCGAATCCGTCTGAGCGGCGCGGCCGCCGGGCATCCGTCCCGCGGTGCACAGCGCGCCGGTCAGAACCCGATCGCGTCCTTGTAGACCGACAGGAGACCGGTGCGCACCCCCGACGCGGAGGGCTTGGGCTGGAACACGCTCGAGTTGTGATTGCCCTCGATGACCACCGGTCCGTCCGGGGTGATCGCGAGATCCCACCCCACGTACGGGGCTTCGGGCGTGCGGGCGGCCAAGGCCTGAGCCAGTTCGACGACGCGGTCGTACATCGGCACCCGGAACCCCACGATCGGCGTCCCGGTGACCGGATGGTCGCGGTAGACATTGCTGTTCTTGTCCACGCCCGGGTAGAGGGCCACGCCGTCGGCGTCGAGCATCGTGAACATGCCGCCGGAGGCGAAGTTGTCGATGACGGCGCCGTTGCCGATGCGCAGGACCGCGGCGAGCAGGTGCACCGTGCCCTGCGGGTCGAGGAAGGTGATCAAGCGGATCGTGTTGACGCTGTCCGGGTAGAGGCGGGCCATGTCCGGATGCTGCACGATGAACTCGTCGATCATCGTCTGCCCGCGCGCGGTCACCTCGGCGCGGAAGGCGGCCGCGTCGGTGCCCGGCCCCGTCTCATGCAGGTCGATGCCCCCACCGCCCTGCCCATCGTTGGGCTTGGCCAGCACGCGCGGATGCCGGGTCAGGAAGGCTGCCAGTTCGGTGTCGTCCACGTCGCGCAGGTCGATCGACTCCCGGCCGAGCAGGTCGGCGTACTCTCGGGCGAACCGGCGCTTGTCCTCGAGCCGGGCGCGCCCCTCGGGGGTGTTGTACATCTTCGTGACCCGGTACGACTTCGGGTGGGTCATCCACGTCGCGCGTTCTTTCGCGTTCAGCAGGCGGATGTCCCACACCGCGTAGTCCCGGAAGCCCATGTCGTACTTGACCGAGCACCACAGCATGTCGGCGATGATCACCGGCAGCGGCGCCTTGGACACCTTCTGCGTCTGCCGGGCGAACTCGACGAGGTTGCCGAACCGGATGTTGCGCGCCCGGTTGAGCAGATACCCCAGACGCACGCGTGCCTGACCCATGGATCGATTCCCCTCGTGCTCAGAACCGCATGGCGGCACGGTAGTGCGGCAGCAGCCCGCGGTGGATGCCGGAGACGGACGGCTTGGACTGGAAGACGCCCGTGTTGTGGTTGCCCTCGATCACGACCGGACGCGTCGGCGTGATGGCGATGTCCCAGCCGATGTAGGGCAGCGCCGGCACGCGCCGGGCCAGGCGGTCGATCAGCTGCAGGATCTCGCCGTACAACGGCACCTGGTACCCGGTGATCGTCACACCGGTGATCGGGTGCGTCTCGAAGGGGTTGCCCTCCTCGTCGCTGGCGGCGTGCAGCGCGCGGCCGGCCTCGTCGAGCATCGTGTACATGCCGCCGTTGCTGAAGTTGTCGATCACCCCGCCGTTGCCGACCTTGAGCACGGCGGCCAGCAGGTGCACCTGGCCGTCCGGATCGAGGTAGGTGACCATGCGCAGCGAGTTGACGCTGCCCGGGTACAGGCGCGCCATCTCGGGATGCTGCACGAGCACTTCTTCGACGAGGGTCTCCCCCGCGGCGATGAGTTCGTCGCGCAGGGCGCCCGCGTCGCTGATGTCGGCGGTCTCGCGCATCGTGATGCCGTTGCCGCCGACGCCGCCGGGGTTCTTCGTGATGACACGGTCGTGGCGGCTGAGGAAGGCGGCCAGCTCCGCGGCATCCGTCCGGGTCACGTCGAGCCACTCGCGGCCGAGCTCGTCGCCGAAGCGCTGGGCGAACTCGAGCTTGTCGTCGAAGATGTGCCGTTGCGAATTGTCGTTGAGCCGGCGCGAGAGGTGGAACGACTTCGGGTCGGTCATGTACGTCTTGCGCTCACGACCCTTCAGGATGCGGAAGTCCCACTCCGAGTAGTTCTCGAACGTGGTCTCGTAGCGCACGGCGCACCATGCCATGTCGAGCACCACCCACCACACGGGCGCCTTCGACAGCCGCGCCGACTGCCGGGCGAACTGCAGCACCCGCTCGCGATCGAACGAGGTCACGCGGCGCACGAAGAAACGCGCGCGACGGTACAGGCGGTTCAGCGCTCCCATGTCAGGCCTTGCGGATGATGCCCAGGGGCGTGGACTGATGTCCCTGCCCGAGCGGGTTGTCGCCGAGGATGCGCACGAGGCGTGCTTCGGCCTGCGGGTCCAGGGTCGAGCCGAGGATGTTGCCGCCGATGTCGTTGATGTCGACGACGGCGACCTCGACCCCCACGAGCGCCTTCAGCCGGCGGGCGACGCCGTCCGGGTCGTTCGGGCCGAGCACGACCGCCTTGTTGTAGGGCGGGATCGTGCCGCTGGTGGGGCCGTCGATGGCGCGGGCCTTGTCGCCGGCGATCCGGTAGAAGTCGCCCCGGCGGCCGAACAGCTTCGTGACCGCGCTGACCGCCGCCGCGAACAGGATCCGGGGCGTGCCGCACTCGCGCAGCGCCATCTCCATCGTCTCGGGCATGCCCAGGCCGATGCCGTACGGCGTGCGGGTCACGTACTTCGACAGGAACCGGGCCAGCGGACGCGGCCGGATCTCGTCGAGCGTGTACGAGCGACCCTGCGTGATGGCGACGATCTTCTCGGTCACGAACAGCAGGTCACCCGGCTGCAGGTGACCGGCGGTGTACTCGGCCACGATCGCGTCGAGGTCGTCCCCGGGCATGACGACGCGCGTACGCAGCGGGATGCGCGCGTACGCGGTGTCGTCGACGGTGACCTCGAGCGCCTTGCCCTCGTTGGCCTCCAGGGTCATTCGAGATAGTCCCGCAGCGACTGCGAACGCGAGGGGTGCCGGAGCTTGGCCATCGTCTTGGACTCGATCTGGCGGATCCGCTCACGGGTCACCCCGAAGGTGTCGCCGATCTGGTCGAGCGTCTTGGGCTGACCGTCGCCGAGGCCGAACCGCATGCGGATCACGCCCGCCTCGCGCTCGGACAGCGAATCCAGCAGCGACTCGAGCTGACGCTGCAGCATGGTGAAGCCCACCGCGTCCGCCGGGACGACCGCCTCGGTGTCCTCGATGAGGTCGCCGAACTCGCTGTCGCCGTCCTCGCCGAGCGGGGTGTGCAGCGAGATGGGCTCGCGGCCGTACTTCTGGACCTCGACGACCTTCTCCGGCGTCATGTCCAGCTCGCGGCTGAGCTCTTCGGGGGTGGGCTCGCGGCCCAGGTCCTGCAGCATCTGGCGCTGCACACGGGCGAGCTTGTTGATGACCTCGACCATGTGCACCGGGATGCGGATGGTGCGCGCCTGGTCGGCCATCGCGCGGGTGATCGCCTGACGGATCCACCACGTCGCGTAGGTCGAGAACTTGAAGCCCTTGGTGTAGTCGAACTTCTCGACCGCACGGATCAGACCGAGGTTGCCCTCCTGGATGAGGTCGAGGAACTGCATGCCGCGGCCGGTGTAGCGCTTGGCGAGCGACACGACCAGACGCAGGTTCGCGCCCAGCAGGTGGCTCTTGGCACGCTGCCCGTCACGGGCGACCCATTGCAGGTCCAGGCCCAGCTGCGACGACTTCTCCGCCGCCGACATGTGCGAGAGCTTCTCCTCGGCGAACAGGCCCGCCTCGATGCGCATCGCCAGCTCGACCTCTTCGGCCGCGTTCAGCAGCGGCACCTTGCCGATCTGCTTCAGGTAGTCCTTGACCGGGTCGGCGGTGGCGCCGGTGATCTGCGTCGAGTAGACGGGGACGTCGTCCTCGTCCGACGAGGTGATGCGCAGCGCACCGGTCGGCAGGGGCTCGGTGAACGCCGGTTTGGCGGCGTCCTCGTCGTCCTCCGCGTCGTCGGCCTTGTCGGTCGCGCCGTTGGTGGTCTCGTCCGCCTCGTCCGCGTCGGTCTCGGCGACCTCGACGTCCTCGTCCTCGGGGGCGTCGTCGTCGGCGGCCTTCTTCCGGGCCTTGGCCGGTGCCGCCTTGGCGGCGGTCTTCTTCGCCGCGGGCGCGGCCTTCTTGGTGGCGGTCGCCTTCTTCGCCGAAGCCTTCTTCGCGGCGGCCTTCGGTGCGGCGGCCGTGCCGGCCGCTTCGGCGGTGGTCGTCTCTTCGGCGTCCTCGCCCGTACGCGTGCGGCTGGTCTTCGTAGCTGACGTCACGTCGTGCCTTTCACCGGCGGAACCCGCCGGGTTTTCGGACATTAGTATGACCCTTGTCAAGTCCGGCGACTGCACTGCCAGGCAGTGCGGCCACGATGACAACGGGTCAGATCCCCCATTGTCTCATACTCCCTCGCGATCCCTGCGCGTGCGCGGGTGTCGCGGAAACCCCTCTGCCGAGGTCAACGTGCGGCGACGGGCGGATATTCCCGCAGCGGGGGCCGGTTACCGGTCACTGCCGCGTGCGGCGGTCGTCGTCGCCGGGCGGGCGGGAGGCCAGGAAACGCTCCAATTCGGCGGCCAGTTCGTCGGCGCTCGGCAGGTCTCCGGTGTGGATGATCGGCTGCCCGAGGTTCGACCCCGCCATGTAGGAGTCGTACCGCTCCTCCAGCGTCTGCAGCATCGTGGTCAGCTCGGCGCTGGCGGCGACTTGCGCACTGACCTTTTCGAGGTACTCCTTGTTCTCCTCGCGCAGCTCTTCGCTCGAGAACACGAGACCCGTCGCGACGGTGAGGCTGTCGAGGACGGCGATGGCCGCGGCAGGGTATTCGGTGTCGCCCAGATAATGGGGCACCAGCAGCACGAATCCGGCCACCTGCGCACCGGCCTGGGCGAAACGGTGTTCGAGCAGGTGCCCGACCGTCGCCGGCACCTGGGTGCGCGGCTTCCAGACCGAGTGGGCCTCGGTCAGCTCGGTGCGCGTGCCGCTGACGGTGGTGCCCAGCGGCCGCGTGTGCGGGACGGGCATGGGGATCGCGTGCACCCAGGTGACGGTGGACACGGACAGCCCTTCGGCCAGGCCGATGACCGTCTCGGTGAAGGCGTCCCACGCGAAGTCCGGTTCGTATCCGGCCAGCAACACAAAGGGGTGTCCCAGCGTGTCGTGCGCGAGGGAGAGCTCGAGCCGTGGCGCCCGGTAGTCGGTCAGCCGGTCGCCGTCGAACGTGACGACCGGCCGGCGGGCGCGGTAGTCGAGCAGTACGTCCGCCGAGAACGACACGATCGGCGTCGGGTCGAGGTCTTCGCGCAGCAGGTCGATGACGCGCGAGACGGCGCCGCCGGCATCGGTGAAGCCGGTCAGCATCACGACGAGCGGCAGCCCCGGCGGCACGGGCGGTGCCGACGCAACGCGCTCATAAAGAGGACCCGACAAAGGCATAGATCCACTGTACGAGGCGTGGGCCGGGCCGGGCGCACCGTCGTCCCGCTGACAGCGAACACGATCGGCGGGCGAAAACTAGGATGGTCAGCATGCCGATCCCCGCGTTGACGCTCTCCCCCGCCCCCCTGACCGATGCCGACGCGGATGCGCTGGTGCTCGCACTGCCTCCCCTCGGCGATGACGCCGAGGCCCTGGCCGCGTGGCCGGGACTGGCGGCCTCGCTGCGCGCCGTCGGCTTCACCGGCACCGCCGGCAGCACCGTCCGCGCGTACGCACCGGAGGTGACCGACAAGCCCCTCGTCGTCGTGGGCACCGGGGTCGACCCTGACGCCGCCGCCGTGCGCGACGCCGTGGGCGCCGCCGTGCGCACCACGACCGGTTTCGCGACGCTCGCCGTCGCCGTGCCCGACACCGCCAGTGCGCTGTGGCGCGCCGCGGCCGAAGGTGCCGTGCTGGGCGGCTACCGGTTCGACGGGTACAAGAAGGATGTCGGTGCGCAGCGTGCCGAGCGGGTCGTCCTGCACACGGCGGCCGCGGCCTCCGAGGCCGACATCGCCGCGGTCACCGCGGTCGGCGAGGCCGTCGCACTGGTCAAAGACCTCGTGCACACGCCCGCCGAGTGGCTGGGGCCGGCGGACTTCGCCCAGCAGGCCGTCGACGCCGTCGCCGCCCTGCCGGTGGACGTCGAGGTCCTGGACGAGGTCGCGCTGGCCGAGCAGGGCTTCGGCGGCATCCTCGGCGTCGGCAAGGGCTCGGACCGCCCGCCGCGGCTGATCCGCCTGGACTACTCGCCCGCCGACGCGTCGCGGCACATCGCGCTGGTCGGCAAGGGCATCACGTTCGACACGGGCGGGCTTTCGCTCAAGCCCGCCGCGTCGATGGTCGGCATGAAGTACGACATGGCCGGCGCCGCGACGGTGCTCGCCGTCGTCCGCGCCGCCGCCGCCCTGCAGCTCCCGGTCCACGTGTCCGGGTGGCTGTGCGTGGCCGACAACATGCCGTCCGGTCGGGCGACACGACCCGGGGACGTCGTGCGCACGTTCGACGGCACCACCGTCGAAGTGCTCAACACCGACGCGGAGGGACGGCTCGTGCTCGCCGACGGTCTCGCCGCGGCCAGCCGCACCCGCCCCGACGTGCTCGTCGACATCGCGACGCTGACCGGCGCCATCATCGTGGCCCTCGGAAACCGGCACACCGGCGTCATGGGCGACGATCACGCGGTGGCCGAGTACCTGGCGGCCGCCGACCGGGCCGGTGAACTCGCCTGGCAGCTGCCCCTGCCGGCGCACATGGCCGAAGAGCTCGACTCCCCCATCGCCGACCTGCAGAACGCGAAGATCGGCGATCCCGCCGGCGGGTCGATGTTCGCGGGGCTGTTCCTGCAGCGTTTCGTCGGTACCGTCGGTGAAGACGATCCGACGCCGATCCCCTGGATCCACCTCGACATCGCCGGCTCCGGAATGCTCAAGGGCGCCGGCTACGGCGTCACCGACAAGGGGCCGACCGCCGCCACCGTGCGGTCGCTCATCGAGTTCGTGGGAGGCGCGGAATGAGCGAACGCAACGCAGACGTCGTCGTCCTCGGCGGCGGCAGCGGCGGCTACGCGGCGGCGCTGCGGGCAGCCGAACTGGGCAAGAGCGTCATCCTCATCGAGAAGGACAAGCTCGGCGGCACCTGCCTGCACCGCGGCTGCATCCCCACCAAGGCGCTGCTGCATGCGGCCGAGGTCGCCGATCACGTGCGCACCGCCGCCGACGTGGGCGTGACGGCCACCCTGACCGGGATCGACCCGGCCGGTGTGGCCGCGTACCGCGAGGGCATCGTCGCCAAGAAGCACAAGGGGCTCGAAGGCCTCATCAAGGCGCGCGGCATCGAGGTCGTCACCGGCACAGGACAGCTCACCTCCGATCGTGCGGTGGCCGTCGGCGACGATCTCTACCGCGGCGCCGACATCGTCCTGGCGACCGGTTCGTACAGCCGCACGCTGCCCGGGCTCGAGATCGGCGGCCGGGTGCTGACCAGCGAGGGCGCGCTGGGGCTGGCTGAGATCCCCGCGCGTGTGGTCATCCTCGGTGGTGGGGTGATCGGCGTCGAGTTCGCGAGCGTGTGGCGCTCCTTCGGCGCCGAGGTCACCATCGTCGAAGCGCTCGACCACCTTCTGCCCGGAGAGGACGTCGCATCCAGCAAGGCGCTCGAGCGGGCGTTCCGCAAACGGGGCATCGCCGCACGTCTGGGCACCCGGTTCGCCGGGGTGACCCAGACCGACGACGACGTCTCGGTCGCGCTCGAGGACGGCACCGCGCTGGAGGCGGACCATCTCCTCGTCGCCGTCGGCCGCGGACCGGCATCGGACGGTCTCGGCTTCGAAGAGGCCGGCGTCTCGCTCGAGCGCGGGTTCGTCACCGTCGATGATCGTCTGCACACCACGGCCGACCGCATCTGGGCCGTCGGCGATCTCGTCGCGGGGCCGCAGCTGGCCCATCGCGGATTCGCGCAGGGGATCTTCGTGGCCGAGCAGATCGCGGGTCTGTCACCGGTGCCGGTGCCCGACACCACGATCCCGCGGGTCACCTACTCGCACCCCGAAGTGGCCTCCGTCGGGCTCACCGAGGCGCAGGCGCGGGAGGCGCACGGCGACGCGGTGGTCGCCTACGAATACAACCTCGCCGGCAACGGCAAGAGCGAGATCATCGGCACCGGCGGCATCGTGAAGGTCGTGCGTCGGAAGGACGGTCCGGTCGTGGGCGTCCACCTGGTCGGCGACCGGGTCGGCGAGCTCATCACCGAAGGTCAGCTCGCCGTGGGCTGGGAGGCCCACCCCGAAGACATCGCGCCGCTCATCCACGCGCATCCCACGCAGAGCGAGGCACTGGGAGAGGCATTCCTCGCGCTGGCGGGAAAGCCGCTGCATGCACTCTGACTCGCGCCCGCGGGTCACTAAGCTAGAGAAGACATCGACATCTGAAGGAGACACACCCATGAGCACATCCGTGGTCCTCCCCGCGCTCGGCGAGAGCGTGACTGAGGGTACGGTCACCCGCTGGCTCAAGCAGGTCGGTGACACCGTCCAGGCCGACGAGGGACTGCTGGAGATCTCCACCGACAAGGTGGACACCGAGATCCCTTCGCCGGTGAGCGGCGTGCTCGAGGCGATCCTGGTGCAGGAGGACGAGACCGTCGAGGTGGGTGCTGTCCTGGCCGAGATCGGCGACGGCTCCGGCGCCGGCTCTTCGGATGCTCCTGCTGCCGAGCACGCGGCCCCCGCTGAGCACGCGGCCCCCGCTGAGCAGGCGGCGCCCGCTGAGCAGGCCGCTCCTGCCGAGCAGGCCGCTCCTGCCGAGCAGGCCGCTCCTGCCGAGCAGGCCGCGCCCGCCGAGCAGGCTCCTGCCGCGCCGGCCGCCGAGCAGCCCGCGGCCGCTGCGGCCCCCGCCGCTTCCGGCGACGCGAAGGATGTCGTGCTCCCCGAGCTCGGCGAGAGCGTCACCGAGGGCACCGTGACCCGTTGGCTCAAGCAGGTCGGCGACAGCGTCGAGACCGACGAGCCGCTGCTGGAGATCTCCACCGACAAGGTCGACACCGAGATCCCCTCGCCCTTCTCCGGCACGCTGCAGGAGATCGTCGTCTCCGAGGATGAGACCGTCGAGGTCGGTGCCGTGCTCGCGCGCATCGGCTCCGGCGCGGCCGCCCCCGCCGAGGCTCCCGCCGCCGAGCCCCCGGCGCCCGCTGCTGAGGCTCCGGCCCCCGCCGAGGCTCCGGCTCCCGCTGCGGAAGCGCCCGCCGCTCCGGCTCCGGCCCCCGCCGCTCCGGCTCCGGCCCCCGCCGAGGCTCCGGCTCCCGCTGCGGAGGCACCTGCCGCTCCGGCTGCACCCGCACCGGCCCCGGCAGCCGCTCCTGCGCCGGCTGCGCCGGCGGCCGGCGATGACACCGTCACCTACGTCACCCCGCTCGTGCGCCGACTCGCGCAGCAGCAGGGCGTCGACCTGGCGACGGTCACCGGCACGGGTGTGGGCGGACGCATCCGCAAGGAGGATGTGCTCAAGGCCGCCGAGCAGGCGAAGTCTCCGGCCCCGGCCGCCGCGGCTCCGGCCACCCCGCAGCTCGAGGTCTCGCCGCTGCGCGGCACCACCCAGCCGTTCTCGCGGCTGCGCAAGGTCCTCGCCCAGCGCGCGGTCGCCTCCATGCAGGAGACCGCCCAGCTGACCACCGTGGTGAAGGTCGATGTCACCAAGGTGGCGGCGCTGCGCAGCGCGGTGCAGGCGGACTTCGTCGCCAAGACCGGCGGCAAGCTGTCGTTCCTGCCGTTCTTCGTGCTGGCCGCGACCGAGGCGCTGCAGGCCTACCCGATCATCAACGCGACGGTCGAAGGCACCGACATCGTCTACCCCGCCTCCGAGAACATCTCGATCGCGGTCGACACCGAGCGCGGTCTGCTGACGCCGGTCGTGCGCGACGCGGCCGGCAAGAACCTGGCGCAGATCTCGAACGAGATCGCCGATCTGGCCGCGCGCACGCGCGAGAACAAGCTGAAGCCCGACGAGCTGGCCGGCGGCACGTTCACCGTGACCAACACCGGTTCGCGGGGCGCGCTGTTCGACACGCCGGTCGTGTTCCTGCCGCAGTCGGCGATCCTCGGCACCGGCGCGGTCGTCAAGGAGCCCGGTGTCGTGAAGGTCGACGGTGTGGACGCCATCGCCGTCCGCTCCTACGTCTACCTCGCCCTGTCGTACGATCACCGCATCATCGACGGCGCCGACGCGGCCCGCTTCCTCGGCGCGATGAAGGCGCGCCTGGAGGCCGCCGAGTTCGAGGGTCAGCTCGGCATCTGAATCACTCCGGCCCCGCGATGTCGTACACGTCGCGGATCAGCCACCCGCCGCCGTCCCGCACGATCACCACGATCTGTGCCGGGGCGGCGGCGTCGTCTGTGTCCTCGGCGCGCAGCACCACCACCCCGCCGTATTCGTCGAGGACCGACAGCTCCGGCTTCACCGATCCGGTGGCCACCCCGGCGGGAACCGGCCGGCCCGGCTCTTCGAGCACGCCCTCGCACGCGTCGTCGGAGGCGTCCCGGCAGTGCGTGAGTCGGCCCAGCAGCGCCGTGGCGGCGTCGACTGGGTCGGGGGCGGCGTCCGGCGTCGGCACGGACGGCTGTGGCGGATCCGTGGGCACAGGTGACGGCGTGTCGATGACGGATGCCGGGGCGGCGGCCGAGTCGTCGTCCTGCGGCCACAGTGCGCCGCCGGCCACGATCACCCCCGCGATGCCGGCGGCGATCAGCCAGGCACGGCGGCGCGTGGGTGGCGCGGCGTCGTCGGGCGGGGTGTCCGGCTCGACCTGATCCGGTGCGTCGGTGTCGGGATCGGCGGCCGTCGCCGTACGAGCCGTGATCCCGGCCTTCGGGCGGTGTGAGCGCAGCCGCTCCCCCAGACCGCGGAGCCGGGCGGCCAGGTCGCCATCGAACGCCTGCACGAGGCGGTCCACCAGCACCGCGACCGTGCCCGGCGCCGCGGCGTCCGGCCCCGGCACGCGCGACGCGGTCACCGGAACCGATCGGGCCGGCGGCGCCGCGCGCCGGCCGAGGGCGACGGGAGCCGCCGCATCCAGCAGCCGCTGTTCACACGCCTCCCAGGCTCCCCGCGGCGGGTCCGCGGAACCGACCAGGGCCGCCGCATCCTCGAGCGCCTCCGCGAGCGGCTCCTCCTGGGCGGCCGCCAGCCGGCCCAGCAGCGCGTCGGTCTCCTCGCGCCAGGAGCCCCCACCACCCAGCGCCAGCACGGGGCGTCCCTCATCGGTGAGCCACCACGTGCCGCCGTCCTCGTCGCGCGCCGCCGCCTCGCCGGCCCCGCGCAGCAGGCTGACGGCGATGTTGACGGCCTCGCCCGGCGACAGCGGATCACACGCGGCGACCCGCGGCACCAGCCGGTCCGGACACAGCGGCAGCAGCACCGCGTGCCCGTCGCCGGTGCGGGCGATGTCGACCGGCGCGAGCAGATGGCCGTCGGCCGCCGCATCCCACACCGCCGCGATGCCGGGCTCCCCGGCATCCACCCAGACGCGCGGCGGAACCCCGGCGCGCACGGTCCCCGGGTACGGGTAGTCCCCCGGACGCACGGTGCGCAGCGCGGCGGGCGGCTGCAGCGGGTCGTTCCACATCGAGGCGGCCATCGTCCGAGTCTGCGTCCCCCACCCCGCGGGGGGCACGGGTGGTACGCGACTCGGTGGACAGTCGCGCCCACAGCGAACCTGGGGAGGAACCGGCGCGACGCGCAGGTAGGCTGGGAGCCATGGCATCCCGCAGTTCCGCACCCGAGAAGCGCCCCGGGTTCTTCAAGCAGCTCCGCTCCCTGATCACGTTCACGAAGGACGCGTACCCGTGGCTGCCGTGGGTGCTCATCGGGACCATCGTGCTCGGTGCCGCCCTGGGTGTGCTGGTCGGCTTCCTCATCCCGCCCGCGGCCATCTGGAGCGTCATCCTCTGGGGCGTCACCGGACTCATGTTCGGTCTGCTCGGCGCGATGATCACCCTCACGCGCCTGTCCACGAAGGCGATGTACAAGAAGATCGACGGCATGCCCGGCGCGTCCGGGCACGTGCTGTCGACGTCCCTGGGGCGCAAGTGGATCGCATCGGACATGCCCGTGGGTATCAACCCCAAGACGCAGGATGCCGTGTACCGCGCGATCGGTCGCGGGGGCGTCGTCATCGTCGCCGAAGGCGCGCGGGGCCGGATGACGCGGCTGATCAACGACGAGCGGCTGAAGGTGCAGCGGGTCGCGGCCGGTGTGCCCATCGAAGTCTTCTACGTCGGTCACGGCGAGGACGAGGTGCCCATCAGCAAGCTCGCCTCGACGATCAAGTCCCTGCCCAAGAAGCTCGACCGGGCCACCCTGGCCGCAGTCGTCAAGCGCGTCGACTCGGTGTCGCAGTCGGTCACGTCGCTGCCGATCCCCAAAGGCATCGACCCGATGAAGGCCCGCGCCCCGCGTCCGCGCTGAGCGCGGCGCCCGGATCAGGCGCGGACGAGGATCGTGCCGGCCGCCTTGTCGTGCAGACCGCGCTGATCAGCATCCCAGATCACGGCGGGGATCACGACGACCAGCAGCAGCGTCCGCACGATGGGCCGCCACAGCCCCGGCCAGCCGCCGTGCAGCATCTCGAGCCGCAGTCCCATGATGCGGTGACCGGGACTGCCCCCGAGGGTCGGGATGAACAGGACCTGCAGGATCGCGAACACGATCAACGGTGAGAACATCGTCACCCCGGCGTCGGCGGGCAGCGCGAACTGGTCATAGCCGAAGAACGCCGTCGCGATGAGGGTGGCGGCGGCGTAGTCGATGATGAGCGCGACGATGCGGCGGCCGAAGCGTGCGACGCTGCCTGATCCGCTGTCCGGACGGCCCAGTCGTTCGCCCGGATAGGTGTTCTCGGTCACGGGATCTGGCACCCTTCCAGCCTACGTCGTCCACGAAACATCCCCGAAACACGGGAGATACTGCCGGGCAACTGGATGCCGATAGATTCGAGGCACGCGCGATCCGAGATGCGCGACACTCACCCGATCTGGAGACTCCATGTTCAAAGACTCATCCGAGGTGCTGAAATTCATCCAGGACGAGGACGTCAAGTTCCTCGACATCCGGTTCACGGATCTTCCGGGTGTGCAGCAGCACTTCAACATTCCGGCTTCGACCGTCGATGAGGAGTTCTTCACCGTCGGCCAGCTCTTCGACGGCTCGTCGATCCGCGGCTTCGCGAACATCCACGAGTCCGACATGCAGCTGATCCCGGATGTCACCACCGCCTACATCGACCCGTTCCGCGAGGCGAAGACGCTCATCATGCTCTTCGACATCTACAACCCGCGCAACGGCGAGATCTACGCGAAGGACCCGCGTCAGGTCGCCAAGAAGGCCGAGAAGTACCTGGCATCCACCGGCATCGCCGACACCGCGTACTTCGCCCCGGAGGCGGAGTTCTACATCTTCGACGACGTCCGGTACGAGGTCACCTCGAACTCGAGCTTCTACAAGGTCGACTCCGAAGAGGGCGCCTGGAACACCGGCCGCGAAGAAGAAGGCGGCAACCTGGCGAACAAGACCCCCTACAAGGGCGGCTACTTCCCGGTGGCGCCGGTCGACAAGACCGCGGATCTGCGCGACGACATCTCGCTGCGCCTGATCGAGTCGGGCCTGCAGCTGGAGCGCTCGCACCACGAGGTGGGCACCGCCGGCCAGCAGGAGATCAACTACCGCTTCGACACGATGGTGCACGCGGCCGACGACATCCTGAAGTTCAAGTACATCGTCAAGAACACCGCGAATGAGTGGGGCAAGGTCGCCACCTTCATGCCCAAGCCGCTGTTCGGCGACAACGGGTCGGGCATGCACACCCACCAGTCGCTCTGGCTGAACGGCGAGCCGCTGTTCTACGACGAGAAGGGCTACGCAGGTCTGTCCGACACCGCGCGCTGGTACATCGGCGGTCTGCTCGCCCACGCACCCGCGGTGCTCGCGTTCACGAACCCGACCCTGAACAGCTATCACCGCCTGGTGAAGGGCTACGAGGCTCCGGTGAACCTCGTGTACTCGGCGGGCAACCGCTCGGCGGCCATCCGCATCCCGATCACCGGTTCCAACCCGAAGGCCAAGCGCATCGAGTTCCGCGCGCCGGACGCGTCGGGCAACCCGTACCTCGCCTTCGCCGCCCAGCTGATGGCGGGTCTGGACGGCATCAAGAATCGCATCGAGCCGCACGAGCCGGTCGACAAGGACCTCTACGAGCTGCCGCCCGAGGAGGCCAAGGGCATCCCGCAGGTGCCCAACTCGCTGCTCGACTCGCTCGAGGCGCTGCGCAACGACCACGAGTTCCTGCTCGCCGGCGGCGTGTTCACCCCCGAGCTGATCGAGACCTGGATCGAATACAAGATCGAGAACGAGATCATCCCGCTCGCGGCGCGTCCGCACCCGTTCGAGTACGAGCTGTACTTCGGAGTCTGATCCGGCGCCGACCCACGGCCCCGTCGCCTCGTGCGGCGGGGCCGTCCGCGTCAGCCGTAGAACAGCTGCTCGAACACGCGGCGCGCACGGCGGGCGGTACGCAGCCAGTCCTCCTCCACGCGCGTGGCGGAGCGCGCGGGGTACTCCAGCAGGCGGCCGATGCCGTCGAGCTTGGCCCGGTCGGTGGGAAGGACGTCGCTGGTCTGCCCCGACAGGAGGGTGTTCGCCGATCGCAGGCGGGATGCCAGCCGCCACGCCGCGGTGAGCTGTGCGGCCGCGGCGTCCGGCACCAGCCCGGCCTCGCGCGCGGCTTCGAGTGCGCCCAGCGTCGAGGTCGTGCGCAATCCGGGCACGGTGTGCGCGTGCTGCAGCTGGAGGAGCTGGACCAGCCATTCGACGTCGCTGAGCCCACCGGGGCCGAGCTTCAGGTGCCGGCTCGGATCCGCGCCCTGCGGGAGCCGCTCGTTCTCCACACGTGCTTTGATGCGCTTGATCTCCCGGAGATCCTGCAGCTTCACGTCTGCCGGATAGCGCAGCCCGTCCGCGAGCGAGGTGAACCGTTGGATGAGGGAGACACTGCCGGCCACGCCACGGGCCCGCAGCAGCGCCTGCGCCTCCCACGAGAGCGACCAGCGCCGGTAATACGCCTCATACGACTCGAGCGACCGGACCAGCGGCCCGTTGCGCCCCTCCGGTCGCAGATCCGCGTCGAGGTCGAACGGCACCCGGTGGTCTTCGGAGTGGCGGCGCAGACCCGCCACCAGCTGCAGCGACAGCTCCTGCGCACGCTGCGGGTCGACGCCGTTCGGCTCATACACGTACATCACATCGGCATCCGACCCGAACCCCAGCTCCGCACCGCCGAAGCGGCCCATGGCGATGACGCTGAAATCGAGGTCGGCGGCGTCCTCGGGGATCACCTCACGCCGCACGGCGCGCAGCGTGGCCTGGATGGTCACCTGACTGATGTCGGTCAGGCTCGGGCCGAGCTCGTCGATGGTGACCGGGCCCGACACGCACCCCAGGGCCAGGCGCAGCAGCTCGCGGCGCCGCAGGGCCCGCACCGCCCGCATCGCCGACTCGACCGAGGAGTGCCGTGTCTGGATGGCCCGCGCCTCCTCATCGAGCGCCGCCGCCGACCGGGGCCGCAGCGCGTCGGGCGAGTCCAGCCAGGCGACGGATTCGGGGATCCACTCCATGAGCTCGCCGATGTACCGCGACCCCGACAGCACCCGCGTCAGCCGTTCCGCCGCGCCCGCGGAGTCACGCAGCACCCGCAGGAACCAGGGCGTGTCCCCCAGCCGCTCACTGATGCGCCGGAACGCGAGCAGCCCCTCGTCGGGATCGGTGCCGTCGGCGAACCAGCGGATCATGACCGGCATCAGGTGCCGCTGGATGGTGACCTTGCGGCTGATGCCGGTGGTCAGCGCGCCGATGTGGCGCAGGGCGCCCGCCGGGTTGCGGAATCCGATGGCTGCGAGGCGGTCGTGCGCGTGCTCCGGCGCGAGGCTCCGCTCCTCGCTGGGCAGGGCCGCCACCGCCGACAGCAGCGGACGGTAGAAAAGCCGCACGTGGATGTCGCGCACTTCGCGCTTGACCGACTCCCAGAGCTTCCACACGTCGTCGCCGGTCTCGGCCAGCCCCGAGGCGCGGGCGAGGATCCGGCGGCCGTCGGCGTCGGCCGGCATGAGATGCGTGCGGCGCAGGCCGCGCAGCTGCAGCCGGTGCTCCAGAACGCGCAGCACCCGGTAGTCCTGCGCGAACGTGGCGGCATCGGCGCGGCCGATGTAGCCGGCGGCGACGAGCTCCTCCAGGGCTTCGAGGGTGCCGGGGCGGCGCACCGCGTCGTCCGACAGCCCGTGCACGAGCTGCAGCAGCTGCACCGTGAACTCGATGTCGCGGATGCCGCCGGGACCGAGCTTGAGCTGGAACTCGACCTCATCGGCAGGGATGTTGTCAGTGACGCGCTCGCGCATGCGCTGCACGCTGTCGACGAAGTTCTCCCGCGCCGCGCTGGTCCACACCTTCGGCTGCACGGCCTGAAGGTAGGCGGCCCCCAGCTGCAGGTCACCGGCGAGCGGCCGGGCCTTCAGCAGCGCCTGGAACTCCCAGCTCTGCGCCCAGCGGTCGTAGTACGAGATGTGCGACTCGAGGGTGCGCACCAGGGCGCCCTGCTTGCCCTCGGGGCGGAGATTGGCATCCACCTCCCACAGCGGCGGCTCGACCTCCATGCCGCTGATGCCGTGCATGGTCTGCACCGCGAGGCGCGTCGCGATGTC
This sequence comes from Microbacterium pollutisoli, assembly GCF_053586795.1. NCBI lineage: Bacteria > Bacillati > Actinomycetota > Actinomycetes > Micrococcales > Microbacteriaceae > Microbacterium > Microbacterium pollutisoli. Next base: position 403,600 of record NZ_JBNYWT010000001.1, read on the forward strand.
GATGACACGGCTCTCGCCGATGGATGCCAGGGCGTCCTCGTCGGCGCCCCCGACGAAGATGACGTCGACGTCGCTGACGTAGTTGAGCTCGCGGGCACCGGCCTTGCCCATCCCGATGATCGCGAGGCGCGTCGCAGCGACCTGGTCGTGCGGGAACAGCCCCGCGCCCTGCGAGATGCGGGTGCGCGCGACCGCGAGCGAGGCCTCCAGCGCCGCGCCGGCGGCATCCGCGAGGGCGGCGGCCACGTCGGCCAGCACCTCGGGGGCGCTTCCGGCGGCGAGATCGAACACGGCGATGCGCGACAGCATCCGCCGATAGCAGACCCGCAGCGCGACCCACGCGGATTCGTCACCGGTGGCGGCGAACCCGTCGGCGTCGGCGCCGACCGATGCCCACAGTGCGTCATCCAGCTCGGCGGCGGTGGGCAGGCTGGTGTGGTCGCGGTGCAGGTCGGCCAGTTCGCCGGGATGCCGCAGGTAGAAGTCCGCGAAGCCTTCGGAGGCGCCCAGCAGCAGCCACAGCGGCGCCGCCGAGGTGCGCAGGGCCGCCGTCACGGCATCCGCGTTCCGGCGGGCGATGCGCACCAGCGCGGCGACCGCGCCGTCGGGGTCGGCCGCTCCCCCGGCCTCGGCGACGATGTCCTCGCGCGGCAGGCCGACCAGCTGGGCGAGCTCGGTCAGGCAGACGTCGGCGGCGGTGAGATCACTGAACCCGGCGCGCGCCAGTGCGGTGAGCGCCGTGGACCGCACCCGTGAAGCCATGGCGGGTCAGAGCATCTCCAGGTTGCTCTTGAGCTCGTACGGCGTCACCTGCGCGCGGTACTCGTCCCACTCGCGGCGCTTGTTCAGCAGCACGTAGTTGAACACCTGCTCGCCGAGGGTCTCGGCGACGAGCTCGGACTGCTCCATGTAGCTCAGCGCCTGGTCGAGGCTCGTCGGCAGCGCCTGGTAGCCGAGCGCGCGGCGCTCGCCCTCGGTGAGCGACCACACGTTGTCCTCCGCCTCCGGCGGCAGCTCGTAGCCCTCTTCGATGCCCTTGAGACCGGCGGCCAGCAGCAGCGCGTACGCCAGGTAGGGGTTGGCGGCCGAGTCCAGCGCCCGGTACTCGACGCGCGAGGACTGACTCTTGTGAGGCTTGTACATCGGCACCCGCACGAGCGCCGAGCGGTTGCTGTGGCCCCAGGTGATGTAGCTGGGAGCCTCGTCGCCGCCCCACAGTCGCTTGTACGAGTTCACGAACTGGTTCGTGATCGCCGCGATCTCGCCCGCGTGCCGCAGCAGACCGGCGATGAACTGCCGGCCGGTGCGGGAGAGCTGATACTGCGCACCCGCCTCGTAGAAGGCGTTCACATCGCCCTCGAACAGCGACATGTGCGTGTGCATGCCGCTGCCGGGCTGCCCGGCCAGAGGCTTGGGCATGAACGTCGCGTACACGCCCTCTTCGATCGCGACCTCCTTGACGACCGTGCGGAACGTCTGGATGTTGTCGGCGGTGGTCAGCGCATCGGCATACCGCAAGTCGATCTCGTTCTGGCCCGGACCGCCCTCATGGTGGCTGTACTCCACCGAGATCCCGAGGTCCTCGAGCATGCGCACCGACCGGCGCCGGAAATCGTGGGCCGTGCCGCCGGGCACATTGTCGAAATAGCCCGCCGAGTCGACCGGCACCGGACCCTCGGGACCGAAGGTCTTCGACTTGAGCAGGTAGAACTCGATCTCCGGGTGCGTGTAGAACGTGAACCCGGCGTCGGCCGCCTTCTCGAGCGCGCGCTTGAGCACGTGCCGCGGGTCGGCCACGGCCGGCTGCCCGTCGGGGGTGGTCAGGTCGCAGAACATCCGCGCGGTCGGGTCGACGTCGCCGCGCCAGGGCAGCGTCTGGAACGTCGTCGGGTCGGGGCGGGCCAGCAGGTCCGACTCGTACGTACGGGTGAAGCCCTCGATCGCCGAACCGTCGAAGCCGATGCCCTCGGTGAACGCGCCCTCCACCTCGGCCGGCGCGATGGCGACCGACTTGAGCGTGCCGATGACGTCGGTGAACCACAGGCGCACGAACTTGACCCCGCGCTCCTCGATCGTGCGCAGTACGAAGTCACGCTGCTTGTCCATCGGATCCTTCCGGGCCGGTCGTGGGCGGATGCGTGATCAGACTATCGGCCCGAGCCGCCATCCGAATCTGCCGCGTCGTCGGAGCTCGTCGGCGGGGCGGGCGGCGTCCCCCACGCGTCGTCGGCCGCCTCCTCCTCCGCCCATGCGCGCGACCGCTCGCGCAGCAGCTCGGGCGCCCGGGCGGCCTCCTCGGCGGTGTCGAACGGCCCGGCACGATCGATCGTCGGGGACTCGAAACCCTTCTCGACGGCGCCGGTGGCGAAGTTGTACCAGTACTTCTCGGATGCGGTGGTCATGACGCCCTCCTCCGGCCCGCGCGGGCCACGGTCCGATCCTAACGAGCAGGGCCGGGGCGCTGGGTAGTGTGGGGAGCATGGCGAAAGCACGAGGCCGCGCTGTCGGAGTGGATATCGGCGGGACGGGCATCAAGGGAGCACTCGTCGACCTCGACGACGGGAAGCTGCTCAGCGACCGCGTCAAGGTCGCCACGCCGCGCGGCGCCGAGCCCGATGACGTGCTGACAGCCGTGCGCACCGTGCTCGACACCCTCGGCGTCGCCGACGCCGATGTGCCGTTGGGCGTGGCGTTCCCCGCCATCGTGAAGCACGGCCGCACGATGTCGGCCGCGAACGTGGCCGACACCTGGATCGGGTTCGAAGCCGAGAAGTTCTTCGAGGACGGACTCGGGCGCGAGATCCACTTCGCGAACGACGCCGACGTGGCCGGCATCGCCGAAGCTCGGTACGGTGCCGCCCGCGACGTGTCCGGACTGGTCCTGTTGACGACTCTGGGCACCGGCATCGGCACCGCGCTGCTGTTCGACGGACGCCTGATCCCCAATTCCGAGCTCGGTCACCTGCAGCGCGCCGGGCACAAGCGCGACGCCGAGGCGTGGGCGGCCTACTCGGCGATGGAGCGCGACGACCTCAGCTTCGAGTCGTGGGCACGGCGCCTGCAGTGGTACTACACGCATCTGGAATTCCTGCTCAGCCCCGACCTGTTCATCGTGGGCGGAGGCGTGTCCAAGCACGCCGACAAGTTCCTGCCGCTGCTCGAACTGCGCACGCCCATCGTGCCGGCCGTCCACCGCAACAACGCGGGCATCATCGGCGCGGCGGCACTGTCCGCCGACTGATCCGGCGGGGCGAATGGGCCGGCCTGTACGCCGGGTTCTGTTCCGGGGCCGAAGCCCCATCGACGGTCATCTCTCTCGGCGACACGTTGCCGTGCCGCTCCAGCGGCCTACCCGGGGACTCGGCGGGCCGCGTCGTCATCCCCTGTCTGGCCTTGCTCCGGGCGAGGTTTGCCGTGCGGGACGTGTCACCACGTCCCCGGTGGTCTCTTACACCGCCCTTTCACCCTTACCGGCTCGCGCCGGCGGTCTGCTCTCTGTGGCACTGTCTCGCGGATCGCTCCGGGTGGGTGTTACCCACCGCCCTGCCCTGCGGAGCCCGGACGTTCCTCGGTGCGGTCTCCCGCCACGCGACCGTCCGGCCGACCCATTCGCGTCGCCGAGTCTAGCGGGGCGGGCTGGGCGTTCCCCGACCCGCGGGCGCGGGTGATTGTGGCGGTCGCCCCGATCCGCTAGCGTCAGGGGCAGGGGAAACGAGCATTTGGGGTGCTCGTACATGAAGGGTGTCGCTCAGCGGCGTCCGCTATCGACCTTTGGGGAGGTCTGATGGACAAGCGATCGATGGCTGCGGCTGTGGCCGTGGCCGCACTACTGCTCGTGGGCGCGCCTGCCGGGGCGTCCGCCGCCGGTGGCGCACCGGCTGTGACTGCGGCCGCCGACGGCGTGGACTACGTGCCCGACAAGCCGGAAGAGCCGAGCCTGGCCGGCTCCTGGGCCGAAGCGCAGTGCCTGCAGTCGGCGCCCTGGATCAGTTTCAGCGTCACGCTGACCGATCCGGACGGCCAGTCCACCGGTGACACCGCGGCGCTGGTCATCAGCGACGGCACGCACCGGGTGTCCCTGCAGCTGGGCACCCTCACGTCCGGCCGCCTGAGCGGGTCGGTGCTGTGGCCCGGGGCGTCCGTCGACGCATCGGGCACGGGCGACGGCTGGCCCGGATGGGTGTACGAGCAGGACGAGTGGCTCGAGACGTCCGGCAACTTCGCGTGGACGCGCGGGGACATCAGCGCCTGGATCCGGGTGAACCCGGAGCTCGCGGTGCCGCTGTCGTATCCGGACGAGTCCGCTGAATGCGCCGGCCCCGCCGGTGTCGCAGCGTCGTTGGCCGCGACCGGTGGCACGACCTCGATCGTCGCGCCGCTGGCGGGCATCGCCGCCGCAGCGGTCCTCGGCGGCGTCGTCCTGCTCGTCGCACGCCGCAGACGTCACAGCTGACGCGTCGTGGCCCGCTCCATCCGGATCGCGCCCGTCGTCGTCACCTCGGCTCTGCTGCTGTGCGCGGTGATCGCCGCGTTCGGCTGGCTGGCGCTGCGGGTGACGGCGGCGGCGACGCACCTCACGGCGCTCGCGCAGAGCGGCCGTGACCTGGTGGCGGCTGCCGACGGTTCCGACATGGCGGCGGTCGCCGTCGCGGCGCGCGCCGTCGGCGATCATGCCCGCGCCGCCGCGGCCGCGACCGAGGACCCGCTCTGGGCGGTCGCCGAGGCGATGCCGCTGCTCGGGGACGACTTCGGTGCCGTGCGCACGCTCTCGGCCCATACCGCCGAGCTGGCCGATGCGGTGCTCGACCCGCTTCTGGCGGCGGCCGGCAGCCCCACCTCCGCCGCCGCGCCGGACGCGGAGACGCTGTCGCGGATCGGACGGGATCTGAACGACGCGGGTGTCGCCGTGACCACTGCGCGGGACGCGGTCGCCGAGTTGCACACCGCCGGACTGCTGCCGCCGATCCGGGCGGCGGCCGAGCAGCTCCGGGACGCCCTCACCGTCGGCCTGCCCACCGTCGACGCCCTCGCCGCCGTGGCCTTGCTGGGCGGCGCGCTCGCCTCCGACGAGGAGGCGACCGTGCTCGTCATGCTGCAGAACCCGGCCGAGGTGCGCACCGGCGGCGGGATCACCGGATCCTTCGTGCTGCTGCGCGCGCAGGAAGGCCGGTTCGCCCTGGTCGATCAGGCCGACTCCACGCAGTTCCCCGAGCGGGCCACCTCGATCCTTCCGGTGGGAGACGCGCGCACAGCGCTCTACGGCGACGTCGTCGGCCGCTTCGTGCAGAACGCCTCGATGCCGACCACCTTCTCCGAATCCGCCGCGCTGGCGCGTGCGTGGTGGACGGGCCATGGCGGGGCGGAGCCCGACGCGGTGGTCTCGCTCGACCCGCTGGCGCTGCGCGGGCTCCTCGCGAGCACGGGGCCGGTCGACCTGCCCGACGGTTCGGTGCTCACGGCGGACAATCTCGTCGACCGGATCCTGCTCGAACCGTACCTGCGATACGACAGCACCGGGCAGACCGCCTACCTGCAGGCGGTGACCACGGCGCTGTTCGAACGCGTCACCGAGCTCCAGACCGACGCGTTCACCTGGGCGCGGGCCCTGGCCGAGCCGATCGGCGCCGGGCGCCTCGCCCTGTGGAGCGCCGATCCGGCCGTGCAGGCTGCGATCGACGGCAGCATCCTCGACGGGGTGTCAGGGCGTGTCGCCGCCGCCGGCGACGATGCGTTCGCGGTGCTGTTCAACGACGCCACGGGCGGGAAGATGGACACCTTCCTGCACGTGGACATGGAGCTGATCGCCGACCGGTGTCGCAGTGACGGGCGTGCGGAGGTCCTGGTGCGCCTGACCATGAGCAGCAGCGCGCCCGACGCCGCATCCCTGCCGCCGTCGATGACCGGCCACGGGCTGTTCGGCACCGGCATCGGCGACATCGGCACGAGCGTGTCGGTCGCGGCGCCGCCGGGCACCTTCTTCGGGGGCGTCACGAAGGACGGTGAGCGCGAGATCTCGGTCGACGTCGTGGATGCCGGTCGGCCGACCAGCCTGGTGCGCATCAACCTCTCGCCCGCCGAGGTCAACGTGGTCGAGTTCCGGTTCATCGCCGCCGAACCGAGGCCACTGGATCTGGGTCTGGTGCACACCCCGCTGATCAATCCGTCGACGGTGACGGTGGCGCCGGCGGTGTGCGGCTGAGTCACGTCTTGCCGGCGTCGGCGGTCACCCGCAGATCCAGCGGCACGTCGATCGGGAACCGGCCGAACAGCAGCGTCGTGGCGTGTGCGGCCGCGGCCCGGACCGCTGCGGTGGCCGCGTCGGCATGCTCGGCCGGCGCATGCACGATGATCTCGTCGTGCAGGAAGAAGGCCAGGTGCGCGCGTCGGGAGAAGACCGGGCCGGACGCGGTCGCCGGGGTGGCGGCATCCGCGACCGGCAGGGCTGCGAGCCGCTGACGCAGGTCGGCGAGCCAGGCGAGCGCCCATTCGGCGGCGGTCCCCTGCACGACGAAGTTGCGGGTGAACCGCCCGCGGTCCCGCGCCGCGCGCCGGGCCCGCTCGCCGGCGGCGGCGTCGCCGTCGGCCGCCGCGGACTGCACGGTCCGCCACAGCGTCGGCGGTGCCGGACTGGTGCGGCCGAGCCACGTGCTGACGACACCCCCGGCCTCGCCCGTACGGGCGGCGTTGTCGACGAGCCCCATGGCGCGGGGGTAGGCCCGGCGCAGCGCCGGCACGAGGCGACCGCTGTCGCCGGTGGTCGCGCCGTACATGGCGCCGAGCATCGCGATCTTGGCGTCCTGCCGGGTCTCGACGACGCCCCTGTCGACGATCCCGGCATACAGGTCACGGCCGCGGGAGGCGTCGGCCAGCGCCGTGTCCGCCGACATCGCCGCCAGCATGCGCGGCTCGAGCTGGGCGACATCGGCGACGACCAGCACCCAGCCGGGATCCGCACGCACGGCCGGGCGCAGCTGTCGGGGCAGCTGCAGCGCTCCCCCGCCCGATGACGCCCAGCGGCCGGTGACGACGCCGCCCGGCACATAGACCGGCCGGAAGCGGCCGTCGGCGACCCACTCGCGCAGCCAGGCCCAGCCGTTGGCGGTGTGCAGCCGCATGAGCTTCTTGTAGGCCAGCAGCGGCGCGATGACGGGGTGATCGTGCTCGGCGAGTTCCCACCGCGCGGTCGACGTCGCCGGCACACCGGCCCGGTGCAGGGCACGCAGAAGCTTCGGCTGCGAGTCGAGGCTCGCCGCGGGGTCGCCCAACGCCGTGCGCACCTCGGCCGCCAGTCGTTCGATCTCGGCCGGCAGGCCGGACGGTCCCGGACGGCCGAAGGCGTCGGCGAGGATGCCGTCGTGCACGCCGATATCCCAGGGAACCCCCGCGGAATGCAGTTCGGCGGCGATGAGCGCCCCGGCCGATTCGGCCGCCAGCAGCAGTCGCAACCGCCCCGGATCGCGGGCGCCGGCCAGGGCGGTGTGCTGCCGGACGAACTCGGCCAGCACGTCTGCGATCGCGTCGGGAGGGGCGACGCCCGGCGCCGCATTCAGCTCGAACAGCGCCGGGGCCGCTGGAGTCCCCGGCTCCCCCGCGGCGACATCCCACTCGGCGTGACCCCGCAGCGGATCGGCATCGGTCACCAGCACGCTGTCGCGCAGGATGGCGTGGCACAGCCGCAGATCATGGGCCCGGGACACCCGCACGCCCGCGCGCAGCATGTCGGGATACCACCGGCCCACGTCGCTGAAGACCCAGCGACGGACGTCGCCGGCGGCGGCGATCAGGGCGGGCAGTCTCTCCGGCGCGATGGACTGTCGGCCGGTCTCGACGGCGTCGGCCGCCAGGTCGACGACCACCACGCGGTCCTCGTCGTGGCCGACGACGCTCCAGACCGTCGGCACGGCGCCGGGCGCGTTCACCGCCGTGGCGCGGCGCGCATCTCAGAGACCGGACTCGTCGGTGCGCACCAGGATGCAGCCGCACTCGGGGCAGTGGGCGACCTCATCGTCGGGGACCTGGCGCAGCGCGTTCAGATCCGTGCCCGACAGCACCATGTGGCAGCCCTCGCAGGTGCGCCGGCGCAGCAGGCCGGCGCCGACGCCCCGTGCGGCCAGTGTCTCGTACCGCGCGACGAGGTCGGCCGGGAGCGCGTCGGCCACCGCCGCACGGTCGCGCGACGCCTGCTCGAACCGGGTCGTCGCCTCGGCGACGGCGGCTTTGCCTTCGGCGCTGAGCCGCGCGCCCTCCTCGTTCGTCGTGGCGATCAGTGCTTCCTGGGCGGCGACCTCCGCCTCGGCCGCTTCGAGCTTCTCCATGAGCATGAGCTCGGAGTCCTCCAAGTCGCGCTTCCGCTTGGTGAGGGAGGCGATCTCGTGCTCGAGGCCCTGTGCGTCCTTGGCGTTGGTGGAGGTGGCGAGCCGCTCGGCGTCGCGGGCGCTGCGTGCCTCCACGACCGCGACGTCGGACTCGAGACGCTTGAGTTCGGCCGCGAGGTCATCGCGGACCCCCAGCAGCCGGGTGAGCTCGACCGAGTACTCCTGACGCTGGGCGAGCAGCTCCTTCACCCGGGCGGCCGCGGCAGGATTGCGGCGGGCGTCGTCGGCCTGCGCGAGCGCGACGTCGAGGGCGGCGAGGTCGAGAAGACGACGTTGGTCGGCGGGGCTGGCTTTCACCCTTCCAACCTACCCCGCCCACGCCCGTAGACTGGGGCGGTCAGGGCCTTTAGCTCAGCTGGTAGAGCGCCACGTTTACACCGTGGATGTCGTCGGTTCGATCCCGGCAGGGCCCACACCGGACCCGCGGCGATTCGCACGGTCGCAGGGTCGTCCCGGCGGGGCCGAGTGTGACTAGGCTGAGTGATGGTGCGTTGTCCGTGCTACACAAAGCCGCGCTCGCCTGAACCCCGATTCCTGGCACGACCTGCCAGACGACGAAAGGCCTCCCGTGACTGTCAACGAACAGGATCCGTATTCGCAGGGCCCGCTGGACAGCGATCCCGAAGAGACCGCGGAGTGGCGGGAGTCGCTCCAGCAGCTGGTCGATGCCAAGGGCGCAGGCCGCGGCCGCGAGATCATGCTCAGCCTGCTGAACACCTCGCGTGAGCTGCACCTCAACGTCCCCCAGGTGCCGACCACCGACTACATCAACACGATCGCGACGGAGAACGAGCCCGCCTTCCCCGGTGACGAGGAGCTCGAGCGCCGCTACCGCCGCTGGATCCGCTGGAACGCCGCGCTCACAGTGCACCGTGCGCAGCGGCCCGAGATCAGCGTCGGCGGCCACATCTCCACCTACGCGTCCTCCGCCTCGTTGTACGAGGTCGGCTTCAACCACTTCTTCCGGGGGCTGGACCACCCCGGCGGCGGCGACCAGGTGTTCATCCAGGGGCACGCCTCCCCCGGCATCTACGCCCGCTCGTTCCTCGAGGGTCGTCTCTCGGCCGACCAGCTCGACGGGTTCCGCCAGGAGAAGTCCGCCGCCCCGCTGGGCCTCCCCTCCTACCCGCACCCGCGGCTCATGCCGGAGTACTGGCAGTTCCCGACGGTGTCGATGGGCCTGGGGCCGATCAACGCCATCTACCAGGCGATGACCAACAAGTACCTCACCAACCGCGGCATCAAGGACCTCTCCGACTCGCGGGTGTGGGCGTTCCTCGGTGACGGCGAGATGGACGAGATCGAGAGCCGTGGTCAACTCCAGGTTGCCGCCAATGAGGGCCTGGACAACCTCACGTTCGTCATCAACTGCAACCTGCAGCGGCTGGACGGTCCCGTCCGCGGCAACGGCAAGATCATCCAGGAACTGGAGAGCTTCTTCCGCGGAGCCGGCTGGAACGTCATCAAGGTCGTCTGGGGCCGCGGTTGGGACGAACTGCTCGACCAGGACCGCGACGGCGCGCTCGTGCGCCTCATGAACACCACGCCCGACGGTGACTTCCAGACCTACCGCGCCGAGGACGGCAAGTTCATCCGCGACCACTTCTTCGGCCGTGACGAGCGCACCGCCGCCATGGTCAAGGACTGGAGCGACGACGACATCTGGGGCAAGCTGCGCCGCGGCGGCCTCGACTACCACAAGGTGTATGCCGCCTATCGGTCGGCCGTCGAGCACAAGGGTCAGCCCACCGTCATCCTGGCCAAGACCATCAAGGGCTACGGCCTCGGGCACCACTTCGAGGGGCGCAACGCGACCCACCAGATGAAGAAGATGACGCTCGAGGACCTCAAGCAGTTCCGTGACTCGATGCGCATCCCGATCACCGACGCGCAGCTCGAGGAGAACCCGTACCTCCCGCCGTACTACCACCCCGGCATGGAGGACGAGACGATCCAGTACATGATCGAGCGCCGGCGCGCACTGGGCGGATTCCTGCCCGAGCGGCGCAGCCACCACGTGCCGATCGAACTGCCCGACGACAAGACCTACGAGCTGCCCAAGAAGGGCTCCGGGTCGCAGGAGATCGCCTCCACGATGGCCTTCGTCCGGCTGCTCAAGGACCTCCTGCGCGCCAAGGGGTTCGGTCACCGCATCGTCCCGATCATCCCCGACGAGGCCCGCACGTTCGGCATCGACGCGTTCTTCCCGTCGGCGAAGATCTACAACCCGAACGGGCAGAACTACACCTCGGTCGACCGCGACCTGCTGCTGGCCTACAAGGAGAGCCCGCAGGGTCAGATCATGCACGTCGGCATCAACGAGGCCGGCGCCGCCGCCGCGTTCACCGCGACCGGGACGTCGTACTCGACGCACGGCGAGCCGCTGATCCCTGTGTACATCTTCTACTCGATGTTCGGCTACCAGCGCACCGGCGACGCGCTGTGGGCTGCCGGCGACCAGATGGCGCGCGGCTTCATCATGGGCGCGACCGCCGGCCGCACCACCCTCACCGGTGAAGGGCTGCAGCACGCCGACGGCCACTCGCCCCTGCTGGCGTCCACCAATCCGGCGACCGTGTCGTACGACCCGGCCTACGGCTACGAGATCGCGCACATCGTGCGCGCAGGCCTGGACCGGATGTACGGCGGCAACCACCCCGACCCGAACGTCATGTACTACCTGACGCTGTACAACGAGCCGATGGTGCAGCCGGCCGAGCCGGCCGACGTCGACGTCGAGGGCATCGTCCGCGGCATCCACCGTGTCTCGGTCGGCTCCGGCGACGGTCCCCGGGTGCAGCTGCTCGCATCCGGTGTGGGCGTGCCGTGGGCGCTGGAGGCGCAGCAGCTGCTGAAGGACGACTGGGGCGTGGTCGCCGACGTGTGGTCGGTCACGAGCTGGGGTGAGCTGCGCCGCGACGGCCTCGCCGCCGACGAGCACAACTTCCTCCACCCGGAGAGCGAACCGCGGACCGCTTACGTGACGCAGAAGCTCGCCGACACCGAGGGCCCGGTCATCGCGGTGAGCGACTACATGCACGCCGTCCAGGATCAGATCCGTCCGTGGGTGCCGCGCAGCTACGCGACCTTGGGTGCCGACGGCTTCGGCTTCTCCGACACCCGCGCCGCCGCACGCCGGTTCTTCAAGATCGACGGGCCGTCGATGGCCGTGCGGGCGCTGCAGTCGCTGGCCGAGGAGGGCGTCGTCGACCGGGCACTGTCCGCGCAGGCGATCGAGAAGTACCGACTGCACGACGTGACGGCCGGCACGAGCGGCAACGCCGGCGGCGAAAGCTGACGCGTATGCCCGCCCGTCCACCGCAGGAGAAGGCGGAGACCCTCGCCTGGCTGCGGCGGATCTCCGGTGACCTCGCAACGGCGACCATCCAGCGACTCGAGGATTCGCTGCCGTGGTACGCGGAGATGCCGCCGGCGCGCCGCTCCGCGGTGGGCCTGGTCGCACAGGCGGGCATCACGTCCTTCATCCAGTGGTACGACGACCCCAACTCGACACCCTGGATCGCGGCCGACATCTTCGCGGCGGCTCCTCGTGAGCTGCTGCGCAGTGTCAGCCTGACCCAGACCCTCCAGCTGGTGCGGGTAACCGTCGAGGTGACCGAGGAACGCATCGCCGGGCGGGGTGAAGACCTCCGCGAGAGCATCCTGCTGTACTCGCGGGAGGTCGCCTTCGCCGCCGCCGACGTGTATGCGCGCGCGGCGGAGGCCCGCGGCCTGTGGGATGCGCGGCTGGAAGCGCTCGTGGTGGACTCGATCCTCACCGGCGAAGCCGACGAGGAACTGCCGAGCCGGATCGCGGCCCTGGGCTGGCACGGACACGGCGAGGTCGCGGTGCTCGTGGGCACCGCACCGGCACAGTTCGACGTCGACCACCTGCGGCGCATGGCCCGCAAGCTCGGCGTCGATGTGCTGATCGGCGTGCAGGGATCCCGGCTGGTCCTGGTCATCGGCCGTGCCGAGCCGGCAAAGGTCGACGCGGCCGAAGAGCTGCCGTTCGTCGAGATCGCCCGTCGCCTCGAACCGGGGTTCGGGGCCGGGCACCTGGTGCTGGGGCCGACGGTGCCGGCCCTCGTGGATGCCGGGCAGAGCGCGCGTGCGGCACTGGCCGGGTTCGCGGTCGCCGCGGCCTGGCGCAACGCCCCGCGGCCGGTCGAGGCCGACGACCTGCTCCCCGAGCGGGCGCTGGCCGGCGACGCGCTGGCCAAGGCGACCCTCGTCGAGCGCATCTACCGTCCGCTGCACGCGCACTCCACCGACCTGGTGGCGACGCTGTGGAGCTACCTCGACAACGGGCGCTCCCTGGAGGCGACCGCGCGCGAGCTGTTCGTGCATCCGAACACCGTTCGCTACCGACTCAAACGCGTGTCCGACGTCATCGGCTGGGATGCCACCGGACCCCGGGAGGCGCTGATCCTGCAGACCGCCCTCATCCTCGGTTCGATCGGCACCGACCTCACCCGTCGGCGCAGCGCCGGCGCCCGGCGACCGTGACCCGAATGTACGGCACGCACAAAGCCTGCGCGGTTTCTTGTGACATGATCGCCAGATGGGGTCGCCCGGTTGTTGGCAGGATGGAACCGTGAAAATCGCCGTCTTCCCCGGACAAGGGTCGCAGACCCCTGGGTTCCTGGTTCCGTGGCTCGAGCGTGAGGGCGCCCGCGAGCGTCTCGCGCACTTCTCGGAGGCCGCCGGGGTCGACCTCATCGCGGCCGGCACCGAATGGGACGCCGACCGCATCCGCGACACCCAGGTGGCGCAGCCGCTGATCGTAGCGGCGGGCCTCTTGGCCTGGGAAGCGCTGACCGCCACCGGCACCCGCCCCGCCGGGGTCGCCGGTCACTCCGTGGGCGAACTGGCCGCGATGGCCGCGGCCGGGGTGCTCTCGGTCGACGATGCGATGCGGCTGGTCGGCGTGCGTGGCCGTGCGATGGCCGAAGCCGCCGCAGCGGCGGACACCGGCATGAGCGCCGTCATCGGCGGGGACCAGGATGCCGTGGTCGCCCGACTCGACGAGCTGCGGCTCACCGCGGCCAACTACAACGGCGGGGGGCAGATCGTCGCCGCCGGGGCCCTGGCCGACCTGGCCGAACTCGCCGCCGAGCCGCCCCGCGGCGTGCGGGTCATCCCCCTGCAGGTGGCCGGCGCCTTCCACACCGGCTACATGGCCTCCGCCGTCGACACGCTGCGCGCGGCGGCCGCCGATGTCGCGGCATCCACCCCCGAGCTGACCCTGTGGACCAACCGCGACGGCACGACCGTGGGCGACGGCCGCACGGCCGTGGACCTCATGGTCGCGCAGGTGGCCAGCCCCGTGCGCTGGGACCTGTGCATGGCGTCCTTCGCCGACCACGGTGTGGACGGCATCATCGAACTGACCCCCGCCGGCACCCTCGTCGGGCTCGCCAAGCGTGCCCTGCGCGGCGTCCCCGCGGTCGCGGTGAAGTCTCCCGAGGATCTCGAGGGGGCCACCGCACTTCTGACAGGAGGCGACGCGTGACCGTCACGCTGAAACAGTCCACCGGAGCGGCACACACCCGCATCTACGCGTACGGCGCGGCACGCGGCGAGAACGCCGTGCCCAACGACGACCTGATCGGTCCGATCGACTCCAGCGATGAGTGGATCCGCCAGCGCACCGGCATCGTCACCCGCACGCGCGCCGTCGCGACCACCACCGCCATCGACCTCGCCGCCGACGCGGCCCGCGAGGCCGTCGAGCGTTCGGGCGTGCCCGCCGACCAGATCGACGCCGTCATCGTCGCGACGATCTCCAACCCCAAGCAGACACCGTCGGTGTCGGCCATCGTCGCCGACCGCGTCGGTGCCAACCCGGCCGCCGCCTACGACGTCAACGCCGCCTGCGCCGGGTTCGCGTACGGCGTCGCGCAGGCCGACGCGCTGATCCGTGCCGGCGCCGCCCGGCATGCGATCGTGGTGGGCGCCGAGAAGCTCAGCGACATCGTCGACCCCACCGACCGTTCGATCTCGTTCCTACTCGGCGACGGCGCCGGCGCCGTGGTCATCGGCCCCAGCGACACACCGGGTATCGGCCCGACGGTATGGGGGTCGGACGGATCCAAGGCCGACGCCGTGGGCATGAACCACACCCTCGTCGAGTTCCGCGACGGTCTCGCCCCCTGGCCGACGCTCCGTCAGGAGGGCCCCACGGTGTTCCGCTGGGCGGTGTGGGAGATGGTCAAGGTCGCGCGCCAGGCGCTGGAAGCCGCGGGTGTGACGCCGGCGGATCTCGCCGCGTTCGTCCCGCACCAGGCGAACATGCGCATCATCGACGAGTTCGCCAAGCAGCTCAAGCTGCCCGACTCGGTCGTGATCGCCCGTGACATCGAGACGACCGGCAACACCTCCGCGGCATCCATCCCGCTCGCCGCGCACCGTCTGCTCGAAGAGCACCCCGAACTCAGCGGCGGACTGGCCTTGCAGATCGGTTTCGGCGCCGGACTCGTGTTCGGTGCGCAAGTCGTGGTGCTCCCCTGACCGCGCCATCCGCACACCTAAACTGAACAGCGGCCCGGTCGGGCCCTGGAAGACCACCATCAGAACAAGGAGACATCCCATGGCACTCACCAACGACGAGGTTCTCGCCGGGCTCGCCGAGCTCATCACCGACGAGACGGGCATTGCGGCCGACGAGGTCGCTCTCGAGAAGTCGTTCACCGACGACCTCGACATCGACTCGATCTCGATGATGACGATCGTCGTGAACGCCGAGGAGAAGTTCGGTGTCACCATCCCCGACGACGAGGTCAAGAACCTCAAGACGGTCGGCGATGCTGTGACGTTCATCACCTCCAACCAGGAGTGACCTTCAACGGCGGTGGGGGCCCGTGCCCCCGCCCCGAGACCGCGAGGAGACCATGACCAAGCCCCGTATCGTCGTCACCGGCATCGGTGCGTCCTCCCCCATCGGCGGGACCGCGCCCGACAGCTGGTCGGCGCTGCTGGACAAAGCATCCGGCGCCCGCACGCTCGAGTACGACTGGGTCGAGCAGTACAGCCTGCCGGTGACGTTCGCCGCCGAGGCGCTCGTCCGGCCGGACACCGTGCTCGAACGACCCGTCGCCAAGCGACTGGACCCGTCCTCGCAGTTCGCGCTCGTCGCCGCGCTGGAGGCGTGGGCCGACGCCGGGGAGCCGGAGGTGGAGCCCGAGCGGCTCGGTGTCGATTTCGCGACCGGCATCGGCGGCGTGTGGACGCTGCTGGACGCGTGGGACACGCTGCGTGAGAAGGGGCCGCGGCGCGTGCTGCCGATGACGGTCCCCATGCTCATGCCGAATGCGGCCGCCGGCAACCTGTCGCTGCACTTCGGGGCACGGGCGTACGCGCGGACCGTCGCGAGCGCCTGCGCGTCGAGCACCGAGTCGATCGTGAACGCGGTCGAGCACCTGCAGCAGGGGCTGGCCGACGTCGTCATCGCCGGCGGCACCGAGTCGGCGGTGCATCCCATCACGATCGCCTCGTTCGCCTCGATGCAGGCGCTGTCCCGTCGCAACGACGACCCGGCGACCGCATCGCGTCCGGGCAGCGTCGACCGTGACGGCTTCGTCATGGGCGAAGGTGCGGCGGTGCTGATCCTCGAGACCGAGGAGCACGCCAAGGCCCGCGGCGCCAAGATCTACGGCGCCGTCCTCGGCGGCGGTGTGACGGCCGACTCGTACCACATCACCGCGAACGACCCCGAGGGGACCGGGGCCGCCCGCGCCGTGCAGATCGCCCTGCGCAACGCGGACGCCTCCCCCGACGACGTCACGCACATCAACGCGCACGCGACATCGACACCGGTCGGCGACCCCAACGAGTACGTGGCGCTGAAGACCGTGTTCGGCGATCGGGTCGACGAGATCCCGGTCTCGGCCACCAAGGCCTCCACCGGCCACCTCCTGGGCGGCACCGGCGCGCTCGAAGCGGTCTTCACGATCCTCGCCCTGCGCGACCGGGTCGCACCGCCGACGATCAACATCACCGAGCAGGACCCGGCCGTGCCCTTCCGGCTGTCGGGTGAGTCCACACCGCTGGGCGCCGGCGATCAGCTCGCGATCAGCAACTCGTTCGGCTTCGGCGGCCACAACGCCGTCGCCGTGTTCGCGTCGGTCTGATCCTGCATGTGAAGACGCCCCCGGGAAGCCATCCGGGGGCGTCTTTCCATGTCAGGCGGTGCGGTACGCGGTCCTGGGACCCGGGAAACCCGTCATCCGAGTCCCGTACTGGCGCCACGCGCCCGCCTGCGTCTTCAGTCGTCCAGTGTCACGACCGACCGATCGTCTCAGCCGACCTTGTGCAGCCAGACCACCGGGGCATCGTCGCTGGCGTGCCGGAACGGGTCGAGCTCCTCGTCCCAGGCCGCGCCCAGGGCGATATCGAGTTCACGCTGCAGCTCGTGCACGTCCCCGGCCGCGATCTCCATCGCATACCGGATGCGGTCCTCGCCGATGACGACGTTGCCGGCGGTGTCGGTCTGTGCGAAGTGGATGCCCAGGCCCGGCGTGTGCATCCAGCGTCCGCCGTCGCTGCGGGGCGTCGGATCCTCGCTCACCTCGAACCGCAGGTGCTCCCAGCCGCGGATGGCCGTGGCCAGGGCCGCTCCGGTACCGGCCGGACCCTCCCAGTAGTACTCGGCGCGGCGGCTGCCGGCGAGGACAGGCTGGTCTGCCCAGTCGAAGCTGACGGCGTGCCCGAGGGCGCGACCGACTGCCCACTCGAGGTGGGGGCACAACGCGCGCGGCGCGGAGTGGATGTAGATCACTCCACGCGCTTGTGGTGTCGCCATGACTTCTCCGTTTCATCAGGTGCGTCTTCCCCTACGACCTGAGTGCCGGAGTGCGGCGGGATATGCGGTTGTGCGCCTATTATCTCTGATGCCGGGGTGGAATCACAAGCCTGTGATTCGACGGACCCGCCCGGGAACCGGCGGACGGTGGGAGGATGGGAGCGGCTGCCTGACAGCCGTCGATCGATTCGCCAACGAAGGAGAACGAGATGGACGACAAGACGCCGCACGCCACCGGTTCCACCACGCAGGCCGGCATCCCCGCGGTCAGTGATCGGAACGCCCTGACCGTCGGCAACAACGGGCCGATCGTCCTGCACGATCACCACCTGATCGAGACCATGCAGCACTTCAACCGGATGAACGTGCCCGAGCGTCGTCCGCACGCCAAGGGCGGTGGGGCGTTCGGCAGGTTCGAGGTCACCGAGGATGTGTCGCGGTACACGATGGCCGACTTCCTCCAGCCCGGCAAGACCACCCAGATGCTGGCGCGGTTCTCCACCGTGGCCGGGGAACTGGGCTCCCCCGACACCTGGCGGGACGTCCGGGGGTTCGCGCTGAAGTTCTACACCGATGAGGGCAACTTCGATCTCGTCGGCAACAACACCCCGGTGTTCTTCGTGCGCGACCCCATGAAGTTCCAGCACTTCATCCGGTCGCAGAAACGGCTGCCGCACAACGGGTTGAGGGACGCCACCATGCAGTGGGACTTCTGGACCTGCAACCCGGAGTCCGCCCATCAGGTCACCTACCTGATGGGCCAGCGCGGCCTCCCCCGCACCTGGCGGCACATGAACGGGTACAGCTCGCACACCTACTCCCTCGTCAACGCCCAGGGTGAGCGGTTCTGGGTGAAATGGCACTTCCAGACGAACCAGGGGGTGGAATACCTCACCAACGCCGAGGCGGAGCGGCTCGCCGGGGCCAACGCCGACTTCCACCGTCAGGACCTCTACGAGGCCATCGCGGGCGGTGACGCGCCCTCGTGGGACCTGTACTTCCAGATCATGCCCTACGACGAGGCCCGGTCGTATCGGTTCAACCCGTTCGACCTGACGAAGATCTGGTCGAAGAAGGACTACCCGCGCATCAAGGTCGGAACGATGACGTTGGACCGCAACCCGGAGAACTTCTTCGCCCAGATCGAGCAGGCGGCGTTCTCACCGGCCAACATGGTCCCGGGCACCGGGAACTCTCCGGACAAGATGCTGCTGGGCCGCACGTTCTCGTATCAGGACGCCCAGCGGTACCGGATCGGCACGAACTTCCAGCAGCTGCCGGTCAACAAGCCCGTCAACGAGGTGCACACCTACAACTTCGAGGGCAGCATGTGGTACGAGCACACCGGCGCCCGCTCGGTGTACGCCCCGAACTCGTTCGGCGACTCGTGGTCGGACGAGGAAGGCCCGGTGGCCAACGGGTGGGAGGCCGACGGCGAGCTGACGCGCCACGCGTACGACCTGCATCCCGAAGACGACGACTTCGGCCAGGCCGGCACCCTCGTGCGGGAGGTGTTCAGCGATGCGCAGCGCGACGAGTTCGTCCAGACGGTGGCCGGCGCATTGGACGGCGTGCGCGAGCCCGTCCTGTCGAACGCATTCCAGTACTGGAAGAACGTCGATGCGGTCATCGGTCAGCGGATCGAGGACGCCGTGCGGCACGGCGCCGAAGGTGCCACCGTGCCCGGCATGGGCGTCGATGCGGAAGAAGGTTCCGCCCCCGCCGTGTGATGCGCGAAACGGCCGCCCCCGGGCGGCCGTTTCCTGCGTGGGGCGGGTGGGACTTGAACCCACGATCGTCGGGTTATGAGCCCGCTGCCTTGACCAGCTTGGCCACCGCCCCCTGCGTTCCGAGCCTACCGGAGTGCGCCCGCGGCACCGGTCAGCGGCGGTGCGGGCCGAGGGGCTTGTCGTCGTCGACGGGCGGCTCCGGCCACACCTTCGACACGGCCTCGGTGATGCGTACCGAACCGGTGCGCGGTGCGGGATCGTCGGGGACCACGCCCCCGCTGCTCCCGCGGCGGATCGGCAGCTCCTGGCTCTCGCTGATGACCTGCGGGTGGTGTCGGGCGAGCTGGAAGACGCCGACGATGGCCAGGGCGCCCGCGACGGCGAAGCCCAGGTAGGCGGGCCACGGGGCACCCTCGGCCTCCTGCAGGACCACGAGGCCGATCAGGATCGCCACGATCGGATCGATCACCGTCAGTCCCGCGATGACGAGGTCGGGCGGTCCGGAGGCGTACGCACTCTGGACGAAATAGGCGCCCACACCGGTGCCGGCGAGCAGCCCCAGCAGGCACAGCAGGGTGAGCCACTCGAAGTCCCCCGACTGGATGCGGCTGATCACGACCTTCGCGAGCGTCGCCACAAATCCGTACATGATGCCGGCGGCGACGATGTAGAACAGCGCGGTCATGCGGTGGCGCAGCCACAGCCACGCGCCGGTGAGCAGGACCGTCACCGCGGCCAGGATGATGAGGATGGTCGTCAGTTGCCCGTCGGTGACCGGCTCCTCGGTCGCGTACAGGGCAGCGATGGTCACGAAGATGAGGATGCCGCCCACGCACAGCGCGATGGCGGTGAGCGAGCGTCCGGTGGGCTTGTGGCCGCTGATGCGCGCGTTGAGCAGCGTCGTGATGACCAGGGAGATCGCGCCCACGGGCTGGACGAGGATGAGCGGGGCGAACGACAGCGCCGACAGCTGGCACACGATCGCCAAGCCGAGCATGACGGTTCCGATCACCCACGACGGCCGGCGCAGCAGATTCACCAGCTGTCCCCCGCTCAGGCCGCCGCGCTCACCCGACTGCTTCGAGAGCCGTTCGACCTTCTGCACGCCGCGATGCTGGTACTGCGCGCCGAACGACATGAACACGGCGCCGAGAAGGGCCAGCGGGATGCCGATGAGGATCGCCGGGTCCCTGAACACCCCCACCACCTGATCGGTGATGTCCTCCAGCGCCATACCCGCCGCATCCACACAATGACACTAACGGCATGCCTGCGTCGGTAGGCTCAGGACGTGGCAGTTCTCCCGATTCGCATCATGGGCGATCCCGTCCTCCACGCCGTCGCCGCCCCGGTCGACGAGGTGACCGACGAGATCCGCACTCTCGTGACCGACATGTTCGAGACCATGGACGCGGCCCCGGGGGTGGGCCTGGCCGCCCCGCAGGTCGGGGTGGGGCTGCGCATCTACACGTACAGCTACCAGGACGACGACGGCGCCCCGTGGCGCGGCGTCGTGCTCAATCCCGTGCTGTGGCAGAAGCCGTTGGAGCCGGGTGCCCCCGACCCCGACGAGGAGTCCGAAGGATGCCTGTCCTTCCCCGGTGAGCGCTTCCCCCTGCGCCGCTCGGACGAGGTGCGCGTCACCGGGATCGACCTCGACGGCGCCCCGGTCGAGATCCATGTCACGGGCTGGCGGGCGCGCATCATGCAACACGAGTTCGACCACCTCGACGGCGTGCTCTACATCGACCGGCTCGACGACGGCGACTGGAAGACGGTGCAGAAGATCGCCCGCAAGCGCGGGTGGGGCCGGCCGGGGCAGAGCTGGATGCCGGGCGTCGACGACCTCGACGCCTAGTCCGGCACGCACGCGAAGCCTCGTCACCACCGGAAACAGGAACGGCCCCGAGGTGGAGCTCGGGGCCGTTGGCTCCCCGGCTTGGACTCGAACCAAGAACCTATCGGTTAACAGCCGATTGCTCTGCCAATTGAGCTACCGAGGATCAGTCACCCGCGAGCGGGCAACCAGACCATGCTATCAAAGCCTGAGGGGTGCTCGTGACATCAGGCCGGCTTCTGCGTGCGCGCGTCGGGGGTCCACAGCAGATCGTCGACGCGGTGCCCGAAAGCGACCGGCACACCGTCTCGCAGCACGAGGACGTCCGCGTCGAAACCCCTTACCGCGTCCTCCTCGTTGGTGGCCAGCAGCAGCGCCATGCCGTGCTGCCGCCGGCGGCGCTCGATCGCGTCGTACACGGTCGAACGCACCTCGGGGTCCAGATTCGCGAACAGGTCGTCGGCGATCAGCACCTGCGGCTGCAAGACGAGGGCGCGTGCCAGCGCGACCCGCTGCCGCATCCCGGCCGACAGCTCATACGGATACTTCTGTGCCGCGCCCAGGGGCAGCTGCAGCTCATCGAGAAGCGCCGCCACCCGCACCTCCAGTGCCCGCGGATTCGCGCGGCGGGCGCGGCTGGTGATCGGGTCGGCGATGACGTCGGACACGGTCATCCGCGCTGCCAGGTCGGCGCCCGCCCGCTGCGACAGGTAGCCGGTCACGTAGCGCCGGGCCCGCCCGACGCGGCCGCGGCGGTCGACCCGGATGCCGGCGACTTCGGCCGTGCCGCCCACGAGCCGCACCTGCGGGTCGGCGCCGGCCAGCAGCGCCAACAGACTGGACTTGCCGGACCCGGTGGGTCCCATGAGGGCGAGCGCTCCCCTGCGGGCCACGGTGAAGGACACCCCGTCGACCACGCGCGGTCCGCGGGCACCACGCGCGACGGACACGTCCACGCAGCGGACGACGACCTCGTCGGGAGCCTCAGGCATGCGCTTCATCCTGCCCGGTCCCACCCGAACATGCCACTCGCGCCCGCGTTCAGTCCTCGCTGAGGAGGCGGCGACGGGCATCGATCTCGCGGAGCGCGACACGGACGCTGCGGCCCTCCTCCGAGTCCGCCGGAACCCGCTGGATGGCCCCGAGCAGCTCGTGCTTCTCGCGATCGATCGCCCGCACGCGCAACCGCCGACACAGGGAACGCGTCGAGGCGAGGGCTTCGGCCTCGGTCAGCGCCGGGAAGGTCGCGGTCAGCAATTCGACGCCCAGAGAACGGTAGGGCTCGCGCACCGCGTCGATCGCCGCCGACGCCCAGCCCACCCGCGTGCGATCCGGCTGCGCCGCCACCGCCGCGCGGACGGCGTCGAGCGCGGGATGACTCATCGGCAGCATCATCGCCTGCGCGATGTCGTCGCCGTCGATGAGGTGCCCGTACTGCAATACGCCCATCAGGGCGTCGCGCTCCATGACGGTCTCGGCGGTGCGCGGAAGTGACGCGATCGTCACTCGCGTGTTCTCCGCGGCGGGAGCGGATGCCGGCGCGACGGTCTCCGGGGCGCCGCCGGAGCGCGCGGCGCGCTCGACCGCGGGGGTGACCTCCCCGAGGTCCATCCCGAGCTTGCGGGCGAGCACCCGTGTGTACCCCGGTCGGAGCGACCGGTCGCGGATGTCGGCGACGATGGGGGCGGCGGCGCGCAGGGCCCCCACCCGACCCTCGACCGTGGCCAGGTCGAAGCCCGCCAGGCGCTGGTCGATGACGAACTCGAACATCGGCGCCTTTGTCTCGATGAGGCTGCGTACCGCGGCGTCCCCCCGGCTCAGGCGCAGGTCGCAGGGGTCGAGGCCGTCGGGCGCGACGGCGACGTAGGTCTGGGCGGAGAACCGCTTCTCGTCGCCGAACGCCCGCAGCGCGGCCTTCTGGCCGGCGGCATCCGGGTCGAACGTGAAGATGACCTCACCGGCGGCCGAGTCGTCATCCCCCATGACGCGGCGCAGCACGGTGATGTGGTCCGAGCCGAACGCGGTGCCACAGGTCGCGATGGCGGTGGTCACGCCGGCGAGGTGACAGGCCATCACGTCCGTGTAGCCTTCGACGACCACGACCTGGTGCCCGCGCGAGATGGACTTCTTCGCGAGGTCGAGGCCGTAGAGCACCTGCGACTTCTTGTAGATCGGGGTCTCGGGGGTGTTCAGGTACTTGGGGCCCTTGTCGTCGTCGTACAGGCGCCGGGCGCCGAAGCCGATCGTCTGCCCGGTGACGTCCCGGATCGGCCAGACGACACGGCCGCGGAACCGGTCGTAGCCGCCGCGCTGACCCTGGGAGAGCAGACCGGCCGTGAGCAGCTCCTCCTCGGTGAACCCCTGGGCCTTCAGAGCGTTGCGCAGGCCGTCCCAGCCCTTCGGTGCGTAGCCGATGCCGAAGTGGGCGGCCGCGCCGGCGTCGAATCCGCGTTCGCCCAGGAACCGTCGGGCCGCGTCGGCTTCCGGTATCGCGAGCTGAGAGCGGAACCACTCGGCGGCCGCGGTGTTCGCCTGGTACAGACGCGTGCGGCCGCTGGTCTCGGGCGCGGCGGCGCCGTCCTCATAGTGCAGCTGGTAGCCGATGCGGCCCGCCAGCCGCTCGACCGCTTCCGTGAACGACAGGTGGTCCATGGCGCGCAGGAACGAGTACACGTCGCCGGATTCGCCGCAGCCGAAGCAGTGGTAGAAACCGACCTGCGGGCGGACGTGGAAGCTCGGGCTCCGCTCGTCGTGGAACGGGCACAGCCCCTTGAACGAACCGACCCCGGCGGGTTTGAGTGCCACCCGTTCGCCGATGATGTCGGCGAGGTCGGTGCGTGCCTTCACCTCTTCGACGTCGGTCTGCCGGATGCGCGCCATCACAGACCCTCGATCGGCTCGGGCAGCGCGAAGTCGTTCGACGCGGTCACCCGCGCGTGTGTCGACCACAGGCCGAGCTCGCGCAGGTCGACGTGGCCGACCAGCCGCGTGTGCCATTCGATCGCGAACCGGTCGGTCAGGGTCGCCACCTGGTCGACGATCACGCGTTTGCGGGCAGCGTCGGTCTCGGCCCGGCCGAAGTCCTCGGCGTGGAGCGGGTCGAGATGCTCGGGGCGCTCCGCCAGGGCGGAGGCGAGCCGCTTGAGCACCCGCCGCTGTTCCTTGTACAGGCCGCGGCGCCCGTCGATGGACACGACGAACGCCCCGATCGTGCCCTTGAGCACCGCCATCTCGGCTTCGATGCTGCGCGGCACGATGACCCGGCCGCCGAAGCGGGTGAGCACCGGCGTCTCGTAGTGCTCGCGGGTGGCGGCCGTGGCGGCCCGGGCGAACCGGCCGATCAGGTCGGAGGTGAGGTTCTTGAGGCGGGCCACCCCGGCGCGCGACGGTTCGAACGACCGCAGCCACTCGGGCAGGTTCACGAGCCGGTACAGGGCGTCCTCGAGCTCGTCGCGCTCGAACCCGTAGCCGACCCAGCTCTGGATCGCCGTCAGCAGCGCTTCGTGCTCCCGCGGGTCGGTCAGGCGCCGCGGGTCGAGGTACCCGTTGAGGATCGCGTCTTCGACGTCGTGCACCGAGTAGGCGATGTCGTCGGACAGGTCCATGACTTCGGCCTCGATGCAGCGGCGTCGACCCGGCGCGCCCTCGCGCATCCACCGGAACACCTCTTCGTCCTCGGGGTAGACGCCGAACTTCTGCCGCCCGCCGGGGTCTGGGATGGCATGCTCCACCGTCCACGGGTACTTGCAGACGGCGTCGAGGCTGGCGCGGGTGAGGTTGAGGCCGAACGCGGTGCCGTCGTCGCCGGTGACCTTCGGCTCCAGGCGCGACAGGATGCGCAGCGACTGCGCGTTGCCCTCGAACCCGCCGATGTCCTCCGCCCAGTCGTTGAGCGCACGTTCACCGTTATGACCGAACGGCGGATGCCCGATGTCGTGACTCAGGCAGGCCGTGTCCACCACGTCGGGTGACAGCTCGAGGGCGATCGCCAGTTCCCGGCCCACCTGGGCGACCTCGAGCGAGTGGGTCAGCCGGTTGCGGGCGAAGTCGGCGGCGCTGGCGGGGCTGAGCACCTGCGTCTTGGATGCCAGTCGGCGCAGCGCCGCCGAGTGCAGCACCCGCGCCCGGTCGCGGGCGAAGCTGTCGCGCTGGGATCGGTGTCGCTCGGGGTGGAAGCGCTCGGCGTCACGGTCGTCGTATCCGGTCGGGCGGCCGTGGGCCACCCCGACACCGGCGCCGTCAGCCGCCACTGGTGTCCAGTTCCGCATCGGCGAGGGTAAGTGCCGCCTGGGCGCCCACATCGCGGGAGGCCAGCCAGCCCTCCGGCAGAGCGGGGCGCTTGGGCGTGCCCGCGCGGCCGCGCTGCCCTTCGGCGGCCGCCCCGGGGTACGGCGCGGCCAGGTCGAGCGTGGCGATCAGGTCGTCGATCTCGGCGATGGTCGACACGGACGCGAACCGGGCGCGGGTGTCGCCGCCGACCGGATAGCCCTTGAAGTACCAGGCGACGTGCTTGCGGATGTCCCGGCATCCGCGCTCCTCGTCGTCGAAGAACTCGACGAGCAGCTCGGCGTGCCGGCGGAAGGCCGCGGCGACGAAGCCCAGGGTGGCGTCGACGGGCGCCGCCGCGCGGCCGCCGAACGCACGGGCCAGGTCACCGAACAGCCACGGCCGCCCGAGGCATCCGCGCCCCACGACCACACCGTCGCACCCGGTCTCGGCCATCATCCGGGTGGCGTCGTCGGCGGACCAGATGTCGCCGTTGCCGAGCACCGGCACGCTCGTGACCGCCTCCTTGAGCGCGGCGATCGCGGCCCAGTCGGCGGTGCCCGAGTAGAACTCCGCGGCGGTGCGCGCGTGCAGCGCGACGGCGGCGACGCCGGCGTCTTCGGCGATGCGACCCGCGTCGAGGTAGGTCAGGTGGTCGGCGTCGATGCCCTTGCGCATCTTGACGGTCAGCGGCACGTCGCCGGCGGCACGGGCGGCGCGGGTGACGATCTCTCGGAACAGGTCGAGCTTCCAGGGCAGCGCCGCTCCCCCGCCCTTGCGGGTGACCTTGGGCACCGGGCACCCGAAGTTCAGATCGATGTGGTCGGCCCGGTCCTCTTCGACGAGCAGCCGCACGGCGGCCTCGGTCGTGGCCGGGTCGACGCCGTACAGCTGGATCGAGCGGGGCGTCTCCGACTCGTGATGGGTGATCAGCCGCATCGTTGTGGCGTTGCGCTCGACGAGGGCTCGGGTGGTGATCATCTCGCTGACGTAGAGCCCCGCGCCGTACTCGCGGCACAGCCGGCGGAACGCCGTGTTGGTGATCCCGGCCATCGGGGCCAGCACGACCGGCGCATCGAGCGCGATCGGCCCGATGCGCAGCGCGGGGGCGGGTGCGAGCGTGGTGGTGGACATCCTGTCCATTCTCCCAGACTCATCGGGGCTTCAGGTGTGTGCGAGGCCATATCGTGGACACATGGCCCCTACCCAGACTGCGGAACTGACCGACATCCGCTTCGAGACCGCCGACGGCGCGTCGACGACACTGGCCGCCTACGGCGAGCGTGCCCTGCTCGTGGTGAACGTGGCATCCAAGTGCGGGCTGACGCCGCAGTACGAGCAGCTCGAGCAGCTGCAGCGGACCTATGGGGACCGCGGCCTGCAGGTGATCGGCTTCCCCTGCAACCAGTTCATGGGCCAGGAGCCGGGCTCCATGGAGGAGATCCTCGACTTCTGCTCGACGACCTACGGGGTGAGCTTCCCGATCATGGCGAAGGTGCGGGTCAACGGTCCGCACGCCGCGCCCCTGTACAAGGCACTGAAGAAGGCGCCCAACCTCGAGGGCGTCTCCGGGCCGGTGGCCTGGAACTTCGAGAAGTTCCTCGTGACGCCGGCCGGTCGCGTGCACCGGTTCCGCCCGCAGACCAAGCCGGACGCCCCCGAGGTGATCGCGGCGATCGAGGCTAGTCTGCCGGCGTGAGCTCGCTGTCGGGCTCCGCGATGCGCTCGGCCCAGAGCTGACGGGCGATCTGCGCGAACGCCTCGGCCGGCTGGGCGCCGGACACGCCGTACTTGCCGTCGATGACGAAGAACGGCACACCCTGGATGCTGTACTGCGTCGCCTGCGCCTGATCGGCGCGCACATCGTCGAGGTGACGGCCGGACTCGAGCGCCTCGCGCGCGGCACCGGCATCCAGTCCCGCCTCGGCGGCCAGTTCGACGAGGTCGTCGACGCGGCCGACGTGCCGGCCCTCGGTGAAGTAGGCGGACATGAGCCGCTCGGCCATCGCGAGCTGCGCGCCCTGCTGCTTGGCGAAATGCAGCAGCTCGTGCGCCTTGACCGTGTTGGTGTGCTTGAGCAGGTCAAACCGGTAGTCGAGTCCGGCCTCCTTGGCGACGGCGGTGACGCGTTCCAGCATCTGCTCGACGTTCGCGCGCGGCATGCCCTTGTGGCCGGCGAGGAAGTCGATCTCATCGCCGTCGAAGTCGACGGGCGTGTCGGGTGAGAGTTCGTAGGAGTGGAAGGTCACCTCTACCCGGGGGGCGTCGTCGTCGCCGGCGGTCGCCGCCAGCCCCGTCTCGAGGTTGCGCTTGCCGATGTAGCACCACGGGCAGGCGATGTCGCTCCACACGTCGATTTTGATGGGATCAGTCACATCGGGTGCAACGCCCGGTCGCGGACGGCGTATTCCCGTCAGCCGGTCGGGGCGTCCACGGCGCCCCCGAAGCGGCGGTCGCGGTCGAGGTAGAGGCCGATCGCGTGCCACAGGTCGGTGCGCGAGAAGTCCGGCCAGAGCGTGTCGAGGAACACCATCTCGGCGTAGGCAGACTCCCACAGCAGGAAGTTCGACGTGCGCTGCTCGCCGGATGACCGGATGAACAGGTCGACGTCGGGCATGTCGGGGATGTACAGGTGGCGCCGGATCGTCTTCTCGGTGATCGCAGCGGGCTTGAGCCGGCCCGCGGCGATGTCCTCGCCGATGCGCCGCATCGCGTCGACGAGCTCGACGCGGCCGCCGTAGTTGATGCACATCGTGAGGGTGAGCACGTCGTTGTCCGCGGTGAGCTTCTCGGCGAACTGCAGCTCCTTGATGACCGAGCCCCACAGTCGCGGCTTGCGCCCGGCCCACCGCACGCGCACGCCCCACTCGTTGAGCTGGTCGCGGCGGCGGTGCAGCACCTCCCGGTTGTACCCCATGAGGAAGCGCACCTCGTCGGGCGAACGGCTCCAGTTCTCGGTGGAGAACGCGTACACGCTGAGGTGCTTGACCCCGGCCTGCACGGCGCCGGCGACGACGTCGAGCAGCACCTCCTCCCCCGCCCGGTGCCCTTCGATGCGGGTGAGCCCGCGACGGTTGGCCCACCGGCCGTTGCCGTCCATCACGATCGCGACATGCTGCGGCACGCGCCCGGCCGGGAAGGCGGGCGGGTGGATGCCGGTCCAGTCCAGCGGTCGGTAGGGTACGGCGTCGCGGTGCGTGTAGGGCTTGGGGGTCAACGCACACCTTCCATGTGGCCGAGCGAGCGGATGCCGCGTTCCAGATGCCACTGGGCGTAGGCGGCGACGAGCCCCGACGCGGCGCCGGTGGCTTCGGCGGTGGAGCCGTCGACGACGTCCCACTCGCCGGCGAGCAGCGCCCGCAGGAGATTGCCCGTCTCGGGCCGCACCCGCGCCGAGCCGGCCGGCGCGCAGTCACCGCACACCATGCCGCCCAGCTGGGCGACGAACCACTCGTGGGGCCCCGGGCGGCCGCAGCGCGTGCAGTCGTGCAGCCCGGGCGCCCACCCCGACAGCGACATCGCCCGCAGCAGGTACGAGTCGAGCACCGACCGGGAGGCGTGGTCGCCGCGGGCCAGCGCCCGCAGCCCGCCGACCAGTAGCAGGTACTGCTGGGGTGTCGTCTCGGCCTCGTTGAGCCGGTCGGCCGCTTCGACCATCGCATGGGCGGCCGTGTAACGGTCGTAGTCGGCGACGATCGCCGCCCCGTAGGACCCGAGCGACTCGGCCTGCTGGACGATGTCGAGCGTGCGGCCCTTGTACAGCTGCGCGTCGGCGACCATGAACGGTTCGAGGCGGGCGCCGAACCGGGAGGAGGTGCGGCGCACCCCCTTGGCGACGGCGCGCACCTTCCCGTGACGTCTGCTGAGCAGTGTCACGATGCGGTCGGCTTCACCCAGCTTGTGGGTGCGCAGGACCACGACCTCGTCGCGGTAGGTGGGCACCGTTCGATTATCCCTTCCGCCGGTGACAATGGCCCTGTGACAGGGCCGCTGTCCGCGATCCGTGCGCGGTGCCGGGTGCGACGCACGCGATGGGGCACCGCTTGTGGCGGCGGCCATCGCGTGCGTCGTGGTGGCGACGATCATCCGGCTTCTGGCCGTGATCGTCGACGTCTCTCTGCCGGGGGCAGCGAGTTCTTCATCGCCGGAAGGTCGCGGTGGTGACCTCGGCGACACCGATCTGGGGGCTCTGGCGGGCCGTCAGACGGTGGCCAGTGCGGGTTCGGCCTGACCCTGGCGGGTGCGGATCGCGCGGTTGACCCCTGACACGATCGCCTTCAGGCTCGCCGTGGAGATGTCACCGTCGATGCCGACGCCCCACAGTCGCTCGCCGTCCACGTTCAGCTCGACGTAGGCGGCGGCCTGGGCGTCGCCGCCGGCACTGAGTGCGTGCTCGACGTAGTCGTACACGGCGATGTCGAACCCCTGGGCGCGGATCACCTCGAGGAACGCGGCGACCGGTCCGTTGCCGTGCCCGGTGGCGTCCACGGTCGTCTCTCCGTCGCGCAGCGTCACGGCCAGGGCCACGTCACCGCTCATGTCGCTCTCGGTGCGGGTCGACAGCAGTTCGAAACGGCCCCACTTGGCGTCGTCGGCCGAGGCGGGCAGGTACTCGTCGGTGAAGATGGACCAGATCTCGTCGCTGGAGACCTCGCCGCCCTCGGCATCCGTCTTGGCCTGCACGACGCCCGAGAACTCGATCTGGAGCTTGCGAGGCAGGTCCAGGGCGTGGTCGGTCTTGAGCAGGTACGCGACGCCGCCCTTCCCGGACTGCGAGTTGACGCGGATGACCGCCTCGTACGAGCGGCCCAGGTCCTTCGGGTCGATCGGCAGGTACGGCACCGCCCACTCGATCTCGTCGACGCTCACCCCGGCGGCCGCGGCCCGGGCATCCATCGCCTCGAAGCCCTTCTTGATGGCGTCCTGGTGCGAGCCGCTGAACGCGGTGAACACGAGGTCACCGGCCCACGGGCTGCGCTCGGGCACCGGCAGCTGGTTGCAGTACTCGGCGGTCCGCTTGACGTGGTCGATGTCGCTGAAGTCGATCTCCGGGTCGATCCCCTGGGTGAGCAGGTTGATGCCCAGCGCCACCAGGTCGACGTTGCCGGTGCGCTCCCCGTTGCCGAACAGGCATCCCTCGATGCGGTCCGCGCCGGCCATGTAGCCCAGCTCCGCCGCCGCCACCGCGGTGCCGCGGTCGTTGTGCGGGTGCAGCGAGAGGATGACGTTCTCGCGGTGGTTCAGGTGCAGGCTCATCCACTCGATCGAGTCGGCGTACACGTTCGGGGTGGCCATCTCGACGGTGGCCGGCAGGTTGATGATGACCTTGCGGTCGGGGCGGGGCTCGAACACTTCCAGCACCTGATTGCAGATGTCGACGGCGAACTCCAGCTCGGTGCCGGTGTACGACTCCGGGGAGTACTCGTAGTACACCGTGGTCTCGGGGATGCGCTTCTCGTACTCGCGGCACAGGCGCGCGCCCTCCAGGGCGATGTCGATGACGCCCTGCTTGTCGGTGCGGAACACGACCTCGCGCTGCAGGATGCTCGTCGAGTTGTACAGGTGGACGATCGCCTGCTTGGCTCCGGCGATCGCCTCGTACGTGCGCTCGATGAGGTGCTCACGCGACTGGGTCAGCACCTGGATGGTGACGTCGTCGGGGATCAGATCCTCTTCGATGAGCTGACGCACGAAGTCGAAGTCGGTCTGGCTGGCCGAGGGGAATCCGACCTCGATCTCCTTGTAGCCCATCTTCACGAGGAGCTCGAACATGATGCGCTTGCGCTCGGGGCTCATCGGGTCGATGAGGGCCTGGTTGCCGTCCCGCAGGTCGACCGCGCACCAGCGCGGCGCCTTCTCGATGCGGGCCGAGGGCCAGGTGCGGTCGGGCAGGTCCACGCGGATCTGCTCGTGGTACGGCCGATACTTGTGGATCGGCATGCCGGACGGCTTCTGGGTGTTGTCCATGAGGTCGCTTTTCTCTCGTCAGATGAGGCGGGCCAACACCAAGCTCCGCGACGAGGGAGGCCCTAGAACGTGGCCTCGTCGCGGCAGCTAAGGAGGAGCTGGCCGAAGCGCATGGGACCAGAGTACACCCGAACGTCCGCCGGTGCCGACGATGAGACGGTCGTCGCGGCGCCGACACTGTAGGGACATGACACGTCTCCGACACGCGACGGTACTGCTGGCGGGATGCGCGATCGTCGGCCTGGCGGCCGGCTGCGCCACGGAAACCGACGCCGGCGCGGCGCCGGACGCCCCGGTCGGCCACTCCCTGGGATCCCTCGCCCCCGGACTGCCCGACGGTGAGGTGATCGCGGAGGGCACGGTGCTCGAAGACAGTGACGGCGCGCGCGTGTGCTTCGCGGTGATGGAGTCCTATCCCCCGCAGTGCCACGGGCTGCCCCTGACCGGGTGGAGCTGGGAGGGCCTGGACGGGGCCGAATCGGCGAACGGCGTCACGTGGGGTGCGTATGCCGTGCAGGGGACATACGACGGCGAGTCGCTGACGGTCACCCAGCCGCCGGTGCTGCTGGCGCTGTACGACCCGATGATGCGCGAGGACCCCACCGGCGGCGAGCCCGGCGACACCGACGCCGCGACCCTGCAGCGCATCGAGGAGGAGCTGCCCGAGCGCCTGGGCGACGAACTGCTGTCGTGGTGGCCGCAGGAGGGGCGGATGTGGGCACAGGTCGTCTGGGACGACGGCACGTGGCAGGATGCCGCGGATGCGGACTACGGCGATGGGACCGTCGTGATCCAGCCGTGGCTGCGCGAGCTCGGCTGAGCACGCCCGCGTCGGTCAGAAGCCGAGGCGACCGAGCTGCTTGGGGTCGCGCTGCCATTCCTTGGCGATGCGCACGTGCAGCTTGAGGAACACCTTCGTGCCCACGAGGAGCTCGATCTGCGCGCGGGCGCGGGCGCCGACGTCGCGCAGCCGGGCGCCCTTGTGCCCGATGATGATGCCCTTCTGGCTGTCGCGCTCGACGATGATGTTCGCGTACACGTCGGTGATTTCGGCATCCTCGCGTTCGGCGATGTCGTCGATCGTCACCGCGATGGAGTGGGGCAGTTCGTCCCGCACGCCCTCCAGCGCCGCCTCGCGGATGATCTCGGCGATGCGGTCCTCGAGGGACTCGTCGGTGACGACGCCGTCCTCGTAGAGGGCGGGGCCTTCCGGCATCAGCTGCAGCAGCTCGTCGGCGAGCACCTCCAGCTGCTCGCCGGCGACCGCCGACAGCGGGATCACGGCGGCCCAGTCCTCACGGAGACCGTCCACCTCGATGAGCCGCTCCGTGATCTGATCGCGGGTGGCGATGTCGGTCTTGGTGACGATCGCGACCTTCTTGGCCCGCGGGTACCCGTCCAGCGATGCGGCGATGCGCCGGTCGCCGGGACCGACCTTCTCGGTGGCCGGCACGAGGAAACCGATGGCGTCGACGTCGCCGAGCACCTGCTCGACGAGGTCGTTGAGACGCTGTCCGAGCAGCGTGCGCGGGCGGTGGATGCCGGGGGTGTCGACGATCACGAGCTGGCCGGCGGGACGGTTCAGGATGCCGCGGATGGCGCGTCGTGTCGTCTGCGGCTTGTCGCTGGTGATGGCCACCTTCTCCCCCACCAGCGCGTTCGTCAGCGTCGACTTGCCCACGTTGGGGCGGCCGACGAAGGTGACGAAGCCGGAGCGGTGGGCGGTCATGCGGACTCTCCTCTGCGGCGGATGCGGGTCTCGCCCGTGGTGGGCAGGCGGATCTCTTCGGTCTGCGCGGCCGCCGAGGCGCGCCGCCAGGCGGCCAATTCGGCCGTCTGCTCCACGAACACGGTGGCCAGTCCCCGCCCGCGGCCACGCGACGTGCCGCCGGTGAGCACGAGGCCGCCGTACTCGGCGGTGGCGCCCGGCAGAGGCACCCGGCCCAGGACCTTGCCGAGCAGTCCGCCGATCGAGTCGACCTCGTCGTCCTCGAGCTCGATGCCGAACAGGTCGCCGACCTCATCGAGGCCCAGGCGGGCGCTGACCCGATAGCGGCCCTCTTCGAGCTCCACGATCTCGGTGGACCGCGCGTCGTACTCGTCGGCGATGTCGCCCACGAGCTCCTCGATGAGGTCCTCGAGGGTCACCAGGCCCGCCACCCCGCCGTACTCGTCGACGACGAGGCACACGTGCACGGCATCCTTCTTCATCTGCTGGAGCAGGGTTTCGGCCTTCATCGACTCGGGGACGAACACCGCCGGTCGGGCGATCTGGACCACCGGCGCCGATCGCCACGCGGTCTCGTCCCGGTAGGCGAACTGCACGAGGTCCTTCAGGTAGACCACGCCGGTGATGTCGTCGGACTCGCCGTCGGCGACGGGGATGCGGGACACGCCCTTGTCGAGGAACAGCTGCATGGCCTGCTGGGTCGTGGACCCCGCATCCATCGTGACCATGTCGGTCCGCGGCACCATGACCGCGCGCACGATGGTGTCGGTGAAGTCGAACACCGAGTGGATGAGCGAGCGGTCGTCCTCTTCGATGAGATCCTGCGACGCGGCCTCGTCGACCATGCTCAGCAGCTGTTCCTCCGACGCGAACGACCCGCCGCGCTGCACGCCCGGGGTGAGGCGCCGGCCCAGCAGCACGAGCAGGTGCGCGAGCGGTCCGAGGACGATGCGGGCGCCGCGTACCACCGGCGCGCACACCCGCAGCAGCGGCTTGGCGTGCTGGCGGCCGACGCTGCGGGGGCTGGCGCCGACAAGGACGAACGACACGGCCGTCATGAGCAGGGCCGCGGCGAGCATCGCCCACCAGATGCTCTCGAACAGGATCGTGAAGGCGACGGTGACCAGCACGGCGGCCGTGGTCTCGGCCAGGATGCGGATGAACACGACCGCGTCGGCGTGTGCGTCGGGGTCGGCGGCGATGCGTGCGAGCGACGCGGGCCGGCGGGCGGTGACGCCGAGGTCGGCGAGGTCGCCGCGCGAGGTGACGCTGAGTGCCGCATCGAGGGCGGCCATGAGACCGCCCAGCGCGACCAGGAGGACGGCGGCGACCAGGAGCAGGATCTCGGTCATGCGCGTCGTCGGCGTTCAGCGGCGTGGAACGAGACGATCAGCTCACGCTGGAGACCGAACATCTCGCGCTCTTCGGCCGGCTCGGCGTGGTCGAAGCCCAGCAGATGCAGCAGGCCGTGGGTGGTCAGCAGGATGAGCTCGTCGAGGGTGGAGTGGCGGGCCGCCTGGGCCTGGGTCTCGGCGACCTGCGGGCACAGCACGATGTCGCCGAGCAGTCCTGCGGGGGTCGGCGCCTCCTCGGTGCCCGGGCGCAGTTCGTCCATCGGGAAGCTCAGCACATCGGTGGGGCCGGGCTCGTCCATCCACTGCACGTGCAGCGCCTCCATCGCGCCTTCGTCGACCAGCAGGATGGCCAGGTCGGCGTCGGGGCTGACGTTGAGCTGCGCGAGGTTGTGCTCGGTCAGGCGCAGCAGCACCGCCTCGTCGATCTCGACGCCGGACTCGTTGGTGATCTCGATCGTCATCATCGTCCTCGTTTGGGCAGATGGTCTCGGGGGCCGCGGGGTCGGCGGTCGGCCGCTCGACGCTCCGCGCGGCTGGCGAACTCGCTCGCCTCGTCGCGCTCGCGGCGTGCGGCGAGGCGCTGCTCGTCGTACGCGCTGTAAGCGTCGACGATCCGCCCGACCAGGCTGTGGCGCACCACATCGTCGCTGGTGAGGGTCGCGAAGTGGATGTCGTCGATGTCCTTGAGCACCCGCGTGACCAGCCGCAGCCCCGACGCGCCCTGCGGGAGGTCGATCTGCGTGATGTCGCCGGTGACGATCATGCGCGTGCCGAACCCGAGACGCGTCAGGAACATCTTCATCTGCTCCGGCGTCGTGTTCTGCGCCTCGTCGAGGACCACGAACGAGTTGTTCAGCGTACGGCCGCGCATGTACGCCAGCGGCGCGACCTCGATGGTGCCGCTGGCCATCAGGCGCGGCACGATCTCGGGGTCCATCATCTCGTTCAGCGCGTCGTACAGCGGACGCAGGTACGGGTCGATCTTGTCGTTGAGGGTGCCGGGCAGGAATCCGAGCCGTTCCCCCGCTTCGACCGCGGGGCGGGTCAGGATGATGCGGTCCACTTCGCGGCGCTGCAGCGCCTGCACGGCCTTGGCCATCGCGAGGTAGGTCTTGCCGGTACCGGCGGGGCCGATGCCGAACACGATCGTGTTCTCGTCGATCGCGTCGACGTAGGCCTTCTGGCCGAGGGTCTTCGGACGGATCACCTTGCCCCGGCTGGACAGGATCGCCTCGCCGAGCACCTCGCTCGGGCGCTGCCCGGCGTCGAGCACCCGGCGGGAGGCGGTCACATCGGCGGGGTCGAGGCCCTGCCCGGAACGGGCCAGGGCGATCAGCTCGTCGACCAGGGCGCGGGCCGCCGCGACCATGGCCGGGTCGCCCGCGAGCGTGATCTCGTTGCCGCGCACATGCACCTCGACGTCGGGGTGCTCGCGTTCGACGACCCGCAGCAGACGGTCCTGGGGGCCGAGCAGCTGCACCATCGCGACGCCGTCGGCGTAGATCCGCTCGACGGCGCGCTCGGAATCGTCAGCCACCCAGGCTCCCTTCGGACAGGCCGCCGCCGAGCACGTGCGCATGCACGTGGAAGATGGTCTGTCCTGCTGCCGCGCCGGTGTTGAACACGAGGCGGAAGTGGCCGTCGGTGTGCTCGGCGGCCAGGCGGTCGGCCAGGGCCACCACTTCGGCCAGCAGCGCCGGGTCGCCCGCGGCCAGCTCCACGACGTCGCGGTACTGTGCGGTCTTCGGGATCACCAGCAGGTGCACCGGCGCCTGCGGGTTGATGTCGCGGATGGCGAACACGTTCTCGGTCTGGGCGATGATCTCCGAGGGGATCTCCCCCTCCAGGATGCGCGTGAAGATGGACGGCTCGCTCATGATCCCAGTGTAGTCAGCGCGTCGACGACGCTCACCAGCGTCCCAGGCGGGCCTGGAGCACCGCCAGCGCCGCCGGCCCCGCAGTCGAGGTGCGCAGCACCGTGTCGCCGAGCCGCACCGGTTGCGCGCCGGCGGCGGTCAGCGCGTCGAGCTCCTCCGGGGCGATGCCGCCCTCGGGGCCGACCACCAGGACGAGGTCCCGATCGGAGATGTCGACCACGGACAGCGCGGTGCCCGCCGTCGGCTCCAGCACGAACATGTGTGTCGATGCAGTGCGCGCGACCAGCTGCCGTGTCGTGACCGGCTCGGCGACGGTCGGCAGCCAGGCGCGGTGGGCCTGCTTCGTCGCCTCACGCACGATGGTCGACCAGCGGGCGACGCCCTTGGCCGCCTTCTGCGGGTCCCAGCGGGAGACGCTGCGGGCGGCCTGCCAGGGGACGATCTCGTCGGCGCCCAGCTCGGTCGCCGCCTGGATCGCCAGTTCGTCGCGGTCGCCCTTCGCGAGCGCCTGCACGAGCACGATCCGGGGGGTGGATGCCGGGACCTCCCGGCGGCCGTCCACGCGCACGGTCACCTCGCGCGGTGCGGCGGCCTCGACCGTGCCGGTCAGCCACACGCCGTGGCCGTCCCCCACCGTGACCGGCTCCCCCGGCCGCACGCGGCGCACCGCGGCGGCGTGATGGGCCTCGGCGCCGGTGAGCACGACCGTGCCACCGGGCTGCGCACCGCCGGCATCCGCCGTCACGAAGTGCAGCGCCACGGTCACCCGGTCCGGAAGCGGTCGCGCAGCTTCGAGAACAGACCCTGATGGAACTCGGCCAGCCGCGGCCCGGGCGCCTTCGTGCGCTTGGCGAAGTCCTCGATGAGGGCGCGCTGCTTCGCGTCGAGCCGGGTCGGGGTCACCACGTGCACACCGACCCGCAGGTCGCCGCGCTGGGTGCCGCGCAGGGGCGTGATGCCGCGGCCCTTGATGGTCAGCACGTCACCGGACTGCACGCCGGCGCGCACCTCCAGCGGCACCGGGCCGTCGAGCGACTCGATGACCACCTCGGTGCCCAGGATGGCGTCGGGCATCGACACCTCGAGGGTCGCGAGCAGGTCGTCGCCGTCGCGGCTGAACACCTCGTGCGGGGCGACATGGATCTCGAGGTAGAGATCGCCGTTCGGGCCGCCCGCCGGACCCACCTCGCCGGAGCCGGGCATCTGCAGGCGCAGACCCGACTCGACACCGGCGGGGATGTCGACCGAGACGGTGCGGCGGGCCCGGACCCGGCCCTGCCCTTGGCAGGTAGTGCACGGGTACGGGATGGTGGTGCCGTAGCCCTGGCACGCCGTGCACGGCTGCGAGGTGACGACGTTGCCCAGCAGGCTCCGCACCGTGCGCTGCACGCTGCCGGCACCGTGGCAGATGTCACACGTGACCGGCTGGGTGCCCGGCTGACAGCACGAGCCCTGGCACGTCTCACACAGCACGGCCGTGTCGACCTCGAGGTCGCGGTGCACGCCGAACACGACGTCCTTCAGTTCGAGGTTGACGCGCACCAGCGCGTCCTGGCCGCGCTCACGGCGGG
Source organism: Microbacterium pollutisoli (assembly GCF_053586795.1). Classification (NCBI taxonomy): domain Bacteria; kingdom Bacillati; phylum Actinomycetota; class Actinomycetes; order Micrococcales; family Microbacteriaceae; genus Microbacterium; species Microbacterium pollutisoli. The sequence goes on from NZ_JBNYWT010000001.1 coordinate 441,110, forward strand.
ACCGGGCCCGGCCCGCACGCGCACCACCGCCGCCGCCGAAGAACGTCTCGAAGATGTCGCCGAAGCCGCCGAAGCCCGCACCGCCGAACGGGCTGCCGTCACCGCCCATGTCGTAGCGCTGGCGCTGCTCGGGGTCGCTGAGCACGTCGTAGGCGTGGGTGACGAGCTTGAACCGCTCCGACGCCTCCTCACCCGGGTTCACGTCGGGGTGCAGTTCACGGGCGAGCCGCCGATACGCCTTCTTGATCTCGTCCGGCGACGCGTCTCGCGACACGCCGAGTACTTCGTAGTGGTCTGCCACTTTCGCCTTTCCTGGTGCACCCCGAGGGTGGTCGTTCGCTGTCAGCGGGCCCGTTCGTCTTCCTCGAGCAGACGGCTGAGATAGTGTGCGACCGCGCGGACCGCCGCGAGGTTGCGGGGGTAGTCCATGCGGGTGGGGCCGAGGATGCCGACCCGGGCGCGCGAGCCGGTCGCATCGTAGTCACCGGCGAGGACCGAGGCCTCGCTCAGCCCGAACGGTTCGTTCTCGCGGCCGATGCTGGTGGCCAGCCCGTGCTCGTCGGCGACCATCTCGCCCATCAGGCGCAGCAGGGTCACCTGCTCCTCGATGGCCTCCAGCAACGGGTAGATGCTGCCGCGGAAGTCGCCCTCGCGCCGGGCCAGGGTGGCGCTGCCGGCCATGACCATGCGGTCCTGGCGGAACTCCTCGAGCTCCTCGGCGACGATCCCCGCGATCAGGCGCACGGCATCGTCGTGGACGTCGCCGGCGGCGGGGGTGGCCAGCAGACGGGCGATCTCCTGTGCGCCGTCGCGGACGCTGCGCCCCGTGACGAGGGTGTTCACGGCGGTCTTCAGGCGTGCCGCCTCGGTCTCGTCGGGCTCGAACGGCAGGAACGCGACCCGCTGCGACACCCGGCCGGTGTCGGTGACCACGATCACGACCAGCCGGGTCGCTCCCAGATGCACCACCTCGACGTGGGACACGTTGGCCCGGGCGAACGACGGGTACTGCACGATCGCGACCTGACCGGTGAGCCGGGTCAGCGAGCGGACGGTGCGCACGAGCAGCTCGTCGAGGTCGGCGGGACCTTCCAGGAAAGCGGTGATCGCCGAGCGCTGCGCCGGGGTGAGCGGCCGCAGCTCGGCGAGATGGTCGACGAAGACGCGATACCCCTTGTCGGTCGGGATCCGCCCCGACGAGGTGTGGGGCGCTTCGATGAGCTCCTCGTCCTCCAGCAGCGCCATGTCGTTGCGGATGGTCGCCGCCGACACGCCGAACCGGTGCCGGTCCACGATCGACTTGCTGCCGACCGGTTCCTTCGTCTCCACGTAGTCCTGCACGATCGCGCGGAGGACCTGGAGTCCGCGTTCTGAGACCATGTCCTCTCCCTCGCTGGCACTCAATGTCCCGGAGTGCCAATTCTAGCGCGAGCGCTCGGGGGATGCTCAGTCCGTGAGCACGCGGACGACGGCATCGGCCAGGAGCCGGCCGCGCAGGGTGAGGACCACCCGGCCGCGCACGGCCGCGGGCCCGTCGACGAGGCCGTCGGCGATGAGGGACGCCACGGCTGTGCGGCCGGGGGCGGACAGCTCGGCGATCGGCAGCCCGTCGGCGATCCGCGATCCCAGCAGCACCCGTTCCAGACGCCGGGCGGTGTCATCGGGACGCTCCCGCCCCGCCGCCGGCGACGACCCGTCGGCGAGCCGCTGGGCGTAGGCGGCCGGATGCTTGACGTTCCACCAGCGGAGGCCGGCGACGTGGCTGTGGGCGCCCGGCCCGTACCCCCACCAGTCCGCACCCTGCCAGTACGCGAGGTTGTGGCGCGAGCGGTCGGTGTCGCTGCGGGCCCAGTTCGACACTTCGTACCAGCCGAACCCGGCGGCGGCGAGCAGTTCGTCGGCCAGCTCGTACATGTCGGCCTGCAGATCGTCGTCGGGCGCGGGCACCTCGCCGCGCCGGATCTGACGGGCGAGGCGCGTGCCCTGCTCGATGATCAGCGCGTACGCCGACACGTGGTCGGGTTCCAGCGCCGTGGCCGCTTCGAGCGAACGCCGCCAGTCGTCGAGCGTCTCCCCCGGTGCGCCGTAGATGAGGTCGACGCTGACCGCCAGCCCCGCCCGTCGTGCCGCGGTCACGGCCGTGGCGACACCGGCGGGGTCGTGCGTGCGGTCGAGGGCGGCCAGCACGTGCGGCACGGCCGACTGCATGCCCACCGACATCCGGGTCACCCCAGCGGCTGCCAGCTGTGCGGCGACCTCGTCGGTCACCGTGTCGGGATTCGCCTCCACCGTGATCTCCGCCCCTGGCGCCAGCCCGAACGTCTCCCGCACCCCGGCGAGCATGCGCGCCAGGTCGCCCGGCGGCAGCAGCGTCGGGGTGCCGCCGCCGAAGAACACGGTGGATGCCGCGCGCAGCGGTCCCCGCGCGGCCAGCACGTCGCGGGACAGGGCGATCTCGCGCAGGACCTCGTCGGCGTACGCATCCTGGCGGGCGCCGCGCAGCTCGGTGGCGGTGTAGGTGTTGAAGTCGCAGTACCCGCAGCGCACCCGACAGAACGGCACATGCAGGTAGACGCCGAAGGGCGTGTCGGCGGACACGGCCAGATCTGCCGGCAGAGCCCCGTCGCGTGGGGCGGGGTCGCCGTCGGGAAGCGCGGCGCCCATCAGGACGGCGTCGCGTACAGCGGCGAGATGGCGCGCAGGTACCGCTGCAGCAGCTCGCGGCGACGGCGCCGCACCAGGAACGGCAGCAGTCGGTACAGCCAGCCGGCGGGGCGGTCGAAGGCGCGCACCGTGAACCACACCTCGTCGTTGTCGCGCCAGTCGATGGCGAAGGACTCCTCGCCGCTGACCACCGAACCGCCGACGGTGCCCAGGGCGAATGCGACCCGGCGCGGCTCTTCGGCGACGTAGATGACCCGCAGCTCTGCGTCGGCGCGCAGGCCCTTCACACGGCCGCGCACGTGCACGGTGGTGCCGGCGGCGACGTACGGCGTGCCGTCGGCGTCGAAGCGCTGGTCGCCTTCGAGACGGCTGGGCTCGATCGGATTGCCCTCGCCGTCGAACCCGACGCCGGCGTACATCGGACCGGAGGCGGGGCGCACGTCGGTCACGGTGAGGCCGGCGCCGCGCAGGGCACCCCACGACAGCAGCGTGTCGGCGGACGTGCGGAACCGCTCCTCGCCGCTGCCGATGCGCCAGGAGTCTTCGGCGGGCGTCGACTTCTCCGGCGGGTAGCCCATCAGATCGGCGGCCTGGGTCGCCCCCACCGCGGCGTAGTCGACTGTGCCGTCCTGGAAGGTTCCGCGACGCATGGGTGCCAGCCTACTTCTTGTCCTTGCCCTCGACGTCGCCTGACAGCGCGGCGATGAAGGCCTCCTGGGGGACTTCGACGCGACCGACCATCTTCATGCGCTTCTTGCCCTCCTTCTGCTTCTCGAGCAGCTTGCGCTTGCGGCTGATGTCGCCGCCGTAGCACTTGGCGAGCACGTCCTTGCGGATCGCGCGGATGTTCTCGCGGGCGATGATGCGCGCGCCGATCGCGGCCTGGATCGGCACCTCGAACTGCTGACGCGGGATGAGCTTGCGCAGTCGCTCGGTCATCATCGTGCCGTAGGCGTACGCCTTGTCCCGGTGCACGATCGAGCTGAACGCGTCGACCTTCTCCCCCTGCAGCAGGATGTCGACCTTCACGAGGTCGCCGATCTGCGAGCCGGCCGGCTCGTAGTCGAGGCTCGCGTAGCCCTGCGTGCGGCTCTTGAGGTGGTCGAAGAAGTCGAACACGATCTCGCCCAGCGGCATGTTGTAGCGCAGCTCGACGCGGTCCTCGCTGAGATAGTCCATCCCCAACAGAGACCCCCGGCGGGACTGGCACAGCTCCATCACGGCGCCGACGTAGTCCTTGGGCAGCAGGATGCCGACCTTCACGATCGGCTCGGACACCTCGGCCACCCGGCCGTCGGGGTACTCGCTCGGGTTGGTGACGGTGACCCGTTCGCCGGTGTCGGTGGTCACCTCGTAGGTGACCGAGGGTGCGGTCGTGATCAGATCCAGCCCGAACTCGCGCGAGAGCCGCTCGGTGATGATCTCCAGGTGCAGCAGACCCAGGAATCCGCAGCGGAACCCGAACCCGAGCGCGACGGAGGTCTCCGGCTCATACTGCAGCGACGCGTCGGACAGCTTGAGCTTGTCCAGCGCTTCGCGCAGGTCGGCGTAGTCGCTGCCGTCGATCGGGTAGATGCCCGAGAACACCATGGGCTTCGGGTCCGTGTAGCCGGGCAGCGGTGTGGCGGCCGGAGTCCGATGCGACGTGATGGTGTCGCCGACCTTGGACTGACGCACATCCTTCACGCCGGTGATGAGGTAGCCGACCTCTCCCACACCGAGTCCGCTGGAGGGCACGGGCTCGGGGCTGGATACGCCGATCTCCAGCAGGTCGTGCTGCGCGCGGGTCGACATCATCTGGATGCGCTCACGCGGCTGCAGCTTGCCGTCCACCATGCGCACATAGGTGACCACGCCGCGGTACGCGTCGTACACCGAGTCGAAGATCATCGCGCGCGCCGGCGCGTCGGCGTCTCCGGTGGGCGGCGGGATGTCGCGGACGATGCGGTCGAGGAGCTCTTCGACGCCCTGCCCGGTCTTGCCGCTGACCCGCAGCACGTCGTCGGGGTCGCCGCCGATCAGGCCCGCCAGCTCGGCCGCGAACTTCTCGGGGTCGGCGGCAGGCAGGTCGATCTTGTTGAGCACGGGAATGATGTGCAGGTCGTTCTCGAGCGCCAGGTACAGGTTCGCCAGTGTCTGCGCTTCGATGCCCTGTGCGGCGTCAACCAGCAGGATCGCACCCTCGCACGCGGCCAGCGACCGGCTCACCTCATACGTGAAATCGACGTGGCCGGGGGTGTCGATCATGTTCAGTGCGAAGGTGCCGTCGGGCCCGGCCCACGGCATCCGCACCGCCTGCGACTTGATCGTGATGCCGCGTTCCCGCTCGATGTCCATCCGGTCGAGGTACTGCGCGCGCATGTCGCGGTCGGCGACCACGCCGGTGGTCTGCAGCATCCGATCGGCCAGGGTCGACTTGCCGTGGTCGATGTGGGCGATGATGCAGAAGTTGCGGATCTGCTCGGGCGGGGTCGCGGCAGGCTCGAGAGGGGTGAGGGCACGGGGTGACATGTCCCCAGCAGTCTACCGGGGTGGGCCCCCGAAACCGGCCGCAGCCGGGCGGCAGAGTCTAGCCCGGCCCGAGACCGACGCGCCAGCAATCCGATTCGTGAGAAAGAGTTAACCGACCGGACCCTTGCCCGCGCGTCGCCGCCCGGCCGATGCTCAAGAAGGCGGTCGGCCTCCGCGCGTGATCCCCGCGCCCGAACCGCTCCGGGAGAACACTGTGACGCACCACGTTGCCCCTGCCCCCACGCCCCGCCGAGGCCGCAGCAGCACCGCTGTCCTGGCCGCCGCGACCACCGTCATCGCCGGGGTGATCCTGTCCCCCGGCGCCGCGCAGGCCGCCGTGTCGACCGAGGCGGCGGTGCTCATCAACGAGGTGTACGGCGGGGGCGGCAACAACGGCGCCACCCACACCCACGACTTCGTCGAGCTGTACAACACCAGCGACGAGGCCGTCGACCTCGACGGCTGGAGCCTGCAGTACGCCTCCAGTGCCGGCACCTTCAACAACGTCGACACGCTGACCGGCGTCATCGAGCCGGGGTCCTACTTCCTCGTGCAGCAGGCCGAGGGCGCCAACACCGCCGGCACCGCCGCGCCCCTGCCCACGCCCGATGACACGGGCAGTCTGGCGCTCAGCGGCAGCGGCGGCAAGATCGCCCTGGTGTCGTCGACGACGGCGCTCACCGGCGCGACCGGCAACGCCGCCGGGGCCGAGTCGGTCGTCGACTTCGTCGGCTGGGGATCCAGCGCCTCCGACTTCGCCGGCAGCGGACCGGCGCCGGGCACGTCCAACAGCACGAGCGTGGCCCGCAACGCCACGCACGACAACACCGCGGACAACGCCGCCGACTTCACGGCGGGCACGCCCACACCGACCTCGTCGACCGGATCCGAGCCGGAGGACCCGGAGGAGCCGGTCGAGCCGGTGACCGCGACGATCGCCGAGATCCAGGGCACCGGAGCCGCCGCGGCGCTGGCGGGTCAGACGGTCACCACCCGCGGTGTGGTCACGGCGAGCTACCCGACCGGCGGGTTCGACGGGTTCGTCATCCAGACCCCGGGCACCGGCGGAGAGATCGACTTCGGCACGCACAATGCGTCGCACGCGATCTTCGTGTACACACCCTCGTTCACGCCGCCGGAGATCGGTGCCCACGTCGAGGTGACCGGACTGGTCAGCGACTTCGACGGCCTGTCCGAGATCACCCCGGCCGGGCCCGACGACGTGGTCGTGCTGACCGAGACCGCTGCGCCGGTCACCCCCGTGACCACCACTTGGCCCACCGACGACGCTGTCCGCGAAACGCTCGAGTCGATGCTCGTGGCCCCGCACGGCACCTTCACCGTGAGCGACACGTACCGCACGAACCAGTACGGCAACGTCGGACTGGCATCCGGCACGACGCCCCTGTGGCAGCCCACCGACCTCGCCCGCCCCGGCAGCCCCGAGGCCGCCGCGGTCGAGGCCGACAACGCGGCCCGGGGCGTCATCCTCGACGACGGCGTGTCGTACTCGTACCTCGACGAGGAGTACAGCGACCTCACGCCCGCCTATGTGTCGCTGGTCGAACCGGTCGTGGTGGGTGCCACGGCGACCTTCACCGCCCCCGTGATCGTCGACTGGCGCAACCGGGACTGGAAGTTCAACCCCACCGCACCGCTGGTCGGCGACGGCAGCGGCGACGACCTCGTGGAGTTCTCGGACGTGCGCACCCCCGCCCCGGAGGACGTGGGCGGCGACATCTCGGTGGCCGCATTCAACGTCCTGAACTACTTCACGACCCTCGGTGAGGACGACCCGTCCTGCCAGGCGTACCTCGACCGCGACGGCGACGGCATCTCGGTGCGCACCGGGTGCGACCAGCGCGGCGCGTGGGACGACGAGGACTTCCAGCGTCAGCAGAGCAAGATCGTGGCGGCCATCGCCGCGCTCGACGCCGACGTGGTGGGTCTTATGGAGATCGAGAACTCCGCGGTGCTGGGCGAGGAGGCCGACGAGGCCACCGCGACGCTGGTGACCGCGCTCAACACCGCGGCCGGCTCGGAGGAATGGGCGTATGTGCCGTCCTCGGCCGAACTGCCCGATCTGGCCCTGCAGGACGTGATCACCAACGCGATCATCTACCGTCCCGCCGCGGTCGACCCGGTCGGTGCCTCGCGCGCACTGGGCACCCAGAGTGGTGCCGACCAGGCCTTCGGCAACGCCCGCGAGCCGATCGGTCAGGTCTTCGAGCCCGCCGAGGGCGGCGAACCGTTCCTGTTCGTGGTCAACCACTTCAAGTCGAAGGGTTCCCCCGGCCCGTGGCCCGGTGACGCCGACGCCGGGGACGGCCAGGGAGCGTCGAACGAGTCGCGCGTGCGTCAGGCCACCGCGTTGTCCGACTGGGTCGCCGACATCCAGGGCGACGTCGACGCGGTCGTCCTGGCCGGTGACTTCAACGCCTACACGCACGAGGACCCGCTCCAGGTGCTCTACGACGAGGGCTACGTCGACGCCGTGGACGCGCTCGACCTGGGCGAGGCCACCTACAGCTTCAGCGGGCAGTCCGGCTCGCTGGACCACATCCTGCTGAACAGCGCCGCATCCGGCCGGCTCACCGGCGGCGACGTGTGGAACATCAACGCGGGCGAAGCCGTGGCGCTCGAATACAGCCGCTACAACGTGCACGGCACGACCTTCCACGCGCCGGACGCGTACCGTTCCTCCGACCACGACCCCGTCAAGGTCGGGCTCACGGCGGCGGCGGCGCCGGTGGAACTGACCCTGCTGGGGATCAACGACTTCCACGGCCGCATCAATGCCGACACCGTCCGGTTCGCCGGCACCGTCGAGCAGCTGCGTGCCGAGGCGGACGGCCCCGTGCTGTTCCTGTCCTCCGGCGACAACATCGGCGCGTCACTGTTCGCCTCGTCGGTCGCGCAGGACCAGCCGACCATCGACGTGCTGAACGCGCTGGGACTGCAGGCCAGCGCGGTCGGCAACCACGAGTTCGACCGCGGCTGGGCCGATCTGCGTGACCGCGTGCAGGCCGCGTCCGATTACCCGCAGCTCGGGGCGAACGTGTATCTCGCCGGCACCGAGACGCCGGCATTGCCCGAGTATGCGCTGCTGGATGCCGGTGACCTCACCGTCGGGGTCATCGGTGCCGTCACCGCGGAGACGCCGGCCCTGGTGTCGCCGGCCGGCATCGTCGATCTCGAGTTCGGCGACCCGGTGGAGGCGGTGAACCGGGTGTCCGCGCAGCTGAGCGACGGCGATGAGGCCAACGGCGAAGCCGACGTGCTGGTCGCGCTCTACCACGAGGGCGCCGGCGCCGGCACGCCCGACGGTGCGACGCTCGAGGAGGAACTCGCCGCGGGCGGCGTCTTCGCCGCCATCGTCGACGACACCGACGCCGAGGTGGACGCGATCTTCACCGGGCACACGCACAAGGAATACGCGTGGTCGGCGGCGGTGCCCGGCACCGATCGCACCCGACCGGTCGTGCAGACCGGGTCGTACGGCGCCAACCTCGGTGAGATCGTGCTGACGGTCGACCCGGCGACCGGTGACGTGACCGCGCACACCGAGCGCAACGTGCCGCAGGTGACGACCGACCCGCAGACGCTGGTGGACGTCTATCCGCGCGTCGCCGAGGTCGACCGCATCGTGACCGAAGCGCTCGCGGCCGCGGCGGAGGTCGGGAACACCGCGGTCGCCGAAGTGGCCAGCGACATCACCACCGCGCACTCCGGCGGCAGCTTCGTCGACGGGGTGTGGACCGGCGGCAGCCGCGACGACCGCGCTTCCGAGTCGACGCTGGGCAATCTCGTGGCCAACACCCTGCGCGACACCCTCGCCGACCTGCCCGACGGCGCCGTGATCGGCGTGACCAACCCGGGCGGCCTCCGCGCCGACCTGTGGGACACGCAGGCCGAGTTCGGGGAGAACGCCGTGCCGGGCATGGCCGACGGTACGATCTCGTTCTCGCAGGCCAACGCGGTGCTGCCGTTCAACAACACGATGGCACTGGTGACCCTGACGGGCGCCCAGTTCACCACGCTGCTCGAACAGCAGTGGCAGCGCGACGACGACGGCAACGTCCCGTCGCGGCCCTACCTGCAGCTGGGGCTGTCCGACAACGTGACCTACACGTACGACCCGGCCCTGGCAGAGGGCTCCCGCATCACCTCGGTGACCGTGGACGGGCAGCCGCTCGACCCGCAGGCCGAGTACCGCATCGGCACGCTCTCGTTCCTCGCCACCGGCGGTGACAACTTCCATGTGTTCACGGAGGGCACCGATTACGTCGACACCGGCCTGCTCGACTACGAGGCATGGATCGACTACCTGGCCGACAACTCCCCCGTCGCCCCGGACTACGCCAAGCACGCCGTGCAGGTGACCGGGGTGCCCGAGTCGGTTGCCGCGGGCTCGGACGTCGCGTTCGACGTCGCCGGGCTCAACCTGACGAGCCGCGGTGCACCGGAGAATACCCGCCTCGACGTCACGCTCGGCAGTGCGACGCTCGGCTCGTTCCCGGTGGCCGACGGCGCCGCGCAGGTGGCGGTCACCCTGCCGGGCGATCTGCCGACGGGCCCGACGGCCCTGGTGCTGACGGCGCCGGACAGTGGCACGGTCGTCACGGTCCCGCTCATGATCGCCGACAGCGGGGTGGCATCGAGCACGACCCTGTCGCTGAACCGCACGAGCGCGCCGTACGGCGCCGACACCACGGTGCGCGCGACGGCCCGCGTCGTCGCCGACGACGCCGGCGTCACCGGCACGGTCGAGTTCCTGGTCGACGGTGAGGTCGTCGGCACCGCGGACGTCGACCGCCGCGGCCGCGCCCGCGCGACGCTCGCGCTGCCGGGTGACCTCGGCACCGGCACCTACGCGGTGACCGCGCGCTATGTCGGCAGCGACGAGGTGGCGGGTTCGATCTCGGCGCCGGTGGAGTTCACGGTCACGGCGGCGCGCACGGCCACGACGCTGCTGCCGGTGCTGCCGGTCCACATCAACGGGCTGCTGCCCACGCGGCTGGTCGCGGTGGTGAGTCAGGCCGGCGGCGGCGATCCCGAGGGCACGGTCGAGTTCCGCGCCGGCGGCGCCGACGGGCAGCTCGTGGCCGCGGTCGAGGTCGCCGACGGCCTCGCCGTGCACACCCTGGGCCGGCTCAGCCGTGGCTCGCACTCCTACACCGCGGTGTTCGTCCCCGCCGCACCCGACGACGTCACCGGCTCTCAGAGCCGCACGGTGTCGGTGCGCGTGCTGTTCTGACCGCGGTGGAGATCGGTGCCGGGGCGGGTCGCCGCCCCGGCACCGCCGCGCCCGCCCGTAGAGTGACGTCATGACAGTCCAGGTCGTGCTGGTCCACGGCATCCGGACCTCGGCGACCATGTGGCGTGCGCAGCAGGCGTATCTCGACGAGCGGGGCACGCCGTCGGTGGCCGTGGATCTGCCGGGACACGGCACCCGGCTCGGTGAGACGTTCACCCTGGACGGGGCGCTGGCGACCATCGACGAGGCCGTCCGGCAGGCTGCGGCCGCCGGGCCGGTGCTGCTGGTGGGACATTCCATGGGCGGTCTCTTGTCGGCCTCCTACGTCGGCGACGAGTCCCGTCCGCCTGTCACCGGGTTCGTGGCCGCGTCGTGCACGGCGATCCCCCGCGGGGTGGGGCTGGCCGCATACCGCGCGCTCGCCCGCGGCTTCAACCGGCTGCCCGGTCGCGGGCAGTGGCTCACCGACCGCGTGCTCGCCGGCACCCTGCCGCCGGAGACCCGCGCGGACTTCGGCGCCGGCGGCTACGCGTACGACGCCCAGGACGTCGCCCTGGCGAGCCTGTCCGTGCTCGACCTGCTCGCCGCGCTGCGCCGCATCGACGTGCCGACCTGGTTCGTGAACGGCCAGTACGATCAGCTGCGCGTCAACGAGAAGCTGTTCGTGTCCCAGGTGCCGGATGCCGAGCTGCTCGTGGTGCCGCGCACCACGCACCTGGTCACCGCCATGCGTCCGCGGGTGTTCAACGCCGTCCTGGGTGTGGCGCTCGCGACGCTCGAGGCGGCGGGGCGCGAGTGAAAGCCCAGACCTGGTAGACTCAGGGATTGGCTTGCGTGTGGGTTTCCTCCCTCACACGACCGCCGTGGGGCAGCCCTCTTCTGCCGCTCGGCACCTCCACCGATAACTCCGAACGAAAGATACGTCTCACGTGGCGAACATCAAGTCGCAGATCAAGCGCAACAAGACCAATGAGAAGGCGCGCGAGCGCAACAAGGCCGTCAAGAGCCAGCTGAAGACCGAGGTGCGCCGCACCCGCGAGGCCATCGCCGCCGGCGACAAGGCCGCTGCCGAGAAGGCTCTCGCCGTGGCGACCAAGAAGCTCGACAAGGCTGTGAGCAAGGGCGTCATCCACGAGAACCAGGCCGCGAACCGCAAGTCGTCGATCGCGAAGCAGGTCGCCGCTCTCTGAGCCGCATACCCGTGTGAAAGGCCCGTCCCTCCGGGGCGGGCCTTTCACGTTGCCCGAGACGGATGCCGGGCGCCTCAGGCGCCGTAGGGCGCACGCGTGGCCACGACCGTGACCAGACGCTCGACGGCGAACACGGGGTCGCGTGACGCGCCCTTGACCTCGGCGTCGGCGCGCGCGGCCGCCTGGATCGCGATGGCCAGCGCCGCCTGGTTCCAGCCGACGAGGTCACGCCGGGCGCGATCGACCTGCCAGTCCTTCATGCCCAGGCGGGTCGCGAGTGCGCGGGACGGTTCCCGGTTGCCGGCGACACGGGCCATCGTCCGCAGTTTCGACGCGATCGCGGCGACGAGGGGCACAGGATCGGCGCCGGCCGCCAGGGCGTGACGCAGGGCGATGAGCGCGTCACCGTACCGGCCGGCGATCGCAGTGTCGGCGACCGTGAAGGCCGTCGCCTCGACCCGGCCCCCGTAATAGCGCTCGACGACCTGTTCACCGATGTCGCCCGGCACGTCGGCGATCAGCTGCTGGCACGCGGCTGCGAGTTCGGTGACATCGTCGGCGAACGCCGAGACCAGCGCACGCAGCGCGGCCGGCGCAATCCGGCGCCCCGCGGCCGAGAACTCACCGGCGGCGAAGTCGAACTTGTCGGAGTCGCGCTTGATCGCCGGGCACGCCACCTCGACGCCACCGCCGGTGCCGGCGCGGATGGCGTCGAGGAGCTTCTTACCGCGCACGCTCGCCCCGGTGTGACGCAGGATCACGGTGGCACCGTCCTGCGGCGTCTGCAGGTACGCGAGAGCCTCGGTCAGGAACGTGTCGCTGCACTTTTCGACACCGCTCACGCGCACGAGCCGCGGTTCACCGAACAGGGACGGGGAAGTCAGCCCTAGCAGACTGCCGGACTCATAATCGTCGGCGCGCAGGTCCGACACCTCGAGGCTGGGGTCCTCGGCGCGCAGGTAGTCACGGATGCCGCTGATCGCGCGTTCCGCGCAGACCTCTTCGGGCCCGGAGACCAGGACGATGGGCGCCGGCTGGGGCGCACGCCACGACAGCTGTGGAATCGCCGCGGCGGAGCGCGCGGCGGGTCGGCGCGGGGCGGGCGTCATTGCTCCAGCCTACCCAGCGGCGGCGACATCACCGGCCGTGCGGGAGCGCCACAGCCTCAACCGCCCGTCCTCCTGCCAGACCGCGAGGTCACCGGCGAGATCGGTGCGGACGACGCGCGCCCCGAGCGAACGGAGGGTGCTCAGGATCTCGGTGCGCGGATGGCCGTAGTCGTTCTCCCCCACGGTCACCATCGCCAGCGGTGCGTGCAGGCGCCGGTAGAGCTCGGGTGCCTGGTCGGCACTGCCATGATGGGCCACCTTCACCACGGCGACGTCCCGGGGCACCCGGCCGCCCGCGAGCAGCGCGCGTTGCGCGGCGGCGGACAGGTCGCCCAGGAACACGCTGCGGGGCACGCCGCCCCCGGCGATGGCGATGATGACGCTCGCGTCGTTGCCCGCCGGGTGGACGGGGTCCCGCGGCCGGGGCCAGAGCACCTCCCACCGGGCCCGACCGAGCGTCCCGGTCAGTCCGGCATGGGCGGGCCGCAGGTCGGCACCCCGGTCGTGGAGTCGCGTGAGCAGGCGCTGGTCGGCGGGCCCGGCGGTCGGTCCGTGCAGCACGGTCGTCACGCGCCCGGCGACGGCCTCGATGCCGCCGCGGTGATCGGCGTCGAAATGAGTGAGCACCAGCAGGTCGATGGTGCCGACGCCGAACCGGTCCAGGCAGCGCGCCAGCGGGGCCGGATCGGGGCCGGTGTCGATCAACGCGATCGCATCGCCGGAGCGGACGAGCACGGCATCACCCTGGCCCACCTCGCACGCCGCGACCGTCCACGCCGCCGGGCTCGCAGCCCGGTCCACGATCCCGGCGACGGGTCCCGCTGCGACGCCGGCGCCGGCCAATCCCGCCAGCACAAGGACGCCCACGCGCCGCATGCGTGCCGGGCCCGGCACCACCACGGCCAGAACGGCGGCGCCGAGCAGGGTCAGCAGTGCCAGCCCGGGCAGCCCCTCCGGCCACGGGACAGAAGCGGCCGGCAGCTGTGCCAGGGTGGTGGCGGTCGCCGCGATCCAGGCGGCGGGCAGCCATGCGATGAGCGCGATGCCGGCGCCGAGCCCGGGTACGGTGGCCAACAGGCAGGCCAGCAGCCCCACGACGGTGCCGACGGGCGCCGCGGGCGCCGCGAGCATGTTCGCGACGACCCCGTACAGCGGGACCCGCGGATCGATGAGGACCAGCAGCGGGCCGCACGCCAATTGGGCGGCCAGCGGCACGGCCACCGCCAGGGCGACGGGCCGTGGCATCCACCGCGCGAGTCCGTCGGTCAGGGGGCCGGCCGCCAGCAGCAGGGCACCGGTCGCGGCGGTGGACAGGGCGAAGCCCAGCGAGGCGGCGAGCCAGGGGTCGAGGACCAGCAGGACGGCGACCGCCAGAGCGAGCACGGAGACGCCCGCTCCGGGGCGGCCGAGCAGCACGCCGAGCATGGCGATGGCGGCCATGGTGGCGGCCCGGACAACACTCGGCTCGGGTGAGACCAGGATGACGAACGCCGTCAGCGTCGTCAGGCCCGCCGCGACACGGACCGCGCGCGGCGCTCCGCACAGGGCGGCGACGGCGAAGGCGATCCCGACGACCAGTGCGCAGTTCGCCCCGGACACGGCGGTGAGGTGGGACAGCGACGTCGTCTTCATGTCGGCGTCGAGGGCGCTTGTCACCGCCGAGGTGTCGCCGACGGCCAAGCCGGACACGAGGCCCGCCGCGGGCTGCGGCAGTCCCGCCACGGACCGCTGCAGGCCGGTGCGCAGCGCGGCGGCGACCTGAAGCGGCCCCTGCGGTGGTTCCCGGACCTGCGGTGCGCCGATGCTGCGCAGGACGAGCACCTCTCGCCGCCCGGCGTCGGCGGGGAACGTCGTACCGCGCACGGTGACCGCCGCGCCCAGGTCGAGACCGGCGGCCACCTCGTCGGTGCGCACCTGGATCGGCACGGTGCCGGTGTGCGTGCGCGTGCCGTAGGCGATGCGGTGGGTGTGCGCGTCGAACCGCCAGCCGGTGCCGCTGCGCTCCATCTTGCCGACCACGACGGCCTCGACCTCCAGCACGCGACCTCCGGCGTGGTCGAGCGACAGGACGGCGGAGCGGTGCGGCTGGGCCAGGGCGACGTGTGCGGCGGCCGCGCCCGCGACGGCCAGGGCGACCGCCGCGAGTGCCCACACGGTGCGCCGCTTCGGCCGGTACCGCGCGAGCCCCAGGGACGCCGCGCAGCCCACCGCTGCCGCGATGGCGATACCCGCGGCGGCCGCGGGCAGGTGGATGCCGGCCGCCGCGGCCACCCAGGCGCAGACGGCGATCGGGACCAGCCGGAGGTCCCGGCGCCGCAGGCCGCGTGCGCTCACACCCGCACCTGATCGCGCAGCGCCGCGAGCACCTTCTCACCGATGCCCGCGACGGCCAGCAGGTCGTCCACGCTCGTGAACCGGCCGTGCTCTTCGCGCCATGCGATGATGCGCGCGGCGAGGGCCGGGCCGATGCCGGGCAGGGCCTCGAGGGCGGCGGCGTCTGCGCCGTTCAGATCGATGCGGCCGTCACCGGCGCCGGGAGAGACGGTCTCCCCCGCGGCACCGACATGCAGCTGCTCCCCGTCGCCGATCAGCCGTGCCAGGTTGACCGCGGACGGGTCGGCGTCGTCCGCGAACCCGCCGGCGGCGGCGATCGCATCCACGACGCGCGCGCCCTCGGCCAGCCGGTACAGGCCGGGGCGTGCCACCGCGCCGGACACGTGCACGTACACGACCGTGGCCGACACGGCGACATCGGGCTCGGGCAGCTCCTCGACGGTGGCCGTCGCCGTGCGCACCAGCCCGATCGCGACGGTGACGGCCACTGCGACCAGCACCGCGACCACGGCGGCGCCGACGCCCAGGCGCCGGGCACGACCAGGCTCCGTCGGTCCGCTCACCGCGCCAGACTGGCATCCGCTGTCGCCGCCGATGACCCGTGCCGACGGATCTGCGGACGGACCGCCGAAATCGGCGACTGGGGAGGAGGCTACGCGGTGGTGAAGCTCACGACCTTCGGGGCGCGGACGACGGCGCGGGCGATCTCACGCCCGGCCAGCGACCGCAGCACCTTCTCGTCGGCGCGCGCGATGCGCTCCAGCTCGTCGGCGTCGATGCGGGCGGACACCTCGAGGGTGGCACGCACCTTGCCGTCGATCTGCACCACCGCCGTGACGGTGTCGTCCACCAGCAGCGTCGGATCGGGCTGGCGCCAGGTCGCCAGGCCCACGAACGGCTCGTGGCCGAGCATCGCCCACATCTCCTCGGCGGTGTGCGGCGCCATCAGATCCAGCACCATCGCGACCGCTTCAGCCGCTTCGCGCACGGCCGGGTCGGCCGGGCCGGGCGCCCCGTCGATGGCCTTGCGGATCGCGTTGACCAGCTCCATCAGCCGCGCGACGACGACGTTGAACTTCGTCTGCTCCACGAGCCCCGGAACCTCGGCCCACATCTTGTGGGTGACCCGGCGCAGCGCCGCGTCGCCTTCGGCCCAGACCACGTCCACGGGGCTGGACACATCGGCCGCGACTCGCAGCGCCCGCGCGAGGAACTTCGCCGCACCGGTTGTGGACACGTCCGCCCAGTCCTTGTCGTCCTCCACCGGTCCGGCGAAGGCCAGCGCCACGCGCAGCGCGTCGGCGCCGTGCTGTTCGAGCTCCTCCTGGAACAGGACGAGGTTGCCCTTGCTCTTGGACATCTTCGCGCCGTCGAGGATCACCATGCCCTGGTTGATCAGGCTCGAGAAGGGTTCGGTGAACTCCACCAGGCCCATGTCGAACAGGGCCTTGGTGATGAACCGGGCGTAAAGCAGGTGCAGGATCGCATGCTCGACACCGCCGATGTAGAAGTCGACCGGCCCCCACTTGTCGGCCTCCCGCTGCGAGAACGCCTCGCCGCTGTCGCCGGGCGAGAGGAACCGCAGGAAGTACCACGAGCTGTCGACGAACGTGTCCATCGTGTCGGGGTCGCGGCGCGCCGGCGCCCCGGTCTCCGGGTCGGTCGTGGTGACCCAGTCGGTGGCCGCACCCAGCGGCGAGGTGCCCTTCGGCTTGAGGTCGAGGCCGGCCGCCGGCGGCAGCTCGAGCGGCAGCTGCTCGTCGGGCACCGGCACGATGCGCCCGTCGTCGGTGTGCACCATCGGGATCGGCGTGCCCCAGAACCGCTGCCGGGAGATCAGCCAGTCGCGTAGGCGGTACGTCTTGGTGGCGCGCCCGGTGCCGTCGGCTTCGAGCTGCTCGATGACGCGCGCGATGGCGTTGCGCTTGCTCAGCCCGTTGAGGGCGCCCGAGTTGATCATCCGGCCCTCGCCGGTCAGCGCGACCCCGGTCTTGACCGGGTCGAGCTCGTCGAGCGCGCCCAGGTCGACACCCGGGTCGACCGGCACGCCGTCGTCGTCGACCTCGATCACGGGGACGGCGCCGGTGATCGGCGCGGTGGTGTCCACCACGACGCGCACCGGCAGGTCGAACGCGCGGGCGAAGTCGAGGTCGCGCTGGTCGTGCGCGGGCACCGCCATGACGGCGCCGTGGCCGTAGTCGGCCAGCACATAGTCGGCGGCCCAGATGGGCAGGCGCTCCCCATTGACGGGGTTGATCGCGTAGCGCTCCAGGAACACACCCGTCTTGGGTCGGTCGGCGGTCTGCCGCTCGATCTCACTGGTCTTCTGCACGCGGTCCAGGTAGTCCTGGAAGCGCATGCGCACCTCCGGCGACGCCTCGGCGGCGAGTTCGGCCGCGAGGTCACCGTCGGGGGCGACGACGAAGAACGTCGCGCCATGCAGCGTGTCGGGCCGGGTCGAGAACACGGTGACCTTCTCGGCGCGCCCCTCGATCTCGAAGTCGATGTCGGCGCCGACCGAACGGCCGATCCAGTTGCGCTGCATCTGCAGCACCTTGTGCGGCCAGGAGCCCTCGAGCTGGTTCAGGTCGTCCAGCAGCCGGTCGGCGTACTCGGTGATCTTGAAGTACCACTGCGTGAGCTTCTTCTTGATGACCTCGGCACCGCACCGCTCGCAGCGGCCGTCGACGACCTGCTCGTTGGCCAGCACCGTCTGGTCGTTCGGGCACCAGTTGACCGGGCTCTCCTTGCGGTACGCCAGGCCGCGCTCGTACAGCTTCTGGAACAGCCACTGGTTCCAGCGGTAGTACTCCGGGTCGCTGGTGTGCAGGACGCGGTTCCAGTCGAACGAGACGCCGTACTGCTTGAGGCTCGCCTTCTGCTGCGCGATGTTCGCGTAGGTCCACTCGCGCGGGTCGGAGCCGCGCTGGATGGCGGCGTTCTCGGCGGGCAGACCGAAGCTGTCCCAGCCGATCGGGTTGAGCACGTTGTACCCGCGGTGCCGCCAGAACCGGGCCACGATGTCGGAGTACAGGTAGTTCTCGGCGTGGCCCATGTGCAGGTCGCCGGACGGGTACGGGAACATCGCGAGGACGTACTTGCGCGGACGGGTGTCACTATCGTCGCCGGCGCGGAACGGGTCGGCCTGCGCCCAGAGCGTCTGCCACCGGTCCTGGATGGCGTGCGGGTCGAAGGCGGTGCCGTCGGCGGAGGCGGAGGTCACGGAGCTGTCGGTCGTGGACACGGAAAACCAATCTGGGAGCGGGTGCGAAGGCACGTCTCCCCAGATTACCGGACCGTCGTGCTCACCAGTCCGGCGGCAGAGCGGCCCCCAGCGCGGCCAGGGGCGCGCGCGCCTTCAGCGCGACCTCGGCGACCTCCGCGGCCGGCTCCGAGCCCCACGTGATGCCGCCGCCGGCGCCGACATAGGCGCCGCCGGGGTGGACGACGATCGACCGGATCACCATCGCCAGGTCGGCGGCGCCGTCGGCACCCACCCACCCGAACGCGCCGGCGAACACGCCGCGGGGGCCGTTCTCGAGGCGGTGCAGGATCGTCATCGCCGACAGCTTGGGGGCGCCGGTCATGCTGCCGGCGGGGAAGGCGGCGTCGATGATGTCGCCGAAGCGGATGCCGGGCCGCAGGCGTCCTCCGACCGAGCTGACCAGCTGGTGAACGGCGGGGTACGACTCCACCTGCAGGAGGGCTTCGGCGGCGACCGTGCCCGGCAGGCAGACCCGTTGCAGGTCGTTGCGCATGAGATCGACGATCATGACGTTCTCGGCACGCTCCTTGGCGCTGGCCAGCAGTTCCGCGGCCAGGGCGGCGTCGGCGGCCGGGCCGGCGCCGCGGGGGCGGGTGCCCTTGATGGGGTGGGTGCGCACGATGCCGTCGGCGATCTGCAGGAACCGCTCGGGACTGGCCGACACGAGCGTGAGGTCCCCGGCACGGATGAAGCCGGCGTGATGACTGGGGGTGGCCTCGCGCAGGGCGAGGAAGGCCGCCACCGGGTCGATCGATCCGGTCACCTCGAACCGCGTCGTCAGACACAACTGGTAGGCGTCTCCGGCGCGGATCGCGTCGCGGCAGCGTTCGATGAGCTCGGCATACGCCGCCGCGCTGTGCCGCGCCCGCACCCTCGCCGTCCCGCGAGCGGGAGCCGCCTGACGTGGGTGGGCGGCGCCACGGCGCGCCCAGTCCGCCACCCGCTCGGCGTAGCCGGCGAGGTCGTCGGCCGGGGCGACGGCCCACACCTGGCGCGCGCTGTGATCGAACGCCACGAAGCGGTCGACCGCCAGCCAGCGGGCCGTGCCGTCGCCGTCGACGGCGGCCGGTGCGCCGGCGCGCGCGGCGGCATCGTCGTACCCCAGCCAGCCGATCCACCCGCCGTGGAAGGCTCCGGGGAGGCCGGCACCGGCATCCATCGCCCGTCCCTGTGCGGCGCACACAACGTGGGCGGGCCCCGCCGACCGGGCCCCCTCCCCCAGCCAGCTCCACCCGTCGGCGGCCTCCGGGCCGGCGTCGAGCCAGAACGCATCGGCGGCGTCGGCAGGGCCGCCGGCGAACACCGTGGCCGGGTCGATCCAGGCGTCGAGGCTGCGCGCGGCGAGAACAGGGAGCACCCTCACAGGTTAGAGGGAAGGGGCAGGCTCTAGCCTTGAGCCGTGAATGAGATCCTCACGTCGTTGCTCGACGCCGTGCAGGCAGTCGACCCGGTCGTGCGGACCCTCATCGCGGGGCTGGCCATCATGCTGGAGACGAGTGTCCTGATCGGCCTCGTCGTCCCCGGCGACACCGTGGTGATCGTCGCCGGCACCGCGGTGTCCTCGCCCGTGGAGGCAGTCGTGCTGGTGGCCGTCGTGATCGTCGGCGCACTGGTCGGCGAGAGCATCGGATTCTTCCTCGGCCGGTGGCTGGGACCGCGCATCCGCTATTCGTGGATCGGCCGCAAGGTGGGCGACCACAAGTGGGAGCGGGCCGAGCTGTATCTGCGTCGCCGGGGCGGTCCGGCCATCTTCCTCTCCCGCTTCCTGCCGGTGCTGCACTCGCTCGTGCCGCTCACCGTGGGCATGAGCGGGTTCGCGTACCGCCGTTTCCTGTGGTGGACGGCTCCCGCCTGCCTGGTGTGGTCGGTGGCCTACGTCGGCGTGGCGATGGCCGCGGCCGGCTCCTACCGCGAGCTGGCCTCCCGGGTGCATTCGGCCGGGTACCTGTTCGTCGGCATCATCGTCCTCTTCCTCGTCCTGGTGTGGCTCGTCAAGCGGATCATCGTCGCGCGGGAGGCCCGCCACTTCCGTCCGGACGACGAGCCGGCGGTCCGGGAACCAGATCATTCCCAGGGCGGCATGCAACACTGAGGTGATGTCCTCTTCACCCGATCCGGACACGAAGGTGCTCTGGCTTGCGCGCCTCGAGTACCGTCTGCACGCCTGGCGCGAGCGCCGCGCACGCCGACGCGGCCACCGGCCCACTGTCGCCGCCTTCCCCGGCTACGGCACCCAGACCTGGGTGCGGGTCCTGGGGCGTGTGCTGATCGTGCCGCCGCAGCCACCCCGCGACGGGGGCGAGTATGCGGGCGTGCGTGGCTGGCGCAGTTTCGCCGCCGTGCCCATCGGGTTCGCCCAGGTGTCGATCACGATCGCCGGCACGACGCATGAGGTGGTGGCCGATCGCGGTGGTGTCGTCGACGTCCGACTGGCGGCGGAGCTGGAGCCCGGCTGGCAGAAGATCACCATGTCGGTCGAGGGGTCTGAGCCCGTGGAGTCGCGCGTGTTCATCGTCGGCGCGGACACCCGCTTCGGCGTCGTGTCGGATGTGGACGACACGGTCATGGTGACGGCGCTGCCCCGTCCGTTGGTGGCCGCGTGGAACTCGTTCGTCGTCAACGAGCATGCCCGCCAGCCGGTGCCCGGCATGGCCGTGCTGCTGGAGGGCATCGTCCGCGACAACCCGGGCACTCCCATCGTGTACCTGTCGACCGGGGCGTGGAACGTCGCGCCGACCCTGGAACGGTTCCTGCGCCGCCACCTGTTCCCCATGGGGGCGATGCTGCTGACCGACTGGGGCCCGACGCACGACCGCTGGTTCCGCAGCGGCAAGGCGCACAAGCACAAGAACCTGCGGCGGCTGGCCGAAGAGTTCCCCGATGTGAAGTGGCTGCTCATCGGCGACGACGGCCAGCACGACGACGACCTCTACACGTCGTTCACGGCGGAGTTCCCCGACCGTGTCGCAGCGGTCGCGATCCGGCGCCTCACGCCGGCCGAGGCGGTGCTCGCCGGTGGCCGCACGGCCGTGGACCACCACACGGCGGCCGCTGTGCCGTGGGTGACCGGCGACGACGGTGCCGCGCTGCGCGAGCGCCTGGCCGACGTCGGGGTGCTCCCGGTCAACTGACCGGCCCCGGGTGTCGGCGCCCGCGCGTACGCTGATCGGTATGTGCGGACGTTTCGTCGTGGCCGATGTCGGTTCCGAGCTGGTCGGGGTGCTGCGCGTCGACGTGGCCGGGGATGACCTGCCCGCGCCCTCGTTCAACGTGGCCCCGACCGATCAGGTGGCGATCGTGCTCGACTCCACCAAGACCGAACCGCCCACCCGGCGGCTCGAGTCCGCGCGCTGGGGCCTGGTGCCGTCATGGGCGAAGGACCCGTCGATCGGACCGCGGGCCATCAACGCCCGTGCCGAAGACGTCGAGGACAAGCCGATGTTCCGGCAGGCGCTGATCAAGCGGCGTGCCGTGATTCCGGCGTCCGGCTACTACGAGTGGAAGACCTTCGAGGGGGTGAAGACGCCGCACTACATCCACCCCGCCGACGGCTCGCCGCTGCTGTTCGCCGGTCTGTACGAATGGTGGCGCGATCCGAGCAAGGCCGACGACGACGCGACGCGCTGGTTGCTGAGCTTCACCATCCTGACCCGTGATGCGGTCGGGTCGCTGGGTTCCATCCACGACCGGATGCCGCTGTTCGTCGACCCGGACTACGCCGACGCGTGGCTCGACCCGACCACCGACAACGTCGGCGACGTGCTGGATGCCGCGATCGACGCCGCGCCCGCCCTGGCGGACACGCTGGAGGCGTACGTGGTCGACCGGGCGGTGGGCAACGTCCGCAACAACGCGCCGCACCTGATCGAACCGGTGGCCTGAAAACACGAAATCCCCGGATGAACCGGGGATTTGGTGGACCTGAGGGGACTCGAACCCCTGACCCCCTGCATGCCATGCAGGTGCGCTACCAGCTGCGCCACAGGCCCGGATGGTCTCGCGGATGCCCAAAACCCTCGGAATCTTGCGCTTCGGCTTCACTCCGGTGGTGCTGAGAGACAGCTTACGCGACTGGCCTTCGATGGATCTGGACGCGCTTGGAGGGATCTCGAAGTATCTGAACCGTCGAGTAAGTGTCGACATCTCGAGTCCGGGCCGATCGGGTGCTGGTGGGCGGGTGCGCACCTTCCCGATGAAGACGGGAGATCGAAATGAACAGCACCACCCCCGCATCATTCGATGCGATGGCACCACCGGTGGAACAGCGCTGGATGAGCATCGTCTTCATGCAGGGCGAAGAAGCCGACGCCGTGCTCGACATGATCGATAAGGACGGACCCGACACCGCAATCCAGCATCTGTCCCAGTGGGACTTCGGCGACGAGACGAGGGATGCCGCACTGGTCAATGGTTACGTCTACGAGGAGATCGCTCAGAGTCCGACAGACCGGGTCGTTCGAGATGAGTCTTCCGAGTATGCGTTCACGTACAACAAGCAGTTCGGATACGTCTCGCTACTCCGCCGCTTCGATCTCGTGCCGTTCCTGGACTGGGACGTCGAGATCGGCCGCATCATCTGCAGCACCAACGCGATCGAGTCGCTCAACGCGAGATACCGGCGCGCAGTGCGCGCACGAGGGCACTTCCCGAACGATGCCGCCGCACTGACGTGCCTCTACCTCGTGACCCGCTCACTTGACCCGACAGGTCGCGGGGTGCGTCTCGTAGCGTGGTGTCACTTCCCGCGGGGTCCTCGTCGTCGTTGACGTAGGAGGGTCATCGTGGGAGACCTGTTGTTCCGCCAAGAACCACGAAAGTGACCCCACGATGACCCACGACCAGTCTGCCCTGACGACCCTGATCGGCGAAGTCCTCGCCGATCCCGACCTGGCCCACTCGGATGTGTTCCGCCGGATGCTGCAGGCCGGCCTGCAGGACCTGATCAATGCGGAGGCGACGGCGAAGATCGGCGCGGCTCCGCATGAGCGCACTCCGGAGCGGACGACCCGTCGCAACGGGGTCCGACCGAAGCTGCTCGCGACCCCGGCCGGGGAGGTGGATCTGGCGATCCCGAAGCTGCGGGAGGGGTCGTTCTTCCCGAGTCTGCTCTCCCCGCGGCGCCGTGTGGACAAGGCGCTCTACGCGGTGATCTGCCAGGCCTGGATCGACGGGGTGAGCACTCGGAAGGTCGACCAGCTGGTCCGGGCCCTGGGCAACGACACCGGTATCAGCCGGTCGACCGTGTCGAGGATCTGCGGCGAGATCGACGAGGCGGTGCAGGAGTTCCTGCACCGGCGGATCGATCACACCTGGTTCCCGTACCTGTTCCTGGACGCCACCTACCTCGACGTCCGCCACCGCGGCCGCGTCGTCTCCCAGGCCCTCGTCGTGGCCACCGGCGTCTCGGGCGAGGGGCGCAGGGAGATCCTCGGGATGGCGCTCGGCGACGCGGAGACCACGGACTTCTGGACCGAGTTCCTCCGCGGCCTGCGCGACCGCGGGTTGAAGGTCGCCACCGACGCCGACCCGCTCGGCGTCGCTTTGGTCACCTCCGACGCGCACGCCGGCCTGAAAGCGGCGGTCAAAGCGATCCTGCCCGGGAGCGGGTGGCAGAGATGCCGAGTCCATTTCGCCCGCAACATCACCCAGAAGATCGGCTCCGCCCGCTCCAAGCCCGTCAACGCGCTGATCTCCACGATCTACGCGCAGACCACCTCAGAGGCCGTGCTCGCCCAATACCAGGCCGTCACCGACAGCCTCCGCGGCTCATTCCCGGAGATCGCGGCCATGCTCGAGGCAGCCGAACCCGACCTCACCGCGTTCGCACCACTGCCGCGGGAGCACTGGCAGAAGGTGTGGTCCAACAACCCGATCGAACGTCTCAACCGGGAGATCAAACGCCGCGCCGACGTCGTGCAGATCTTCCCGGACCGCGACTCCGTGACGCGCCTGATCGGCGCCGTCCTGCAAGAGCAGCACGAGGAATGGGGCTACGGCGAACGCCGCTACTTCTCCGACATCTCCATGCGCAAGCTCGCCCACACCCTCCACGACCACACCGAGCAGCCCCACCCCGAGCTCTACCTCACCGCCTGACCATCACCCGACACAGGAGACAACCGGAGTGACACCACTTCATGGGACTTGACCAGGTCGCGGCAGGGCACACTGGGCCACGAGATGGAAGCCGGCGCTGAACGCGTTCGCGATCGCCTTCGAAGGCCGAATCAACTAATGACCGCTCGACCAGATCCACCGACGGTCCTATAGAAGTCAAGTAAGTCCGAGGTCGATTCTGAGGTCGTGATAGACCTCGCGGGCGATGAAGCGTTTGAGGCAGCGGATCGTGTCCTTCTTCGAGAGGCCTTCCGCGAGCCGTCGGCTGACGTAGTCGATCGTGGGCTGGTGGTAGCGCATGCGGCAGACGGCGATCATGTAGAGCGCGGCGTTCGCCTGACGATCGCCACCTCGATGCAGTCTCATGCGATGCGTCTTGCCCGATGAGACGGGTATCGGTGCAACGCCGCAGAGCCTGGCGAATGCCGCTTCGGAGTGAAGCCGGTCAATGTTCTGCCCCGCGGTGATCAGCAGCTGCGCGGCATGGCCGGGACCGATCGCTAGCTTCGAGATGAGCGTGGGCGCGCAACGCTCGACAAGTTGCTTCAGCGCGGTGTCGGCCTCGGCGATCTCTTCGTCGAGCATCTGGATCCGTCGGGCCAGGGTGCGCAGAGCACGCTTGGTGGCCTGCAGCGGCTCATCGAGACGACTCAGGTCAGGTCGCAGTCCTGAGCATCGTGCGACGAGCACCATCGCGGATCGTTCGGTGAGTTGTTCTCGCAGCTTCGCGGGAGCGGTGACCAGCAGGCTCCGCAATTGGACGAGTGTTCTCGTTCTGGAACGAACCGCGGATTCACGGGCCAGTCGCAGCACCCGAATTGATTCCACCACGCCGGTGGTGATCTTCGGCACCGCGGTGGCCTGGCCGGACAGCGCTTTGCGTGCTGCGGCCTCGGCATCGATCGCGTCGTCCTTTCCGCGGCGGGCTCGCAGGTGCGGATGCGGCTGATTGACCTCGACGACATCGATGCCGGCGGCCAGGAAGAACCGTGTGATTCCTGCCGCGTAGGAACCGGTGGATTCGATGCCGACCTTGTCGACCACGCCAAACCCGGCGAGCCAGTCCAGTGCGTCGCGATAGCCGCGTGAGGACGCCGGGAATGGATGATCGCCGAGCATCTTCCCGTTCGCGTCGAGCGCGACGACGTGATGGGTGTCGGCATGCGCGTCGATACCGCCGATGACGAACACGGCTTGCGTTGCGCGCGCGTTGCTACTCATGCTGGTGACGTCTCCCTTCAATAGGGATGACCTCGCCGGGCCGGGCGGACACAACAATGACGAGTCATTGGTCGAGCAAGGTCCTATGAAGTCACGTCCCGCCCGGTCCGGCCACCCGGAACGAGTGCGCCCCCGGACGGGCCGACCGGTCGGTGTCAGGACAACAGCCCAAGGGCCGCGTCAGTTAATCGGGAGGTCAGGCCCGCCCGGAACCGCATGACCATCTTCATTGTTTATCGGACAGGCCCGAAAGTCCTAGTTGACGCTGTCAGCGGAAACCTCGCCGGCGCTCCGATACAGTAGAGCATGGCCACGCAGGAGCGACCAAACGTCGTCTGGAGGATTGGGATCGTCCTTCTGGGGACCGCCGCGATCTGGAGCCTGATGATTTGGGTCGGGTTGACCGTGTTCGACCGAACGATCAGCCCGCTCAGTCGCCTGGTCAGCGCTGTCATCGTCTTCGGTCTCGCTGTGCCGATGATCGTTCTCGCGCGCAAGCACCTGGACCGCAGACCCTGGTCCACACTCCGCGTCCAGGTCGGTCGTACCGCGTCGCGACCCTTCCTCATCGGAGTCACGTCGTTCCTTGTGCCATCCGCACTGGGCCTGACCGTCGCTCTTTCGGCCGGATGGGTGAGCGTCACCATTCGCGTGCCATGGTGGGAGCTGATCGCGTCGACCGCGTTCCTCATCGTGATGGTGCTCCTATTCGAAGCGATCCCGGAAGAACTCATCTTCCGCGGATATATCTACCGGAACCTGTCAGCTGCGATGGCTCCCATCGCAGCGGTCTTCATCCAGGCTGTGCTGTTCGCCGCCTTCGGTACCGCGCTCTGGGTGCTCACATCCGGATGGTCCGTATTGATCGAACGCGGAACGATCTTCCTCGCGATGGGCATCGTCGCCGGACTCCTCCGGCTCATCTCTGGCAACGTGTGGAACCCGATCGGGTTCCACCTCGCGTTTCAAGTCGTCGCGCAGACCCTGTTCGGACCCCTGATTGCCGTGAGTGACTCCGGCGCGGCGACCGTGTTCGCAATCGTCGTCGCCTTCGTCTTCGCAACCACCATCACCCTGTTGCTGACCCGTCGCCGGCCGAACTGGACCTCCCGCGAATCCGACGACGCACTCGGCGAAGCTCAAGAAGCGCGAACACGGGCGCCTGGTGCGAACGAGGACCGGCTCGCGTAGAACGGAGCCCCGCGTCCGCCGGGCTGTCGCGCTGCGGAGTGTGCGTCGCAACGTGTGTGCGCGATGGGACTGCGCCGCGCGATGACCGAACCGCAATCGCGCAGCGCGCGGACAGGGATCCATATAGGGGCAGTGCCCGTGAGCGGGGCGTCGGCGCGCGCACAGTCTATGAACTAGAACTTGAAAGCGAAGTTTCGGCGTGTTGATCAGCCGGGTTGGCCGCGTCGTTCTCGACTGTGGACACCCAGTTGCCTTCATCGTCACCGATACGCACCTGATTGGCTTCGAACTGTTGACGCACAGTCCACAGGTCCGAGCCCGCCCGATGCCTGCCGAGGAGCTCGTCGGCTGACCCCGTCAGATTGGCGGCGAGGAGACGCACCACAAGTTCATTGATCACGCTCACCAGAGAAGTGTCCAGTAAACGACTACCAAACATTCAAACTCCCTGTTCGGGGAGTGAAGTTTCGGTGCTTTACCGGGAGTTTTGGTGGACCTGAGGGGACTCGAACCCCTGACCCCCTGCATGCCATGCAGGTGCGCTACCAGCTGCGCCACAGGCCCTTGGTCGCCGCTCGCGGCAACCGTTCCAGACTACTACATCCTGGAGGGTGCTTCGAACCATCCCACCCTATTCGGCCGATTCCGGAGCCGGGACTGTGACGGGGATCGCCGGGCAGTCGCTCCACAGGCGCTCGAGGCCGTAGTAGGCCCGCTCCTCCTGGTGGAACACGTGCACGACGAGGTCGCCGAAGTCCAGGAGCACCCACCGGGCCTCGGACCGTCCTTCGCGGCGCAGGCACTTGTAGCCGGCCTCGAGCATCTTCTCTTCGACCGCGTCGGCGATGGCCGCCACCTTGCGTTCGTTGTCGCCGGTGACCAGCAGGAACGCGTCGACCAGCGGCAGCGGGTCGGACACGTCGAAGGCGACAAGGTCTTCGCCGCCCTTGCTGTCGGCGGCCGCGGCGGCCAGCTGGACGAGGTCGAAGGTCGACTCGGCCGCCGTCATCGGAACACTCCGGTCGCCAGAGCGACGATGAGCACACCGGCGAGGGCGAGTGCCAGCACCCCGGCGGTGATGGCCAGCGCCATCATCAGGCGGCTGCCCTTCTCGGGTGCGGGCGGCTTGATGATGTCCTCCGCGCTCTTGATCGTGCTGATGGCCGAGCTCGCGGCGATCGGCGTGGGCGACGACGCGGGCGGCAGCTCACCGTCGACGAGCGTCGCGTCGATCTCCTTGCCGTCCGACGTGCCGGGAGCCCGCCCGGTGGCGCCGTAGTTCTCGGGCAGGCTGAACGCACCGGTAATGAGCACTTCGCCGGTCGCCGTGATCGGCGACACGAGTGAGCCGGCCTCCGGTG
Organism: Microbacterium pollutisoli; assembly: GCF_053586795.1. Lineage (NCBI taxonomy): Bacteria > Bacillati > Actinomycetota > Actinomycetes > Micrococcales > Microbacteriaceae > Microbacterium > Microbacterium pollutisoli. The sequence goes on from NZ_JBNYWT010000001.1 coordinate 469,330, forward strand.
TCTGCGACAGGATCAACGCATTGGGCACGGACAGCGACCCGGTCACGCTGCTGCTGCGCGTGAGCAACTGGTCGAAGGACGGGGGCTGCTCCGCGGTTCCGGTCGACCCGCCGACCAGCAGTCCCGCGCCGAAGGCGGCGCCCAGCACGCGGGGGCTCTCTGTCGGAACCGCATCGTCGACTGCTTCGTCCTCAGCGTCCACCGCGCCGTCGAGCGGGGTGTCGAGCGCCGGCTCGACATAGGCGATGACGGCCTCGTCGGCGGGGGGTTCGGCCTCGTGCGGCTCTTCGCCGGCGGGCTCCGCGTCGGTCGCCGCTGCCTCGGCATCCTGGGGTTCGGGTTCGGGGGTCGTGTCGGCGACGGGGTCGGGGTCCGCGTCCGTTGCCGATTCACCGGGCTCGTAGGCGGGCTCCGCCTCCTCGGATGCGGGTGTGAACGCAGCGTCCGGCTCGTCGCCGGCATCCTCGCCGCCGGCGGCGCGGTCTTCCGCGGCCTCCGGCGTGTCTGCGACCTCCGGCGTGTCTGCGGCGTCGGCGGCCTCCGCGGTCTCGTCACCCGTCGCGGCGGCGTCCTCGGCGGGAACGTCCTCCGTCGGGGCATCGTCGCGCACCGCGCCGGGGGTGTCGTACTCGGCCGGGGTGACGGCGGTCTCCCCCGGCGTCGCGGCCGGTTCAGCGGCATCCACCTCGGGGGTGATGACCGGGACGGACGCGGTCCGTAGCTTCTCCTGCAGACGGGCCTGCCGCCGGGTCAGCGCCGGCGCGTTGAGGTCGATCGTCTCGTCCGCGGCCGGCGGGGCGGGGACCTCGACGGGCTCGGCGGCACGCGGCAGCGGCGCCACGGGCGGCGCGGCCGGCGTCGGCACCTCGGTGTCGGCGGTGATGATCGGCGTGGAAGCCGTGTTCCGCAGCTCTCGCAGCTGCCGACGGGTCAGTTGCGGAGTGTCGGGCTGGTCGGGTGTGCTCATGCCTCGCTCCGGTAGAGGTGATGCTTAGCAATGTATTGGACGACGCCGTCAGGGACGAGATACCAGACGGGGTGTCCGCGACGCACGCGGTCTCGGCAATCGGTCGAGGAGATCGCCAGCGCGGGGATCTCGAGTACGCTCACAACGTCTTTCGGCAGGCCGGCTGTGCTCAGCACGTGACCGGGTCGGGAGACCGCGACGAAGTGTGCGAGATCCCACAGCTCATCATGGTCTCTCCAGCTGAGAATCTGCGCAACGGCGTCCGCACCGGAGATGAAGAACAGCTCCGCCCCCGGGTACACCTCGACCAGGTCCCGCAGCGTGTCGATCGTGTAGGTCGCGCCGGCGCGGTCGATGTCGACCCGGCTGACGGTGAACTGCGGGTTGGATGCCGTGGCGATGACAGTCATGAGGTAGCGGTGCTCGCTCGCCGTCACATCGCGCTTCTGATACGGGACGCCGGTGGGGACGAAGACCACCTCGTCCAGGTCGAACGACTGGGCGACCTCGCTCGCCGCGACGAGGTGACCGTGATGGATGGGGTCGAACGTTCCGCCCATCACCCCGATCCGCGCAGCGCGCGTCTGTGCCATCGGGGCGGCCTAGTGGTGGCCGTGTCCCGCCTGCTCGAGGTCGTGGCCGTGGGTCTGCGCATAGGCCTCTGCCTTGTGCGAATGGCGGTTCGCGACGTTGCGGTACGACAGGGTCACGGCACCCAGCAGCAGGAAGATGAGGAGCGCGACGACGCCGTAGCCGATGTTGTCGAAGAGGCCGACATGGTGCTCCTCGGTGGCGGCGAGGGCGACAATCGTGGCGAGGGTCATTCGGGCTCCGTTCGTTGCTCGGGTGGCACACCCAGTTTAGGTGGTCAGTGGCGGATCTGCCCGGCACCACGGGCGAGCCACTTCGTGCTCGTCAGTTCGGGCAGGCCCATCGGCCCGCGGGCGTGCAGCTTCTGGGTCGAGATGCCCACTTCGGCGCCGAAGCCGAACTCGCCGCCGTCGGTGAACCGGGTGGACGCGTTGGCCATCACCACGGCCGCGTCGACCTCGGCGAGGAAGCGCTCGGCGATCGCATCGTCGGCCGTGATGATCGACTCGGTGTGCTGGGTCGAATAGGTGCGGATGTGCGCCAGCGCGGCGTCGAGATTATCGACGACGCGCATCGACAGGTCGAGGCTCATGTGCTCGGTGGCCCAGTCGGCCTCATCGCCGGGCACGACACCGTCGGCGAGCTGCTGTGTTGCGGCGTCGCCGTGCACGGTGACCCCGGCATCCTGCAGCGCGGCGACCACCGGCGGCACGAGGCGCTCGGCGCCGTCGCGCAGCACCAGCACGGTCTCGACCGCGTTGCACACGCTCGGGCGCTGCACCTTCGCGTTGACGACGATGTCGCGGGCCCAGTCCAGGGGTGCGGTGGCATCGAGCACGATGTGCACGACACCGGCGCCGGTCTCGATGACGGGCACGCTCGATTCGGTCACCACCGTCTCGATCAGCTGGGCGCTGCCGCGCGGAACGAGCACGTCGACGATGCCGCGCGCCTGCATCAGCTCGCGGGCCCCGTCGCGGCCGAAGTCGTCGACGGTCTGGATCGCCTCGGGATCGATGCCCCGGTCGGCGAGGGCTCCGCGCATCACCTGCACCAGTGCGGCGTTGGACGACTGGGCGGCGGTCCCCCCGCGCAGGACGACGGCGTTGCCCGAGCGCAGTGCCAGGGCGGCGATGTCGACCGTCACGTTCGGCCGGGCCTCGTAGATCGATCCGATCACGCCGAACGGCACGGACACCTTCTGCAGACGCACGCCGTTGGGCAGCGTGCGCTCGTCGAGCACCCGGCCGACCGGGTCGGGCAGCGCGGCGACGTCGCGCACGGCCGCGGCCAGCGCCCGCACGCGGGTCTCGTCGAGCCGCAGCCGGTCCTGCAGCCCAGTGGACAGGCCGGTGGCACGTCCCCGCTCGAGGTCCTCCGCATTGGCGGCCACGATCTGCGGCACGGCCGCGTCGATCGCGTCGGCGATCGCACGCAGTGCGTCGGCCTTGTCCTGGTCGCCGAGCAGACCGATGCTGCGCGCGGCGGCCTTGGCGGCCAGCATGCGTTCGCGGGCGGTGGTGACAGTCGTGCTCATTCCGCCAGTCTAGCCAGCGCGCCGGCGGTCGGCCGCGCTGGTCAGCGTCCGTCGGCGACCGGGATCGGTGCGGTACGGGAGACGGGCTCCAACTCGGGGTTCGGGGCGAACCAGGTGCCGATGTCGGCGCCGGTGAGCGCCTGGTCGATCATCGTCGCGCTGGTGATGAGCACCGCGACGCCGGCCTGTGCGGCCAGGCGGGCGGCGGAGACCTTGGTGGCCGCTCCCCCGGTGCCGACGCTGTTGACCACGACCGACCCGAACTCGAAGCCCTCGAGGTTCTCGCCGTACTCGATGCGCCGGATGGGTGTGGCCCCGGGCACCTCGGGCGGACGGGTGTACAGGCATTCGATGTCGCTGAGCAGGACCAGGGCGTCGGCGCCGATCAGCCGCGCGACCATGGCGGCGAGCCGGTCGTTGTCGCCGAACCGGATCTCATGCGTGGCGACCGTGTCGTTCTCGTTGACGATCGGGAGGATGCGCAGGCCGAGGAGCCGCTCCATGGCCCGGCGGGCGTTGGACCGCGGCGTGGGGTTCTCCAGGTCCCCGGCGGTGAGCAGCACCTGGCCGGCGACGATGGCGTACGGACGCAGGGCGTTCTGGTAGCGGTAGATGAGCACGTTCTGGCCGACGGCGGCGGCCGCCTGCTGGGTCGCGAGATCGACAGGACGCGAGTCGAGCGCCAGGTAGGGCATGCCGGTGGCGATGGCCCCGGACGAGACCAGCACCACTTCGGTGCCGCGCTGGTAAGCGCCGGCCAGCGCCTCCACGATGGGCTCGATGTTGTGCGCGTTGTCGCCGCTGATCGACGAGGAGCCGACCTTGACGACGACACGGCGCGCCCCGAGAAGCTCAGAGCGCTCGCGCAGGCTCACCGGGCGTCCTCGTCGCCGGCGATCCGTTCCGCCTCCAGCTCGGCGCGGGCGGCGGCCTTCGCGTCCATCCGCTCGTGGTAGCGCTCACGGCGCTCACTGGTGGTGCGGCGCGGGTTCAGGTCGAGGCGGGGGTCCGTGCCGCGCGGCGCGCTCATCAGCTCAGCCGCCGACGACAGCGAAGGATGCCAGTCGAAGACCACGCCGTCGCCTTCGCCGATGACCACGGTCGAGCCGGCCTCGACGCCCAGGCGGAACAGCTCGGTTTCGATGCCCAGCTTGTCGAGGCGGTCGGCGAGGAACCCGACGGCCTCCTCGTTCTGGAAATCGGTCTGCTGCACCCACCGCTCCGGCTTGGCACCCAGGATGCGGTAGATGTTGCCGTAAGTGCCGCCCTCCACCCGGATGGTGAACTCCTTCTCGGAGCCCTTGGGGCGGATGACCACGCGTTCGGCGACCGGCTCGGCGGCGACCGCCGCCCGGTGCTGGGAGACGATGTCGGCGAGGGCGAACGTGAGGGGACGCAGCCCGGCGTGGCTGACCGTCGAGATGTCGAACACGCGGTAGCCGCGCGCTTCGAGGTCGGGGCGCACAAGGTCGGCGAGATCCTGCGCTTCGGGGACGTCAAGCTTGTTGAGCGCGATCAGCTGCGGCCGTTCCAGCAGCGGCACCTGACCTTCGGGGACGGGGTAGGCCGCGAGTTCCGCGAGGATGACGTCGAGATCGGAGATCGGGTCACGGCCCGGTTCGAGCGTCGCGCAGTCCAGGACGTGCACCAGCGCGGTGCAGCGCTCCACGTGCCGGAGGAACTCCAGTCCGAGACCGCGGCCCTCGCTCGCGCCTTCGATGAGGCCGGGGACGTCGGCGACGGTGAACCGCACGTCGCCGGCCTGCACGACACCGAGGTTCGGGTGCAGCGTGGTGAACGGGTAGTCGGCGATCTTGGGCCGGGCCGCCGAGATCGCGGCGATCAGGCTGGACTTGCCGGCGGAGGGGTAGCCGACCAAGGCGACGTCGGCCACGGTCTTCAGCTCGAGGACGATATCGCCCTCCCAGCCGGGGGTGCCCAGCAGGGCGAAGCCGGGGGCCTTGCGCTTGGGCGAGGCCAGTGCGGCGTTGCCGAGGCCGCCCTGCCCGCCGGGTGCCGCGACGAAGCGGGTGCCGGGGGTGACGAGGTCGGCCAGCACCTCGCCGGAGACGTCCTTCACGACGGTGCCCACGGGGACCGGGAGCTCGACCGACTCGCCGAGCGCGCCGGAGCGGTTGTCGCCCATGCCGAACCCGCCGTTGCCGCCGGTGCGGTGCGGCGAGTGGTGGTACGACAACAGCGTGGTGACCTGCGGGTCGGCGACCAGCACGATGTCGCCGCCGTTGCCGCCGTTGCCGCCGTCGGGGCCGGCCAGCGGCTTGAACTTCTCCCGACGCACCGACACGCAGCCGTTGCCGCCCTTGCCGGCGCGCAGATGCAGCGTGACGCGGTCGACGAAGGTCACCATGCTGTTCTCCTGAATGTGAACAGGCGAGGGGCGGGCCTCAGCCCGCCCCTCGCCCTGGGAATCTGTGTGATTACTCCGCTGCCGCGGCCACGATGTTGACGACCTTGCGGCCGCCCTTCGAGCCGAACTCGACCGCACCGGCGGCCAGGGCGAAGAGCGTGTCGTCGCCGCCACGGCCGACGTTGGCGCCGGGGTGGAAGTGGGTGCCGCGCTGACGGACGAGGATCTCGCCCGCGTTCACGGTCTGGCCGCCGAAGCGCTTCACGCCCAGTCGCTGGGCGTTGGAATCGCGACCGTTACGGGTGGAGCTTGCGCCCTTCTTGTGTGCCATCTGCGTCTCTCCCTGGCTTACTTGATGCCGGTGATCTTGACGCGCGTGAGGTCCTGACGGTGCCCCTGGCGCTTCTTGTAGCCGGTCTTGTTCTTGTACTTCTGGATCACGATCTTCGGGCCGCGCTCCTCACCGAGGACCTCGGCGGTGACCTTGACCTTTGCGAGCTTGTCGGCGTCGGTCGTGACGGCATCGCCGTCGACGAGCAGCACCGCGGGCAGCTCGAACTTCTCGCCGACCTTGGTGGCCTGACGATCGAGGACGACGATGGAGCCGACTTCGACCTTCTCCTGACGGCCGCCGGCGCGCACTACTGCGTAAACCACTTCACACCTGTTCTTCTTCAGTGGAGCGCTCGGCTCCGATTGTCTTGTGAGACTGGAAAGTCGTGGTGCCCACTCGCGGCGAACTCGCTCGCCGCCGAGCATGCCGAACCAGCGACACGCGACGCACCAAGGGTCTAGTTTACCGGATGCCGGGCACGACGGCAAAAGCGCCCGGGCGCGTGTCGCGGCCGTAGGATCTGGGGGTGATCCTGATCGACGATGCGCGCTGGCCGGCACACGGCCGCCTGTGGGCGCACCTGGTCAGCGACAGCGACCTGGACGAGCTCCACCGGTTCGCGCAGAAGCACGGCATCCCGGCCCGTGCATTCGATCTCGACCACTACGACGTCCCCGAGGACGCAGTCCCCCGCCTGATCGCCGGTGGCGCACAGCCGGTCACCGCCCACGAGCTGGTGCGCCGGCTGATCGCCTCCGGACTGCGGGTCACCGCGCGGGAGCGCCGCGGCCGCTGACGATCAGTCCTGGCCCGTTTCCGGAGTGGGCGACGCGCTGATCGGGGTGCCGCTGAGCGCCGCCGTGGTCACCCGACGACGCGACCGCCCCTGCCCCGGGGCCTTCGGCTCGGGGAGAGCGTCCAGCACCGAGTCGAGCAGCAGTTCCTTCTCGGTCTTCGGAGTCGACGACGTGGCCGCCGGCTTCTTCTTGCGCGCCTTCTTGGGCCGCTCCGCGGCGGCCGGCGCAGGCGCCGACGTAGGCGCCGGTGCCGTAGCGGACTCTTCGGCGACGGGGTGGATGGTGGATGCCGCGATCTGCGCGAGCGCGGACTTGGCGCCTTCGGTGATCACGTGCGTGCCCCCGTTGCCGGGGGTGGGCGCGGACTGGCGGGAGCGACGCGAGTTGCCGCCACCCTGCGAGGACCGGTGCTTGACGACCGGATCGTGATGCACGATCACCCCGCGGCCGGCGCAGACCTCGCACGGCTCGCTGAAGGTCTCCAGGAGCCCCAGGCCCAGCTTCTTGCGCGTCATCTGCACCAGACCCAGCGAGGTGACCTCCGCCACCTGGTGCTTGGTGCGGTCGCGGCTCAGGCACTCGACGAGCCGGCGCAGCACGAGGTCACGGTTGGATTCGAGCACCATGTCGATGAAGTCGACGACGATGATGCCGCCGATGTCGCGCAGCCGCAGCTGGCGGACGATCTCCTCCGCCGCTTCGAGGTTGTTCTTGGTGACCGTCTCCTCGAGGTTGCCGCCCGATCCGACGAACTTTCCGGTGTTCACGTCGACGACGGTCATGGCCTCGGTGCGGTCGATGACCAGCGAGCCGCCCGAGGGCAGCCACACCTTGCGGTCGAGGGCCTTCTCGATCTGCTCGGTGATGCGGAAGTGGTCGAACGGGTCGGTGTCGCCCTCGTAGCGCTCGACGCGCTCGAGCAGATCGGGTGCGACGCCGGTCAGGTACGACGTGATGGTCTGGTGCGCGTCCTCGCCCTGGATGAGCATCTTGGTGAAGTCCTCGTTGAAGACGTCACGGACGATCTTGACGAGCAGGTCCGGCTCGGAGTGCAGCAGCGACGGCGCTTTGCCGGTCTCGGCCTGGGCGCTGATGTGCTCCCACTGGGCGGTGAGGCGCTGCACGTCGCGCGTCAGTTGCTCCTCGGTCGCGCCCTCGGCCGCCGTGCGGACGATGACGCCGCTGGACTCGGGCAGCACTTCCTTGAGGATGCGCTTGAGCCGCGCACGCTCGGTGTCGGGGAGCTTGCGCGAGATGCCGTTCATGGCGCCGCCGGGCACGTACACCAGGTAGCGGCCGGGCAGTGAGATCTGGCTGGTCAGGCGCGCGCCCTTGTGGCCGACGGGGTCCTTCGTCACCTGCACGAGCACCCGGTCACCCGACTTGAGGGCCAGTTCGATGCGACGCGGCTGGTTGCCCGTCTCGACGGCATCCCAGTCGACCTCGCCCGAGTAGAGCACGGCGTTGCGGCCGCGCCCGATGTCGACGAAGGCGGCCTCCATGCTCGGCAACACGTTCTGCACGCGGCCGAGGTACACGTTGCCGATCAGCGACGCGTCCTGGCTGCGGGCCACGTAGTGCTCGACCAGCACATCGTCTTCGAGGACGCCGATCTGCACGCGGCCGTTCTTGGACCGCACGACCATGACGCGGTCGACCGCCTCACGGCGGGCGAGGAACTCGGCCTCGGTGACCACGGCGCGGCGACGCCCCGCCTCGCGGCCGTCGCGGCGGCGCTGCTTCTTGGCCTCCAGACGGGTCGATCCCTTGATGCGCTGCGGTTCGGTGATGAGCTCGACCGCGCGACGGCGCTGCCCGGACGACGACGAGGACGATGAGGGTGCGGAGGTCTCCCCGCCGTCGTTGGTGCCGGAGCCGGATCCCGAGCCGCGCCGCCGGTTGCGGCGACGGGAGCTGGAGGAGGACTCGTTCTGGTCGTCGTCGCGGTCCTCGCGCGGCGGCAGGGCGAGCACGGGCGGGGCGTAGAAGTGCAGCTCGGTGGAGACGGCGGAGACGAACACCTCGGGCAGCAGGCCCAGGCTCACCGCGGTCACCGGCTCCTCCGTCTTCGGCGCATCTCCCTCAGCGTCAGCCTTCGGCCCGTCCGCCGACGGTGCGTCGGCGGGCCCGGGCGTGTCGGCGTCGCCGGCATCCGGTCCGGGAGTGCTCATCGCATCGGTGCGCGGCTGCTCCTGCGGTTCATCGGTCGTGGGGTTCTCGGTGTTCTCATCGGCCATCGCTGGCTTACTCCTATGCGGACGGCTCCGCGTGCCGTCCGGCGAAACTCTGGCGGCGCCGCTCCGGTTCGGAGGAGCCGCGAACTCACTCGGTCTGCAGTCGCGTCCGGCTCGGTGGCTGAGGCCGCTGGCTGCGGGGCGTTCATCGCCCGAAGTCTTCGATGGTTCCGCACGCGGCGCGGCCGCGGCGGGGTATCGCGATCCATTATCGCACTTTCGGCATGCGATTGCGCAGACATCGTCACGTGAGCCGGATGCCCGCCGGCGGATGGGATAATCCGAGGATGCCGACCCGACTCACGCACACCCGTCCGCAGGCGCTGGCGATCTGGCTCATCGTGGCCGGCGTGATCGGCTGGTACGCCGCGTTCCAGCTCACGGTCGAGAAGTTCCACCTGCTGGCCAACCCCGGCGCGATCGCCTCGTGCGACATCAGTCTGGTCGTGCAGTGCGGCAAGAACCTCGACTCGTGGCAGGGCGCCGTGTTCGGCTTCCCGAACCCGATCGTGGGGGTCACCGGCTGGATGGCCCCGATCGTGGTGGGCGTGGCGATCCTGGCCGGAGCCCGCTTCGCCCGCTGGTTCTGGTGGCTGTTCTGGGCCGGCATGGCCTTCGCCTTCGGCTTCGTGATCTGGCTCATCTCGCAGAGCATCTTCGACCTGGCCACCCTGTGCCCGTGGTGCATGGTCACCTGGGCGGTGACGATCCCGACCTTCTACGCGGTGACCGGGCACCTGCTGCGCAGCGGCCTCGTGCCGGCGCCGGCGGCGGTGCGCTCGGTCGCCGACACGCTCATGGGGTGGCTGCCGCTGCTCGCGGTGCTCAGCTACGCCGTGATCGCCCTGATCGCACAGCTGCGGCTCGACTGGATCGGCACGCTGTAACGGCTCAGAACCAGATGCCCAGCTCGCGTGCGGCCGATTCGGGGCTGTCGCTGCCGTGCACGAGGTTCTGCTGCACCGCAAGACCCCAGTCCCGGCCGAAGTCGCCTCGGATCGTGCCGGGTGCGGCGGTGGTCGGGTCGGTCGTGCCGGCCAGGGACCGGAACCCCTCGATGACGCGGTTGCCGGCCAGGCGGATGGCCACCGACGGCCCCGACATCATGAAGTCGAGCAGTGGCTCGTAGAAGGGCTTCCCGGCGTGCTCGGCGTAGTGGGCCTCGAGCAGCTCCCGGTCGGGCTCGACGAGCTTGATGTCGACCAGCGCGTAGCCCTTGGCCTCGATGCGGGCGAGGATCGCGCCGGTCAGGCCGCGGGCCACACCGTCGGGCTTGACGAGGACGAGGGTCTCTTCGGTGGTCATGAGGGGTCTCCGTTCGTGTCGGGGGTCTGAGCGGCGAGCCGGGCGTTGCGCGCGTCGAGCGCGCCGCCCTTGATCGTCGCATATGCGTACATGCCGCCGAAAATGAGGGCGACGAACAGCAGCGCCGGGACGATGAAGCCGCCGGCGGCGATGATCACCTGCCACACCCAGCCCAGCGCGATGCCCCAGCGGTACCGGAGCACCGGGATGGTGAGGACCAGCACCACGGCGAACACGACGCCGGCGACGATCCCCCACCACGACGGCACATTCGGGAGGGCGTCGAGGCCGTGGAGGGTGAGACCGCCCAGGAACACCACGACCGTCTCGAGGCCCAGAACGATGGATGCCAGGGATTCCCGCGCCCCGCGCACCCGGCGCACACGTGCGTTCACGCCCCGCCTCCCTTCCAGTCCTCATCGGCCGCGAGCAGCAGGGCCTCCCCCGCCAGCACGACGCTGCCGGCGATGACCACGGCCCGGCGGTCGGCGGCCTCGGCCCAGCGGCGCGCCTCCTCGGCCGCGGCGCGCAGACCGTCGTGCACGGTCACCGGCACCCCGGCGGCCTCGACCAGGTCGGCCAGGGCATCCGGGTCGGCGGCGCGCTCGGAGTCGGGCGCGACGGCGAACACGTGCGCGGCGGCCGGTGCGATCTGCGCGACGATGCCGGCGGCGTCCTTGTCTCCCAGCACTCCGAGCACCACGCCCCATTCGTCGAAGTCGAACGAGGTCGCCAGCGCGTCGACGAGCGAGCGCATGCCGTGCGGGTTGTGCGCGCTGTCGACCAGCACGGTCGGCGCGACGCCCAGCAGCTGCAGGCGCCCGGGGCTGGTCACCTCCGCCAGGGCTTCGGCCAGCACATCGGGCGACAGGGCCTGACCGCCGGCGCCGATGAGCGCCTCCACGGCGGCGATCGCCAGGGCCGCGTTGTGTCCCTGGTGGGCGCCGTACAGCGGCAGGTAGAGGTCGTCGTACTGGCCCGCCAGCCCGCGCACCGAGATCATCTGGCCGCCCACCGCGAGGGTCTGCGCGGTCAGCGCGAACCCGTCGTCCTCCACGGCGAGGGTCGCGCCGGTCGCAGCGGCCGCGTCGCGCAGCACCGTCAGCGCCTCGGGCGTCTGTACCGCGGAGACCGCGGCGGCGCCGGCCTTGATGATCCCGGACTTGACCGCGGCGATCTCGGCGATCGTGGCGCCCAGACGGTCGGCGTGATCGACGGCGATCGGCGCGACGACGGCCACGTCGCCGTCGGCCGTGTTCGTCGAGTCCCAGGCTCCGCCCATGCCCACTTCGATGACCGCGACGTCGACGGGGGCGTCGGCGAACGCGACGAAGGCCAGCACCGTCAGCAGTTCGAAGAAGGTCAGCGGCGCGTCGCCGCGGGCGGCGAGCTCCGCGTCGACGATGTCGACGAACGGCTCGACCTCGTCCCAGGCGTCGGCGATCAGTCCATCGTCGATGGGGGCGCCGTCGACCATGATCCGCTCCGTGAAGCGCTCCAGGTGCGGGCTGGTGAACAGGCCGGTGCGCAGGCCGTGCGCGCGCACGATGGACTCGACGATGCGGCTGGTCGAGGTCTTGCCGTTCGTGCCGGTGACGTGCACGACGCGGTAGGTGCGCTGCGGGTCGTCGAGCAGTTCGAGGACCCGGCGGGTGCGCTCGACACGGGGCTGGACCCACTGCTCACCCTGGCGGGTCAGCAGCGCGGCGTACACGGTGTCGGCGCGGGCGCGGTCGTTCATGAGGTCGCCTTTCCGACGCCGGTCGCGTCGATCGTCACGAGGAGCGGGGACTTGTCGGTGCCCAGCGCCCGGGCGCCGCTGACATGCACGCCGCCGTCGGGGTCCACCGCCTCGTCGACGAGCCGGTCCACGTCGTCGGCGGTCACCACGGTGTAGCCGACGGCGAGGGTCTCGGCGGCGATGAGCTCGGCGTGCGTGCGCAGCGCGTCGGCCGGGCCGGCGGCGGCGGTCAGCGTGAGCACGATGCGGTCGGAGACGTCGAGTCCGGCGTTCTTGCGGGCCTCCTGCACGACGCGGATGGCGTCGCGGGCCAGGCCTTCGGCCTCCAGCTCCGGCGTGGTCACGGTGTCCAGCAGCACGAAGCCGCCGCCGGGTCCGGGCAGGAGTGCGATCGCGGTGCCCTCGGCGACCCCGCCCGCCTCCAGGGTCAGCTCGTACTCACCCTCCTGCAGCGCGATGCCGTCGACGACCACGACGCCGTCCGTCTCGGTCCACACCCCGGCCTTGGCCCCGGCGATCACGTGCTGCACCTGCTTGCCCAGACGCGGCCCCGCCGCGCGGGCGTTGACGCTCAGGCGCTGGCTGATGCCGTACTGCTCGGCCAGGCCCTCGGTGAGCTCGACGAGGTCGACCCGCTTGACGTTGAGCTCGTCACGGAGGATGTCCTCGAACTGGGCCAGCCCCGCGGCGTCGGGCACGGCGACGGTGAGCGAGGCCAGCGGCAGACGCACGCGCTTGCCCTCCTTCTTGCGCAGCGCGTTGGCGACCGACGACACTGTGCGGACGGTGTCCATCGCGGAGCGGATGTCGCTCGCGGGCGCGAAGTCTGCGGCATCCGGCCAGTCGGTCAGGTGCACGCTGCGGCCGCCGGTCAGCCCCTGCCACACCCGTTCGGACACGAGCGGGATGAGCGGTGCCGCGACCCGCGTGAGGGTCTCCAGCACCGTGTACAGGGTGTCGAACGCCTCCCGGCTGCGGGGGTCGTCGTCCACCCCCTGCCAGAAGCGGTCGCGAGAGCGGCGGATATACCAGTTGGTGAGCACCTCGGCGAACTCGCGCAGGCGCGCCGCGGCGGTCGTCGAGTCGAGCGCCTCCAGCTCCGCCGCGACATCGCGCACCAGGTCCCCGGTCAGCGCGAGGATGTGCTGGTCGAGCACGTGCGTCGAGTCGGTGCGCCACGTGGCGGTGTATCCCCCGGGACCGGCCGCGTTGGCGTAAGTGGCGAAGAAGTACCAGGCGCTCCACAGCGGCAGCAGGAACTCGCGCACACCGGCGCGGATGCCCTCTTCGGTGACGATGAGGTTCCCGCCACGCAGCACCGACGACGACATGAGGAACCAGCGCATGGCGTCGGAGCCGTCGCGGTCGAACACCTCGCTGACATCCGGGTAGTTGCGCAGCGACTTCGACATCTTCATGCCGTCGCTGCCGAGCACGATGCCGTGGCAGGCGACACCCGAGAACGCCGGGCGGTCGAACAGCGCGGTCGACAGCACGTGCATGACGTAGAACCAGCCGCGCGTCTGCCCGATGTACTCGACGATGAAGTCGGCCGGTGCGTGCTCGTCGAACCACTGCTGGTTCTCGAACGGGTAGTGCACCTGGGCGTAGGGCATCGAGCCCGAGTCGAACCACACGTCGAACACGTCCTCGATGCGCCGCATCGTGGACTTCCCGGTGGGGTCGTCGGGGTTCGGGCGCGTCAGCTCATCGATGTACGGGCGGTGCAGGTCGACCTCCCCGGCCTCGTTGCGCGGCAACCGGCCGAAGTCGCGTTCGATCTCGGCGAGGGAGCCGTACACGTCCACGCGCGGGTGCTCTGGGTCGTCACTGCGCCACACCGGGATCGGCGAGCCCCAGAACCGGTTGCGGCTGATCGACCAGTCTCGCGCGCCCTCGAGCCACTTGCCGAACTGGCCGTGCTTGACGTTCTCCGGGGCCCAGGTGATCTGCTCGTTGTTCGCGAGCAGACGGTCCTTGATGGCGGTGACCCGCACGAACCAGCTCGACACGGCCTTGTAGATCAGGGGGTTCCGGCAGCGCCAGCAGTGCGGGTAGGAGTGCTCGTAGCTGGCTTCGCGCAGCAGGCGCCCCGCGGCGCTGATCAGCCGGATCAGGGGCCGGTTGGCGTCCATCCACAGCTGCCCGGCGACATCGCCGACCTGCGGCAGGAACCGCCCGCCGTCGTCGAGGCTCATGATCAGCGGAATCCCGGCCGCGGCGGTGACGCGCTGGTCGTCCTCACCGTAGGCCGGGGCCTGGTGGACGATACCGGTGCCGTCGCTGGTGGTGACGTAGTCGTCGACGAGGATCCGCCACGCGCGCTCGGTGCCCCACACCTCGGCGTCGGCGTAGTAGTCGAACAGCAGGTCGTAGTGCACCTCGGCCAGCTCGCTGCCCAGGAGCGTGCGCTCCACGGCGGCACGGGCGTCGTCGGCCGACGCGTAGCCCAGGTCCTTGGCGTATCCGCCGAGCAGGTCGGATGCCAGCAGGTAGCGGTGTGCGGCGGCTTCGGCCCGGCTCTCGTGCACGTCGCCGGCACCGTTCGGCCCGCCGGGGACGACGACGTAGGTGATGTCCGGTCCGACCGCGAGGGCGAGGTTGGTGGGCAGCGTCCACGGCGTCGTCGTCCACGCGAGGGCGCGCACGGCGGTGAGTCCCAGGGCTTCCGCCTTGGCGCCGACGAGCGGGAAGGTCACCGTCACGGACGAGTCCTGCCGCATCTGGTAAACGTCGTCGTCCATGCGCAGTTCGTGGTTGGACAGCGGCGTCTCGTCACGCCAGCAGTAGGGCAGCACCCGGTGCCCCTCGTAGGCGAGGTCTTTCTCCCAGAGCTGCTTGAACGCCCAGAGCACCGACTCCATGTACCCGGTGTCCAGTGTCTTGTACCCGCGCCCGAAGTCCACCCATCGGGCCTGGCGGGTGACGTAGTCCTCCCACTCGCGGGTGTACGCGAGGACGGACTCGCGCGCTTTGGCGTTGAAGGCCGCGATGCCCATCTGTTCGATCTCGGCCTTCTCGGTCAGCCCGAGCTGCTTCATGGCCTCGAGCTCGGCCGGCAGCCCGTGCGTGTCCCAGCCGAACACCCGGTCGACCTTCTTGCCGCGCATCGTCTGGAACCGCGGGAAGAGGTCCTTGGCGTAGCCGGTGAGCAGGTGGCCGTAGTGCGGCAGGCCGTTGGCGAACGGCGGGCCGTCGTAGAAGACCCACTCGTCGGCGCCGTCCCGCTGCGCGATCGACGCGGCGAACGTGTCGTCCTGCTGCCAGAAGTCGAGCACCTCGCGCTCGATGGCGGGGAAGCGCGGGCTCGGGACGACCTCGGCCGCGGGGCCGAACGCTGAGGGCTTCGGATAGGTCATGTCTCTCCAGCAGGTTGCGATGCTTCCTGCGAGGACGACCCTCCCGACGGGAGAACCGCGGTACCACCCCGCGTTGCCGGGCCTGGGCCCTGCCACTCTCACTGCGGCTGTGACGGGCCTGCCCCGCCCGGTTCTACTCCCCCGGCCGTGGCCGGGGTTTCTTCCGAGTGCTCCCCGGTGATGGCCGGATCGATGCGTGTGCCCCAATTCTAGCCGGTGACGCGGCCGCTGTCCGCACCGGACGGCGCGCTGCGGTGACGTCGCCGCCGCGCGGGCGTGGAACGCCTTTCAGCCCGCGGCTTCGAGGAGGTCCGCGAGGTGGGCCAGTGCCGCGGGCCCCGTCAGCTCCCCGGCCACCAGCGGCACCTCGATGGGTGCGAGCCCGGGCAGGCGCCGGCGTACGTGCGCGAGGTGCGTGTCCTCCGCCGCGCGGCGCGTGCGCAGCAGTTCGCCGGCGTCGTGGGGCGACCGCCGGTTCGCGATGAGCGCGGCCACGTCGACCTGCAGCGCCCGCAGTCCGTCCACGACCTCCAGGGTCTCCGCGACAGGGAGGGCTTCCGCGGTGAACACGATGACGAACCCCGAGCGCCGCGGGTCGGCGATGGTCTGCTGCAGAGCATCGAACCGGTCGCGGCGCCGTTGCAGGCTCCGGCGCAGTTCGGCCTGGGCGGTCGCCTCCGGGTCGTCGCGGCCGGTGAGGCCCCGCATCGCCGCCGAGAAGCGCTCCGAACGGTCGCGGTTGCGCAGCAGGGTGTCGGTCCATCCCGCCAGCTGCCCCGGCAGCGCCAGCAGGCGCAGGGTGTGACCGGAGGGCGCGGTGTCGAAGATGACGGCGTCGTAGTCCTCCTGGCCGAGCTGCGCCAGTTCCGCGATGCGCTCCAGGACGGCGGATTCGTGGCTGCCCGGGGCGTCTTTGGCGCGCAGCAGGTGCGCGCGGGCGGCGCGGTGCTGCCGCTCGGGCAGCAGACGCAGCATCGTCTCCTCCACCGCCGCGAGGTGGCGCAGGATCGTCGCCTGCGGGTCGATCTCCACCCCCTCGACCGCACCCAGGTCCAGGTCCAGGAGCCGCACGGGCCGGTCTCCCACCGCGCGCTCCCAGAGGTGGCCGAGGTTGTGCGCCGGGTCGGTCGAGACCACCAGGACCCGCTCCCCGGCACGCGCACGCGCGACCGCGAGGGCGGAGGCCAAGGAGGTCTTGCCCACGCCTCCCTTGCCGCCGACGAACAGCACCCGACGGCGGAGAGGCTCTAGCAGCATGAAATGTGGTCCAGGGGCGTGCGCGGCATGCCCATCCGGCGATGCCAGTCGTGGAAGTCGGTGGCCACCAGGGGCACCAGCTCGACACTGTAGTAGGCGGCGGGGTCGGGCACGCCGAGCGCCTCGCCGAGCACGATGAGGGTGAACAGGTCGTCCTCGTCGCGTCGTTCCCGGGCGAGGGTCTGCCGGTAGGGGCCCGCGTAGTAGTCCGCGAGCCCCTGCCGGAAGGCGGCCCAGCGTCGCTTCCGACGCCGGGCCGCCGTGGAGTCACCCATCGATCAGGATCCGTCCCACTCAGACTTCTTCGCGGACGGCCTGCAGCTGGGCGTCTTCGTCGTCGTCCTCCGGCGGCTCGGTGGCCGCCTTGCGCATGGCGATCACCGCCTCGACGGCCACCCACACGCTCGAGGCGATGATGATGATGTCGAGGACCAGCAGGAGCCAGTCCGGGTTCGCCGGGTCGGCGAACGACGACAGCTGCTCGATGGCGGCCCAGAACGAGAGCACGAACACGATGATCAGCGGGATGAGCGCCGGCAGCGGGTTGCGCCGCTTGCGGATCAGCATCACCGCGACGATCGACAGCGTCAACGAGGCCAGCAGCTGGTTGGTGGTGCCGAACAGCGGCCAGATCCGCAGGCCGCCCTCACCGCCCAGCCCCTGCGAGAAGGTCAGACCCAGGCCGACGGCCACGACGATGAAGGTCGCCGGGAGCTTGCCGACCCGCACCTTCATCGATGTCCCGATCTCCTGCACCACGAAACGCAGCAGACGCATACCGGTGTCCATCGTGGTCGCCGCGAACAGCACCGCCATCGTGGCCAGCACCGTGGCGCTGAGCGAGCCGGGCAGGCCGATGCCGGACTCCATGATGGCGCCGCCACCGGTGACGAACGCACCGACGCCGCCGGCGCCGAACGCGCTGTACACCTCTTCCCATTCGGCGACCGTGCGGAAGCCGGCGATCACGGCGAGGATCGTGCCGAGCGACAGCAGTCCCTCGCCGACGGCGCCGAAGTACCCGACGAAGCGGGCGTCGGGCTCCTTGTCGAGCTGCTTCGAACTCGTGCCGGAGGACACCATGCCGTGGAAGCCCGAGATCGCGCCGCACGCGATCGTGACGAACAGCAGCGGCACCATGCTCGGCGTGCCCTCGGGGACGGCCGTGTTGACCACGGGCGCCACGATCTGCAGCCCGTCCGCGGTGAACAGGGTGGCGATCAGCACGGCGCCGAACAGCAGGATGAGGCCCACGAACAGCTGCACCCCGTTGATGTAGTCACGCGGCTGCAGCAGCACCCAGACCGGCAACAGCGACGCGATCGCACCGTAGATGAACAGGGCCAGGATCCAGAAGGTGGCCGGTCCCATGCCCAAGAAGTCGTCTGGCAGCACGACCGGCACCTGGTCGCCGAGGACGATGAGCGCGTAGAGGGCCACGACCCCGACGATGGTCACCGGCAGCAGGTGCCACCGCAGGCGGTACACCGCCACACCCACCAGCAGCGCCACGACGATCGCACCCCACGTGGGGATGACCGCGGTGGGGGTGCTGATCAGCAGGTTCTTGATGACGACGGCGAACGCCGCGATGACCATGAGCAGCAGCAGGAAGATGACGACGAGGAACAGGCTCGCGCCGCGCTTGCCGATGTAGCGCTCCGACAGCGCGCCGATGGAGCGTCCCTTGTTGCGGTTGGACGCCCACAGCGCGCCCAGGTCGTGCATGCCGGCGAAGAAGACCGTGCCGATGGTGACCCACAGGAAGGCGGGCAGCCATCCCCAGATCACGGCGATCGCCGGTCCGACGATCGGCGCGGCGCCGGCCACGGAGGTGAAGTGGTGGCCCCACAGGATGAACTTGTTCGTCGGCACGTAGTCGATGCCGTCGTTCAGTTCGTGGGCGGGTGTGGTGAAGCGGGGGTCCAACCGGAAGATGCTCTTGCCCAGATAACGGGAGTAGAAGAGGTATCCGGCGGCGAAGATCGCCAACCCGATCAGCATCAAGAGGACAGGGGACATGGGACTGTTCATCCTTTCCGGCGGTGGCTTCGTCGCCGACCGCTACCGGGAAGTTAGCATGCCTGGGAAAAGGCTGTGAGGACCACGCCGCGCGGCGGCGCACCGTCGTCCGCGGCACGCCTCGCCCTGCGGTCCACGGTGGCGGCACGGGTAGACTGACGGGACCACCCACACTCAGGCACGCTCACACAGTGCCGCACATATCGTTCGAGGAGACCCATGACCGACGCGCACATTCCCGACAAGCCGGCACTGGAAGGCCTCGAACAGAAGTGGGACGCCGCCTGGGCCGCGCAGGGCACGTATCTGTTCGACCGTGACGCCGCCAAGGCGAAGGGGCGCGCGGGCGTCTTCTCCGTCGACACGCCTCCGCCGACCGCGTCGGGGTCGCTCCACATCGGTCACGTGTTCAGCTACACCCACACCGACATCAAGGTGCGGTACGAGCGCATGCAGGGCAAGACGGTGTTCTACCCGATGGGCTGGGACGACAACGGCCTGCCGACCGAGCGTCGCGTGCAGAACTACTTCGGCGTGCGCTGCGACCCGTCACTGCCCTACGACGCCGACTTCACTCCCCCGTTCCAGGGCAACGCGAAGAGCCTGAAGCCGGCCGACCAGGTGCCGATCAGCCGGCGCAACTTCATCGAGCTGTGCGAGCAGCTCACCATCGAGGACGAGAAGCACTTCGAGAGCCTGTTCCGCCAGCTGGGTCTGTCGGTGGACTGGACGCAGACCTACCGCACCATCTCGGACGAGACGATGCGCACCAGCCAGCTGGCCTTCCTGCGCAACCTGGAGCGCGGCGAGGCTTACCAGGCGCTGGCCCCCACCCTGTGGGACATCGACTTCCGCTCGGCGATCGCCCAGGCCGAGCTCGAGGACCGGGACCAGCAGGCCTCGTTCCACCGCATCGCCTTCCACCGCACCGACGGCGACGGTGACATCCACATCGAGACGACCCGGCCGGAGCTGCTCGCCGCGTGCGTGGCCCTGGTGGCCAACCCCGACGACGAGCGTTACCAGCCGCTGTTCGGCAGCACCGTGCGCACGCCCCTGTTCGACGTCGAGGTGCCGGTGCTCGCCCACCCGCTCGCCCAGCAGGACAAGGGCTCGGGCATCGCCATGGTCTGCACGTTCGGGGATGTGACCGACATCGTCTGGTGGCGCGAGCTGCAGCTGCCCAACCGCACCATCCTCGGCCAGGACGGCCGCATCATGGCCGAGGCCCCCGAGGCGATCGTGTCGGATGCCGGACGTGCCGCCTACGCGGAACTGGTCGGCAAGACGGTGTTCAGCGCCAAGAAACGCATCGTCGAGCTGCTCACCGACTCGGGCGAGCTGCTCGAGGTTTCCAAGCCGTTCTCCCACCCGGTGAAGTTCTACGAGAAGGGCGACCGGCCGCTGGAGATCGTGTCGACGCGGCAGTGGTACATCCGCAACGGCGCCCGCGATGAGCAGTTGCGCGAGAAGCTCATCGCGCTGGGCCATTCGATGTCCTGGCATCCCGACTTCATGCGGGTGCGGTACGAGAACTGGACCAACGGGCTCACCGGTGACTGGCTGATCTCGCGGCAGCGGTTCTTCGGAGTGGCGATCCCGGTCTGGTACGCGCTGGACGAGAACGGCGAACGCGACCACGACCGCGTCCTCACCCCCGACCTGGCCAGCCTCCCGGTCGACCCGACCGTCGACGTGCCCCCGGGGTACACCGAGCAGCAGCGCGGGGTGCCCGGCGGGTTCGAGGGCGAGAAGGACATCTTCGACACGTGGGCGACCTCGTCCCTGACGCCGCAGCTGGCGGGGGGATGGCAGCGCGACGACGAGCTGTGGGAGCTCGTGGCCCCGTTCGACGTGCGCCCCCAGGGTCAGGACATCATCCGCACCTGGCTGTTCTCGACGATGCTCCGCAGCGCGCTGGAGGACGACCGTGCACCGTGGACCGACGCCGCCATCTCCGGCTTCATCGTCGATCCCGACCGCAAGAAGATGTCGAAGTCGAAGGGCAATGTCGTCACCCCGGCGGACATCCTCTCCGGTCACGGCACCGACGCCGTCCGCTACTGGGCGGCCTCGAGCCGGCTGGGTGCCGACGCCGCGTTCGATCCGCAGAACCCGACGCAGGTCAAGATCGGCCGGCGCCTCGCGATCAAGGTGCTCAACGCCGCGAAGTTCGTGCTGTCGTTCCCGGTGCCCGAAGGCGCCGAGATCACGCACGCGCTGGACGCGTCGATGTTGACCACGCTCGACCAGGTCGTGCGCGATGCGACCAGCGCATTCGAGGCCTACGACCACGCGCGCGCCCTGGAGGTCACCGAGTCCTTCTTCTGGACCTTCTGCGACGACTACCTCGAGCTCGTCAAGGAGCGCGCCTACGACCAGACCGACGTCGGGCAGGCATCCGCCGCCCTGGCGCTGCGGCTCGCGCTGTCGACGCTGCTGCGCCTGCTGGCCCCGATCCTCGCGTTCGCGGCCGAAGAGGCGTGGTCGTGGTTCGAGGAGGGCTCCGTCCACACGGCCGCGTGGCCGCAGCCCCTGGGCCTGGACGGAGACGCCGCCGTGCTGCAGGCGGCGAGCGAGGCGCTCATCGGCATCCGCCGCGCCAAAACCGAGGCCAAGGCGTCGCAGAAGACCCCCGTCCGGTCGGTCACCGTGCGCGCCCACGACGACACCATCGCCCGGCTGCGTCTGGCCGAGGGTGATCTGAAGGCGGTGGGCCGAATCGCCGAGCTCGAACTGGTCGGCGGCGCCGACGCGTTCACGATCGACGGCATCGAACTCGCACAGGAGGCATGACATGCAGCTGGGCACCCGCTGGACCAGTGGTGAGGAGCCGCCGCGCGCCGTTCCCGACGCGCTGCGCGCGCAGATCGGTGCGGTGGATGCCGCGATCCCCGTCGACGCGCTCGGTCAGCCGCGGCCGCGGTGGACCCTGACCTGGCTGGAGGGGCGGCCGATCGCCGAACTCGACACCGGCGTGCTCGTCGAGCAGACGGCGACCGGTGAGGTGGTCGTGCGACACGACGAGGACGACGAGGACGACTGATCGCCGTCAGCCGGCGGGCGCGGCCTGCTCGGCCCCGGCGCGTCGCGTGCCCTCGATCAGCAGTCGCACCGCGCACAGGGTGGCGACGGTGACCGCGGCCCCGGCGATGACGTACGGCAGCCGCAGGTCGATGCGCCCGACCCAGCCGCCCAGCAGGGTCGCGACCGGGAACAGCCCCCAGGTGAGGGTGCGGATGATGCCGAGCACGCGTCCGAACAGGCGCCCGGGCACGATCTGCTGACGCAGGCTCCCCCACGGCACGTTCCAGGTCGAGACGGCCGCGGCGGAGACGGCGTACGCGGCCACTGCGGTGCCCACGTCGGGGGCGAGGCCGGTCAGCAGCAGCGACACCCCGGCGACGAGAGTCGCGGTGAACATCACCGGTCCGCGGCCGAACCGGGCCACCAGACGTGGCGCCACAACGGCTCCGGCCAGCGCCCCGAGGCCTATCCCGGCGGTCACGAACCCGATGGCCGCGACCGATACGGCGAGCGTCTCCAGGAAGAACAGCATGGTCGTGGCCTGGCCGAACGACAGCGCCGAGCCGATGAACGAGGTGAACAGCACCATCGTGCGCAGATAGCGGTGGCGCCGGAGGTACTCCAGGGCCTCACCCGCCGACACCCGCGGATGCACCGCGGCGGGGGCCGCCACCACCGGTGTGACCGCCGCGGCTTCCACGGGCACGGCCGCCGCCGCCGGCTCCCCGGGAGCACCCGGCACGGCATCCGATGCCGGCACCGGGTGATCCTGGGCCGCACGCGCGGCCGACAGCGGCAGCAGGAGGGCCAGCACGATGGGCGCGAGATATCCCAGCGCGCCTGCCCACAGCGGCAGGGCGAGCGCCACGGCGAACAGCACGCCGGCGATCGGTGTGGCGATGAAGCTGTCGATCGTGACCTGCGCGGACTGCATCCAGCCGTTCGCGCGGTCGAGCTGGTCGCGGCGGACGACGGCCGGGATGACGGCGTTGGTGGCGTTGTCGAACAGGGTCTCGCCCAGACCGAACACCAGCGTGCCCACGAACAGCGCGGCGAGGTTCAGGCTGTCCGTGACCGCGAGGATCGCGAGCGCCAGCGCGACGAGGCCGCGGATCGCGTTGGCCAGCGCCATGACGACGCGCCGATCGAAGCGGTCGACGATCATCCCCGCCGGCAGCCCGAACACCAGCCAGGGGACGAACGCCAACGCGGAGATGACCGAGATCATCAGCGGGTCGGTCGTCAGTGTGATCGCCGCCAGCGGCACGGCCGTGCGCCCGAGCCCGTCGGCGAGGTTGCTGAAGGCGGCGGCCGTCCACAGCCTGCGGAACGGGGCGCCCAGGGCCCTCTCGGCCCCGGTGGTGCCGGTGGCCATGTTCAGCGGGGCAGCACGCCGAGGGCACGCACGGCACCGGCATCCCGGCGGCGCTCACTGAGCGTCTCGTCGGAGACGCGCTGAGCCACGCGGGCGGCCCGGCGGGCCATGCGGGTGGAGATGAGCTCGCCGGCGGCCGTGGCCATGCGCAGGATCAGCGCTTCGACCCGGGTGGGGCGGACGGATGTGGTCGTGGGGACAGCGATGGCGGTCATGAGGGACGCCCTTCGTCGAGGGGGAAGATATCGGTACGGATGGAGACGGGCCGCACGCCCTCTCCGGTCTGGTCGCGGTACTTGTCCACGACGTCGTCGACGAGCTCCATGATCTTCTCGCCGAGTTCCTGCAACTGCCCGGCGGTCAGTCGCGCGGTGGCGGTCGACAGGAGCGCGGCGTTCTGCCACGGCTCCGGTTCGTGGTCGATCGCGTGGGTGATGAACTCCCGCAGCTGGCGGTGTCGCCGCTCGAGGTACTCGCTCATGACCGCCTCCGATGCGGCACGCCCCGCCGGCGTGCTCATCGCCCCGGGATTCATGAACGACACGCCGCCCACCGGGCGCTCCCACCACCGCTCCCGGCCGGTCCCCCGGTCGGGCACTTCACGGATGAGGTCATGCTTGGCCAGCGCCCGCAGGTGGTAGCTGGTCACCCCGGACGACTCCCCGAGCCGCTCGGCCAGCGAACTGGCGGTCTGGGCGCCGAACTGGCTGAGGATGTCGTAGATCTCGACCCGGAGCGGATGCGCCAGCGCCTTGAGCGCGCCGGTGTCCAGAACCCGCACCTCCGCAGCACGGGTGTGCGCGGTGGGGACTTCCTCGGGGGTGTGGTCTTCAGCCATAATGCAAACATACCTTTGCAAAGAACACTATGCAAGTGTTTCTTTGCGAATTCCTCCACTCGGAATAGGCTGAGGTCCATGACGGATGCCGCGACCAATCCCCTGCTGGCCCCCAGCACTCTCCCGTACGGGCTGCCCGACTATCGCCGGATCCGGCCCGAGCACTACCTGCCGGCGTTCGAGGTGGCGTTCGCCGAGCATCGTGCCGAGATCGACGCGATCACCCGGGTGCGGTCGGTGCCCACCTTCGAGAACACCCTCGTCCCGCTGGAGCGCGCCGGGGAACTTCTCGACCGTGTCGCGCGCACCTTCTACACGGTGTCCTCCGCCGATGCGACCGGCGACATCCAGGCGATCGAGGAGCAACTCGCCCCGCTGATGGCGGCACATCAGGACGCCATCGGGTTGGACGGCCACCTGTACCAGCGGGTGAAAGCCGTTCACGATCGCCTCGACGAGCTTGACCTGGATCCGGAGTCGCGGTATCTCGTCCAGCGCCACTTCACTGAGATGACCCATGCCGGCGCGGCGCTCGACGATGAGCAGAAGCAACGCCTGACGGCATTGAATCAGCGCCTCTCGGTGCTCACGACGACCTTCGAGAAGAACCTCCTGGCCGACACGAACGATCTCGCCGTGGTGTTCGACGACGTCGCCGAGCTCGACGGGCTGACCGAGGGCGAGCTGTCCGCCGCCGCGCGGAACGCGGCCGACCGCGGCCTCGACGGCAAGTATGTCGTGACCCTGACGCTGTTCACCGGGCACCCCCACCTGTCGACGCTCACGCGCGCGGACTCGCGCGCCCGTCTGATGGAAGCATCGCGCGCCCGTGGATCGCGGGGCAACGCGCAGGACAACAGTGCGGTCCTGCTCGAGATCGTCCGGCTGCGTGCCGAGCGTGCCGCGCTGCTCGGGTACGCCAGCCACGCGGCATACGTCACCAGCGATGAGACCGCCGGCTCCCCCGAAGCCGTCCACACGCTCCTGCGCCGGCTCGCCGCCCCGGCTGCCGCCAACGCACGCCGCGAGCGCGACGCGTTGCAGCAGCTCCTCGACGAGGCGGGCGAAGGACGGATGCTGCAAGCGCACGACTGGGCGTACTACACCGAGCAGGTGCGCGCAGCCCGGTACGACCTCGATCGCACCGCGCTGCGCCCATGGTTCGAAGCCGAGCGGGTGCTCCAGGACGGGGTGTTCCGGGCGGCATCCCTGCTGTACGGCCTCACGTTCACCGAGCGCGAGGACCTGCCGGCCTACCACCCCGGTGCCCGCGTCTTCGAGGTGCACAACGAGGACGGCTCCGCGCTGGGCCTGTACATCCTCGACCTGTACACCCGCGACACCAAGCGCGGCGGCGCGTGGATGAACTCCATCGTGTCGCAGTCACGGCTGCGCGGCACCCTGCCGGTCGTGGTCAACAACCTCAACGTGCCGGAGCCGGCGGCCGGGCAGCCCACGCTCCTCACCCTCGATGAGGTCACGACCCTGTTCCACGAGTTCGGACACGCGCTGCACGGACTGTTCGCGACCGTGACGTACCCGCACTTCGCCGGCACCGCGGTGTTCCGCGACTTCGTCGAGTTCCCCAGTCAGGTCAACGAGATGTGGATCTACTGGCCGGAGATCCTCGCCGGGTATGCGCGGCACATCGACACCGGTGAGCCGCTGCCCGACGACGTGGTGGCGAAGATCAGGGAATCGGAGACGTTCAACCAGGGCTTCGCGACCAGCGAGTATCTGGCCGCCGCGTGGCTCGACCAGATGTGGCACTCGCTGTCGGTCGAAGAGGCCGCCGAGGTCGACGACGTCGCCGCGTTCCAGGCGGCCGCCCTGGCGGACATCGGGCTGGACGATCCGGCCGTGCCCCCGCGCTACGCCTCGACCTACTTCGCCCATGTCTTCTCCGGCGGGTACAGCGCCGGGTACTACTCGTACATCTGGAGTGAGGTGCTGGATGCCGACACCGTCGAGTGGTTCCGCGAGAACGGCGGTCTCACACGCGCGAACGGGGAACGCTTCCGGCAGCGTCTGCTCGGTGTCGGTGGCGCGGCGGATCCGTTGGCGGCCTACCGGGACTTCCGAGGCCGGGACGCCGAGATCACTCCGCTGCTGAAGCGCCGGGGGCTGACCGGCTGACCTCGTAGACGAGGCGGGCGAACTGACCGGCGGCGCGCGCGGAGACCAGGCGCAGACGGTCGGACTCGACGCGGCGCGGCAGCAGGGGCGCACCGCCGGTGAGCAGCACCGGCGCGATCGACACGGCGATCTCGTCGAGCGCGTTCGCATCGAGGAACTGGCCGGCGAGGTCTCCCCCGCCGACGACCCAGATGTCGGACGCGCCGGCGGCCGCCCGCAGCGTGGGCAGGGCGTCGGCGACCGCACCGGACAGGAACCTGACGTCGGCGCCCGCGGGGACCGGCAGGCGTCGGGTGGTGAACACGAACGTCGGGCGGTCGCCGTGGAACTCGCGCCACTTCTCGGGGTGGGCGAGGATGTCGGACTCGGCCAGGATCCACTCGTAGGTCGTGGACCCTTCCACGAAGACCCCCACGTCGGTCGGCAGCAGGCCGGGGTCGGGAGTGGCGCCGCCCGGTACGGCGAACAGCCACGCCAAGGAGTTGTGCTCGTCGGCGATCCAGCCGTTGAGCGTGGCAGCGGTGTCGAACAGGATGCGTCCCATGGCGTCAGCCTAGGTCCGGCCTCCGACGTCGACGCCGGCGGGACGCCCCGGTGGGGCGACGGAGGGCGATCAGATCAGGCGCTCTTGCGCTTGGGCTGGCTGAGCACGAGCGTGGGCGGGGCCCCGGCGGTCACCGCGTCGGCGGTGACGACGACCTTCGCCACGTCCTCGGCGGACGGGATCTCGAACATGATCGGCCCCAGCACGTCTTCGAGGATGGCGCGCAGGCCGCGCGCACCCGTCTTGCGGGCCACGGCCAGATCGGCGATCGCCCGGAGCGCGTCGTCGTCGAACTCGAGCTCGACTCCGTCGAGCTGGAACATCCGCTGGTACTGCTTGACGAACGCGTTCTTCGGGCCCGTCAGGATCTCGATGAGTGCGGCCTGGTCGAGCGGCGCGACCGACGTGACCACCGGGAGACGGCCGATGAACTCGGGGATGAGGCCGAACTTGTGCAGGTCCTCCGGCTCGACCTCGCTGAACAGGTCGAGGTCGCGGCCCTTGTCGTGCAGGGGCGCGCCGAACCCGACGCCGTGCCGGCCCACCCGCGAGGAGATGATCTCCTCGAGACCGGCGAAGGCGCCCGCCACGATGAACAGCACGTTCGTGGTGTCGATCTGGATGAACTCCTGGTGGGGGTGCTTGCGCCCACCCTGCGGGGGCACCGACGCGACCGTGCCCTCGAGGATCTTCAGCAGCGCCTGCTGGACACCCTCCCCCGACACGTCGCGGGTGATGGAGGGGTTCTCGGCCTTGCGGGCGATCTTGTCGACCTCGTCGATGTAGATGATCCCGGTCTCGGCGCGCTTCACGTCGAAGTCGGCGGCCTGCAGGAGCTTGAGCAGGATGTTCTCGACATCCTCGCCGACATACCCCGCCTCGGTCAGCGCGGTCGCGTCGGCCACGGCGAACGGCACGTTCAGGCGCTTGGCCAGGGTCTGCGCGAGGTAGGTCTTGCCGCAGCCGGTGGGACCCAGCAGCAGGATGTTGCTCTTGGCGATCTCGACCTCGTCGGCCCGGTGCTCGGCCGGTTGCAGCGTGCTGTGCGCGCGGACGCGCTTGTAGTGGTTGTACACCGCCACCGACAGCGCCTTCTTCGCGGCATCCTGCCCGACGACGTACTCCTCGAGGAAGGCGAAGATCTCGCGCGGCTTGGGCAGATCGAAATCGGCGACGGCGCCCTCGCCGGATTCGGCCATGCGCTCTTCGATGATCTCGTTGCACAGCTCGACGCACTCGTCACAGATGTACACGCCGGGGCCGGCGATCAACTGCTGCACCTGCTTCTGGCTCTTTCCGCAGAAGGAGCACTTGAACAGGTCGGCACTTTCACCGATGCGAGCCATGTTGCGCCTCCTTCAGGCCATGCGGGACGAATTCGAGCCTAACCGCACACGCCGACATGCGGCGGATTTGCGTCGCGTTGTGTCCGAGCCCGGACGACGCTGCCCCGCCGACTGATCGACGGGGCAGCATCATCAGCGGGATCTCTCAGGACGTGATCGCCGCGGGCGTGCGCTTGCGCGAGGTGAGCACCTGGTCGACGATGCCGTACTCGAGCGCTTCCTCGGCCGACAGGATCATGTCGCGGTCGATGTCCTTGTGCACCTGCTCCGCCGAGCGGTTGGTGTGCTTGGCCATCGTCTCCTCGAGCCACGTGCGCATGCGCATGATCTCGGCGGCCTGGATCTCGATGTCCGAGGCCTGACCGTGGCCGGACTCGCCGACGGCCGGCTGGTGCATGAGGATGCGGGCGTTGGGCAGCGCGAGCCGCTTTCCGGGGGCGCCGGCGGCCAGCAGCACGGAGGCGGCCGACGCGGCCTGGCCGAGCACGACGGTCTGGATCTCCGGCGACACGTACTGCATCGTGTCGTAGATCGCGGTCATCGCCGTGAACGAGCCGCCCGGGGAGTTGATGTACATGATGATGTCGCGGTCGGGGTCCTGGGACTCGAGCACGAGCAGCTGGGCCATCACGTCGTCGGCCGACGCGTCGTCGACCTGCACGCCGAGGAAGATCACGCGGTCTTCGAACAGCTTGTTGTACGGGTCCTGGCGCTTGTAGCCGTACGCCGTGCGCTCTTCGAACTGCGGCAGGATGTAGCGGCTGGAGGGCATCTGCAGGCCGTGCGGGAGGCCGTAGGCGGGTGTGTTCATCGTGGTGCGTCCTCCGGAGCTCACTGGTCGGTGCCGCCGCCGCCGATGACATCGGAGGCGGATTCGCGGATGTGGTCGACGAAGCCGTACTCGAGCGCCTCGTCGGCGGTGAACCAGCGGTCCCGGTCGCCGTCGGCGTTGATCTGCTCGACGGTCTTGCCGGTCTGGGCCGCGGTGATCTCGGCCAGGCGCTTCTTCATGTCGAGGATCAGCTGGGCCTGCGTCTGGATGTCGCTGGCGGTGCCGCCGAACCCGCCGTGCGGCTGGTGCAGCAGGACACGCGCGTTCGGGGTGATGTAGCGCTTGCCCTTCGTGCCGGCCGTCAGCAGCAGCTGGCCCATCGAGGCGGCCATGCCGATGCCGACGGTCACGATGTCGTTGGGGACGAACTGCATCGTGTCGTAGATGGCCATGCCGGCCGTGATCGACCCGCCGGGCGAGTTGATGTAGAGGTAGATGTCCTTCTGCGGGTCTTCGGCGGCCAGCAGCAGGATCTTCGCGCAGATCTCGTTGGCGTTCTCATCCCGCACCTCCGACCCCAGCCAGATGATGCGGTCTTTCAGCAGCCTGTCGAAGACGCTCGTCGCGACAAGTGGTTCAGCCATGAATGCTCCTGGTTCCGTTTTCGTACGGTACGAATCTACCGACGCGCCGAACGCGTCCCGCCCGTGTTCGCCGTCGGCATACGACGTGTCGCCCCGACGACGACGAAGGGGGTGGATGCCGCACCTCCGGCATCCACCCCCTCTCGATCGTCTGCTACTCGGCCGCGGGCTCGTCGGCGGCCTTCTTAGCCGGCGCCTTCTTGGCGGGGGCCTTCTTCTTCGCGGGCGCCTTCTCGGCCGGGGCCGTCTCGGCAGCCTCGTCGGCGGCGTCGGTCTTCTTCTTGGCCGGAGCCTTCTTCTTGGCCGGGGCCTTCTTCGCGGGCTCCTCGGCGGCGGGTGCGTCCTCGGCGGGTGCCTCGTCCTCGTCCTCGACGGCGGCGAAGCCGGTCAGGTCGACCGCGTTGCCGGCGGTGTCGACGACCTTCACCTTGCCGAGGGCCACGGCGAGGGCCTTGTTGCGCGCGACCTCGCCGACCATGAGCGGCAGCTGACCGTTCTCCTGCAGCGCGTTGACGAAGTCCTGCGGCGGCATGCCGTACTGCGCCGACGACTGGATGAGGTACTGGGTCAGCTCCTCCTGCGAGACCTGCACCTCGTGCTTCTCGACGATCTTGTCGAGGATCATCTGGGTGCGGAACTGCTTCTGGCTCGCCTCGGTGACCTCGGCGCGGTGCACGTCGTCGTCCAGGCGGCCCTCGCCCTCGAGGTGGGCGTGGACCTCGTCCTCGACCAGCTGCTCGGGCACGGGGATGTCGGTGAGCTCGATGAGCTTCTCGACCAGCTTGTCGCGCGCGGCGGCGCCCTGCGTGAACACGGCCTGCTGCGAGACGCGCTCGGCCAGGCTCTCGCGCAGTTCGGCGATGGTGTCGAACTCGCTGGCCATCTGCGCGAAGTCGTCGTCGGCCTCGGGGAGCTCGCGCTCCTTGACGGCCTTGACGGTCACGGTGACCTCGGCCTCCTCGCCGGCGTGGTCGCCGCCGACCAGCTTCGAACGGAACGTGGTCTCCTCACCGGCGGTGAGCGAGTCGACGGCCTCGTCGATGCCCTCGAGCAGCTCGCCGGAGCCGACTTCGTAGGACACGCCCTGGGCGCGGTCGATCTCGGTGCCGTCGATGGTGGCGACGAGGTCCAGCTCGACGAAGTCACCGGTCGCGGCGGGACGGTCGACGGTCACCAGCGTGCCGAAGCGGGCGCGCAGGTTGTCCAGCTCGGTGTCGAGCGCGGCGGCGTCGGTCTCGACGGCGTCGACCTCGATGGTGACGTCGTCGTACGCGGGCAGCTCGAACTCGGGGCGCACGTCGACCTCGACGGTGACCTTCAGGTCGCCCGAGAAGTCCTTCTCGTTCGGCCACTCCACGATCTCCGCCGACGGGCGGCCCACGATGCGCACCTCGTTGGCGTTGACCGCCTCGCGGTAGAACTGGTCGAGGCCTTCGCTGACGGCGTGCTCGAGGACGGCGCCACGGCCGATCCGCTGGTCGATGATGGGCGCCGGCACCTTGCCCTTGCGGAAGCCGGGGATCTGCACGTCCTGCGCGATGTGCTCGTAAGCGTGCGCGATGCTCGGCTTGAGCTCCTCGGGCGTGACCGAGATGTGCAGCTTCACCCGGGTGGGGCTCAGCTTCTCGACGGTGCTGGTGACCATTCCTGTTGTCTCCTCAAGTCCCGCGCGCGTGCGCGGGCGCTGGTTCGGTCTGTCTGGGTCTGGGGGTCCGTGTCGGGGCGACAGGATTTGAACCTGCGGCCTCCCGCTCCCAAAGCGGGCGCTCTACCAAGCTGAGCTACGCCCCGGGCGCGCACGCAGGCGAGCGCCGAAAAACGGCCGTGGTCAGTCTAGCCGACAATGCGCTGTAGACTCTTCGAGGCGTCCACACGGGCGCGTGCGGGGCGGTAGCTCAATGGTAGAGCCTCAGTCTTCCAAACTGATTACGCGGGTTCGATTCCCGTCCGCCCCTCCACCGAAGAAAGGCCCGGTCAACGTGAGTTTTCCGGGCTCCGCTCGGTGGCAGTAAGGGAGCGAGTTCAGACCCTCTCGTGTACTCACGTGTACTCACGTGCTGACCGAGGGAGGCCACCATGGCTCACACACCCACCGATCTGCTCGCGCCGATCGACTCCCACGCCGCCGCCGCGACACGCCGCGCACGGCTCGCCGCCGCCAGCTGGGCGCCGGCCAACGCGCCCGCCGCGCTGACCGAGGCGGCACGATGAGCCGCGCCGGCCGGCGTGCCCCCGGCCAGTGGGGCACCATCCAGCGGCTGCCCTCGGGCAGGTGGCGCGCGTTCTACCGCATCGAGGGCCGCCGGATCGCAGCGCCTCGCACGTTCGAGTCCAAGACCGCCGCCGGCGAATGGCTGGCCGCCGAGCACGCCGACCGCGCCCGCGGCACGTGGCGAGACCCTGACGCGGGCCGCATCACCCTCGCCGACTACGCGGCCGCGTGGCTCGACGCGCGGCCGGACCTCGCGCCGCGCACCCTGGAGTACTACCGCCGCACGATCGAGCGCTGGATCTCGCCGCGGATCGGGCAGAGCGCGCGCTCGCGCGGCATCGAGCTGGGCGCCGTCGACGTCGCCGACCTCACCCCCGCGCTCATCCGCACCTGGTATGCAGCCGTCATCCAGACCGCCCGCGAGTCCGCGACCACGCGCGCGACGCGGCCGAGCCCCCGCGATCCGCACCCGGCACGCGTGTGGGCGCGAGCACAAGGCCACACCGTCGCGCCCACGGGACGCATCAGCCCCGCGCTGCTGGCCGAGTGGCGCGCGGCCGGGTCACCCGTGCCCGAGGGCCGCCCCGCCCCGGACAACGCGGGTCAGACGGCCGCCGCGAACGCCTACCGTGTGCTGCGCGCCGTGCTGTTCACTGCCGTCAGCGACGGGATGCTCGCGGCCAACCCCTGCCAGATCAAGGGCGCCGGCGTCATCCGCTCCCGTGAGCGCGGGACCGCCAGCCCCGCCGAGGTCGAGCAGCTCGCCGCACACATGCCCCGGCGGCTGGCCGCCGCAGTCACCCTCGCGGCGTGGTCCGGGCTGCGCTACGGCGAGCTGTTCGCTCTCGCCCGCCGGCACGTCGACCTCGACGCCGGCGCCGTGCGCGTCGAGCGCGCGCTCATCCAAGTCTCCGGTCAGCCGATCACGTTCGGACCGACCAAGACCGCCAAGAGCCGCCGAACCGTGCACCTGCCCCGGGGCGTCATCACCACACTGGAGCAGCACATGGCCGAGTTCGTCGACGACTCCCCCGACGCCCTGCTGTTCACCCTCGACAGTGGCGCACCGGTGAGCACTCCGCGACTGTCGAAGCTGTTCGGCCACGCACGGCGCGTCATCGACCGCGAAGACCTCACCTGGCACGACCTCCGCCACACCGGTGCCACCCTCGCCTACCGGATCGGCGCCTCGGTGCCCGACGTGCAGAAGCGGCTCGGGCACACGACGATGCGCGCCGCGCAGATCTATGCGCACGCCGCCGACGACAGCGACCAGCTGCTCGCCGAGCGGCTCGATGCGCTGTTGTCCGCACCTGCCGGCCGCCCGACCCTGCGTGCGCTCGGGTAGCAAACGCGACGAAGTGACACCATGCGTGACTAACCCTCAGCAGCCGACAGAATGTGTTACTTTCTGATCAGCCCGGTATGAGGCCCCGCCGGGGGTCATGCCAGAAACCGGCACAGCGGCGAAGCGAGAGCTTCACCGCATCGGACGTGGATAAGGGCCAACCATCCACGCGAGAGTGGCGGGAACCGTGCTCCTGGGAGAGGGGTATACCGGGTCAGTATCGCTGGGGTGCTGCGTTCAGTCGCAGTCGGGCGTTACGAGTCAGACATCGGGTCTGGCGTAATGGTGAGACCTCCACGGAATGAGGCAACACGCACCGCCCTGAGCGGCGGTCGTGTTCTGCATTCCCAATGGGAGGCATCATGTCCACCAAGCTCGATGACCTGCGCACCCTGAGTCTGCGTGAGACGGTCGAAGCGACCGGCCTCAGTGAGCGCACGTTGCGCTCACTGGTGAGCACCCGTCGCATTCCGTACGTGAAGGTCGGCAAGTTCGTTCGGTTCAAGCCCGCCGACCTCGCCGCATGGATCGACGAGAACACCCGCGAGGCCAGCGCATGACCGCCTCACGGGCGGCCGATCCGCTACCCGAGGGCGCCAGGTTGCCAGCGCGATGCGTCTACGCGCTGCTAAGCGCGCTCCCGCCCGCGGTCCGCGACCTTCCGCCGAACTCGCGGGCGTTGCGCGCCGCGATGGGCGCCTACGTCGCCGCCACGCCCGGCACCGTCATGCCGTCGCGGTCGGAGCTGCGCGACGGCTGGCACTGGCTCAAGCAGCGCGGGGTGATCTGACATGGCATCGGACGAGGCACTCGCGCTGTTCCTACGCGCGTTAACCCGCTGCTCGCCCCGCCAGCGAGACGCGATCGCCGCCGGCACGCTGGCTGGCGCCGAACTCTCAGCGACCATCCTGCGCGCGACCGATGGGAACTTCACGCTCATCGGTGAAACGCTGCGCCTCACCATCGAGGCATGGTTCGAGGTGGAAGCGGGTCTGCGCGCCGGCCTGGGCGCCATGGTGCTCGCCGGCGCCGTCGACGCCTATCCGGTTGCCCATGTCGTCGAGGTGCGACAGGCGGAAGGACGCCCGGGGGCGCTCTGCGTGGAGGTGCTCTGCCCCTACGCGGATCTGCATAGCGATCGTTACCGGGGTCATGAGCGCCACACGCACGGGTGGCCGGCCAGCGTGACCGCTGACCCGGTGACCGGATCGCTGGGCACGCGTACCCCACATTGCGATACCGACGAGCCCGGCCGCGTCGTCTACGAGTTGATCCTTCCCGAACGTCTGCGAGGGCTGCCGCGGTGAACGACGATCTCCTCGACCCGACGACGCACAAGCCGTCCGCTACCAGAATCGCCGCGCACGTGGCCGCGACGCCCACACCGCTCGGCCGTGGTGTCGGCGGTGAGATGTACGAGTACCGCGACGGTGTGTTCGTGCGCGACGAAGACGCGGTGCGCCGACGCGTCGCGGCCGAACTCGGCGACCGCTACTCGGCCACACTGCTCGGCCAGGTCGACGCTCACCTGCTGAACGTCGAGCTTCCCGCGGTCGGACTACCAGAGCTGCCGAGCGGATACCTCGACTACATCGTGCTGGACAACGGCATCTACTGGTGGAAAGACGACGAGATCGAACCTCACTCGCCCGCACTCGGCGCACTCACCAAGCTGCCCATCACCCACGACCCGACTGCGATCCCGCACACCTTCTCGGAGTGGCTCGGCCAGGTGCTGCCCAACGACGCCGACCTCGTGCGGCACGTGTGGGAGATCATCGGCTACCTGCTCATGACCGGCAACCCACTGCAGAAGATATTCCTGCTGCACGGCGCCGGCGGCAACGGCAAGGGAACCTTCATGCGGGTCATCCGGGCGCTGCTCGGCCGAGAGTCCTACAGCTCGATCTCGATGCACCAGCTGGTCGATGACCGATTCGCCACGGCGGGGCTCTACGGGAAGATCGCCAACATCAGCGGCGACCTCTCCAGCAAGTTCCTGAGCGACCCTCAGATCCTCAAGGAGATCACGGGCGGAGACTCGATCAGCGCCTCCCGCAAGTTCGGGCAATCGTTCGAGTTCGTGCCCTACGCCGTCCCCCTGTTCGCGTCAAACAACCACTTCCGTACGTCAGACAACTCGGCCGGCTGGCGGCGGCGCTGGGAAGTCATTGACTTCACCGTGCCCGTCGAAGACCTCGCCGCGCGCGGCGAGCTGCGTGCGCTCGACGAGCAGGTGCTGCTCGACGACGCGGCCGGCATCTTCAACGTGGCAATGGACGGGCTGCGGCGGCTCATGGCCCGCGGCAGGTTCGATGCCCCAGCCGCGGCGCGCGAAGCGACAGACCGCCTCCACGACGCCGACGACCCGCTGCTGCTCTGGCTGGATGAGGACGAGGGCGTCTACCTCGGTGAACTGCAGACCGACTCATGCACACTCGTCTACCAGCGATATCGCCGCTGGTGTCTCGCCCGGGGCTACCGGCCGCTTGCCGACAACATGTTCGGCAGACGGCTCATCGAACGGGTCGACGGCATCACGCGCGTCCGTCGCCGCGACGGCGGCCGGCGCGGCTACTGGTACGAGGGCATCGGAGTCGAGCAGACCGTGCACGACGACCCGCTGTGAGCTAGGGACAGGGAGCTAGGCCCGCCCCCCTCCGCGCCTCCCGGGAGAGAGACCGCGCAGCGAGAATGAGGGGGTGCGGGCCGGTCTGTCCCTAGCTGAACGCACACATTGCCCTAGCTGTCCCTAGTTCTGTCCCCAGTTCCGATGCCAGTCGGCAGTAGCGCTGTCCCGGGTGTCCCTACCTATTCCCATACCTTTACGCATGGAAGAGTAGGAGAAGAAGAGTAGGAACAACTAGGGCCACCCGGGCACTCACCAGCCCCGCCGCCAGCAGCCCGGACCAGTCCTGCGGGTCAGCGGCGGCCCGCCGCGAATCGTCGAGCCGGGATCGTCATTCGACGTGTGCCCCAGCGGCGACCCCGACGCCTCACGGCCTGTCGCTCTTCGCACCCGAGTGCGTCCGCTGCAACCGAGCAGACGGCGGACGACGCGGCGCCGCGATCACCAGCGGCCCGGCGACCTCGGGCGACGCGACCCGGCGCACGTCGAGCGCGCGTCTTTTTTAGTCGGCGGCGTAACCCCCGCCTTCGGCTCCAACAGCAGAATCCCCCCCTGAATGACACTGCGTCGCACGGCCCATGATACTCAGTGTCACCATGCCCCGTCTGCCCGGCCGCGCGCGGCGAAGGTGCGACACGCCGGGCGTTGCCGACACACGAGGGGGTGCGCGTGCCACGCGCGTATAGTGTGAGCCACAAGGGAGCGAGTTCAGACCCTCTCGACACATAGCCCGCCGTTCAACTGGCGCCGGCGCTCACGTCGAAAGGCTCCCAGAATGCCTGGATGCCCCTGCTGCGGAAGTACCGCATTCATCGTCAAACGCCGATACGTTGGCCAGCGACACACCATGGCCGGTCGTCCGGAGAAGGTGCACCTCGTCGCGTGCATCGTCTGCGTGGCCGAGGCGCGCCGACAGTTCAAGACGCTCAACGGCTCCACCGAGGTCGAGGGCGGGTCGCTCTCCGCGCGCGTCGCCGAGCAGCTGGCGGGGGTGATGTCGTGATGTTCGGCATCAAGTCCCGTGATGCGGACGCTCCCACCTCAAGCCTGCCCCGCGTGACCGCGGATCGGCCTGAACTCTGGACACCATACGAGGTGCAGGCGGACTACCCGGCCGCCCGCGCGACCGTCGATGAGAGCGTCACGCTGATCACCGCGGGGGACTGGCTCGGGGAGATGCGCGGTGAAGGAGTCATGTCGCAGCACCCCGAGCGCGCAGGCATCCTCGGCGAGCACCTCGCGCACGCTCTCGGCGCGATTGAGTACGACGGGGTGATACCCGGCCGGGTTCATCACCCCGGCGTGATGACAACCTGGGTCACCCGCCCCGCCAAGCTGGTAACCGGGGAGGACTCGCTCGTGTTCTCCGAGTGGGTCCTGGGTGAACCCAGCGACGAACACAAGGCGCAGCTTGGGCTCTACTACTGGAGCGAAGAGAAGCGGGATGAGTTCCTAGCACTGCTCGACACGACCATTGCCGACGTGCTCAGGAACAGTGACCGCGCGTGGGAGACGTACCGTCACATCCGGGCGATCCAGGAAGCACACCGCATCAAGGACGCCCGGGAGAAGGCAGCCCGCCAGAAGGCTCGTTTCGACGCTGAGCACCTGTGCCCGGTCTGCGAGAAGCACGGGGCCGTCGCGGTCCGACATGTCGCCCTGTACACCGACAAGTCACCGGGGATCAACTCGAAGGTCCCGCGGATGCGATCGTGCCGTGACTGCTGGGCCGAAGCTGTCGACCAGCTGCGCGCCCGCAACGCTGCCGTCCAGCTCGCAGACGGTCGGACCCGAGCCGGCGCCGTGAGCGATTGGCTCGACCAGAACCAGGGCGGATAGCCCGACGCTCCCCGCGCGCGCTCGTCGCATAGCCCTCCCGGCGGGTGCGCGCGGGGTCATCCCCACCTCACGACAGGAGAACGAAACATGGCCGCTGGTGACATCACCATCCGCATCGCCTCGGAGACGAAGGCGTTTCGGCAGGGCGTCGAGGCCGGGATCATCGACCCGCTCGACGACGCCGAGAAGGCCCTCGAAGAACTCGGGCGGAACCGCGGACCGGATCAACTCGAACAGGCGATGAAGGACGCGCAGGACGCGACCGACAAGCTGGGCGACGAAACGAGGCGCACTGCAGACGCGATCGAACGCGAGTTCCGCGAGTCGTACCGCAAGGTCGGGGACTCGGGGAAACAGGGCCTCGGCCGCGTACAGGACGGTGCGAAGGAACTGCAGACCGAGATCGGCTCGAACCTGGGCGAGGCCGTCTCATCATTCCGGGGCGATCTGTCGGACCTGGGGCAAGTCGGGCAGGACACGCTCGGCGGGCTCGCGGCATCCATCGCCGGGACGGGGCCTGCCGGCCTTGTCGGCGCGCTCGCCCTCGCCGCTGGCGCAGCCGGCCTCGGCCTGGTCACGGCCGGCATGGAAGAGGCCAAGAAGAAGCAGGAAGAGCTGAACCGAGCCGCAGCGGAGTGGGCCGAGGCCTATCAGGAGTCGGCCGGAAAGATCGTGTCGGCCGCGCACATCGTCGGCGAAGTGAACGCGATCGCCACCGACCCGGAGCGCTACCAGCAAGCGAGGGACAACGCGCGCGACTGGGGCATCACCGTGTCGACCGCGATGCTCGCCATGGCCGGCGACGCCACCGCGCTCGAAGTGGTGCAGGACTCGCTCACCTCGAAGATGCAGCGATGGGGCGAGGTCGTCAAGGAGACCAGCACCGGCTCAAGCAACTCGTGGGACCGGTCGACCATGACCGCCGAGCAGCGCACGCTCGGCGATGAGGTAGCCCGCGGCACGGAAGCGCTTGAGCTGCAGACCGAGGCGATGCGGCTCGGCCGGGAGCAGTCGGCGAACGCGGCGCGCGCCCTGCACGACTATGCGCTGCGCGCCGGTGAAGCGACCAACGAAACCGACGATCTCGGCAACAAGATCATCAAGCTTCCGGACGGCAAGCAGATCGTGATCGACGCGAACACCAAGACCGCATACGAGGACCTTGACGCGCTCGAGCGGCGGAAGCTGGCGCCCAAGCGACAGCGTGTCATCGTTGACGTTGACGACCGCGCGTGGCGGAACTGGAAGCCGCAGCTGAAGGAAGGCCAGATCGTCGCGAACGTGACGCGCGGGAGGCTGCTGTTTTGACCCTCAACGTCGCGTCTGCGCTCGTGTACGCCGCGCTCCTGAAAGAACGGGAGTCGTCCGAGCAGGTGGGCTTTCAGTTCGAGGGCAGCACGCTTGCGGACGTCGTGTCAGAGCTGGCTAGCGCGGCGGTGGCGATCATCGAGCGACTTTCGGAGCTCCTGGCGGATGAGCTGGGGCTGACCGCTGAGGAACTGCTCGACTCGATCTACGCGCACTGCGCAGCAGCGCAGACCGAAGAGACATTCCGCGAGATACTCGCTGTCTCCGACCTCGCCCCGCCGCGCGACTGCGGCGCAGTCTAGGCTGGCGGCTGCTGGGCGCCGAGCGCACCGGCCATAGTCGCGCTGCGTAGCTCATCGTCGAGCACGTGCACGTAGATGCCCGTCGTCGTCGGCGACGAGTGGCCGAGGAAAGCCTGAGTCGCTCGGAGATCCTTGGTGGCGTTGTACACGCTGGTGCCGGCCGCGTGGCGCAGTGCGTGCGGGTTGACGCCCGTGACTCGCGTGATGATCTTGTTCACGCTCATCGGGTGCATGTGCCCGTCCCCATCCCTCGACGGGAAGTAGTAGCCGCCCCCGGCGGGTGCGATCGCATCCAGCGCCGCCGCCAGCCGCGGCGTGAGCGCCGCGCGGCGCTGCTTGCTCCCCTTGCCGATGATGGTCAACCACGCGCCGGTACGCATCGACGTGTGCAGCGTGGCGATCTCGGTAAGCCGTAAGCCGGCGTCGCGGCCGAGCAGGATCATGGCCCGGTCCCGAGCGCTCGCGCCCTGGAGCGCGGCTTCCAGTCGGTCATCGTCGACGGTGCGTCCCATGCGGTGCGGATTGGGCACCTGGTCGAGCAGCGTGGCGCGGTTCGGGCGGATAAGGCCGAATCGGTCAGCCCAGCTGTAGAACACGCGCAACGACTTAATCATCGTGTTCACGGTCTCCGGTCGCTTGCCGTCACTCTGGTCGCGCACCCACTGGTCGAGCTCGACCGGGGTCACCTCAGCGAGGTCCGGGAAGGTCTTGGCGAGTAGCCGGATATGGCGCGTCCGCTGCTTGATCGTGCCGGCTGCCCGGCGCCGTGACTCCAGGTAGTCGGTGAACGCGGGTAGGAGCGCCTCGGCATCCGTGGGCGGCGTTGTCGGTGCGACCGCGGCTGAGGCCACCGGCGGCGCGCCAGCGGGTTCGAGCACTGGCGCGGGCTCATCCGGCGAGCCGATGAACACCCAGAACTGGCGCCAGCTCGCGACGTGGCCGCACTGCGGGCAGGTCATCGTGTAGGTGCCGCTGGTGATGAATGACACCCGTCCAGCGCACAGGTGCGCGAGCTGCGCCCATCCGCACGCCGGGCAGCGATTCTGCACCGCGTGGCGCGCCGGTCCCCTGTCGTGACCGTTGAGGCCGGTTGCATGGTGGCGTCCCTCGCAGATGCGGCTGATCGTCGCTGTGCCCTTCATTCCGTGACCCCTCTCACACCAGGTAATGCGACTGATGGTTACATATCTCACCGGGTTGAGGCAACTGCTGGTTACACTCGACGCATGAGTCTTGACGAGCTCGCCCGCGCACACGGCGAACTGAACCGCGCAGTGCAGAGCCTCTACGCGCAGCGCGCGCAGCTGATCCTCGACGCGCGCCGTGACGGGCACACGTGGGGCCAGATTGCGGCGGTGCTCGGTATGACCGTTCACGGCGCGATCAAGGCGTCCAAGATGACGGACTGAGGCGGCCCGTTTGGCCGGTTTCGTGTACTCGCGTGTACTCCGGCCCCGTCAATAGGCGTCAAATGGCGTAAACAGGTGTATCTTCGTTTGCGCGGCTGACCTCGGCTTTCCTTGGAATTCCGCGCATCTCAATTGAGGGTCTTTGGACGCTTCCAAACTGATTACGCGGGTTCGATTCCCGTCCGCCCCTCCACTGCTCGATCACGGCGCGCGCGTGCCGGTGCGTCAGCGTGCGTCGACGGCTGCGGCGTGGGCCGCCAGGTGCTCGCGGTAGACATCGGCGTTGCGCCGGATGCCCGCCTTCTCCTCGTCGGTGAGTGCGCGCCGCACCTTGCCGGGCACGCCCGCGACGAGCGAGCCGTCCGGCACGACGGTGCCCTCCAGCACGACCGCTCCCCCGGCGATCAGGCACCCGCTGCCGATCACGGCGCCCGACAGCACGACGCTGCCCATGCCGATGAGCGACGCGTCGCCGATCGTGCAACCGTGCACCACCGCGTTGTGCCCCACCGAGACGTTCGCCCCGATGATCACGGGATGCCCGGAGTCGACGTGCACCGACACGTTGTCCTGCAGATTGCTGCCGGCGCCGAGGGTGATGCCGGCGCTGTCGCCGCGCACCACCGCGTTGTACCAGATGCTCGCCTCCGCCCCGACGGTGACGTCACCGATCACCCGTGCGCCGGGGGCGATGAAGCTCGTCGGGTCGAGCGCGGGGGCGCGGCCCGAGACGGTCAGGACGGTGGCATCAGCGGCAATGGTCATGCCCCCGAGGCTACCGTTAGCACAGCCTTCGCTTCCTTGCGGAATGCCTGCGGCTGAGTAGCGTTGGACTCAATGCGGGACATTTCACCCGCCGAGCGGAGGCGAACAGAGATGACCAAGACACAGAACACGTCAGCGACCGCGGCAGGCCCGGAAGCCGCTGCGGGCACCGCCCAGTTCCTCACCCCGGTCGTTCTGGGGCTGCAGGCGCTGGCGGTCAACGGCAAGCAGGCGCACTGGAACGTCCGTGGCGCGAACTTCATCGCCATCCACGAGCTCCTCGACCAGGTCGTGGCCCACGCGCAGGCGTCGGCAGACGAGGCGGCCGAGCGCATCATCGCGGTGGGACTGCCCATCGACGCACGTGTGGCGACCGTCGCCGAGAAGGCGACCACCACGGCCGTGCCGGCCGGCTTCACCCCCTGGGAGCAGCAGGTCGCGGCGATCGTCGCCGACATCGACGCGCTGCTGCCCGACGTGCAGGCGGCCATCGAAGGCCTCGACGAGGTCGACCTCACCAGCCAGGACGTCGCCATCGGGATCAAGGCGAGCCTCGAGAAGGACCGCTGGTTCCTCTCGGCGCACCTCGCGGCCTGACGACGAACGGATGCCCCGGACCCCGCGGTCCGGGGCATCCGTGTCTCTGTGGTGGCCTCAGCCCCGCAGGTGCGTGAGGGTCCCCTCGATCATGGTCGCCACCGCCTGGGTGGAGGCCAGGGCCGTGCCGGCGGTGAGCGGGTCGCGGTCGACGAGCACGAGGTCGGCGACGTCGCCCACGTCGAGCGCGCAGCCGGTGTCCGTGCCGCCCGCGGTCGATCCGGCCAGGGCCGTCGCGGCCGACACGGCTTGGGACGACATCCAGGCCGGACGCTCGTCGCGGGTGCGCAGCACGGCGGCCGCCATCGCCGCCCACGGGTCCAGCGGCGCCACCGGGGCGTCCGAGCCGAGCAGCAGGTTCGCCCCGGCGTCGTGCAGCGACCGGAACGGGTAGGGCACGGCGGTCTGGGTGCTCCAGATGGTGTCGGTGAGGTCCCGGTCGTCGAGCGCGTGCTCCGGCTGGATGCTGGCGGCGATGCCGAGGCGCGCGAATCGCGCGATGTCGGCGTGGGCGACCAGCTGGGCGTGCTCGATGGTGCCGTGTGCGCCGGTTTCGGCGAACGCGTCGAGGGCGTGGGTGTTGGCGAGATCGCCGATGGCGTGCACGGCGGCCGCCAATCCCCCACCGGTCGCGCGCATCAGCAGGTCGACGAGTTCGTGCGGGGGCACGGTGAGCACGCCCCGGTTGTGCGGGTCGCCGGGATACGGATGCGAGCAGGCGGCGGTCCGGGTGCCCAGTGATCCGTCGGTGATGACCTTGAGCGGCCCCATGCGCACCCGCCCGGCCGCGTCGAGCGCGTCACCGGTGCGCAGTCCCTCCGTGAGCGCACGGTCGAGCAGGTCCGGGTACACGGCGAACGAGACCCGGGTCGCCGCGAAGCCGGCATCGAGCCGGCGCGCCCAGGCTTCGGCGTTCCACGCCATGTCGAAGTCGACGATCCCGACGACGCCGCGGGACGCGGCGTCGCGCAGAGCACGGTCGACGAGTCGGTCACCGCCGACCGGGTCGACGGCGTTGAGGCGTCGGGAGATCTCGAACGCGGGCGCCTCCCGCAGCACCCCGGTCTCGTCGACGGCGAACCCTTCGCGGCGCAGCGCCGCGCTGTTGAGCCACACGCAGTGCACGTCGGCACTGATCAGATAGGTCGGCACCTGCCCGGTGGCGGCATCCAGCAGAGCGAGGGTGGGCACGTCGGGCCAGAGGGCGTCGCGGAAACCCGTGCCCACGCGCCGGCCGTCGGCCAGGATCGGCGCGGTCGACATGATCGCCGCCGCCTCCTGTGCTGTGGCCGCCCCGCCGAGCGCGGTGCGCTGGGCCACGAGGGCCCACTGGACGGTGTGGACGTGATGGTCCCAGAGCCCGGCGACGACCCACGCCCCGTCGGCGTCGAGGACCGCCCCACGGCGGGGCAGCGCCCCGGCCGGTGCGACGTCGACGATGGCGCCGCCGGCCAGATGCAGGTCGACGGGCTCGTCGTCGAACGGGTCGAGCCGGTCGACGCCGGTGAGTCGGGCCCCCGCGATCACATCGACGGTGTCACCCTGCTGCAGACTCATCGGGCCTCGCGCGCGGCGCGGATGCTGTCGTGCGCGCGCCGCATCTCGGCGGGCAGGCGGGGATCGGTGTACGGCCCGCTGCCGGCCTCGAGCTCGGTGATGATCGTGTCGACCATCTC
Organism: Microbacterium pollutisoli; assembly: GCF_053586795.1. Taxonomy (NCBI): domain Bacteria; kingdom Bacillati; phylum Actinomycetota; class Actinomycetes; order Micrococcales; family Microbacteriaceae; genus Microbacterium; species Microbacterium pollutisoli. The sequence continues at coordinate 512,609 of NZ_JBNYWT010000001.1, forward strand.
GTCGGTCTTGTTCTGGCTGAGCTTGCGCTTGGCGACGACCTTGGTCGGGGTCAGGCGGAACCCGACGGTGCCGCGCTCCAGCCGGCGGACGAAGTCCTCGTCGTTGGGTGGCTCCCACATGAGACGCGGGTGCGGCAGCGTCTTCTCGAACCGTGCGACCAGCCGGTCCAGCACGCGCAGGTTCTCCTCGGTCGACAGGATCTCGGGGACGCCGCTGAGATGCACCGACACGAAATTCCAGGTCGGGACCGCGGCCACGTCGCCGTACCAGCCGGGCGAGATGTACCCATGCGGCCCCTGCACGATCACCAGCAGCTCCCGCTCGCCGAGACCCAGGATGGCGTCGTCGGGCTTGCCGACATGGCCCACGATCGTGAGGTCGTCGCGGTCCTCGTCCAGCAGCACGGCGTAGTGCGAGGCCACCATCCCCTCCGGCGCGTCGCTGACCAGGATCATCCACGGATTCTCGTCGATGACGCGCCGCAGTTCGGCGAGGTCGGTCATCGCGAAGCTCGGGTTCTGACGCATGGATTCAGCCTAGGGTGCCCACGCGCTAATCTTCGCTCATGACGAGGCTGGACGCGGCCCTGGCGGACGTGACGCAGGGGGTCGAGAAAGCCGACCCCTACCTGACCACCATGGCCCGGGCGCGGGTCGCGCTGCGCGACACCGAGGTGAGCTGGCTGGCCGGGCCTCCCGCCGTCGACGATCTGTGAGCGGTCAGGCCTGGCAGCGCGGACACCAGTAGAGCTTGCGCGCGGCCATCTCCTCGAGCACGATCGCGGTACCGCAGACCCGGCACGGCAGTCCGGCACGGTGATACACCCAGTGCCGATCGTCGCGATGGGCCATCGCCTTGCGGTACGCCTCCGGGTCGAGGTCGTCCATGGTCATCATCTGCCCGGTCTCGACGCCGATCGCGAGCAGTCGCACCCAATCGCGCCACAGGTCGCGCACGGTCGCCTCGGGCACGTCGCGGCCGGGCGTATGGGGGTTCAGGCGCGCGCGGAACAGCATCTCGGCCCGGTAGACGTTGCCGATGCCGCTGACCACGGTCTGGTCCATGAGCAGCTGTCCGATGGCCGTGGGCTTGCGCCGCACGATCGTCGTGAACCGCTCCTCGCCCTCGGCCACGTCACCCACGCGCGGGTCCGGCCCGAGCTTCGCGACCGTCGCCAGCATCTCGTCCGGCGTCTGCAGCTCACACGCGGTGGGTCCGCGCAGGTCGGCGCACGTGGCATCCGTCAGCAGGCGCAGCCGCACCTGACCGACCACCGGCGGCGGCCACTGGTCGCCCTCATCGGCGAGCGGGTTGGTCTGCTCGCTCATGCGCACGTGCACCCGCGCACGACGCGGCGCGCCGATGGAGGTGAGGGAGTTCTCGCCGTCGGCGTCGAACACCGGCTCCTCCAGGTCGGTGCCGCGCTGGTTGGTCTGACCCATGCGCCCGTTGGCCGAGGCGATGGTCGGGTCGACGAGGATCTCCCCGGCGAAGTCCCACGCGCCGTAGAGCCCGAGATGCACCCGCAGCCACAGATCGTCGTCGAACTCGAGGAACATCTGCTTGCCGACCGCACGCACGTCGGTCGGCGTCCGGCCGTCGATGACCGCAGCGCCCTCGGCGAAACGACCCTGCGGGCTGGACGCCGCCACGCGGTGACCCACGAAGTTGCGGGCGAACTGCCGGGCGATGCGGTGGACGGAGTGGCCTTCGGGCATCAGCCCGCTTCCGGATCGATCGCGTCGACCGACTCGCCGCCGCGCAGGTGTGCCCGCGGGTCGGGGGCCAGGGAGCCGTCGATCTCGTAGGCGGCCAGCTGCCCGATGCGCCGGGCGTGGCGCTCCTCACCGGAGAACGGGGTGGCGAGGAAGCGGTCGATGAACGTGACGGCCTCCTCGAAGGTGTGCTGGCGCGCGCCGATCGAGATGACGTTCGCGTCGTTGTGCTCGCGGGCCAGTTCGGCTGTCGACAGGTTCCACACCAGCGCGGCCCGGATGCCGCGGACCTTGTTCGCGGCGATCTGCTCCCCGTTGCCCGAGCCGCCGAAGACCACGCCGAGCGCTTCGACACCGGCGGCCTGGTCGACGGCGACCGCCTGTGCCGCGCGGATGCAGAAGGCCGGGTAGTCGTCGAGCGGGTCGTAGGAGACAGGACCGTGGTCGACGACCTCATGCCCCTGCCGGGTGAGGTGTTCCTGCAGCTGCGTGGAGAAGTCGAGACCGGCGTGGTCCGTCGCGATGTGGATGCGCATGCCCCCATCCTATTCAGCCGTTCTCGCAGGGAGGCCTGCGATATGATGGTTTCATCATGCCATTGACTCCCTCCCAGAAGCCGCTCTATGAAGTGAAAGCGAACCTGTTCAAAGGCCTCGCCCACCCGCTGCGCATCCGCATCCTGGAACTGCTCACCGCCGCCGACGAGGTCAGTGTCGCGGTGCTGCAGACCGACACCGGGCTGGAGGCGTCCCACCTGTCACAGCACCTCGCCGTGCTGCGCCGCCATCGCCTCGTCGAATCCGAGCGGCGCGCCAGCCACGTCTATTACCGGCTGGCAACGCCGCAGGTGGCGGGTCTGCTGACCTCGGCACGCGCCCTGCTGCTGGACCTGCTCGCCGGCGACCGCGACCTGCTCGGGGACGCGGCGCAGCTGCCCGAAATCGGGGTCACACCGTGACCGACGTCGCCCGGCCCGCCCGCACCCGCCGCGTGCTCACCCGCGCCGCGACGCTACTCCCCTCGCGCGCCGACTACACCGGGGCCCGCCGCACCTGGCGCGGGGACCTGGTGGCGGGTGTGACCGTCGGCATCGTCGCCCTGCCGCTGGCGCTGGGATTCGGCATCAGCTCGGGACTCAGCGCGGAAGCGGGCCTGGTGACCGCGATCATCGCGGGATTCCTCGCCGCGATCTTCGGCGGCTCGCACGTCCAGGTGTCGGGTCCGACCGGCGCGATGGTCGTCGTGCTCGCGCCGATCGTCATGAACCACGGCGTCGGCGCGGTGGCCACCGTCACCCTGATGGCCGGCGCGATCGTGCTCGCCGCGGGTGCGCTGCGTCTGGGACGGGCGGTGTCGTTCATCCCCTGGCCGGTGATCGAGGGGTTCACCCTCGGCATCGCGGTCATCATCTTCCTGCAGCAGGTGCCGCAGATCACCACCGGCGCGCCCGCCACCGACCACAGCACGAACGCCGTGATCGCCGCCATCGAGTCGCTGGGCTCGGCCGACCCCGTCTACCTGCTGTGGGCGCTGGGCGCGGCCGCGATCGTGGCCGCCTGCATGCTCCTGGCCCCGCGGATCCACCACGCGATCCCCGGCTCGCTGCTGGGCATCATCGTGGTGACCGTCCTGGTCCTCGTGGTGCCCACGCCGCTGGCGACCATCGGGGAACTGCCCTCGTCTCTCCCGGTGCCCGCACTGCCGACGATCGACCCGGCTGTGCTGCCGGAGCTGGTGATGCCGGCCGTCACCGTCGCGGCCCTGGCGGCCATCGAATCGCTGCTGTCGGCGCGGGTGGCCTCGTCACTGGCCGAGGTGGGCGGCTACGACCCCGACCGGGAGCTGGTCGGCCAGGGCGTCGCCTCCCTGGGCGCGGCGATGTTCGGCGGCATGCCCGCCACCGGGGCGATCGCCCGCACCGCCGTGAACGTGCGTGCCGGCGGGCGCTCGCGGATCGCCTCCGCCTTCCACGCCGTCGTGCTGCTGGGCGTGGTGCTGGTCGCCGCCGGGCCGGTCGGCCAGATCCCGCTGGCGGCGCTGGCCGGCGTGCTCATGGTCACCGCGGTGCGGATGGTGCACCGCGACACCGCCCGCGCCATCCTGCGCTCCACCCGCGCCGACGCGCTGGCGTTCATCCTCACCGCCGTGGTGACGGTGGCCTTCGACCTCATCATCGCGGTGATCATCGGCGTCGCGTTCGCCGGCGTGATCGCGCTGCGCAGCCTGTCGGGGGCCTCCCGCATCCACCGGGAGCAGATCACCGGCGACGCCGAGCCGGGCGACGAGGGGATCGCCATCATCCGCATCGACGGCCCGCTCCTGTTCACCTCGGCCGACCGGGTCCTCGACGAAGTGTCCGGCGTGGCCGGGGTCACCGTCGTGATCCTGCGCATGAGCGCGCTCGAGCTGGTGGATGCCACGGGCGCGCGCAGCCTGGGCGACATCGTCCATGCGCTGGAGCGGCGCGGCATCACCGTGCTCATCAAGGGCGTGCAGCCGCGGCACGAGGGGCTGTTCCGCACGGTGGGGGTGCTCGGCGCCCTCCGCCACCACAAGCACCTGTTCACCACGCTGCCGGAGGCGATCGAGCACGCCCGCAGTCATATCCGACGCCAGTCGGCGGCCGGAGACGCGTAGGCTTTACGGGTTGCCGTCGGCGCCAGCAGCGCCGGCGACCGGCATCCACCCGAACCCATGGGAGTCACGCACGTGCCTGGAGAGAACCTCACCCGCAGCGAAGCGCAGGAGCGCCGCGCGATCATCGACACCACTTCGTACGAGGTGGCACTGGACCTCACGACCGGACCGGAGGTGTTCCGCTCCCGCACCGTGGTCCGGTTCGCGGCCACCGAGGGGGCGGCGACCTTCATCGACCTCATCGCCCGGACCGTGCACGAGATCACGCTCAACGGCCGCGCGATCGACCCGGCCACCGCGTTCGCGGACTCGCGCATCGCCCTCGACGGCCTCGCCGCCGACAACGAGCTCGTCGTGGACGCCGACTGCCTCTACACGAACACCGGTGAGGGACTGCACCGGTTCGTCGATCCGGTCGACGGCGAGGTCTACCTCTACTCGCAGTTCGAGGTGCCCGACTCACGCCGCGTGTTCGCCGTGTTCGAGCAGCCCGACCTCAAGGCGACGTTCCAGTTCACGGTGACCGCGCCGGCGCAGTGGCAGGTCGTCTCGAACTCCCCCACCCCCGAACCGGTCGCGGCCGGTGACGGCGTCGCGACCTGGACGTTCGAACCCACGCCGCGCATCTCGTCGTACATCACCGCGCTGATCGCGGGGCCGTACGAGGCGACCTTCGCCGAACTGACCAGTGCGTCGGGTCGCGTCATCCCGCTGGGTGTCTACGGGCGCAAGAGCCTGTGGCAGCACCTCGACGCCGACTACATCTTCAACAAGACCCGCGAAGGCTTCGCGTACTTCGAGGAGAAGTTCGGCGTCCCCTACCCGTTCGCCAAGTACGACCAGCTGTTCGTCCCCGAGTTCAACGCGGGTGCGATGGAGAACGCCGGTGCCGTCACGTTCACCGAGACGTACGTGTTCCGCTCGAAGGTGACCGACGCCGTGAAGGAACGGCGGGTCGTGACCATCCTCCACGAGCTGGCCCACATGTGGTTCGGCGACCTGGTCACGATGAAGTGGTGGAACGACCTGTGGCTCAACGAGTCGTTCGCCGAGTGGGCCTCGACGATCGCGACCGCCGAGGCCACCGAATGGACCGCCGCGTGGACGACCTTCAACGCGATGGAGAAGACCTGGGCGTACCGGCAGGACCAGCTGCCCTCCACGCACCCGGTCGTCGCGACGATCAACGACCTCGAAGACGTGCAGGTCAACTTCGACGGCATCACCTACGCCAAGGGCGGCTCGGTCCTCAAGCAGCTGGCCGCCTGGGTCGGCATCGAGGCGTTCTTCGCCGGCGTGTCCGCGTACTTCCAGAAGCACGCCTGGGGCAACACCGAGCTGAGCGACCTGCTCACCGAGCTCGAGGCCACCAGTGGGCGCGAACTGGACTCCTGGTCGAAGAAGTGGCTCGAGACCGCCGGGGTCAACACGCTCTCCCCGGCCGTCGCCACCGACGCCGACGGCGTGATCACCCGCTTCGCGATCGTCCAGACCGCGCCGGCGGACTACCCCACCATCCGTCCGCACCGGCTCGGTGTCGGATTCTACGATCTCGACGGCGGCGCTCTCGTGCGCACGCACCACATCGAGCTCGACGTCGACGGCGACCTGACCGAAGTGCCCGAGCTGAAGGGGCGGCGCCGGCCCGACCTCATCCTGCTCAACGACGACGACCTCGCCTACGCGAAGATCCGCCTCGACGAGCAGTCGCTGCAGACCGCGATCGCGCACCTGGGCACGATCGCCGACCCGCTGGCCCGGTCGCTGGTCTGGGGTGCCGCCTGGGACCAGACCCGCGACGCCGAGGCATCGGCGTCCGACTACATCGATCTCGTGCTGGCCAACATCGGCGCCGAGACGGAGTCCACGACCGTGCGCACCACCCTGCAGCAGCTGCAGCTCACCGCGAACGCGTACGTGGCGCCGGCCACGCGCGACGCGGCCCGCGCGAAGGTCGCCGACGGCCTGTGGGCGCTGGCACAAGAAGCGGATGCCGGCAGCGACAGCCAGCTGCAGTTCGTGACCGCGTTCGCCTCGGCCGCGGCCACCGACGCGCACTGGGAGCAGGTGCGTCGCCTGCGTGACGGCGAGACCGTGCTGGAGGGTCTGGAGATCGACGCGGACCTGTCGTGGGCGCTGCTGGTGTCGCTGGCCGCCGGGGGCCGGGTCACCGCCGCGGACATCGACGCGGCCCTGGCCGCCGACAACACGGCCAAGGGCGGCGAGTTCGCCGCGCAGGCCAAGGCGGCCCTGCCCACCGTCGACGCCAAGCGTCAGGCATGGGCGTCGCTGGTCGACTCGGCCGACCTGCCCAACACCGTCGTGCGCTCCGCGGCCCTGGGCCTCGTGCACCCCGCGGGCGTGGCCGCGCTGGAGGCCTTCGTCGAGCCGTACTTCGACATGCTGCTGCCGGTGTGGGAGAACCGCACGTATCAGATCGCGAACTACCTGATCACGGGTCTGTACCCGGCCGCCCTGGCCGACACGCGCCTGCGCGATGCGACGCGTGCCTGGCTGAGCACGCACAGCGACGCTCCCCCCGCGCTGCGCCGGCTCGTCGCCGAGAACCTCGCCGGTGTCGAGCGCGCCCTGTCGGTGCAGGAGCGCGACGCGCAGTAGCCGCCCGGACGAGGCACGTGATACCGCGGTACCGCGCCGCGAGCGCGAGAAGCCCCCTGCCGGCCGTTGTGGCTGCAGGGGGCTTCTCCGTCGGATTCAGCCGGCGCCCCGCGCACGGTCATTAGGATCGAAACCGATGCGCTACCTCGAATCCGAGGGCGACCCTGAGCCCGTCCTCGCGTCCCCCGACTTCTGGGCCGGCTTCCTCGACTGGCTGGCCGCCGCCGGGGCGAACCTGCTCGCCGTGGCGGGGATCATCGTCGGCTGCGTCGTGGTGGCCTGGCTGCTGCGGTTCGTGATCCGGCGGGTCGTGGCACGCATCGTGTCCGGCGCCAAGAACAAGGCCAACGTCGACGACACCCAGGCTCTCGAGCAGTCGCCGCTGTCGGCCGTGCGGCTCGTGCAGCGCACCCGCACGCTCGGCTCGATCCTGCAGAACATCGTCAACATCGCCCTGGTCGTCATCGCCCTGCTGCTGATCGTGCATCAGCTCGCCCCGGACGCCCTCGGCTCCTTCGCCCTGCTGTCGGCGGCGCTGGGCGCCGGGCTGGGCTTCGGCGCCCAGAACATCGTCAAGGACGTGCTCAACGGCATCTTCATCGTGGCCGAGGACCAGGTCGGCATCGGCGACGTCGTCGACCTGGGACTGGCTGCGGGCATCGTGGAGTACGTGAGCGTGCGCATCACCCACGTGCGGGACGTCAACGGCACCCTCTGGTATGTCCGCAACGGCGAGATCACCCGCATCGGCAACATGTCCCAGGGCTGGGCCCGGGTCATCGTCGATGTGGCCGTGCCGACCGGCGCCGACCTGGACGAGGTGGAGGCGCGGCTGCTGGCCACCGCCGGCGAGCTGGCCGGTGACACCAAGTGGCGCACCCGGATCATCGAGCAGCCCGAGATGTGGGGGCTGGAATCGGTCACCGGCGAGGCGCTCGTGATCCGCCTGGTCATGAAGACCCGCGCCAACGCGAAGGACGATGTCGCGCAGGAACTGCGGATGCGTCTGAAGCGCGCCCTCGACGAGATGGGCCTGGAGCTGCCGCAGCTGAACTCGGTGTTGCTCACCGGGCTCGAAGGCGCGCAGCGGGTGCGGGGTGCCAACCCGCCGCGCACCCGCCCGACCCCGGTGGCCAAGCCGCGGGCCCGGCCCGTGTGGCGACCACGGAAGGGCACGCCGCCCGCCGACGCCGAACCGCCGGCATCCCCGCACCCCGCACCCGAACCCCCCGAAGGCGAGACGTCATGACCCGCGAGAACCCGACCAGCTTCTACGACGAGATCGGCGGGCACGCCACCTTCGTCCGGCTGGTGGAAGTGTTCTACGCCGGCGTGGCCGAGGACGAGGTGCTCAAGCCCATGTACCCCGAGGAGGATCTGGGTCCCGCCGCCGACCGCCTGCGGATGTTCCTCGAGCAGTACTGGGGAGGCCCGACCACCTACGGCGAGCAACGCGGCCACCCCCGCCTGCGGATGCGGCATGTGCCGTTCCACGTGAACCCGGATGCCCGGGACCGCTGGCTGAAGCACATGCGCGCGGCGGTCGACGCGCTCGACCTGTCGCCCCTGCACGAGGCGACCATGTGGGATTATTTCGAACGCGCCGCACACGCCATGGTGAACACGTTCGAACCCACCGGGATCGGCCCGGCGCGCACGCCGCACGCCACCGATCTGACGATGCTGCCTACAAAGGAGTAGTCATGCCGCACGACCCGCAGACCCACCAGACCGACGTGCTCATCATCGGGTGGGGGCTGGCCGGTCTCGTCGCCGCCGGCGAAGCGCTCGCGGCCGGGCGCCGCGTCACGATCGTCGATCAGGAACCGCGGACCAACCTCGGCGGGCAGGCGCACTGGTCGTTCGGCGGGCTGTTCTTCATCGACTCGCCCGAACAGCGCCGCATGGGCATCTCGGACTCGCTCGAACTGGCCCGGCAGGACTGGTACGCCACCGCCGGGTTCGACCGCACGGAGGACGCCCGCCCGCGGCAATGGGCCGACGCGTACCTCGACTTCGCGCACGGCGAGAAGCGCGCCTGGCTGCGCGGGCTGGGGATGACGTTCTTCCCCGTCGTGGGCTGGGCCGAGCGCGGCGGCTATCTCGCGACCGGTCCCGGCAACTCGGTGCCCCGATTCCACATCACGTGGGGCACCGGGCCGGGCGTGGTCGCGCCCTTCCAGCAGGCCGTCGAAGACGGTGAGCGCGAGGGCCGGGTGACGGTGCTGGCCCGCCACCGGGTCGGGCGGCTGCTCCTCGCCGACGGTGCCGTCACCGGGGCCGCCGGCGACATCCTCGCGCCGTCGGGTGCAGCCCGGGGCGTCGCGACCTCGCGCGAGGTGGTGGGGGCGTTCGAGATCACCGCCGGGGCCGTCATCGTCGCGGCCGGCGGCATCGGCGGCAACCACGACCTCGTCCGTGCACAGTGGCCGGCGCGACTGGGCACGCCACCGGCATCCATGCTCAGCGGCGTGCCCGCCTACGTCGACGGATCGATGCAGGAGGTCGCCCGGGCCGCCGGCGCGCACCTCATCAACGGCGACCGGATGTGGCACTACGTCGAGGGCATCCAGAACTGGAACCCGGTCTGGCCGCACCACGGCATCCGGATCCTGCCCGGCCCGTCCTCGGTGTGGCTGGATGCCACCGGTGCGCGCCTGCCCGTGCCCCTGTTCCCCGGGTTCGACACGATGGGCACCCTCGCGCACCTGCGCGGCACCGGCCACGACCACTCCTGGTTCGTGCTGTCCTCGCGCATCGTGGAGAAGGAGTTCACCCTTTCGGGCAGCGAGCAGAACCCCGACCTGACCGGCAAGGACATCGCGCTGCTCGCCAGGTCCCGGCTCGGCAAGGGCGCTGCCGGACCCGTGCAGGCGTTCCTCGACCGCGGCGCCGACTTCGTGGTGCGCGACACCCTCGAAGAGCTGATCGCGGGGATGCAGGCGCTGCCGGGCGGGGATGTCCTCGACCCGCACCGCGTGCGCACCGAGGTCGAAGCGCGCGACCGCGACGTCGTCAACGACTTCACCAAGGACGCCCAGATCGCGATGCTGCGGTCGGCGCGGGCCTTCCGCGGCGACCGGCTCGTGCGCACGGCGCCCCCGCACCGCATCCTCGACCCGAAGGCGGGGCCGCTCATCGCGGTGAAACTCCACGTCGTCACCCGGAAGTCCCTGGGTGGCATCGAGACCGACCTGACCGGGCAGGCGCTCGGCGCCGACGGCGCGGCGATCCACGGGCTGTATGCGGCCGGGGAGGCGGCCGGGTTCGGCGGTGGCGGCGTCCACGGCTACCGGGCGCTGGAGGGGACCTTCCTGGGCGGCTGCCTGTTCTCCGGCCGCGTCGCCGGGCGTGCGGCTGCGGCCGCCGTGTAAGTCACCGACCGGTGCGGCGTACCGGTGTGATCCCGGGCACCTGCTGACGGCGCACCAGCACGTGGCCGCGACGCAGGGTCACGCGCGACCAGGCGCCGGACACCCGGACCGGCGCGGTCTCGTCGCCGCCGAGGAAGCCGAAGGTGAACGCGGCGAACGCGACGGCGCGCGGCAACCCGTGCAGCGCCGGGTCGTCCTGCCCCCACACCGCCGTGCGCACGGCGCGCACGACATCCTCCCCCGCCTGCGGCGGGACGCGTGTCGCCACCTCCGCGACCCCGTGCTCGGCGGTGACCGCCAGCACGCCGGCGGACAGCTCACCCACCGGACGCCACTCGGTGCGTGGCGGCGACACCCCGGTCCACGGTGCGCGCACGGCGGTGTCCGGCAGCACGAGGGCCGATCCGGTGCGCAGGAGCGTGGCGGCATCCACGCTCAGGTCACACACCAGCTCCGGATCGACGGCCATCACGCGCATGCCGATGACGGTCGGTGTCGCATCGAGCAGGCCGCGCGGCGTGAGCGCGGCGGCGGTCATCGTCAGCACACCGTCCCCGGCCCGCAGGTGCACGACACCGTCCTCGACGCGGGCGGCCCGCTGCGCGAACGTCAGCGCATCGACGGCGCTCGGCTCGTCGCAGAACAGGAGACGTGGGGCCATCAGCCCTAAACTACCAACGGATCGATGCACCTGGCGTCGACCGGGATGGAGCATGCGTGTCCGAAGATGTCGACCCCGTCGGGGCGCTGCTGGAGGTCCTGACCCTCGACTCGGGGGCGGCGCGTACGACCGAAGACATCTTCACCGGCGTGTCCCACAGCATGCCCACCGGCCGGGTGTTCGGCGGCCAGGTGCTGGCGCAGGCCGTGATCGCCGCCGAGCGCACCATGCCGCCCGACCGCACGGTGCACTCGATGCACGGCTACTTCCTGCGCCCCGGCGACGCCGAACGCGGCATCACCTTCGCCGTCGACCGCATCCACGACGGCAGGTCGTTCTCGACACGCCGTACGCAGGCGTATCAGGACGGGCTGCCCATCTTCTCGATGATCGCCTCGTTCGAGATCGACAGTGCGGGGCTGGACCACCAGGCGCCGATGCCGTCCGACGTGCCGATGCCGGAGGATCTGCCCGACGTCGAAGAGGGTCTGAGCGGACTGCACCCCATGTCCAAGCGGTTCTTCGTGGATCGACCGGTGGAACTGCGCCATGTGCCCTCCCCGATCTACAGCCGGGTCGAGGGCGAGCCGGCACCCCGGCAGTCGGTCTGGATGCGCACCCGGGCGGCGCTGCCCGACGACCCGGCACTGCACCGGGCGGCCCTGGCGTACATGAGCGACCTGAGCATCCAGGAGTCGGTGCTGCGGGCACACGGCGTGAGCTGGTCGCACCCCGGACTGAAGGTGGCCAGCCTCGATCACGCCATGTGGTGGCACCGCCCGGCGCGCGTGGACGACTGGCTGCTGTACGACCAGGAGTCGCCCAGCGCCCGCGGCGGACGGGGCCTGGGCACCGGACGCATCTACACCCGGGAGGGTGTGCTGGTCGCGACCGTCGCGCAGGAGATCATGGTGCGCGTGCCCGCACCGTGACCGGACGCGGTCAGCGCCGGTGCCCGTACGTGATCGCGGGCCCCTGGTACGGCCGCCATGCGTCCCGCATGCGCGCAGACAGCCGGGTGGGCCGGCCGGTCGCGACGTCGACCATCACCACGACCGTCGTCGCCCGGGCGTAGAGCACGCGCGGGCGCTCCTCGACCGGGCTGAACACCTCGTAGCAGACCTCGATGCTCGAGCCACCGATCTTGCCGAACCACATCTGCACGTCGAGGGGCTCGCGCCGGTAGGGCACCGGAGCGAGGTACTCGATCTCCTGGCGGGCGATGAGGGTGATCGTGCCCGACTGCAGGCCCGACTCGACCACGGCCGTGTCGGGTGCCTGTTCGCCGGCCACCGGCATCCAGAACACCCGGACACGGGCCTCTTCGAGCAGCTTCAGCATCGACGTGTTGTTCACGTGGTTGAACGCGTCGAGGTCGCCCCAGCGCAGGTGGATGGGGACGTGGATGCGCCGGTGCCCGGCGTCGGGGGCGGACTCAGTCACGGGTGAGCTTGCGGTGGGTGGTGCGGTGCGGACGCGCCGCCTCCGGGCCCATGCGCTCGATCTTGTTGGCCTCGTACGCCTCGAAGTTGCCCTCGAACCAGTACCACGCCGCCGGGTTCTCGTCGGTGCCTTCGTAGGCGAGGATGTGCGTGGCGATGCGGTCGAGGAACCACCGGTCGTGGGTGATGACCACCGCGCACCCGGGGAACTCCAGCAGCGCGTTCTCGAGCGAGCTCAGGGTCTCGACGTCGAGGTCGTTGGTGGGCTCGTCGAGCAGCAGCAGGTTGCCGCCCTCCTTGAGGGTCAGGGCCAGGTTCAGCCGGTTGCGCTCACCACCGGAGAGGACGCCGGCCTTCTTCTGCTGGTCCGGGCCCTTGAACCCGAACTTGGACACGTAGGCCCGCGACGGGATCTCGGTCTTACCCACCGTGATGATGTCGAGTCCGTCGGACACGACCTCCCACAGGGTCTTGTTCGGGTCGATGTTGGCGCGGGTCTGGTCGACGTAGCTGATCTTCACGGTCTCGCCGATCTTGAGCGAGCCGCCGTCGAGTTCTTCGAGCCCGACGATCGTCTTGAACAGGGTGGTCTTGCCGACGCCGTTGGGGCCGATGATACCGACGATGCCGTTGGGCGGGAGGCTGAAGCTCAGGTCATCGATGAGCAGCCGGTCGCCGAAGCCCTTGCGCAGGTTCTTCGCCTCGATGACGACGTTGCCCAGGCGCGGGCCGGCGGGGATCTGGATCTCCTCGAAGTCGAGCTTCCGGGTGCGCTCGGCCTCGGCGGCCATCTCCTCGTAGCGGGCCAGACGAGCCTTGGACTTGGTCTGGCGGCCCTTGGCCGACGAGCGGACCCACTCGAGCTCGTCCTTGAGGCGCTTGGCGAGCTTGGCGTCCTTCTTGCCCTGGATGTCGAGTCGTTCGGCCTTCTTCTCGAGGTAGGTCGAGTAGTTGCCCTCGTAGCCGATCAGCCGGCCCCGGTCGACCTCGGCGATCCACTCCGCGACGTTGTCGAGGAAGTACCGGTCGTGGGTGATGGCGATGACGGCGCCCTTGTACGCCTTCAGATGCTGCTCGAGCCACAGCACGCTCTCCGCGTCGAGGTGGTTGGTGGGCTCGTCCAGCAGCAGCAGGTCGGGCTTCTGCAGCAGCAGCTTCGCCAGGGCGACGCGGCGCTTCTCACCGCCGGACAGCGGCGCGATCGCGGCGTCGGCCGGCGGAGTGCGCAGGGCGTCCATCGCCTGCTCGAGCTGCGAGTCGAGGTCCCAGCCGTCGGCCGCGTCGATCTCCTCCTGCAGCACACCCATCTCGGCCAGCAGCGCGTCGAAGTCCGCGTCGGGATCGGCCATCAGCGCCGAGATCTCGTTGAACCGGTCGAGCTTGGCCTTGATGGCCACGCCGTCCTGGATGTTCTCGAGGACCGTCTTGGTCTCGTCCAGCTCGGGCTCCTGCATGAGGATGCCGACGCTGTAGCCCGGGGTCAGCTTCGCCTCGCCGTTGGACGGCTGGTCGAGCCCGGCCATGATCTTGAGGATCGTCGACTTGCCCGCGCCGTTGGGCCCCACCATGCCGATCTTGGCGCCCGGCAGGAACGCCATCGTCACGTCATCGAGGATCAGCTTCTCGCCGACCGCCTTGCGGGCACGGACCATCTGGTAGATGTACTCGGCCATGCGTCTGCACGCCCCTTACTGCTCACGGTGATTCGCCGGATCCGGCGGAAGTTCCCTCTAGCCTACCGGCGCGCCCCTCAACGACGCCGCAGAGCGCTCACCAGTCGATGTCGCGGGTGTCCCCGACCAGGCATCCCCCCGAGGGCAGGGCCGGCAGCACGACGGCGGTCGGATCCGGTGTCGACGGGCCGACCTGCCCCACGAGGCACTCCTGGCCCCACAGGACGGAGAACTGGATGCTGTCTGCCGGGTTGTCCACCGTCGTCCGGTCGCGCGTGACCTGCATGGCCTGCTTGTCGAATCCGGCCGCGACGAGCGCGTCGATGTAAAGCCGCCCTTCGACGGCGTCGTGCTCGGCGGCGACCTGTTCGACCACGTCGCGGAACAGGGGCAGGTTGTCAGCCGCCGACCCGTCGGGCACCAGCACGGGACCGGTGGGCGTCGGGGTGGCCGACGGCGTGACCGCCGGTGCGGTGTCGGTCGGCGACGGCGTCGGGGCGGGCGGCGGCGGCGCTGTGCACGCCGTCACGGCCATCACGATCAGCGCCGCGCCGGCTACGGGCACGAGCAGACGGGCTCGTCGGAAGCGGGATGCGGGGAATCGGCGCACCCCGCGATTCTAGGGGCCGCGTCTGCGCCCGACCTGACATCAGGCCACGGTGGCCCCGCCGGCCGGTACCGCGGCCCACTCCGGGGCGTCGGACGCCGGGGCGTCGGACGCCTCCGCCTCCGGCGCCTGCCACGCCGCCGGCGATCCGTCGCTGACCGCATCCTCACGCTCGCCCGTCTTCTCGGACGTCGGCTGGGCGCGCCGGAAGAGGCTGGTCCCCCAGCGCAGGTCATGACCGAGCGCCTCCGCGTCGATCTCCGCGGCCATCCCCTGCTTCTGGCCGGTGTCCCACTCGCGCACGCGGAAGGTCCCGGTCACGATGACCCGCTCGCCCCGATGCAGCGACGCGAGCGCGTGCTCGCCCAGCGCACGATACGCGGATACGGCGTAGAAGCTGGCTTCGCCGTCGACCCACTTTCCGGCACCGCGGTCCCAGTGCCCGTGGTTCGCGGCGAGGCGGAAATTGACGACGGTGTCACCGCTGCCCAGCTTGCGCTGCTCGGGGACGGTCGCGATGTTGCCCACGACGGTGATGCGTTCCTTCATGATGTCTCCTTCGATCGGGAGGCGGCCTGTCCGCCCTGCTCCGGCATCCGCGTGCCCCACGGATGCCGGAGCCCCACCAGCGTCGGGCACGGCGCCGGTCGCCGGGCGGCGATGCGCGGCATCTGTGGACAGATCGGGGCAGAGGTGCCGGTGTGGAGGAAGCGGCGCTCCGGCGAGGCCGTGGTGCGCCCGGCGATGTCGGAGGCCGGACGTATGTTCGACGCGGAAGGGAGAGACATGACCACCGCACTCGCGCACCGTGACCTCGCCGGCCCCGCCCTGACCGCACACGCCCGACTGCTCGCGGTCGGGCCCAACCTGTGGCGCGTCGTCGACACCGACGGCCGCGCGGTCGGTCACCTGGCGGCCCAGCGCGGACCGCACGGCGTGCGCTGGGAGGCACGCCGCTTCCACGTGCCCAGCCGCCGGTTCCGCACCGTGGGGGCGTTCTGGACCGCGGCCGAGGCCGTCGACTGCCTGCGGCTGTCGCGCTAGACGACGGCGTCGACCAGATCGGCGGCCGGGGCCGGCGCGGCCGAGCGCACCGCCGGCCAGCAGTCGACGAGCACCTCCGCGGCGCGCGCGAGCTGATCCGCCGGTTCGGTGAACGGCACCCGCAGGTGCCGGTCCTGGACGCCGTCGACGGCGAAGCGCGACCCCGCCGAGAGGTATACGCCGCGGGCACGCGCGGCCAGCACCAGGCTCGAGCTCAGCGGCGCGTCGAGCTCGATCCACAGCGCGACACCGCCCGACACACGCGGGACCCGCCAGGCGGGCAGTCCCGCCGACAGGGTGTCGACGAGCGCATCGCGTCCGGCGCGCAGCAGGTCCGCGCGCTGGCGGAGGATGTCGGGCAGCAGCGGGATGGTGCGCAGGGCGACCGCCTGCTCGAACTCCGGGGTGCCCAGGTCATGGCGCGGCCGGGCGGCCGCGAGCCGCTGCACGAGGTCGGCGCGGGCGCGGATCCACCCCACGCGCAGCCCGCCCCAGACGGTCTTGCCCAGTGAACCCACCCGCACCACGTCGTGTTCCCGGAACGCCGGCAGCGGCACGGGGCCGTCGATCGCCAGGTCCCCGGTGGTCTCGTCGACGACGATGACGGTGCCCGCCCGCCGTGCCGCCTGCGCGATGGCGGCCTCCTCGGTCTCCGTCATGCAGCGGCCCGTCGGGTTCTGGAAGCGCGGCATGAGGTAGGCCATCGCAGGCCGGGTCCGTTCGAACGCCTGCACCGCGCGATCGAGGTCCCATCCGGCATCCACGGTGACCGGTACCGACACCAGACGCGCCCCCGCCGAGCGGAGGGCCTCCGCCGCGTGCGGATAGGTCGGCGTCTCGATCACCGCGCGCGCCCCGCGGGTCAGCAGCAGACGGCCCAGCAGGTCGATCGCACTCTGCGCACCGGTGGTGACCATGATCTCGTCCACCGAGGTCGGCACGCCGCGCTCGCTGTACCGCTGCGCGATCGCGGCACGCAGCGCCCGGTGCCCCCACACGTCGTAGCCGGCCCGCGCGACCAGTGCCGCGGCATCCTGTGCGACATCGGTGAGGATGCCGGCCAGCCCCGGCCAGGCTGCCGGACTGGCGCGCTGCAGGTCGAGCGCGTCGCCGTCCACCGGGACCGGGCCCGTCTCGCGCCGAGGCAGCGGCAGGGTCACACTGCCGGAGCCGCGCAGGCTCTCGATGTGCCGCGTCGCCCGCAGCTCCCGGTACGCGGCGGCCACCGTCGTGCGGCTGACATGGAGGGCGGCGGCCAGTTCCCGCTCGGCCGGGAGTGCCGTGCGCGGGGCGAGTCGATTGTCCAGGCACAGCAGGCGGATGCCGTCGGCCAGCGCCTCATAGGCGGGCTCGCGTGTGCGCCATCCGCCGAGGGCATGGGCGAGGGCGCGTGCGGTGATCCGGGAGTCCACACGGCCACGCTAGTGGAATTGGACTGCTCACAGAAGGCCAAATGTGCGATTGGATGTCTTCATGCGATTTCTCCGCTTCGCGCAGCTGCTCGTCGGTCTCGGCCTGTTCGGCGCCGGGTGCGCCCTCATGGTGCGCGCCGGGATCGGCCTGGATCCGTGGACGGTCTTCGCCGAAGGCGTCTCGAAGCAGACGGGGATCGGCATCGGGTGGGTCACCAACGCGGTCGGGTTCCTCGTCCTGCTGCTGTGGATCCCGCTCCGGCAGAAGCCGGGCATCGGCACCGTCGCGAACATCCTGTTGGTCGGCACCAGCATGCAGGGCACGCTCGCGGTCGTGCCGGCCGTGCACGGCTGGTGGCTGCAGTTCGCGGTCTTCCTCGGCGGCGTCGTCGTCGTGGCCGTCGCCTCAGGGCTGTACATCGGCGCGAACTTCGGGCCCGGCCCGCGGGACGGCCTCATGACCGGGCTGAATCAGCGCTTCGGCTGGCCGATCTGGGCCGGCCGCCTCGGCGTCGAGGTCACCGTGCTGATCGCGGGCTGGCTGCTGGGCGGCACCGTGGGCCTGGGCACCGTGCTGTTCGCGGTGCTCATCGGCCCGCTCGTGCACGTGACACTCCCCTGGTTCGACCGGCGGCGGCGCCGCCGGGAGCCGGTCCCCGTGGCGGCGACCGCACCGGTGGCGTAGGTACGCCGCCGCTCAGTGCTCGCGGAACATCGGCCAGTCCGCCCCGGGGGGCATGTGGCTGTGCAGGGCGCTCTTGGCGACCTCCATGGTCGGATACGTGCCCAGGCTGGCATCGGCGTCGGCCATCGTGACGGTGTACCCGTCCGCAGTGCGACGGATGCTGCCCGCCACCCTGCCCTGTGAGCCGTACGCGACCCAGAGGGTCGATGCCGGTGATGCGGTGCTCATGCGTGACTCCTTCATCCTCGACTCGTCAGGTGCGACCGACCCTACGCCGCGCCGTCTCCGGGCGCCAGGCCCGCGGCCCCGGGCGGCGGCCCAGCGTGCGCGGGATCGACGCCAGGCGGTACCGTAGGAGGCGCACCTTCACCCTCCATAGCTCAGTGGACAGAGCGAGCGGCTTCTACCCGCCAGGTCGGGGGTTCGAATCCTCCTGGAGGGGCGTCGCCCGCACCGTCGGGCATGTCGGCCGCGGTCAGTAGACTGGCGGCATGGTATCCGCCGCTGAGAATGACCGTCTCGTCTGGATCGATTGCGAGATGACCGGTCTCGATCTCGCGGTCGACGAACTGGTCGAGATCGCTGTGATCGTGACCGACTTCGAGCTGCGTCCGCTCGACGCCGGCTTCCAGACGGTCATCAAGCCGAGTCAGGCGGCGCTCGACCACATGAACGAGTTCGTCACCGAGATGCATCGCGCCTCGGGACTGCTGGATGAGATCGCCGGCGGGGTGAGCCTGGCGGAGGCCGAACTCGAGACGCTCGACTACATCCAGCGGTTCGTTCCCGAGGGCAAGGCTCCCCTGGCCGGCAACACGATCGGCACCGACCGCATGTTCCTCGCCAAGTACATGCCGCGCATCGACCGGTGGCTGCACTACCGCAACGTCGACGTGTCCACCATCAAAGAGCTGTCGCGGCGCTGGTATCCCCGCGCGTACTACAACGCGCCCGAGAAGAACGGCGGTCACCGGGCGCTCGCGGACATCCGCGAATCCATCCGCGAGCTGTCCTACTATCGCCAGGCGGTGTTCGTGGCCCAGCCGGGACCGACCAGCGAGTCGGCGCGGGAGGTCGCGGCGGCGACGGTGTCGTCGTTCGCCTCCGGACTGTAATAGACTGTTCGGGTTGCCTGTACAGGCACATGGTGGGTATAGCTCAGTCGGTAGAGCACCTGGTTGTGGTCCAGGGGGTCGCGGGTTCAAGTCCCGTTACTCACCCCACGTGGGCGAGGCTCACACCCGCGGTCGGCGGAAACCGTCCGGCCCGGGTGTGGGCCTCGTCTCTTTCCGTCTCGGCGGTCCGCGGCCCCGAGAACATCCTCGTCGGCATCGACAAGAGCCTGAGCTGAGGGCCGGCGACCGCGCCGCCGGACCGCAGACCACCCGTCACGGTAGGGTGGGCATGGTGTCTGCGTCGGGGCCCGACGACCCGCCAGGACGAGGGGTGGAAGTGATCGAGATGGATGCCGAGGCGTTCGAGACGCTGGTCTCGGAGGAGCTCGACCGCCTGCCCGACGACATGGTCGCGGGGCTCGACAACGTCATCTTCCTCATCGAGGACCGGCCCGAAGACGGCAGCCTCGACCTGCTCGGCCTCTACGACGGGCTCGCGCTCACCGAACGCGGCCAGTACGGCATGGGTGAGCTGCCCGACCGCATCATGATCTACCGTGAGCCGCACCTGGATGTCTGCGACGATCTCGACGGTCTGCGCGACGAAGTGCACACGACCCTCGTGCATGAGATCGCGCACTACTACGGCATCGACGACGCGCGCCTGCACGAACTCGGGTGGGCGTGATGGCGGGCACTCTCCCCCTGGAAGACGTCGACCTCGAGGCCACCACGGTGGCCTCCCGCCCGTGGCAGACGGTCGTGTGGAACGATCCGGTCAACCTCATGAGCTACGTGGTGCACGTGTTCCGCGAGTACTTCGGCTACTCCCGGGAGCGCGCGCACGCGCTCATGCTCGCCGTGCACCATGACGGGCACGCGGTCGTGGCTTCGGGTGCGCGGGAACAAATGGAACTGCATGCGGCGGCGATGCACGACTACGGACTGTGGGCGACCGTGCGGGAGGCCCCGCAATGAGCGCGCCCGCGGCCCTCCTGGTGCTCACCCGTCTCGAGGCGGCGCACCTGACGGCCCTGACGCTGCAGTTCAGCGAGCTGGTCAGCGGCGCGGTCCCGCCCGCGCACGACCCCGCGGTGGCGCGGCTGGTCCCCGACGCGTACCAGGACGACCCCGCCGCGGCCCAGGAGTTCCGCACACTCACCGAGAGCGACCTGCTCCGGCGCCGCGCCGACGATGCCGCGCGCGTGCTGGCATCCTTGCGCAGCGACGGCGAGCTGCTCGACCCGACCCGGCTGGACCCCGACGACACCTCGGCCGAGTATGCGGTGGCCCTGGATGCCGAGCACGCCGGCGCCTGGCTGCGCACCCTGTCCGCCCTGCGGCTCGTGCTCGCGTCCCGGCTGGGCATCGAGGACGAGACCGACGGGGATCCCGACGATCCCCGGTTCGGCTTCTACGAATGGCTCGGCTATCGGCTCGACGGGCTCGTCCGCGCCCTCGAGGGATGATCAGCACCCTCGAGGGATGATCAGCCGCTCACGGGACGGTGAACACGTGCGTCGCCCAACGCGCGGGCGCGTGACGCCGCGCATGCTCGCGCTCCTGCGCGGCCCAGCGCTCCCAGTGCGGACGGTACGTGTCGCCGTCGCGGGCCAGCGCCCGCTCCCGCCGTGACACGGCCGGTGACTCGAGCCACACGGTGATGTCGGCCAGCGGTGCGGTGCGCGGGGTGAGCGCGCCCGCCCCCTCCACGATCAGCGGGGTGCGCGGGTCGGTCGCAGAGCTCTCGGCCGGCCGGTCCTTCTCCCAGTCCCAACGCCGCCACCGCCCCGGCAGGCCGTCCGCCCGGGGCTGCAGGATGTCAGCGGCGAGGATGTCGCTGGCGGAGGCCAGCCCGTCCCAGCCGGGGTAGATCGTGTCCAGGGCCAACAGCGTCACCGGCGCACCGTCCGAGGACGCCGACTGGGCGATGGCCGCGGCGAGGGTCGATTTGCCGGACCCGGAACGGCCGTCGATGAGCACGACCGGTGCGTTGGTGCGGCAGCGGCTCAGCGCGTCGAGAACCCAGGCGGCGGCGCGGCCCAGCGCCGCGCCGACCGGATCGTCACCGCTTGAGGGCACGGATGATGCGCGCGAGGGCGCGCCCGGCGACCCAGGCCAGGGGCACGGCGACCGCGAGCAACGACACGAGGTTCGGCTCGAACCGCAGATCGTCACCACGGCGGATGTATGCCCCGAGGGGAATGGTCAGGCCTGCGCCGCCGCCTCCCCCGTTCTCGGCGTTGTCCTCGCCGGCGCCGAACGCCGACCAGGAGGCGGCCACCGGGATGAATCGGACGCCGTCGACGTCCTGCTGCTCTCCGTACACGCTGGTGACGCCGAGCGAGGCCGCCTGCTTGCCGAGTTCCAGTGCGAGATTGGGCATGGCTCTACCGTACTGCCCCGGCGCCGCCGGCGGAACGGGGTCGGGCGGTCAATGCTCCTGGTGATGACCCGGTCGCGGACTCGACGGCAGCGCATTCACGTCGCGCCGTGGTCCCAGGACGCTGGCACGCGTCACCGCGGCCCGTCCGAACCGGGCCCGCGCGTCGTCGAGCGCCTCGTCCACCCGGCGCCAGTCCTCGTCCTCATCCCACAGCGCGAGCGCCCCGCCGCCGGTGGTGCGCAGCTTCTCGCCGCGCACCCCGATGAGCCGGACCGGCTGGACGAGGTCGACCCGCGACAGCAGATCGATCGCGACATCGCCGATGCGCTGTCCGACGTGGGTGGGTTCGGGCAGGGACTGGGAACGCGACAGCGTCGTGAAGTCGGCGAAGCGCAGCTTGATGGCGATGGTGCCGGCCTCCCAGCCGCCTTCCCTCAGACGGGCCGCGACGCGGTCGGCCAGCCGCCGCAGCTCGGAGCGGAGGACGGCGGGGTCGGCGACATCCTCGAGGAAGGTCTCCTCGTGGCCGACGGACTTCTCCACCCGGTCGACTTCGACGGTGCGCGGGTCCTCCCCGCGCGCGAGTTGCAGGATTCGCGCTCCCCCGGCCGCGCCCAGGGTGCGCTCGATCACCGACCGCGGGGCGGTGAGGATGTCGGCCACCAGACGGATGCCCCGTCCCTCCAGAGCTTCGGCCGCCTTCGGCCCGACGCCCCACAGGGCACGGACCGGCAGCCCGGCCAGGAACGTCGGGGTCTCGGCGGCGCTGACGACGAGCAGGCCGTCGGGCTTGGACAGGGTCGAAGCGATCTTGGCGACGTGCTTGGTCGCGGCCACCCCGACGCTGCAGGTCAGCCCGGTGTCGGCGCGCACCCTCTCCCGCAGCATCGCCGCGATGCGGCCGGGGCTGCCCCACAGGCGCCGGGCGCCGGAGACGTCGAGGAACGCCTCGTCGATCGACAGCGGCTCGACCAGGGGTGTGACGGAGTGGAAGATGTCCATGACCTGCCGCGACAGCGCGGCATACCGGTCGAAGTGCGGAGTGACGACGATCGCGTGCGGGCACAGGCGCAGGGCCTGCCCGGTCGACATCGCCGAGCGCACCCCGAACCGGCGGGCCTCGTACGAGGCGCTCGAGACCACGCCGCGACCCTCGGCGCCGCCGACGATCAGGGGCTTGCCGGCCAGCGACGGGTCGTAGAGCACCTCGACGGACGCGTAGAAGGCATCCATGTCGACGTGCAGGATGCGCGTGCCGGTGTCGTCGGCGTCCGGCGGCGACACCCGCCGTCCGCTCCCGTCCCCGCGTCCCATGCCCCTATTCTCCGCGCTCGCGCCGACATCGCGGCCCCGCGAAAGAACATCCGGCGGCCGAGAGCACGGGGTTCACCCGTTCTCTCGGCGTGCCGTTGTTCTCGCGCGGACGGCGGTCGGTGCTCCCGGACGGCGGTGGGGGTTGCTACTGGGCGGCGCGTTCGAGGATGAGCTCGCGCACCCGGGCGGCGTCGGCCTGGCCGCGCATGGCCTTCATGACCGCGCCGATGACCGCACCGGCGGCCTGCACTTTGCCGTCGCGGATCTTGGCCAGCACGTCCGGCTGCGCCGCCAGCGCCTCGTCGATCGCCGCGATGAGCGCGCCGTCGTCCGACACGACCGCGAGCCCGCGGGCGTCGACGACCTCCTGCGGCGTGCCCTCGCCCGCGACGACGCCTTCCAGCACCTGGCGGGCGAGCTTGTCGGTCAGCGTGCCGGCATCCACCAGCTTCTGCACCTCGGCGACCTGTGCCGGCTCGATGAGCGAGGCCGCTTCGACGCCCTGCGCGTTGGCGATGCGGCTGATCTCACTCATCCACCACTTGCGGGCGGCGGCCGGCGTCGTCCCGGCAGCGATGGTCGCCTCGACCTCGGCGAGCAGGCCCGCGTTGACCACGCCCTGGAAGTCGATGTCCGCGAAGCCCCAGTCGGCCTTGAGCCGGCGGCGGCGCGCGGCCGGCGGCTCGGGCAGGGCGGCCCGCAGCTGCTCGATGAGCTCTGGCGACGGCTCCACCGGCAGCAGGTCCGGCTCCGGGAAGTAGCGGTAGTCGTCGGCATCCGACTTGGGGCGGCCCGGCGACGTCGTGCCGGTGTCCTCGTGCCAGTGCCGCGTCTCCTGCGTGATGGTGCCGCCGGCGGCGAGGATCGCCGCCTGCCGCTGGATCTCGTACCGCACCGCGCGCTCGACCGACCGCATCGAGTTGACGTTCTTCGTCTCGGTGCGCGTGCCGAGCTTCTCCTGGCCGCGGGGGCGCAGCGACACGTTGGCGTCGCAGCGGAGGTTGCCGCGCTCCATGCGGGCCTCGGAGATGCCCAGGGCGATCACGATGTCGCGGATCGCCGCGACATAGGCCTTGGCCACCTCGGGGGCCCGGTGCTCGGCGCCGAAGATGGGCTTGGTCACGATCTCGACCAGCGGCACGCCCGCGCGGTTGTAGTCGACCAGCGAGTACTCCGCGCCCTGGATGCGCCCGGTCGACCCGCCCATGTGCGTGAGCTTGCCGGCATCCTCCTCCATGTGCGCGCGTTCGATGGGGATGATCACCCGCTCACCGTCGGCCAGCTCGATCTCCACCTCACCGTCGAACGCGATGGGCTCGTCGTACTGCGAGATCTGGTAGTTCTTCCCGAGATCGGGGTAGAAGTAGTTCTTCCGGGCGAACCGGCTCGACGGCGCGATCGAGCACCCCAGGGCCAGGCCCAGGCTGATCGAGTAGCGCACCGCGGTCTCGTTGACGGTGGGCATGGCGCCGGGAAGGCCCATGTCGACGGGTGAGACCAGCGTGTTGGGCGCGGCGTCGTGGTTCGCGGCGTTTGCCGGGTTGCCCGAGGCCGAGAACATCTTCGTCGCGGTGTTCAACTCGACGTGCACCTCGAAGCCGAGCACCGGCTCGTACAGCTCGAGCGCCTTGTCGAAGTCCATCAGCGCATCGCGTGCCATCAGCGGGCCCCTCCGTTCGATCCGTCCAGCGCGGGCGCGCGGTCCAGCAGCAATCCGCCCCACTCGGCAACCAGACGGGCCTCGAGTGCGGCGCCGACCCGGTAGAGCCGGGCGTCCTCGCGCGCCGGCGCGAGGAACTGGATGCCGACGGGCAGCCCGTCGTCGTCCGCCAAGCCCGACGGGATCGAGATCCCCGGGACCCCCGCGAGGTTGGCCGGGATGGTCGTCACGTCGTTGAGGTACATCTGCAGCGGGTCGTCGACCTTCTCACCGAAGCGGAAGGCCGTGGTCGGCGCGGACGGCGTCGCGATGACGTCCACCTGCCCGAACGCCGCGTCGAAGTCCTGCTGGATGAGGGTGCGCACCTTCTGCGCGCTTCCGTAGTAGGCGTCGTAGTAGCCGGCCGACAGCGCGTAGGTGCCCAGGATGATGCGGCGCTTGACCTCTTCGCCGAATCCGGCGTCGCGCGTGGCGGCCATGACGTCCTCGACGGTGCCGCCGGGGACGTCGACGCGCAGCCCGAAGCGGACCGAGTCGAACTTCGCCAGGTTGCTGGAGGCCTCGGCCGGAAGGATCAGGTAATACGCGGCGACCCCGTACTCGAAGTGCGGCGCGCTGACCTCGACGATCTCGGCGCCGGCGGCCTCCATCGCCGCCAGTGCGGCGCGGAACGAGGCGGCGACCCCGGGCTGGAACCCGCTGTCGGGCAGCTCGCGGATGACACCGACCTTGAGCCCCTTGAGGACGGCGCCGGAGGCGCCTTCCCGGGCGGCGGCGGCGAACGAGGGCCACGCGTCGGTGAGCGAGGTCGCGTCGTGCGGGTCGTGCCCGCCGATCACGTCGTGCAGCAGCGCCGAGTCGAGGACGGTGCGGGAGACCGGGCCGACCTGGTCGAGGCTGGATGCCAGGGCGATGGCGCCGTAGCGGCTGACGCCGCCGTAGGTCGGCTTCATGCCCACGGTGCCGGTGACGTGCGCCGGCTGACGGATCGAGCCGCCGGTGTCCGATCCCAGCGCCAGGGGGGCTTCGAACGCGGCCACGGCCGCGGCCGAGCCGCCGCCGGAGCCGCCGGGGATCCGGCCCAGGTCCCACGGATTGCGCGTGGGACCGTAGGCGGAATGCTCGGTCGAGGAGCCCATCGCGAACTCGTCCATGTTGGTCTTGCCCAGCGGCACCAGGCCCGCGGCCCGGGACCGGGCGACGACGGTCGCGTCGTACGGGGACATGAAGCCCTCGAGGATCTTGGACCCGCTGGTGGAGGGCATGTCGGTGGTGACGAGCACGTCCTTGATCGCCAGCGGCACACCGGCCAGTTCGCCGAGCTGCTCGCCGGCGGCGCGGCGCGCGTCGATGTCGGCGGCGACCTCGAGCGCGTGGTCGCTGACATGCAGGAACGCGTGGATGCCGCCGTCGACGGCCGCGATGCGGTCGAGGTGCGCACGGGTCGCCTCGACGCTGGAGACCTCGCCGGAGCGCAGACGCGCGGCGAGGTCGGCGGCGGAGAGTCTGGTCAGATCGGTCATGTCGGCCCCGCTCACTGCTCTTCGCCGAGGATCGCGGTGACGCGGAACCGGTTGTCGGCGGCATCCGGCGCGTTCTGCAGCACCTGCTCGACGGTGAGCATCTCGCCCACTTCGTCCGGGCGGAACACGTTGGACAGGGCGATGGGGTGGCTGGTGGCGGCGACGTCGGGCGTGGCGACCTGCGACACCTTGGCGATGTTGTCGACGATGACGTCGAGCTGGCCGGTCAGCCGATCCACTTCCTGGTCGCTGAGCTGGATCCGGGCGAGGACGCCGAGATGGCGCACGAGATCGGGGGTGATTTCAGACACCCCACCAGTCTACGGTCGCGCCGGGCACCCCCTTTCCCCGCCGGTGTGCGGCGTAGGGTGGAGCGGTGCAGAACTACGACCCGCCGCGCCCCTGGATCGCCAGCTACGCCGAAGGCGTGCCGGCCGACCTGCCCCCGGTGACCGGAAACCTCACCGACCTGCTCGCCGCGTCCGCCCGGGACTACCCCACCGCGCCGGCGCTGCAGTTCTTCGGTCGCACGACCTCGTACCGCGAGCTGGCCGCCGCGGTCGACCGGACCGCGGCCGGGCTCAAGGCCCGCGGGGTGCGCGCCGGCGACCCCGTCGCCATCGTGCTGCCCAACTGCCCGCAGCACATCGTCGCGTTCTACGCCGTGCTGCGCCTGGGCGCCGTCGTGGTCGAGCACAACCCGCTCTACACCGCCCGGGAGCTGCGCAAGCAGTTCGAGGACCACGGGGCGAAGGTCGCGATCGTGTGGAACAAGGTCGTGGCCACGGTGCAGGACTTCCCCGCCGACCTGGCGGTGGACACCCTCATCTCGGTGGACGTGACCCGCGCCATGCCGCTGGGCCTGCGCCTCGCGCTGTCGCTGCCGATCGCGAAGGCGCGCGAGTCGCGGTCGGCGCTCACCGAGCGGGTCTCGGGCACCGTCACCTGGGAGAAGCTGCTCGGCGCCGAGCCGCTGCCGGCCACCCATCCGGCGCCGGCCACCGACGATCTCGCGATCATCCAGTACACGAGCGGCACGACCGGCACCCCCAAGGGTGCGGCGCTCACGCACCGCAACCTGCTCTCCAACGCCCGGCAGGCGCAGGCGTGGGTGCCGTCGATCCAACGGGGTGACGGCTGTGTCGTCTACGCGGTGCTGCCCATGTTCCACGCCTACGGGCTGACGCTGTGCCTGACCTTCGCGATGTCGATGGGCGCGCGACTGGTGCTGTTCCCCAAGTTCGACCCCGACATGGTGCTCGAAGTCACCAAGAAGCACCCGGCGACCTTCCTGCCGCTGGTGCCCCCGATCGCGGACCGGCTGCTGGCCGAGGCGCAGGCGCAGGGGGTCTCGCTGCAGGGCACGTCGATCGCGATCTCCGGTGCGATGGCGCTGCCGCACGACCTGGTGGTGCCGTTCGAGCAGGCGTCGGGCGGGTACCTCGTGGAGGGCTACGGCCTGTCGGAATGCTCCCCCGTGCTGATGGCCAACCCGGTCGCCGACAACCGCGTGCCGGGCACCGTCGGCCTGCCGCTGCCGGGCACCGAGTGCCGGGTCGTCGATCCGGACGACCCGACGGTGGACGTCCCGGCCGGTGAGCGCGGTGAGCTGCTCGTCCGGGGGCCGCAGGTGTTCAGCGGGTACTACGGCAAGCCCGAGGAGACCGAGCGCGTCTTCGTCGACGGGTGGTTCCGCACCGGCGACATCGTCACGATCGACGAGGCCGGGTTCGTGCGCATCGTCGACCGGATCAAGGAGCTCATCATCACCGGTGGCTTCAACGTCGCGCCCACCGAGGTGGAGAACACGCTGCGGCAGCATCCGCGGGTGGCCGATGTGGCCGTGGTGGGTCTGCCCAGCGAGCACTCCGGCGAGGAGGTCGTGGCCGCGGTCGTCCCGGACGGGGACGAGGACCTCGATGTCGAGGAACTGCGCGAGTGGGCTCGCGGCATCCTCACGCCGTACAAGGTGCCGCGCCGCGTGTCCGTGGTCGACGAGCTTCCGAAGTCGCTCATCGGCAAGGTGCTGCGCCGGCAGGTGCGGGAGTCCCTGCTGCAGCTGACGACGGGCGGCTGAGCGCCGGCGGGCTCACTCCAGCGCGGACGGGCCCTGTTCGACGAGCAGCCGGAACTGTGCGGCGTCGATGATGCGCACCCCGAGGGCCTCGGCCTTGGCGAGCTTGGATCCGGCACCGGGTCCGGCGGCGACGAAGTCGGTCTTCTTCGAGACGCTCGACGCGGCCTTGCCGCCCGCCGCGATGATCGCCTCCTGCGCCCCTTCCCGGGTGTATCCCTCCAGCGTGCCGGTGGCCACGACGGTGATCCCCTCGAGGACGCCGCCGGTGGCCTGTGCCCCCGGTCCGGGGTGACCCGGGGTGGCCCACCGGACCCCGGCGTCGGCCCAGCGCTGCACGATCTCCTGGTGCCAGTCCACGGCGAACCAGTCCTGCAGCGATTCGGCGATGATGCTGCCCACGCCTTCCACGGCGGCGAGTTCTTCGGTCCCGGCGGCGCGGATCGCGTCCAGCGACCCGAACCACTGTGCGAGCGCCCGGGCGGCGACCGGTCCGACATGGCGGATGTTGAGCGCGACCAGCAGCCGCCACAGGTCCTTCGTCTTGGCCTTCTCGAGCTCGGCCAGCAGCGTGATCGCCTGGGACGACGGCTGCGGCCCCTCCTTGCCGGCCTTGCGCTCGGCCGCCGTGGGGTTGCGGCGGAACGGGGCGCGCACCTTCGCGACGCCGTCGTCGTCGACGCGCGGCAGCCCCGTCTCGGCATCGCGGACGACGAGTTCGATCGGCACCAGCTCGTCCAACGTCAGGGCGAACAGTCCCGCCTCGGTCTGCAGCGGTGGTGTGGCCGGGCGCAGCGGCTGTGTGAGCGCCGCGGCGGTGACCTCCCCGAGCGCTTCGATGTCGAGCGCGCCGCGGGACCCGATGTGCTCGACGCGGCCGCGCACCTGCGCCGGACACGACCGCGCGTTCGGGCACCGCAGGTCGATGTCGCCCTCCTTCATGGGACGCAGCGCGGTGCCGCACTCGGGGCACTCGGCGGGCATGACGAAGGCGCGCTCGCTGCCGTCGCGCAGGTCGACGACCGGCCCGAGCACCTCGGGGATGACGTCGCCGGCCTTGCGGAGCACGACCGTGTCGCCGATGAGCACCCCCTTCGCCTTCACGACATCCTGGTTGTGCAGGGTGGCCTGCCGCACGACGCTACCGGCGACGTGCGCGGGCTCCATCACCGCGAACGGCGTGGCCCGGCCGGTGCGGCCGACGGACACGACGATGTCGAGCAGCCGCGTCTGCACCTCCTCCGGCGGATACTTGTACGCGATCGCCCAGCGCGGGGCCCTGCTGGTCATGCCGAGCTCGTCGTGCAGCGACAGCTCGTCGACCTTGACGACGATGCCGTCCAGTTCATGCTCGATGTCGTGGCGGTGCTCGCCGAAGTGCGCGACGAACTGGGTGACCTCGTCGATGTCGGCGCACACCCGTGTGTGCGGGCTGGTGGGCAGCCCCCACTGCGACAGCAGCTCGTACACCTCGCTCTGCGCGGCCACCGGCGGGTCGGGCCATGCACCGATCCCGTGCACGTACAGGGCGAGCGAGTCGATGCGCAGGAGCGCGGCCTCACGCTCGAGACCCGTCTTCTTCTCCAGCTGCTGACGCAGACCCCCGCTGGCCGCGTTGCGCGGATTCGCGAAGGCGGGGAACCGGCGGGCGGCGGCCGTACGCGCCTTCTCCTCGTCGAACGCGCGCTGCGCGCCCGCGCGGGCCTCGTGCCGGGCGCGTGCATCCTCGAACGCGCGCTCGCGGAACTGCGCCTGCGCGGCGTTGAGCCGCTCGAACGCGGCCACCGGGATGAAGACCTCGCCGCGCACCTCGACCAGCGGGGGGTGCCCGGTGCCCGACAGACGGGACGGGATGCCGGCCACGCGCAGCGCGTTCTCGGTGACGATCTCACCGACGCGGCCGTCGCCGCGGGTGGCGGCCGAGGTGAGCACGCCGTTCTCGTAGCGGAGGCTGATGGCCAGGCCGTCGATCTTCAGCTCCGTCAGCCAGGCGACGTCGCGGCCGGCCGCGAGCCGGGTCTTGGCCGCCCAGTCGCGCAGCTCGTCGACGGAGAACACGTTGTCGAGGCTCAGCATGCGTTCGGCATGCTCGATGGTGGCCAGGCCGGTCGATTCGGCCGCCCCGACCATCTGCGTGGGCGAGTCCTGGCTCTGCAGCTCGGGATGGAGCCGCTCGAGCTCGGCCAGGCGCCGCATCCAGCCGTCATAGGTCGCGTCGTCGACCAGCGAGGTGTCGCGGCCGTAGTACGCCTCTTTCGCCTGGAGGAGACGACCGGTCAGGTCTTCGGCTTCAGCGCGGGCGTCGGGGAGCGAGATCTCGTTGTCCGGCACCTCGCCAGTCTACGAGCCACCCCGGACATCGGCACCGGGCGCGGGGGTGGCGTCAGGCGCCGACCGGCACCGCCGACACGGTGCGGTCGATGGTGAACTGTCCGAGCACGCGGGTGCCGTCGTACAGCACCGCCGTCTGCCCGGGCGCGACCCCGTCGAACGGCGTGTCGGGCACGACGGTCACCGTGCCGTCTGCGATCTCGGCGCGCGCGGGCACCGGCTCGGCGTGGGCGCGGATCTGCACGTCGCAGGCGAAGGCGGACGACACCGGCGGCCGGCCGGCCCAGCTGTGCCGCGCCCCGGAGATCTCGGCGGTGGCCAGCGCCTCCTTGGGGCCCACGACGACGGTGTTCGACACCGGGCGCACCTCGAGCACGAAGCGCGGCTTGCCGTCGGGGGCGGGCACGCCCAGCTGCAGGCCGCGTCGCTGACCGACGGTGTAGGCGTGGGCGCCCTCGTGGCTGCCGACGACCGCGCCGGTGCGGTCGACGATCTCACCGGACCGGCTGCCCACCTTCTCGGCCAGCCAGCCGCGGGTGTCGCCGTCGGGGATGAAGCAGATGTCGTGACTGTCGGGCTTCTGCGCCACCGTAAGCCCGCGTTCGGCCGCTTCGGCGCGCACCACGGCTTTGGACGGCGTGTCACCCAGCGGGAAGTACGTGTGCGCGAGCTGGTCGGCGGTGAGCACCCCCAGCACGTACGACTGGTCCTTGGCCGCGTCCGACGCCCGGTGCAGTTCGCGGCCGTCGGGGCCGTCGACGAGCAGGGCGTAGTGGCCGGTGCAGACCGCGTCGAAGCCGAGCTCGATGGCACGGTCCAGCAGCGCGGCGAACTTGATCTTCTCGTTGCAGCGCATGCAGGGGTTCGGGGTGCGCCCGGCCCGGTACTCGGCCACGAAGTCCTCGATGACGTCGTCGCGGAACCGCTCCGAGAAGTCCCACACGTAGAACGGGATGCCCAGCCGGTCGGCGGCGCGGCGCGCGTCCATGGCGTCCTCGATCGTGCAGCAGCCCCGGCTTCCGGTGCGGAGGGGCCCGCCGGCACGGGACAGCGCGAGGTGCACGCCGACGACGTCGTGCCCCGCGTCGACGGCCCGGGCGGCCGCGACGGCGGAGTCGACGCCTCCACTCATGGCCGCCAGAATCCGCATGGGTCGATTCTACGGGCCGTCTCCTGGGTCGGGCCTGGACTCAGCGACCGGGACGCGCGACCGCCCGTGCGTAGGCGTCGGGCAGCGCGGCGATCACGGCATCCACATCGGCGGCGGTGGAGGTGCGTCCGAGGGTGAGGCGCAGCACCGAGCGGGCCTGCGCCTGGTCGAACCCGAGGGCGCGCACCACGTGCGAGGGCTCGGCGACGCCGGCCTGGCACGCCGATCCCGTCGAGGTGGCGATGCCCTGCTGGTCGAGCAGGAACAGCAGCGACTCCCCCACCGCGCCCGGCAGCAGGATGTGCACGTTGCCGGGCAGGCGCCGCTGCGGATCACCGAGCAGTCGTGCTTCGGGGACACGCTGGTGGATGCCGCGGATCAGCCGGTCGCGCAGGGCGGTCAGCCGTGCCGATTCGGCGGCGCGTTCGGACACCGCGGCGGACAGGGCGGCGGCCAGTGCTGCCGCCCCGGGCAGGTCCTGGGTGCCGGCACGCAGGCCGCGCTGCTGCCCTCCGCCGTGGATGAGGGGCGTCAGCCGCGCATGCCGGGACACGACGAGCGCTCCGGTGCCCACCGGGGCACCGAGCTTGTGTCCGGACAGGCTCAGGGCCACCAGGCCCGCCGGGCCCTGCGCGGCACCGCGGAGGCGGGAGAACGACAGGTCGAGGTGCCCGACCGCCCCGACCGCGTCCAGGTGCAGCGGCGTGCCGGCCGCCGCGGCGGCCGCGCACAGCGCGTCGATGTCGTTGATCGTGCCCACCTCGTTGTTGGCCACCAGCGCGGTTGCCAGCGCCGCCTCGTCGACTGCGGCGGCGAAGTCGGCGGTCGAGATCGCGCCCTGGTGGTCCACCGGCACCGGCCGCACCGGCGCGGGGCCCTGCGCGGCCAGCCAGCCCACCGCCTCCAGCGTCGCGTGGTGCTCGCCGTCGGGCAGCACGATCGCATCGGTGTCGGCACGTCGCGCCCACCACAGGCCCTTGACCGCGAGGTTGATCGACTCGGTGCCCCCGGAGGTCAGCACCACCTCGATCGGGTCGCAGCCCAGCGCGTCGGCGATGCGGTCGCGGGCATCCTCCAACGCGCGGCGCGCGTCCTGCCCGGCGCCGTGCACCGAGGACGTATTGCCCACCTGCTCGGTGGCGGCCAGCCACGCCGCCTTCGCCTCCGGCCGCAGCGGGGTGGTCGCCGCGTGGTCGAGATAGACCCCCATCGCCGCTCCTCCCGGCATCCACCGATGCGGTTACTACTGTAGAGCGCATGCCCCCCAACCCCGCCCTGACCACCGCGACCGGCCTGGACTCCGCAGCGTGGGACCGGCTCGGCGTCACCGGGCACGACGGCGGCGGCACGCTGCGCATCTGGTCGCACCACGCCGATGCGGTGGAGCTCGTGCTGTTCGACACGACCGACATCGACTGGATCGTCGACACCGTCGACCTGACCCCGGTGGGCGACGGCGTGTGGGAGGGGTTCCACCCCGAGCTGCGCCCCGGGCGGCACTACGCGGTGCGGGTGGCCGGACCGCACGGGCCGGGCAACATGTTCAACCCCGAGACCCTGCTGCTGGACCCGTATGCGCGGGGGCTGGTGGGGGCGGAAACGGAGAACTGGCGGGCCTCGGTGGTCGACTCGACCTTCGACTGGGGCGGCGTGGCCAAGCCGGAGACACCGCTGGACCGCACCGTCATCTACGAAGCGCATCTGAAGGGGCTCACCAAGCGTCATCCGGGCGTGCCGCCGGCGCTGCACGGGACGTACGCGGGGCTCGGCCACCCGGCCATGATCGAGCACCTGCTCACCCTCGGTGTGACGGCCGTGGAGCTGTTGCCCATCCATGCATCCACGACCGAACCCCGGCTGCGGGCGCTGGGGATGACCAACTACTGGGGATACAACAGCGTCGGGTTCTTCGCGCCGCATTCGCTCTATGCGACCGCCGCCAGCCGCATCGCCGGCCCCACGGCGGTGCTCAACGAAGTCAAGCAGATGGTGAAGTCGCTGCATGAGGCCGGTCTCGAGGTGATCCTCGACGTGGTCTACAACCACACCGCCGAACTGGAGATCGGCGGGCCCCGCTCGAGCTTCCGCGGCATCGACAACCGCTCGTACTACCGGCAGGACCACGCCGGCGCGTACATCGACGAGACCGGCTGCGGCAACGCGCTCAACACGGCCACCCCGGCGGTCGCCCGCATGGTCCTCGACTCGCTTCGGTACTGGGCCGGCGAGGTGCAGGTCGACGGATTCCGGTTCGACCTGGCCGTGACCCTGGGCCGGGATCGGGAGCACGCGTTCACCGTGGACCATCCGCTGCTGCAGGCGATCGTCGCCGACCCGGCCCTGGCGGGCGTCAAGAAGATCGCCGAGCCGTGGGATCTGGGGCTGGGCGGCTGGCAGACCGGCGCCTTTCCGCCCGGCTGGATGGAGTGGAACGACCGGTACCGCGACCGGGTGCGCAACTTCTGGCTCAGCGACGTCGACTACGCGCGCCGCGCGGAGGTGTCGCCGGTCGGGGTCGGGGGGCTCGCGACCCGCCTCGCCGGCTCGGCGAACACGTTCAGCCGCGAGCGGGGACCGCTGGCCGGCGTGAACTTCGTCACCGCGCACGACGGGTTCACCCTGCACGACCTCGTGTCGTACGACGTCAAGCACAACGACGCCAACGGCGAGCACGGCCGGGACGGCACCGACACGAACCGCTCCTTCAACCACGGCCCCGAAGGCGACACCGACGACCCGGAGGTGCGGGCCGTCCGGCGCAAGGCCATGCGCAACCTCATCGGCACGCTCCTGCTGTCGGCCGGCGTGCCCATGATCACCGCCGGTGACGAGTTCGGCCGGACCCAGCAGGGCAACAACAACACGTACTGTCACGACTCCGCCCTCACCTGGCTGGACTGGGAGCACGACGACTGGCAGCGTGACCTCGCCGCGCACGTGCGGCACCTCATCCGCCTGCGCCGCGAGAACCCGGCGCTGCGCCCGCGCCGTTTCGACCACGCCGTCGTAGAGGTCCCCGAGGCGTCGGTGATCGACTGGTACGACGAGCACGGCGAGACGATGTCGATCGAGCGGTGGACCGACCCGTCGCACCGCACCCTCCAGTACGACGCCCGCTCCACGCCGAACGGCGAACCGGCCAACCGCATCCTGCTGGTCGTCCACGGCAACGAGCGACCGATGGACGTCGCCCTGCCGCAGGTGGAAGGCATCGCGAGGTTCGTCCCCCTCTGGTCGAGTTTCGACGAGGCACCCGGGCCCGAGGGACCTCCCCTCGCGCCGGGATCGGTGGTGCCGATGCCCGGGACCGGGCTGCGGCTTTTCCGGGCCGAGCCGCCGACGACGTAGTCGGCGCGCGGCAACGACGGTAGGTTCGAGGCGTGGCCACCACGACACGCACCGCCCCCGCCGAGTCCGTCCGCAGCGGTTCGCAGATCCCGCTGCGTCCCGCCCCCGCCGCCGTGCGCACACCCGCCGAAGTGTCGGGGCGGATCCCGATGACCGGCCACCGCCCCGCGACGCCGACCGCCGGATTCACCCCGAAGGCGTTCACCGGGGAGGCGGTGCCGTTCGAGGTGCGCGCCTTCCGCGAAGGCCACGACCTCATCGGGGTGCACCTGCGGCTCACCTCCCCCTCCGGTGTGGAGACCCTGCACCGGCTCACCGCCCTCGGCGACGGCTTCGACCGGTGGCGGACGGTGGTCAGCCCGCTGGAACAGGGACGATGGAGCTTCCGTTTCGAGGCGTTCGGCGACGAGTTCGCGACGTGGCAGCACGCCGCCGAGGTGAAGATCGCCGCCGACGTCGACACCGCGCTCATGCGGGAGATCGGCGCCGTACTGTTCGACCGCGCCGGCGCGGACAAGAAGCGTCCCGCCGCCGAGCGACGCGCCCTGGCCGGGGCGGCCGCCGCACTGCGCGACCCGTCGGTCAGCGACGAGTCCGCGCTCGTGCTGGTGCGCGACCCCACCCTCGCCGCGTTCTTCGCGGAGCGTCCCCTGCAGTCGCTGATGACGCTCGACGCCCCGCGCGAGCTGCTCGTCGAGCGCGAGCGGGCCGGCGTGGGCGCCTGGTACGAGTTCTTCCCGCGCTCGGAGGGCGCCCGCCGCCGCCGTGACGGCACCATCGCCAGCGGCACGTTCCGCACCGCCTCCCGGCGCTTGCCGGCGGTCGCGGAGATGGGCTTCGACGTGGTCTACCTGCCGCCCATCCATCCGATCGGGCACCGTCACCGGAAGGGCCCGAACAACACCCTCACCGCGGGACCGGGGGATCCGGGGTCGCCGTGGGCGATCGGATCGGATGCCGGTGGCCACGACGCCATCCATCCCGACCTCGGCACGCCGGCCGACTTCCGTGCGTTCGTGAAGGCCGCCCGGGACCTCGGCATGGAGGTGGCGCTGGACCTCGCCTTGCAGGCGTCGCCGGATCACCCCTGGGTGACCAGCCACCCGGAGTGGTTCACGACGCTGCCCGACGGCTCGATCGCCTACGCCGAGAACCCGCCCAAGAAGTATCAGGACATCTACCCGATCAACTTCGACAACGACCCCGAGGGGATCTGCGCCGAGGTGCTGCGCATCGTGCGCCACTGGGTCGCACAGGGCGTGAAGATCTTCCGCGTCGACAACCCGCACACCAAGCCGCTGTGGTTCTGGGAGTGGCTGATCCGCACCGTGAACGCGGAGGATCCCGACGTCGTCTTCCTCGCCGAGGCGTTCACCCGGCCCACGCCCCTGCAGGCGCTGGCGATGGCCGGGTTCCAGCAGAGCTACTCGTACTTCACGTGGCGCAACACGAAGGCCGAGCTGGAGGAGTTCCTCGGCTGGATCTCCGACCAGACGGCGGACTTCATGCGTCCGAACCTGTTCGTCAACACCCCTGACATCCTCACCGAGTATCTGCAGTACGGTGGGCGCCCCGCCTACAAGATCCGTGCCGCCCTCGCGGCCACCGCCGGCGCGAACTACGGCGTGTACGCCGGCTACGAGCTGTTCGAGAACGTCGCGCGTCCCGGCTCTGAGGAGAACATCGACAACGAGAAGTACGAGTACAAGCTGCGGGACTGGGCGGCCGCCGAGGCGGCCGGCGACTCGCTGGCGCCGTACCTACGCCGGCTCAACGAGATCCGCCGCGCCCATCCCGCCCTGCGGCAGCTGCGGGGATTGAGCATCCACTGGAGCGACGACGACGCCATCCTGGTGTTCGTCAAGCACCTGCCCGCCGCCCTGTCGGCCACCGGCGTCGCCGACACCATCATCGTGGTGGTCAACGTCGACCCGCATTCGATGCGGCAGACCATGGCCCACATCGACTCCTCGGTGTTCGGAATCCCCCGCGGACAGGACTACGAGGTCGAGGACCTCATCACGGGGGCGACCTGGACCTGGAACCAGGACAACTTCGTGCGGTTGGACGCCTTCGTCGAACCGGTGCACATCCTCCATGTGAAGGGGTCGCGATGACCGGGCTGTCCGACGCCGTGCTCGACCGCCTCGCCGAGGGCGCCCACCACTCCCCCCACGATGTGCTCGGCGTCCACCCCGACGGCGACGGCTGGGTCATCCGCGCCCGGCGGCCGCTGGCCGCGCGGGTGACCGCCGTCACGCACGACGGTTCGCGCGTCGCACTGTCGCACGTGCGTGCGGGCATCTGGGCCGGGCACACCGCCGTGCAGCCCCGCTCGTACGAACTGGTCACCGCGTACGAGGACGGTTCGGAGCACCGTGCCGACGACCCGTACCGTCACCTGCCGACCGTGGGCGAACTCGACCTGCATCTGATCGGCGAGGGCCGCCACGAGCAGCTCTGGGAGGTGCTGGGGGCGCGCGTGCGGTCCTACCCCGGCGTGACCGGCGTGTCCTTCACCGTCTGGGCACCCCATGCGCAGGCCGCGCGGGTGGTCGGCGACTTCAACGGGTGGGACGGGCGCGGCCACGCGATGCGCTCGCTGGGCGGCACGGGCGTGTGGGAGCTGTTCGTCCCCGGACTGGGCACCGGCAGCACCTACAAGTTCGAGCTGCTCACCCCCGACGGCGACTGGGTCATGAAGGCCGACCCGATGGCGCGGCAGGCCGAGGTGCCGCCCGCGACGGCGTCGGTCGTCACCGACAGCGCCTACACCTGGTCCGACGACGCCTGGATGATGGCCCGAGCCGCGCAGGACCCGCTGGCCCGCCCCATGTCCACGTACGAACTCCACCTCGGATCGTGGCGCCCGGGCCTGGGCTACCGCGAGGTGGCCGACTTCCTGATCGCGTACCTGCAGGAGCAGGCCTTCACCCACGTGGAGTTCCTGCCGCTGGCCGAGCACCCCTTCGGCGGCTCGTGGGGGTATCAGGTCACCGGGTACTACGCCCCCACCAGCCGCTTCGGCACCCCCGACGACCTGCGTTACCTCATCGACCGCCTGCACCAGGCCGGCTTCGGGGTGATCATGGACTGGGTGCCCGGGCACTTCCCCAAGGATGCGTTCGCGCTGGCCCGCTTCGACGGGCGCCCGCTGTACGAGCACGGCGACCCGCGCCGCGGCGAGCACAAGGACTGGGGCACGCTCATCTTCGACTACGGGCGGCGCGAGGTGCGCAACTTCCTGGTCGCCAACGCGCTGTACTGGTTCGACCAGTTCCACGTCGACGGACTGCGGGTGGATGCCGTGGCATCCATGCTCTATCTCGACTATTCGCGCCAGGACGGCGAGTGGGAGCCCAACATCCACGGCGGGCGTGAGAACCTCGAGGCGATCGGCTTCCTGCAGGAGGTCAACGCCACCGCGTACAAGCGCTTCCCCGGGATCGCGATGATCGCCGAGGAGTCCACGAGCTACCCGGGGGTGACCACGCCCACCAGCGCCGGGGGGCTCGGCTTCGGGTTCAAGTGGAACATGGGCTGGATGAACGACTCGCTCGAGTTCATCAAACGCGACCCGATGTACCGCGCGCACCACGAGGGCGAGCTGTCGTTCTCGTTCGTCTACGCGTTCAGCGAGCACTTCGTGCTGCCCATCAGCCACGACGAGGTCGTCCACGGCAAGGGGACGCTGTTCACGCGGATGCCGGGCGACCACTGGCAGAAGCTGGCGAACATGCGGCTGTTCCTGGCCTACATGTGGGGTCACCCCGGCAAGCAGCTGCTGTTCATGGGCCAGGAGTTCGGGCAGATGTCGGAATGGTCCGAAGCCCGCGGGCTGGACTGGTGGATGCTGGATCAGCCGCCGCACCGGCAGCTGCACCACTTCGTGAGCGCCCTCAACCGGACGTACCGGGACCTCCCGCCGCTGTGGACGCGTGACAGCGACGCGGCGGCCTTCACCCGGCTGGGCGCGCCGACTTGGAACCCCAACGTGTCCGCGTTCGCCCGGCGGGACCACGACGCCGGCACCGTGGCGGTGGTGTGCAACTTCTCCGGCGTCCCGGTCTACGACTACGAGCTCGAGCTGCCCGGTGCCGGCGAGTGGACGGAGGTGCTCAACTCCGACGCGACCGAGTACGGCGGGTCGGGCGTGGGCAACTTCGGCGCCGTGCACGCCGACGCCACCGGCCGCGCCCGGCTGGTCCTGCCGCCGCTGGGGGCGCTGTGGCTCAGCGCGCGCCGCTGATCCGGCTCAGAACAGCAGGGAGGACAGTCGGCCGCGCGCGCGGATGACCCGCGGGTCGGTGTCGCCGACGAGCCCGAACAGCTCGACGAGACGGGCCTGCACCGGCGCCCGCTCGTCGGCGGGCAGCGCGGCGAACAGGTCGAGCAGGCGCGCGAACGCGTCGTCCACGTGGCCGCCGGCGACGTCGAGGTCGGCGACGGTGAACTGCGCGTCGACATCGGTCGGTGCCGCGGCGGCGGCGGCGCGCGCCTCCTGCAGGTCGACGCCCTGCACGCGGCGCAGCAGGCGCACCTGGCCGAGACCGGCGCGGGCGTCGGCGTCCTTCGGGTCCTCGGCCAGCGCGCGCTCGTAGGCGCTCTCGGCGGCGGCGTAGTCGCCCGACTCGATCGCGTCGAAGGCCTCCTGGTGCAACGGCGGCAGCGCGGGCTCGGCGGCGGCCTCAACACCGGCGGGCTGGTCGCCGACCGGGATCGTGCCGGTCACGCCGTGCTGGGCCGCCAGCTGCAGCAGCTGTGCGAACACGTCGCGCACCTGCTGCTCGGGCACCGCACCGGTGAACAGCGGCACCGGCTGGCCGGCGACGAGGGCGACGACCATGGGGATCGACTGGGCCTGGAAGCCCTGCGCCAGTTGCGGGTTCGCGTCCACGTCGACCTTGGCCAGGACCAGACGGCCGGCCAGCTCGGTGATGACCTTCTCGAGCACGGGGCTCAGCTGCTTGCACGGCCCGCACCATTCGGCCCACAGGTCGACGACGACCGGGACGGTCTTGGACAGTTCGAGCACCGGACCGAACGACTGGTCGGTGACGTCGAAGATCAGCTGGGGGGCGGAGCCGCCCGGGGCGCCGTCGGCCGGCGCGGCCGGGGCGGTCGGGCGGGAACGCAGGCTGGACAGGTCGACGGCACCGCGGAGCACGGCACCGGCTGTGGGATCGCTCACTCTTTCTCCACCTTCGCTGACAGGATGCTGGACGAGTAGCCCAGCACTTGGATGCGCTCGCTCGAGCTCTGGGCCGGGACGAAGAAGAACAGCTGGTCGGCGAACACGGTCGTGAACCCGACGGCCGACTGGGTGGCGCCGGTCAGCGCCTTCACGCTCGGGCTGTCGTCGAGCTTGATGACGGCGTCGTCGTCGGTGGCCCGCACGGTGTCGCTGTCGTTCACGGTCACCGCGACGATAGCCCCGCTGTCCAGGGTCGCCAGAGACAGCGGCTCCTGACCCCCGGCGGTGGCGGAGAAGGTCAGCGAACCGGTCTTGCTGCCGGTCTCGTTGAAGGTCTTCAACCGCTCGGCACGGTTCGAGGTGACCTGGGCGCGGAACGCGTCGGTCTCCAGGTCGAAGTATGGGGCGAACTCGCTGTCCTCACCCTTGTCGAGCACGTCCGCGTAGGCGGCCGCGAGCTCGTCGGGCGGCAGCACCAGGAACGGCGAGCTGGGCTCCACCGCGATCGCCCCCACGTAGGGCGGTGCGAGGTTCATGGTCGCTCCGGCGGTCAGGTCGGCGGTGTAGACGAGCTTGTAGTCCGACCAGGCGTCGGCCTGGCTGGCCATCATGACCGTCGCCGCCCCGTCGTCCTGCTCGACGACCGCCATGAAGGTGCGGGGCCAGCCGTCGTACGCCTGCGGCAGGAGGTTGGTGATCGGGCCGGAGGGCACCGGATCCAGCGGCGCATAGTCGTCGATCTCTTCGCGCAGGGTGTAGTTGGTCTTGCGCACATCCAGCGCGGACCCGACCAGGCGGGTGGCGGCCAGGTCGGCGTCGAGGGCTTCGTCGGCCTCAGCGACCCGCTCCGAGATGCGCGCGAGGATGCGCTCGGCCTGCGTTTCGGTCACGGCCGGCTGACCCTGCCCCTCGGGGACGACGATCGTCTCGGTCGGTGTCGGCGACGGTGTCGAGCCCAGCTGCGGCCACGCGTCGGCGCTGCAGCCGGCCAGGACGACGGCGCTGACGGCCGCGATCGGGAGGACGGCGAACGCGCGCTTGCCCGACGAGATCTGGCGGCGGCTCGGAGCGGCGGAGATGACGCCCTTGTCCGCGGCATCCACGGACAGGTCGATCGGCTCGGTGGGCG
Source organism: Microbacterium pollutisoli (assembly GCF_053586795.1). Classification (NCBI taxonomy): domain Bacteria; kingdom Bacillati; phylum Actinomycetota; class Actinomycetes; order Micrococcales; family Microbacteriaceae; genus Microbacterium; species Microbacterium pollutisoli. Next base: position 553,703 of record NZ_JBNYWT010000001.1, read on the forward strand.
GCATCGGCAGGCCCTTGCGCCGGGGACCGCGCGAGCGTCGCACATGCCGCAGCCCGAGCAGGTACAGCACGATGCCCAGCGCCAGCAGGAGACCTCCGCCGACGATGAGCGGACCGGCCCACGGGGTGGTGGCGCCCGTCGGCCAGGTCAGGGACAGCTTGTGGGGGGCCGGAGCGGTGCCGTCGGCGGCGATGAGCATGCTCACCTCATCCGGCAGCTGCAGGGACGTGATCAGCACGTCCTCCTGCTGGAACTGGTCCAGCCACAGGTCGGAGTCCACCGGGCTCAGCCCGGGCTCCGCGGCCTCTTCGGCCGGCCCGGCGGTCTCCGCGTCGGGTGCGGTGGTCTCGGCGGGTGTGGGGACCTCACCGTCGGCACCCTCCCCCGCCGCCACGGTCGTCGTGACGATCTCGCCGTCGGACACGGTCACCGCGACGTAGTCACTGCGCGCCAGCCACGCCTTCATGTCGGCGGTGCGTCCGTACGCGCCGAAGATGGCGCCCTCGCCCTGCGCACGCAGCGTCTGCGCGCCGTCGTGGCTGTTGAACACAGCCCCGTCGATGAGGATGAACGGCACGTCCTGCGCGATGTCGATGGACTGGCTCTGCGTCTTCGGCGCCTGGAAGACGGTGCGCTGGGCGATCCCGGCACCGATCATGACCGTGGCCAGCACGAAGGCGACCACAGCCCACACGAAACGCACGAAACGACACCTTCCTGCACCCCGCTCTGGCTCGCGAGCTCGGCATCACGCCGTCGGGTACGACAATCGACATCCCAGACTAGCGAAAACGACCTGAATGTCGCCCGGGAGCGGCCCGGATCACGTGTGTGTGCGCCGGTGCCGACTATCCTGACGACACCACGAAAGAGAGCCGCCGCGTGAAAATCCAGCATCCGTTCCGCACCGCACTGATCGCCACCCTGGGTGTGGGTGTGGGCATCATGATCATCACCGGCATCACGACGCTGTCCACCGTGCTCCTGTACGTCGGCACGGCGCTGTTCCTCTCGCTGGGTCTGGACCCGCTGGTGTCGTGGCTCGAACGCCGGGGACTCCCCCGCTGGGGGGCGCTGGTGATCACCTTCGTCGGCGTGCTCGCCGCGTTCGCGGGGATCATCCTCATGGTGGTGCCGATCATCGTCGCCCAGATCAGCCAGCTGGTCAAACAGGTGCAGGACCTGGTCGAGGACGCCGTCGACGGCACGTGGGACCCGGTGCAGGCGGTGCGCGACTGGCTGAGCGACACCTTCCCGCTGCTGAACGTCGACCAGGTGTTCCAGTATGTCTCCGACTGGTACGAGACCCTCGACATGGCCGAGATCGGCGGGGACATCGGTGCCACGCTCATCGGCATCGGCGGGGCGGTCCTGGCGGGGATGACCGGCGCGCTGATCGTCCTGATCCTGACGATCTACTTCACCGCGTCCACCCCGTCGTTGAAGGCGGCGATGTACCAGCTTGTGCCCGCGTCTCGGCGCGCGCGGTTCATCGACCTGTCCGAGCAGATCACCGCGTCGGTCGGCTACTACGTCATGGGGCAGGTGACTCTGGGACTCATCAACGGCGTGCTCAGCGCCATCTTCCTGAGCATCATCGGCGCACCGTTCCCCGCCGTGCTCGCCGTCATCGCGTTCTTCTTCTCGCTGATCCCGCTGGTGGGCACCCTGACCGGGTCGACCATCATCGTGCTGGTCTGTCTCATCCCGGGCCTCAGCTCCCCGCTGACAGCGCTCGTCGCCCTGGTCTGGTACCTCGTGTACATGCAGGTGGAGGCGTATCTGCTCTCGCCGCGCATCATGAACCGCGCCGTCTCGGTGCCCGGCGCCGTCGTGGTCATCGCGGCCCTGTCCGGCGGCGCGCTGCTGGGTCTGCTGGGCGCGCTGATCGCGATCCCGGTGGCGGCGAGCATCCTCATCATCTACCGCCAGGTCATCATCCCGCGCCAGAACGAGCTGTGAGGCCCGGTGCAGCTCAGGGCCGCTCCGGCGGCCAGTGCGTCGGCAGGGGCAGCGCGTCGGGGTTCACGGCGGCGACGATCTCCGTGAGCACGCGGCGGGTCTGGCTCTCCCCGACCCACAGGTGGCGGGCGCCCTCGACGGCGATCAGCGTCGCCTCGGGCAGCACGGCGAAGCGTTCGCGTGCCTGCGCGGGCGGCAGATAGTCGTCGAGCTCCGGGACGACCACGACCATGCGTCGCGGGTCGCCCGCCCAGGCGGCCACGTCGGCAGCCGTCGCGCGGTGCAGCGGCGGCGACAGCAGGATCACGCCCTCGATGCCGTGGTCGCGTCCGTACTTGAGGGCCAGTTCGGTGCCGAACGACCAGCCCACCAGCCACGGCCGGGGCAGACGGCGGGCACGGACGAAGTCCATCGCGGCGGCCAGGTCGAAGGCCTCCTCACCGCCCCCGTCGAAGGACCCCTCACTGGTCCCCCGCGGTGATGTGGTTCCGCGGGTGTTGAAGCGCAGCACGGCAAGGTCGGCCAGGGCGGGCAGTCGTGCGGCGGCCTTGCGCAGGATGTGCGAGTCCATGCAGCCGCTCGCCGTCGGCAGCGGGTGCAGGGTGACCAGGGTCGCGACCGGTGTGTTCTCCGGCAGCGCGAGCTCCCCGACCAGCGTCAGATCGTCGAGGGTGTACAGTTCGATGTCCTCGCGCCGCGCGGGCAGCAACACCGGCCCCCGGATCTCCATGTCAGCCGATCCTCCAGCAGGCGGTGTGCCAGTGGCGCCGGGCGGCGAGGTCGGCGGCGTCGCCCAGGATGCCGTCGGCGCGCCACACCACGACATGGGCCACGCCCGGAGACACCTCCCGTGTGCAGCCGGGGCAGGTGTACGACTTCTGCGCCTGCGTCGCCGACACCGGCTGCACCGTCCAGTCCACGCCGCGGCGTGTCTCGGTGCGCTTCCACCCGCTCAGCAGGCGTTCGAACGAGTCGTCGCGACGCTGCGGCCGACGACGGTGTGACCGCGGCATCCGCTCAGTACCAGCCGGACCGCTGCGACTTCGCCCAGGCGCCGCAGGGCGTGCCGTAGCGGGCCTTGATGTAGCCCAGACCCCAGGAGATCTGCGTCGCGGGGTTGGTCTCCCAGTCCGCGCCGGCCGACGCCATCTTGCGCCCGGGCAGCGCCTGTGGGATGCCGTAGGCGCCGCTGGACTTGTTGTAGGCGTTCACCCGCCAGCCGGATTCCTTCTTCCACAGCGCGACCAGGCAGGCGAATTCGTCGTCGCCCCACCCGCGCGCGGTCACCATGTCGTAGGCGATGGCCTGGGCGCTGCCGGGGTTCGGCGTCACGAACGGCGGGGCCCAGCCGGTGGAGGCCACGCTGCCCGCGCGCGGGGTGGGCGTCGGCTTCGGCTTGGGCTTCACGTACACCGTGTAGACGATGTCGTCACGGCCGAGGTCGGCGCCCGCGGCGTCGGCGGCGGCCACGTACTGGCGCGCGTCGGCGACCGTGTTGGCGTACAGCGACATCGGGTCGACCTGAGCGGCCTCGGCCGGGGCGACGGTGGTGCCCAGCGGGCCGAGATACGCGACGGTGAACCCGAGGACGGCGAGCACCGAGAACACGCTGAGCACCCGGCGCCGGCGCGAGAACCGCACCGGCGGGGCGGATCGGGGTGCCGCAGCACTCACCGCGACCGCGCGCCGCGTCGTGGGGCTCAACTCGTTGCCGGAAGTCACAGTGCCCCCGAGTCTATCCCGTGGGCCCGCGCGCGTCACTCACCCGACGGCGAGCATGACCTCCACCACGGCGTCCAGCACCGCGTCGACCTGCGCCTCGCGATAGCCGCCGCGCTGCATGCGGAAAGCGACCGAGCGCACCTGGTCGACGGTGACGCCCTCCCCCGTCTCCAGATAGTGCGCGATCTTGTCGGACACCAGGTCGACCTCATCCACGCGGTACCCGTAGTGGAGCCACCCGACGCGGTCGAAGCGCTCCTTGGGCGCACGGGTGAGCCGGTCGAGCACTTCCTGCCCGCGCTTGCGCGACGCGCCGACCCAGGCCCGGGCGCCGCTGCGCGACAGGGCGTCCTCCCGCTCCTGCGCGGCGAACGCGTCCTCGATCCTGCTCAGCGCGGCATCCACCGCGGTGATCTCGTACCCGTGGCGCACGAGGTGGAAGGCGGCCTGCCGGACATCCCCGGCGCCGAGGTTGCGGGGCGCATCGGGCGCCGAATCGAACGACATCCGGGCCTGCTCGAGGAACGCGTCCACGGCGGCGGGGTCGTATCCGCGGCGGCGGCCCGTCGTGCGCGGGAACGGCGCGCGGTCGGCGGCGGTCTCGGAGGTCATGCGGCCACCAGGGGGAAGAAGAGGAAGTACATCGCCAGTGCGACGACGGTCGACGGGAGGATGGAGTCGAGCCGGTCGAGCACCCCGCCGTGGCCGGGCAGCCACGAGCTCATGTCCTTGATGCCCAGGTCGCGTTTGATCATGGACTCGCCGAGGTCGCCGATGGTGGCCGACAGCAGGACGGCGAGGCCGAAGATCAGACCCACCCAGAACGGCACGTGCAGGACGAACATGCCCATGATGACGCCACCAGCCACCGCCGCGACGACCGCGCCCGCGAAGCCCTCCCAGGTCTTCTTCGGGCTGATGCGCGGCGCCATCGGGTGCCGGCCGAAGGCGAGACCGCTGGCATAGGCGCCGGTGTCGGATGCCACGGCGATGACCACCATGGTCAGCACCCACAGCTCGCCCTGGTCCTCACGGAGCAGCACCAGCAGCAGGCTCGTGAGGAAGGCGACGTACAGCGGCAGCAGGCCGGCCACCAGCACGTCGGTGACCACATCGCCGTACCGCCGGCCGTCGCGGGCGGTCATCTGGGCCAGGAGCCGCCAGACCACGAGGGTCGCGACGGCGCTGAAGGTGATCACCCAGTGCGTCCAGTGCCCGATGAAGTAGCCCGCGAGGATGATGACGCCGCCCAGCAGCAGCTGCGGCACGATGTCGACCCGGCGGCCGTGCACCTGCAGCGCACGACTGAACTCGAAGATCCCCAGCAGGGCGACCGGCAGCGCGAACAGGATGAACAGCCATTTGATGAACAGCAGCGATCCCAGCAGGGCCGCACCGAGCGCGAGTCCGATGAGGATCGCCATCAGCAGGTTGCGGCCGGTGCGCTGGTTGATGCGCTCGTTGGCCTGCTCGAAGTCGGCGCGGGCCTTCCCGATCTGCTGCTCGATGTCGGCGCGGGCCTTGCCCAGCTGCATCTCGAAGTCCGACCGCGCCTCCCGCACGTGCTGCTGGAAAGACGGGACCTCCGACGCGCGGCGGGCCTCGGCCCGGGAGCGCGGCGGCTCCGAATCCGGCGCGCGAGAGTCGGGGTCGGTCATCGGGTCAGACCTCGAGGAGTTCGGCTTCTTTGCGCTTGAGCGCCTCGTCGACGGCATCAACGTGGGCGCGCGTCACGGCGTCCAGTTCCTTCTCGGCGCGCACGAGCTCGTCCTCGCCGACCTCGGACTTGAGGGCGTCCAGCTCGTCCTTCGCCTTGCGCCGGATGCCGCGCAGGTGCACCTTGGCGTCTTCGCCCTTGGACCGGACCAGCTTGACGTACTCCTTGCGACGCTCCTGCGTCAGCTCGGGCATCGTGACGCGGATCAGGTTGCCATCGTTGGTCGGGTTCGCCCCCAGGTTGGGCATGTCACGGATCGCCTGCTCGATGGCCTTGAGCGCCGACTTGTCGTACGGAGTGACCACGAGGGTGCGCGCCTCACTGCTGTTCAGCGACGCCAGCTGTGCCAGCGGCGTGGGGGTGCCGTAGTAGTCCACCAGCACCTTCTGGAACAGCTGCGGGTTGGCACGCCCGGTGCGGACGGTCGCGAAGTCGTCCTTCGCGGCCTCCACGGCGCGGTCCATGCGTGCGGTCGTGTCTGCCAGGATCTCCGCGATCACGGTCACTCCATTCGTCGATGCGTTCTGTCAAGTCTAGTGCGGCGCACCGCCCCGACTCAGACGGTGACGAGGGTGCCGATCGGCTCGCCCAGCAGTGCGCGGGTGACGTTGCCGGCCGGCTCCATGCCGAACACGCGCATGTCGATGCGGTTGTCCATGCAGAGGCTGAACGCGGTCGAGTCGACGACCTTGAGGCCGCGCTGCAATGCGTCGCGGTACGTGATGGTGTCGATGCGCTCGGCACCGGCATCCGTCTTCGGGTCGGCGGTGTACACGCCGTCGACGCCGTTCTTGGCGACCAGCACCTCGTCGGCACCGATCTCCAGCGCACGCTGCGCGGCCACCGTGTCGGTGGAGAAATACGGGAGCCCCGCACCGGCGCCGAAGATCACGACCCGGCCCTTCTCCATGTGGCGCTCCGCCCGGCGCGGGATGTACGGCTCGGCGACCTGGGTCATCGAGATCGCGGACTGGACGCGGGTGGCGGCGCCTGCCTGCTCGAGGAAGTCCTGCAGGGCGAGCGCGTTCATGACGGTGCCCAGCATGCCCATGTAGTCGGCGCGCCCGCGGTCCATGCCGCGCTGGCTGAGCTCGGCGCCGCGGAAGAAGTTGCCGCCGCCGACGACGACGGCGATCTCGACGGTGTCGGCCGCCGCGGCGATCTCGCGTGCGATCTGGCTGACCACATCGGGGTTGACACCGAGACTGCCGGCCCCGAAGGCCTCGCCGGACAGCTTCAGGAGGACGCGGCGGCGTCCGGTGGCCTCATCGAGCACAGGGGGTTCCTCTCGTCGCGAATGCAGACTATCGAATGGCATGCAAAAGGGGTCCGCATCCGAAGATGCGAACCCCCGGCATGATTACGCGCCGACCTTGAAGCGGGCGAAATCAGTGATGGTGATGCCGGCGTCGGCAGCCACCTTCGCGACCGACAGCTTGTTGTCCTTCGCGTAGTCCTGGTCGAGCAGGGCGACCTGCTTGAAGTACGCGTTGACACGGCCCTCGACGATCTTGGGCAGGGCCGCCTCGGGCTTGCCCTCGTTGCGGGAGATCTCGGTGACGATCTCACGCTCCTTCTCGACGTCGGCCTCGGGCACCTCGTCGCGCGAGAGGTAGCTCGGGTTCGCGAACGAGATGTGCTGGGCGATGCTGCGCGCGGTCTCGGCGTCGTCACCGGTGTAGGCGACGACCACGCCGATCTGCGGCGGCAGGTCCTTGCTGGTCTTGTGGAGGTAGATCTCGAAGTTGTCGCCGCTGAGGGTGCGCACGCGACGCAGTTCGACCTTCTCGCCGATGATGGCGGCCTCGTCCGAGATGAGCTGCGCCACCGGGGTGCCGTCGGCGTCGGCCGCGAGGGCGGCCTCGACCGAGTCGGCGCCGGCGGCCGCGGCGGCGGCGAGCACCTTGTCGGCCAGCGCGCCGAAGCGCTCGTTCTTGGCGACGAAGTCGGTCTCGGTGTTGAGCTCGATGATCGTGACGGTGTCGCCGTTGCGCACAGCGGCGACCAGACCCTCGCTGGTGGAGCGGTCGGCGCGCTTCGCGTTGCCCTTCGCGCCCTTCAGGCGCAGGATCTCGACGGCCTTCTCGAGGTCGCCGTCGGCCTCCTCGAGCGCCTTCTTGGTGTCGACCATTCCAGTGCCCAGCTGCTCGCGCAGGGTCTTGATGTCAGCGATGCTGAAGTTTGCCATGTGTGGTGGCTCCTAGGTTGTCGTGATGTTCGGGGGCGGGGCGGGCCGGGGCCCGCCCCGAACGGCGCTTACTCGGCGGCGGGAGCCTCGGCAGCGGCAGCCTCGGCCGCGGGGGCCTCGGCGTCAGCAGCCTCGGCAGCGGGGGCCTCAGCGTCGGCAGCGGCCTCGGCGGGCGCAGCGGCTTCCGCCTCGGCGACCTTCTCGGTCGGAGCGGACGACTGCTCCGGCGCACCCTGCTCGAGCAGTTCGCGCTCCCACTCGGCCAGCGGCTCGGCCGCCTCGGCGGCGTCGGCGGGCTGGTGGCGCTGGATCAGGCCCTCGGCGGCGGCGTCGGCGATGATGCGGGTCAGCAGGCTGACCGAGCGGATCGCGTCGTCGTTGCCGGGGATCGGGTACTGGAACTCGTCCGGGTCGGCGTTCGTGTCGAGGATGCCGATGACGGGGATGCCGAGCTTGCGGGCCTCGTCGACGGCGAGGTGCTCGCGCTTGGCGTCGACCACCCAGATGGCCGAGGGGGTCTTCTGCAGGTTGCGGATACCGCCCAGCGACTTGTGCAGCTTGTCGAGCTCGCGCTTCTTGAGCAGGAGCTCCTTCTTGGTGAACCCGCTGTCGGCCGGGTTGTCGAAGTCGAGCTCCTCGAGCTCCTTCATGCGGGCCAGACGCTTGCTGACGGTCGCGAAGTTGGTGAGGAGGCCACCGAGCCAGCGCTGGTTGACGTAGGGCTGGCCCACGCGGGTCGCCTGCTCGGCGATGACTTCCTGCGCCTGCTTCTTGGTGCCGACGAACAGGACGGTGCCGCCGTGCGCGACCGTCTCCTTGACGTATTCGTAGGCGCGGTCGATGTAGGCGAGCGACTGCTGCAGGTCGATGATGTGGATGCCGGAGCGCTCGGTGAGGATGAAGCGCTTGACTTTCGGGTTCCAGCGGCGGGTCTGGTGCCCGAAGTGGACGCCGCTGTCGAGCAGCTGGCGGATCGTGACGACGGCCATGGCCGTTCTCCTGTTCTGGCGCCGCAGCGCCGTGTTTCGGTTTCTCCACCGCGGTTGCGGTGATCCTGGTGCCCGGCGCACACCCACTGCCCGCCGGAGCGGACAGACCTGGGGTGTGGATGCCACACGCTCGACCTGCGAGCGTGCTCTGGGCACGCGTAGTCACCCCGACGAGCGGGGCGCGGCTCTCAGTGTATCAGCCGCAGGGCTTCCTCCCCTGCCGCGTGCGGTGCGGATTCCTCCACAGATCCAGCCGCTTCGCCCCGTCCCGGAACCCCGCCGCTCACACTCGACGGATGCGCCGTCATCGGTTCCATGTGGCGATCGGCATCCTCCTGTGCGGGCTCGTGTCGGCCGGCGGACTCGGCGTGGCCGCGGCGGCGGGTGCTCCGGCGGTCAGCACCGTCGACAGCACCCCCGCGCCGGCCCGATGGGCTTGGCCCCTCGCGGGCCATCGGCTCGTCCTCCCCTACGAGGCGCCGGCGCACGAATACGGGGCGGGGCACCGCGGAGTGGACCTGCGCCCGACCGTGGACGACGTGGTCCGCGCGCCCGCGCCGGGCGTCGTCGCGTTCTCCGGCACCGTCGTCGATCGCGGGGTGCTGACCATCGATCACGAGGACGGCCATGTCTCGACGTTCGAGCCGGTACGCGACCCGCTGCCGGCGGGTACCCGGGTCGGCCGCGGCGACGCGGTGGCCCGGCTCGGGTTCGGCGGGCACACCGCGCCGGGCGCGCTGCACTTCGGTGTGCGCCGCGACGGCGCCTACATCAACCCGTTGCTGCTGCTGGGGTCGGTGCCGACAGCGGTGCTGCTGCCCTGCTGCTGAGGCTCACGCCCGCGGATGGGCGAGACGGTAGGCGGCGGCGAGCTTCTCGGCGGACACGTGCGTGTAGATCTGGGTGGTGCCCAGGCTTGCGTGACCGAGCATCTCCTGCACGGTGCGCAGGTCCGCGCCGCCGTCGAGCAGGTGGGTTGCGGCGGAGTGGCGCAGGGCGTGCGGCCCGACGTGCTCGACGCCCAGCGCCGGCCCCAGTGCCCGGGTCACCACGTCGTATGCGGCGCGGGGGCCCAGTCGTGCGCCGCGGACGCCCAGGAACAGGGCGGCCGGGTCGCGATCGGCGCGGGCGGCCAGGGCCGGCCGGCCGCGCACGAGGTACGCCTCGATCGCCTCCGCGCCCGGCACCCCGAACGGTACGACACGCTGCTTGTCCCCCTTGCCGACGACGCGGGCGGTGCGCCGGGTCAGGTCGACGTCGTCCACGTCGAGTCCGCACAGCTCGGAGACGCGGATGCCGGCGCCGTAGAGCAGCTCGAGCAGTGCCGCGTCGCGCAGCGCGACCGGCGAACCGTCCGCGGCCGCGGCCTGCGCGGCGTCGAGTACCTCGCGCATCGTCTGCACGGTCGCCACCTGCGGCAGTGTGCGGCCCCGCTTGGGGGCGACCAGGCGCACGGCCGGGTCGGCGGTCACGTGCCCGGCATCCAGCGCCCACGCGAACAGCCCGCGTACCGACGCGGCGCGACGGGCGATCGTCGAGCGGGCGTCGCCGCGCCGGGTGGCGACCCACAGCCATTCGCGCAGCGTCTCGAGGTCGACGGCCGTCAGCTCCCGGTCGCCGGTGACGGCGATGAGGTCGCGCAGGTCCGCACGGTAGGCGCGCACCGTCGCCGCGGAGAGCCGGCGCACCCGCGCCAGGTGCTCGGCGTACGCGTTGGCGGCGTCGGACAGGTTCACGCCTCCACTGTGGTGCGCATACGGCGTCCGGGGGCGACGGCACACCGGCCGGTGGTCAACCCGACCTGCGGCGACGCCACCGGTCGTCGCACCGTTCGACGGCTCCCTCGAGGTCGAGCAGGCCGAGCACCGCCTGCACCTCCCCCGGCGCCATGCCGCTGCGTCGGGCCACGTCGTCGACGGTGCGCGCCGTGCGGGTGCTCAACGCATCGCACACCCGGGTCGCATCGTCGGTGCGACCGCCGGTCGTGGCGGGACCGCCGCCGCTGCCGGGGCCGAAGCCGGCGAGTTCGACGACGTCGTGGACACCGGTGATGCAGACGGCGTCCGCCTCCCGGAGCAGCCGGTGGCACCCCTGCGAACCGGCGCTGGTCACCGGCCCGGGCACCGCGCCGAGCGGGCGGCCCAGCTCCGCTGCGTGATGTGCCGTGTTCAAGGAGCCGCTGCGCCACCCGGCTTCGACCACGACGGTCGCGTCCGTCATCGCCGCGATCAGCCGGTTGCGCGCCAGGAAGCGCCACTTGGTGGGGGCGGTGCCGCACGGCACCTCCGCCGTGACGACGCCGTCGCGTGCGATCTCGTCGAGCAGCCGCACATGCCCGGCCGGGTAGGGGCGGTCGATGCCGCCGGCCAGGACCGCGATCGTCGGGCCGCCGCTGTGCAGCGCAGCCCGGTGCGCCGCACCGTCGATGCCGTACGCGGCGCCGGAGACGACGGTGACCCCGCTCGCGGCCAGGCCGCCGGCGAGCTCGGCGGCCATCTGCTCGCCGTAGGCGGTGGCGGCGCGCGCCCCGACGATGGCGACGGCGCCGTCTTCTGCACGCAGCCGTCCGGCGGCGCCGCGCACCCACAGGCACACCGGTGCGTGCACGCCCAGTGCGTCCACGCGATGCGGCCAGTCGGTGTCGGCCGGGGTGAGCAGTCGGGCTCCGCACCGCCGGGCCGGGGCGAAACCGTCGGCCAGCGTGGTCAGCCGAGGCCCCCAGCGCTTGCGCGCACCGGCGAGCGTGGCCGCGTCGATCCCCGCCTCGGGCGCGTCCGGGCGCCCGTCGCCGAGGACCGCCAGGGCCGCCTCTGCCTCGAAGGCGGCGATCAGTGCTCCTGCCACCCCGTCCCCGGGCTCTATCAGACACGACCACGCGCCGCGGGCCCAGCGGTCGCGCGCCCCGGCGTCGACGGCGTCGACCGGTATGCCGAGCGCGGCCGCCACGACCGCGTCCGCCGGGTGCAGGATGCTCGTCATGTCGTGGTTCCCTTCTTCAGATACAGCGCGCGGCCGATGTCGCCGGCTGCCAGCCGGTCGCGGCCGGCCAGGTCGCACACGCTCCACGCGACGCGGAGCACCCGGTCGTAGCCGCGGAGGGTGAGTGAGCCGCGGTGCAACGCCGCGTCGAGCGGGCGGCGCACCGCGGGCGCCGGCGCGAGCGGCCCCGAGCGCAGCCACGTGCCGGAGACCTCGGCGTTGGTCCGCCAGGGCGTGCCGCGCAGGCGTCGGGTCGCCCGGTCGCGGGCGGCCGCGACCTGGTCCCGCGCCCGTGCGGTGGTGGTCGTCGACACCGGCACGCCCGCGGCGTGGGCCACGGCCACGCGGCGGAGCCCCAGCTCGATGTCGATGCGGTCGAGGAGCGGCCCCGACAACCGGGACAGGTAGCGCCGGATCGCCAGTGACGGGCAGGCACACGACCCGCCGGGGACGCCGTAGTCGCCGCACGGGCAGGGGTTCGTGGCCAGCACCAGTTGGAAGCGTGCGGGGAACGTCGCCCGGAACCCCGCACGGTGGATCTCGATCTGGCCGGACTCCAGGGGCTGGCGCAGGGCGTCGAGCGCGTGCGCCCCGAACTCACCGGCCTCGTCGAGGAACAGGACCCCGCCGCTGGCGCGGGCGATCGCCCCTGGCCGCACCACCCGGGAGCCCCCGCCGACGAGGGCGGCGGCGCTCGTCGAGTGGTGCGGCGCCTCGAACGGCGCGGTCCGGTCCAGACGATTCACACCCTGCCCGGCAAGGGACCGGATGGACGCGGCCTGCAGCGCGGCGGCATCGTCGAGCGGCGGCAGGATGCCGGGCAGCCGCCGCGCCAGCATCGTCTTTCCGGCACCGGGCGGCCCGCTCATCAGCAGGTGGTGGCCCCCGGCCGCGGCGACGATGAGCGCGTCGACGGCGTCCGGCTGGCCGATGACGTCGGCCAGTTCCGGGGGTGCGGGCGGGTCCTCGGGCGGGACCGGGTCGGCCGGTGGCGCCGGGGCGTCATTGTCGGCGTCGACGGCGAGTCCGTGCAGGCGGACGACGTCGCGCAGGCCGGCCGCCCCGTGCACCTCGATACCGGTCACGAGCGCCGCCTCGGCCACAGCCGCCGCCGGAACGACGACGCGGGGGAAGCCGGCCGCGGCGGCCGCCATCACCGCCGGGAGGATGCCCGCGGTCGGCCGCAGCCGGCCGTCGAGGCCCAGTTCCCCGAGGTGCACCGTGGCGCCCAGGGAACCGGCATCCATCGGGTACTCGGTCGCCAATGCCGCCACGGCGATGGCGACGTCCAGCCCCGTGCCCTGCTTGGGCAGGCTCGCCGGGGACAGGTTTACGGTGAGTCGGCGGCGCGGAAGCCGCAGTCCGCTGTTCTGGCACGCGTTGTGCACCCGCTGGTGCGCCTCGGAGATCGCTTTGTCGGCCAGCCCGATGATCACGAACTGCGGTGTCTGGCTCGACACGTCGGCCTCGACTTCGATGGGGTGGCCGGCCAGCCCGGTGAGCGCGACCGACCAGGTGCGGCCGACCATCAGCCGACGTCCTCGAGGTGCTCGACCCGCGCCGACGCGGGGTCGGGTCCGGTGAGCGCGATGAGGTCCAGGCGCAGCCGGCGGCCGCGTGCGAGGGCCGGATGGGCGCTCGCCCACGCCCCGGCCAGCCGCCACAGGCGCGCCAGCTTGCGGCCGTCGACGGCTTCGAAAGGGTGGCCGAACCGTTCGGTGCGGCGCGTCTTGACCTCGACGACCACCAGCTCCCGACCGCGTACCGCGACGATGTCGAGCTCGCCCTGCGCGCATCGCCAGTTGCGGTCGACGACCGCGAATCCGAGGTCGGTCAGGTGGCGGGCGGCGCGATCCTCACCGGATCGCCCGAGCTCGTCCTTGGCTGCCATGTAGGCATCGTCCCGGGCTGGGCACGGAGCCTGGCACGCATCTCACGGATCTGTGGAGAGGCGGACCGTCCGGCCCGCTGGGGAGGAGGCTCCGCGAGCGACCGGCTCAGTTGTCGAGCGACAGCTCCTCGGGCAGCTGGAAGTCCCGGCGCTGCAGCTCTTCGACGTTCACGTCCTTGAAGGTGAGCACCCGCACGGACTTCACGAACCGGTCGGCGCGGTAGATGTCCCACACCCACACGTCGTTCATCGAGATCTCGAAGTAGAAGTCGTGCTCGGTGTCCCGACGGACCACGTTGACCTCGTTGGCGAGGTAGAAGCGCCGCTCGGTCTCGATGACGTACTGGAACTGCGAGACGACGTCGCGGTATTCCTTGAACAGCGCCAGCTCGAGCTCGCGGTCGTAGTCTTCGAACACTTCGTCGTCCATGGTGCTTCCATCCTAGGCCTGTCAGCGGGCGCGGACGGCCGCCGTCACCGGCCCCGCGACCGGGTCGATCGCCCACGACGCGCGGTGGTGACCGCTGAGCCCGTGGGTGCGGATCGCGGCCCGGTGGGCGACGCTCGCGTAGCCCTTGTTGCGGTCCCAGCAGTAGACCGGTGCGTCGTCGTGCATGGCGACCATCAGCTCGTCGCGCGCGACCTTGGCGAGGATGGATGCCGCGGCAGCGCCCGCGCAGTCTCGGTCGGCCTTGATGACCGGCCGCACCGGCAGCACGCCGCCGGCGGGCGTGATGTAGTCATGGTTGCCGTCGAGGACGACGACGGCGCCGGTCAGGTCGATGCCGGAGGTGAGCTCGTCGATGGCGCGCAGCGCGGCCAGGCCCAGGGCCCGGATGATCCCGACCTCGTCGATCTCGGCCGCGCTGGCCCAGCCGACCGCTGCGGCGGGCACCCATTCGCGCACCCGGTCGGCCAGCTCGGGCCGGCGCGCCTCGGCGACGAGCTTCGAGTCGCGCAGCCCCGCGATCACGCGGGAGCGGGACAGGCGCGCGTCGACGACGGTCGCACCGACGGCGACCGGGCCGGCGAGGGCCCCCCGCCCGACCTCGTCGCAGGCGATGACCACCGAGTGCTCGCGCAGCAGTCGGCGCTCGAGCGTGAACCGGGGCACCGTGACGGTCATGGCGCTCCCGAGGCGGCCGGCACGCCCGCGAACACGCCGTGGTGCGAGTCGATGAGGCCGAACCGGTTCAACGGCCAGGTGATGAGGAAGGCGCGCCCCACCACGTTGTCGATGGGCACGAAGCCCTGCGACGGCTGATCGGTGTGGGCCCGGGAGTCGCGGGAGTTGTCGCGGTTGTCGCCGAGCACCCACAGCGCCCCGTCCGGCACGACGACGTCGAACGGCACCTCGGTGGGGGCGGTCTGCCCGGCGGCGAGCTTCAGGTACGGGGTCTCGTCGATGGGCACGTCGTTGACGGTGATCTGCCCCATCGCGTTGCAGCACACGACGTGGTCGCCGGGGACCCCGACGATGCGCTTGATCAGGTGGTCCTTGCTGTCCGGGGCGGAGATGCCCACCAGCGCCAGCACCCAGTCGAGCGCTTCGACGACCGGAGCCCGCGGCGGCGTCACCGTCACCGGCAGCCACCCGCCCGGGTCGCGGAACACGATCACGTCACCGCGCTCGTACGCGCCGAACCGCGGGGTGAGCTCGTCGACGAGGATGCGATCGTCGATCTGCAGGGTGTCCTCCATCGACCCGGAGGGGATGAAGAAGGAGCGCACCAGGAACGTCTTGACCAGGAACGACACCAGCACGGCGATCAGGACGATCACCAGCACGTCGCGCGCCAGCGCCCAGAACCGGCTGCCCGGCCGCTGCCCGCTCGGTCCGCCGGCGTCGGCCGAAGCCGTCTGCTCCGAAGTCATGCCCGTCCTTCACCACCACGCCACCGCACCTGTCGCGGCCCGCCTTCAAGGGTCGCATACTTCCCCGATGCGCCCGTGCCGCCCGCCCCGGTGCGGCAGAACGAAAATGCCCCGGAGCACGAGGCTCCGGGGCATTGCTGAGTAAGCGCGGGCGTCAGTTGGCGCGCTTCTCCTTGATCTTGGCCTTCTTGCCGCGCAGGTCGCGCAGGTAGTAGAGCTTGGCGCGACGCACGTCACCGCGGGTGACGACCTCGATGCGGTCGATGATCGGGCTGTGCACCGGGAAGGTGCGCTCGACGCCGACCTGGAAGCTGATCTTGCGGACCGTGAAGGTCTCACGCACACCGTCACCCGAACGGCCCAGGACGATGCCCTGGAACACCTGGATGCGGGAGCGGCTGCCTTCGGTGATGTTGACGTGCACCTTGACGGTGTCACCGGGGGCGAAGTCGGGGATGTCGCTGCGCAGCGATGCTGCGTCGACGATGTCGAGGATCTGCATGATCGTCACTTCCTGCAACCGCCACAGGTCGGCTGCGGGTCAGAGAGATAAGGGTCTGTGCGCCCGCGGCGGCCGACGTGCGGCACCGTGCTCCCCTGAGGCAGAGCCTGTCTCGGGCACAAACAACTATTCTGCCATGGACGCGACCCGGCGCCAAACCGTGACGCCGCGCCTCACCCGGTGCGGCGCGTGGTTTCCTCCGTGACGACGAACACGTCCGGCTGCGCGGCGTCGGGAGCGGCCGGCGGCGGCGGGGCCAGGTACGACACACCCGAGCGGGTGCGCAGCAGCGCCGTGGGCTTGGCTTCCCGGAACAGCTGCCACAGCGACAGCCAGATCAGGCCGACGAACACGACGATCGCGCCGACCAGCAGCGGCCAGAACGCCGCCTCGGCGTAGAAGCCGACACCGATGGTGAGCAGGTGCCACACGCCGAAGCCGGCGACATCCCACCACGACACCTCGCGGGTGGCGCGCACGGTGCCGCGGGCGCGCACCAGCAGCGTGAGCACGAGCTGCCCCACCAGCACCGACGGCATCGCGATGAGCAGGACCCACAGCAGCGCCCATCCGCTCGCGCTGAACGCGATCCAGCCGATCAGCAGCCACAGGGGCAGCACGAACGCCGCCGGTATCAGCCATCGGAAGAACGCGCGTCGCAGCCCCATGCCTTCGATCGTACGCCTGTCCGGCAGAATGGAACCTGAGGAAAGGACCTGCATGATCGAGCTGCGCACCCCCGCCGAGATCGAGGCGATGCGCCCGGCCGGACGATTCGTCGCCGAGGTGCTGGCGACGCTCCGGGACGAGACGAAGGTGGGCACCAACCTGCTGGACATCGACCGGCGGGCGCACGAGATGATCCGCAAGGCGGGCGCCGAGTCGTGCTACATCGACTATCACCCGTCGTTCGGCGCGAGCCCGTTCGGCAAGGTCATCTGCACATCGATCAACGACGCCGTGCTGCACGGTCTGCCCCACGACTACACGCTGCGGGACGGCGACCTGGTCTCCCTCGACTTCGCCGTCGCCGTCGACGGCTGGGTCGCCGACTCGGCGATCTCGTTCATCGTCGGCACGCCCCGCGACGAAGACCTGCGGGTCATCGACACGACCCGGCGCGCCCTGGCCGCGGCGATCGACGCCGCGCAGCCGGGCGGCCGCATCGGCGACATCTCGGCGGCGATCGCCGCGGTGGCGCACGGCGAGGGCTACTCGATCAACACCGACTTCGGCGGGCACGGCGTCGGCCGCGTCATGCACGGCGATCCGCACGTGCCCAACAACGGCCGGGCCGGCCGCGGCTACCCGCTGCGCGAGGGGCTTGTGCTCGCCCTGGAACCGTGGTTCCTGCAGTCCACCGACGAACTGGTCACCGATCCGGACGGGTGGACGCTGCGCAGCGTCGACGGTTCGCGGGGCGCACACTCCGAGCACACGATCGCCGTCACCGCCGACGGCCCCCTGGTCCTCACCGACCGCTCCTTCCTCGGCGTCGACTGATCTTCACACGCGCTTCCCCCGCCGTGTGAGGGAAACGTTCGCTGTGCGTAACCGTGGCGGTGGCCGCGCGGAAACACCGTCTGCCTAGCGTGAACCCACGTTCAGCGAAGGGAGACGACGGTGACGGAGATCGCATCGCAGCACGTGGTGGTGGTGGGCGCCGGCATGGTCGCCCACCGTTTCGTGGAGAGCCTGCTCAGCCGCAGTGAGCCTTCCGCGCGCATCACCGTCATCGGCGAGGAGGACCGCGACCCGTACGATCGGGTCGGACTGACCTCGTTCTTCGCCGGCGCCTCCCCCGACGATCTCACCCTCGACCGGTCGGTGCTGGGCGACCCGCGGGTGCGCTTCGTGCGGGGGGATGCCGTGCAGCGCATCGACCGGTCCGCGCGGCGGGTCACCACCGCGGCCGGGCTGAGCGTCGGGTACGACCGGCTCGTCCTGGCGACCGGGTCGCTGGCCGCACGGCTGACCCTCGACGGCTTCGACACCCCCGGATGCTTCGTGTACCGCACGCTGGACGACGTCGAGGCGCTACGCGCGTTCGTCGCCCGTCGCCGCAGCGAGCTGGGCCGTCCGCTGGTGGGCACCGTCGTCGGCGGCGGGCTGCTGGGGCTGGAAGCGGCGGGCGCACTCCAGGAGCTCGACGTGCACAGCACCGTCATCCAGTCGACGGATCGGCTGATGTCGGCCCAGGTGGACGTCGCCGGCGGCGCGGTGCTGCAACGGCTCATCGAACAGCGCGGGCTGGCCGTGCGCACCGAGACGCTCACCACGCGGGTCGACGCCGACCGCACCGGTCAGGTCGCGGGGCTCGAGTTTCGGGACGGGTCGTACGCCGCCTCGGACGTCATCGTCTTCACCGTCGGCGTGCGACCCCGTGACGACCTGGGCCGCGCGGCGGGGCTGGACGTGCACCCGCGCGGCGGGATCATCATCGACGAGGCCTGTGTGACCAGCGACCCGCGCATCCTCGCCATCGGCGAGGTCGCCTGCTACGACGGCCGATGCGTGGGCCTGGTGGCCCCCGGCTATGCGATGGCGGAGGTGGCCGCCGCGACCCTGCAAGGCGACCAGGCCACCTTCCCGGGTTACGACCTGTCCACCAAGCTCAAGCTCGGGGGCGTCGACGTCGCCAGCTTCGGCGACGCGTTCGCCGAGACGCCCGGCGCGCTCGACGTGGTCTACGCCGACCCGGTGGGCGGCGTGTACAAGAAGCTGGTCCTCTCCGACGACGCCACGACGTTGCTGGGCGGCATCCTCGTCGGGGACGCCGGAGCGTACGGAGCGCTGCGCCCGCTGGTGGGCCGGCCGCTGGGCGCCGACCCGGTCTCGTACCTCCTCCCCTCCGACGGCGTGGCCGCACCGACCGGGGAGCTGCCGGACGACGCGCTCGTCTGCTCGTGCAACAGCGTGACGGCCGGCCGCATCCGCACGGCCGTGCACGAGGACGGGTGCGCCGACGTGGCATCCATCAAGACGTGCACCAAGGCGGGGGCGGCGTGCGGGTCCTGCGTGCCCATGATCACCCGGATCCTCGGCGCCGAACTGGCCGCGAGCGGGGCCACGCTCAGCACCGCGATGTGCGAGCACTTCGAGCTGTCCCGCGCACAGCTGTTCGACGCCGTCCGGGTCTCCGGCCTGCGCACCTTCAGCGCCGTCATCGAACGCTTCGGCATCGGTCGCGGCTGCGACATCTGCAAGCCGGCGCTGGCCAGCATCCTGTCGACCCTGGTGGGAGACCACGTGCTCGCCGGTGAGAACGCGACCCTGCAGGACACCAACGACCATGTCATGGCGAACCTGCAGAAGGACGGCAGCTATTCGGTGGTCCCCCGCATCCCCGGCGGGGAGATCACCCCCGAGGGGCTGGTGGTGATCGGCCAGGTCGCCGGCGAGTTCGGGCTGTACACGAAGATCACCGGTGGCCAGCGCATCGACATGTTCGGCGCGCGGCTCGAACAGCTCCCGGAGATCTGGAAGCGCCTGGTCGACGCCGGGTTCGAGTCCGGGCACGCCTACGGCAAGTCGCTGCGCACGGTGAAGTCGTGTGTCGGGTCGACCTGGTGCCGGTACGGCGTGCAGGACTCGGCGGGGATGGCGGTCCGGCTCGAGCTTCGCTACCGGGGACTGCGGTCGCCGCACAAGATCAAGATGGGCGTGTCCGGCTGTGCGCGGGAGTGCGCTGAGGCGCGCGGCAAGGACGTCGGCGTCATCGCCACCGAGGCCGGCTGGAACCTCTACGTCGGCGGCAACGGCGGGTTCACCCCGCGGCATGCGGAGCTGCTGGCGGAGGGGCTCAGCGACGCAGAGCTGCTCACGGCGATCGACCGGTTCCTGATGTACTACATCTTCACCGCCGACCGGCTGCAGCGCACGGCGCCCTGGGTCGAGGCGCTCGAGGGCGGGATGGCGGGGCTGCGCGCAGTGATCTTCGACGACAGCCTGGGCATCTGCGCCGACCTCGACCAGGCCATGGCCGCGCATATCGGTGCGTACGAAGACGAGTGGAAGGCCACGCTGGAAGACCCCGACAAGCTGCGCCGGTTCGCGTCGTTCGTGAACGCACCGACCACCCCCGACCCATCGCTGGGCTACACGATCGAGCGGGGGCAGCCGCGGCCGGCCACGGCCGCCGAACGCGAGTCCGGCGCCGTGCTCATCGCCGGTACGACCCTGGAGGTGCGCCGATGACGCTCATCGACCCGCAGACCTCGCCCGCACCGACCGCCGAATGGATGCCGGTGTGCGCGCTGACCGCTCTGGAGGTGGAGCGGGGCCGTGCGGCGCTGCTGGACGGCGAGCAGCTCGCTCTGTTCCTGCTCCCGGACGGCCGGGTGCACGCCGTGCAGAACCTCGACCCGTACAGCGGCGCGCATGTCCTCTCCCGCGGCATCGTGGGCACCCGTCAGGGTGCGCCGACCGTCGCGTCGCCCATGTACAAGCAGGTGTTCGACCTGCGCACGGGCGCGTGCCTCGACGCGGGCGGCATGGAGCCGCGCGCGCTGCGGGTGTGGCCGACCGCGGTGCGCGACGGGGTCGTGTTCGTGCGCCGAGCTCAGCCCTCGTCGGCGGGCAGCAGGTCGGGGCGCACCTGACGGGTGCGTTCGAGGCTGCGTTCGTGCCGCCACTGCGCGATGGCCCCGTGGTTCCCGCTGAGCAGTACCGCGGGCACCTCCTCGCCGCGCCAGGTGGCCGGCTTGGTGTAGCTGGGGTATTCGAGCAGCCCCGACTCGTGCGATTCCTCGACGAGGCTGGCAGGGTTCCCGACGACCCCGGGGATGAGCCGGGACACCGCCTCGACGATGGCCATCGCCGCGACCTCGCCGCCGTTGAGCACATAGTCGCCCAGGCTCACCAGGCGCACCCGCTGGGTGCGCGCGTAGTGGTCGACGACGCGCTGGTCGATGCCCTCGTAGCGGCCGCAGGCGAAGACGAGGTGCGACTCGGTCGCCAGTTCGCGGGCGGTCTGCTGCGTGAACACCTCACCGGCCGGCGACGGCACGATGAGCACCGCCTCCGGGGTGAGCAGCTCGTCGAGGGCTTCGCCCCACGGCTCCGGCTTCATCACCATGCCCGCTCCCCCGCCGTACGGCGTGTCGTCGACGGTGCGGTGGCGGTCGTGGGTCCAGTCCCGCAGGTCGTGCGCCCGGATGTCGAGCAGTCCGGTGCCGCGCGCCTTGCCGATCAACGAGAGATCGAGCACGTCGAAGAAGGTCGGGAAGATCGTGACGATGTCGACGCGCATGGATCGAGTCTAGGCAAAGAGCAAGCTCCTCCTGCCGGTGACCACTCCTTCGGCACGGACGATCCGGTCGGGACGTCACACGCCCGAAACACGGCGCACATTCGGTCGCAAACGCCCGCGCGTACCGTCGGGGCCATGACGACGATCATGGGGCTGGAGATGGCCGGTCGGCTCGCCGTTCTCGTGGGCGGCGGCGAGGTCGCGGCGCGGCGCCTGCGGCGTCTGCTCGACGACGGGGCGAAGGTGCGGCTGGTGGCCCCGGTGCTCGCCGAGGCGACCGCGGCGCTGGTCGCCGCGCACGACGTGCACTGGGTGCGCGCCCGGTTCGCACCCGCGCACCTGGACGGCGCCTGGCTGGCCCACACCGCCACCGGCGACAGCCGGGTGGATGCCGCGGTGGTGCGCGCGTGCGAGGCGGCCCGCGTCTGGTGCGTCGATGCCGGGGGCTCAGGCCACGGCAGCGCCCGGTTCACCGCGCAGACCGGCGGGGACGACGTGCTGGTCGGCGTCGTGTCGGCCACCGGGGCCGATCCCCGCCGCAGCGCGCGCGTGCGTGACGCGATCGCCGCACAGTTGGACGAAGGCACGCTGCCGGTGCGTCGCGTGCGGCCCGGCCGCGGGTCGGTGCATCTGGTCGGCGGCGGCCCCGGACCGGACGACCTGGTCACCGTGCGCGGCCGGCGGCTGATCGCGGCGGCGGACGTGGTCGTGCACGACCGGCTGGGCCCGACCGCGCTGCTGGCCGGTCTCGACGCGGACGTCGAGATCATCGATGTCGGCAAGGCACCGGGGCGCCACACGATGCCGCAGGAGGCGATCGGCCGGCTGCTGGTCGACCGCGCGCGTTCCGGCGCCCGGGTGGTCCGCCTCAAGGGCGGTGATCCGTTCGTGTACGGCCGCGGCGGCGAGGAGGTCGCGGCGTGCCTGGCCGCCGGCATCCCCGTCGATGTGGTGCCCGGCATCAGCAGCGTCATCGCCGTCCCGCAGGCGGCGGCCATCCCCGTCACCCACCGCGGCACCGCCGCGGCACTGCACGTCGTGAACGGGCAGGACCCGCTGACCGCGGCGACCCACGCGGCGCTGCGCGAAGCCGGCACCACCGTGGTCGTGATCATGGGGGTCAGTGCCCTGGGCCGCTTCACCGCCGCAGCGCTCGCGGGCGGAGCCGACGCGCAGCGACCGGTCGCGTTCATCGAGAACGGCCACACCGCCGCGCAGCGGACGATCCGCACCACGCTGGGCGCCGCAGCGGCGGACGCCCAGCGGCACGGCCTGCGCAACCCCGCCGTCATCGTCGTCGGCGACGTCGCTCGCGCCAGGCTGCTGCTGCCGGCCGACCAACCGACCCTCGAGCACGTATGACGCTGCCGGCCGCCCGTCCCCTGTCGACCGCGCTGGCCGGCTGCACCGTGCTGCTCCCCGTGGACCGCCGCTCGGGCGAACTGTCGTCGGCATTGGAACGGCACGGGGCGCGGGTGATCGTCGCCCCGGCGCTGTCGATCGTGCCGCACGTCGACGACGACCAGCTCATCGCCCGCACCCGGCGGCTCATCGCCGATCCGCCCGACGTGGTGGTCGCGACCACCGGCGTCGGCTTCCGCGCCTGGATCGAATGCGCGGACGAAGCAGGCCTGCACGCCGAGCTGCTGGACGTGCTCGGCCGCGCCCAGCTGGTCGCGCGGGGGCCCAAGGCGCGCGGAGCGATCCAGCAGGCGGGTCTCGTCGCCGACTGGGTGGCCGAGTCCGAGACGGCCGCCGAGGTGCGCGACTACGTGCTGGCCGTCGGTGTCGCCGGTCGCCACGTGGCCGTGCAGCACCACGGGTCGGGCGCGGACGGACTCGACGAGGCGTTCGCCGCGGCCGGGGCGCGCACCACCGCTCTCACCGTGTACCGCTGGGGGCCGCCGCCCGACCTGCCCCTCGTCGAGCAGTCCGCACGCCTGGTCGCCGAGGGTGAGGTGGATGCCGTGCTGTTCACCTCCGCGCCCGGTGCCCACGAGTGGCTCACCGCGGCGGGCCGCGTCGGCGTGGGCGACGCCGTCCGCGCCCGCGCACTCGCGGGCAGCACGTTGTTCGCGGCTGTAGGCCCGATCACGGCCGCGCCGCTGAGAGAGGCGGGCATCGTGCCGCTGGTGCCCGAGCGCGGGCGGCTCGGCGCCCTGGTCCGGCTGGTCGTCGCGACCCTCGGCGGTGCCGACAGGGCGCTGTCCACCTGTGCCGGGCAACTGCACGCACGCTCCGGTGGTGCCGTGCTGGACGGGCGCTTCATCCCGCTGTCACGGTCGGCGGCCGACCTGCTGCGCCGGCTCGCGCTGCGCCCCGGTGCGGTCGTGAGCCGGGCAGAGCTGGCCGCCCTGCTGCCCCGCGGCGAGGCCAGCCCCCACGCTGTCGAGGTGGCCATCGCGCGGCTGCGGCAGGCACTCGGCGCGCCGGGGCTGGTCACGACCGTCTACAAGAGGGGATACCGACTCGACATGCACGGACCCGAAGGCCCGCACAGCGAGGCCCGCTCGTGACCGGCCCCCTCATCGCCTGCGCCCACGGGACGCACTCGGCTGCCGGGCGTGCCGCCGTCGACGCCGTGCGCGAGCGCATCCAGGCGATGGCCGCGCACCTGCCGGTGCTCGAGGCCTACGTGGACGTGCACGGTCCGGATCTCGACGCCGTCGCGGCCCACCCGGCCGCCCGCGGCGGTGTCATCGTGCCGCTGCTGCTGTCGACCGGGTTCCACACCGAGGTCGACATCCGGCGCGCCGCGGCGACCGGGGGCCTGCGGGTCGCCCGACCGTTGGGACCGCACCCCCTGTTGGCCGACGTGCTCGTCGACCGTGTCGTCGCCGCCGGCGCCGACAGGGCGTGGCCGCTCGTGGTCGCCGCGGCCGGCTCACGGCGCGCGGCCGCCGCCGACGACGTCGCCGCCCTGCGCGCCCTCGTGGCGCAGCGGTGGGCCGGCCCGGTCACCGTCGGGTTCGTGTCGGCCATGACGCCGACCGTCGCCGAGGCGGTCGCACGGGCGCGCGTCGGGGGCGCGGCGGTCGCGGTGGCGCCCTACCTTCTGGCGCCGGGGCACTTCGCCGACCTGGTGGCCCAGGCGGGCGGGACGATCACGGGCGCGCCACTGGGCGACGACCCCCGCGTGGCGGCCGTGGCGCTGGAGCGTTACGCGGAGGCGCCGGTCTCGCCGGTCTCGCCGGTCTGACCCGCCTCGGCGGGCACGTCGGCGGAGGGTGTCTCGTCGTCCGGTGCGGGCGGCAGCTCCTCGAAGAGCCCCGCCGGCGGGGTCACGACCACACGGCCGGCGGCGATGTCGACCTCGGGGACGATCGCCTTCACGAACGGGACCAGGATCTCGCTGTCTCCGGCATCCACCGGGCGCACGATGAGCAGATCCTGGGCGGGGAGGTGGTCGACGCGGATGACCCGCCCGACCACGACGTCGTCGCGGACGACGTCGAGCCCGACCAGCTGATGGTCGTACCAGGCGTCGTCCTCGGCCGGAGCGGTCTGGTCGTCCTGGTCGATCCACAGGATCGCGCGCACGATCGACTCCGCGGCGGTGCGGTCGTCGATGCCCTCCAGGAAGACCACCGGGTGGGAGTTCAACCACTTGAACTCGCGCACCGTCACGGTCTGCCCGTGCCAGGGCGACGATTCGGGGACCTGCAGGGTGAACACCGCGCCCGGCGTGAACCGCCCATCGGGATCGTCGGTGTAGAGCTCGAGCTTCAGGGCGCCTTTCAGGCCGTGGGCCTTGACGAGGCGCCCGACGCGGAGCTGGGTGCGGGCGGGCTTGGGTGCCACGTCAGTCGTCCGCGACGTCGACGCGCACGCGGGCGCCGTCGGCGAGGGCGGAGATGAGCGTGCGCAGAGCCTTGGCGGTACGTCCGCCGCGCCCGATCACACGTCCTCGGTCGTCGGCGTGCACGCGCACTTCGAGGACCTCGCCGCGGGGCGACGTGGAGGAACGGATGACGACATCGTCCGGGTGATCGACGATCCCCTTGACGATGTGCTCGAGCGCGGCGGCCAGCACCGGATTACTCGGACTCGGTCTCGGCGGGCGCCTCGGCGGCG
The DNA here is from genome assembly GCF_053586795.1 of Microbacterium pollutisoli. NCBI lineage: Bacteria > Bacillati > Actinomycetota > Actinomycetes > Micrococcales > Microbacteriaceae > Microbacterium > Microbacterium pollutisoli. The sequence goes on from NZ_JBNYWT010000001.1 coordinate 578,853, forward strand.
TCCTCGGCCGGAGCCTCGACCGGCTCTTCGGCCTTCTTCTCGGCCTTGGGCTTGATGACCGACTTCTTGGCGGTGTCGACGGTGAACTCGGCCTTGGCCTCGGCGGTCTTCACGGTCGAGACGGCGTCCTTGTCGCCCTTGAACTTGCCCCAGTCACCGGTGAGCTTCAGCAGCGCGGCGACCTGCTCGGTCGGCTGCGCGCCCACCGACAGCCAGTACTGGGCGCGGTCGGAGTCGACCTCGATGAACGAGGGCTCCTCGGTCGGGTGGTACTTGCCGATCTCCTCGATGACACGGCCATCGCGCTTGGTGCGCGAGTCCGCCACGACGATGCGGTAGTACGGCGCACGGATCTTGCCGAAGCGCTTGAGACGAATCTTGACAGCCACAATTCTCCAAAGTGGTAGATGAGTTGTTGAACGTCGCCTGGAGCGTGGGGTGCACACCCGGCGGGAGCTCTGCGGTGGTCCGGAGCACTGGATAGAGGGTCGAGTGCGCGCGGTCCAGCTGTCTATTTTGCCAGATGTCACGGGTTGCCGCGAACCGGCCATCCGTCCGTGTCGCGCCGTGCCGACGGCGTGCGAAACTGTGCGCATGACGGTGCCCTTCGCCATCTCCGCCCGCTCGTCGGTCGGCCTCGAGTGGGAGATCATGCTCGCCGACCGGGACACCGGTGACCTGGTGCCGCGCGCTCCGGACATCATCGCCGGGCTCGCCGAGCACGCCGCCCTGGAACGGCACACGATCACCGGCGAGCTGCTGACCAACACGGTCGAGGTCACCAGCGGCGTGGCCGACACGGTCGCCGCCGCCGCCGACGACATCGCCGACGCGATCGCCGATGTCCGCGCGGTCACCGATCCGCTGGGCGTGGAGCTGCTGAGCGCCGGCAGCCATCCCTTCGCGCAGTGGTACGACCAGGAGGTCACCGACAACACCCGCTACCACACGCTCATCGAGCGGACGCAGTGGTGGGGGCGCAACATGATGATCTGGGGCGTCCACATGCACGTGGGGGTCGAGGACGTGAACAAGGTGTTCCCGTTGATCGGCGCGCTGGCCGGCTACCTCCCGCACCTGCAGGCGCTCTCGGCGTCGAGCCCGTTCTGGGCCGGGGAGCGCACGGGCTACGCCTCGAACCGTTCGCTCGTGTTCCAGCAGCTGCCCACGGCGGGGCTGCCCTGGCCGCTGCGCGACTGGGCGGAGTTCGAGAGCTACCTCGACGACATGACCGCCACGGGCGTCATGGCCGACGCCACCGAAGTGCGTTGGGACATCCGCCCCGCCCCGCGCTGGGGCACCATCGAAGTGCGCGCCTGCGACGGCATGTCGACGCTGCCGGAGCTGGCCGCGGTCACCGCGCTGGTGCAGGTGCTGGTGGAGAGCTTCTCTCGCCGGCTGGACGCGGGCGAGCCTCTGGAGCATCTGCAGCCGTGGTTCGTGCGCGAGAACAAGTGGCGCGCCGCGCGGTACGGATTGGACGCCCGGGTGATCGTCGACCGCGCCGGGACGCAGCGGGACGTCACCGACCACCTGCGGGAGCTGATCGAGCAGCTGACCCCGGTGGCCGAGGAGCTGCACTGTGCGCGGGAGTTCGCGCATCTGGGCGTCATCCTCGACGGCGGGGCCAGCTACGCGCGTCAGCTCGCGGTGGCCGAAGCGGCCGACGGCGATCTGCGGGAGGTCGTCCAGCACCTCATCCGGGAGTTCCGCGCCGGTCCCACGCTGCGCGACCACCACCTGGCGACCGTGGCCCGCTGAGCCGGGGCCGCCGGGGCGTTGCCCCGGACAGAGGTGGATGCCGCGGGTCAGCCCTTGCCGAGGAGCTTCTGCAGCTCGGCGAGATCGGCCTGGCTGGGCTGCGGCGTGCCACCGATCCCGAATCCCGAACCGGTGGGCGCCGAGGTCGCCAGGCCGGCGTTCTCCGCGGCGCGCTTGGCGGGGTTCCCCGATCGCGACCCGCCCTTCTTCTTGGCCTGCTTGCCGCGCTTGCTCGACGCGCCCGGCTTGCCGCCGATGGGGCCCATGCCGGGGACGTTCGGCACGCCGCCGCGTGCGACCGTCTTCATCATCTTGGCCGCCTGGTCGAAGCGCTGCACGAGCTGGTTGACGTCGGTGACGGTCATGCCCGAACCCCGGGCGATGCGCAGCCGCCGGGAGCCGTTGAGCACCTTCGGGTTGCGTCGCTCCGCCGGCGTCATCGACCGGATGATCGCCTCGGTGCGGTCGATCTCGCGCTCATCGAAGTCCTCGAGCTGCTGCTTCATCTGCCCCATGCCCGGCAGCATGCCGAGCATCTTCTTCATGGAGCCCATCTTGCGCATCTGCTGCATCTGCTCGAGGAAGTCCTCGAGCGTGAACTGCTCGTTGGCGAGCTTCTCGGCGACCTTGAGGGCCTCTTCCTCGTCGAAGGCCTGCTGGGCCTGCTCGATGAGGGTCAGGATGTCGCCCAGGTCGAGGATGCGACTGGCCATGCGGTCGGGGTGGAAGGGCTCGAGGTCGTCCAGGCCCTCGCCGGTGGACGCGAAGATGATCGGGCGGCCGGTCACCGAGGCCACCGACAGGGCGGCACCACCGCGCGCGTCGCCGTCGAGCTTGGAGAGCACGACACCGGTGAAGTCGACGCCTTCCTGGAACGCCCTGGCGGTGTTCACGGCGTCCTGGCCGATCATCGCGTCGATGACGAACAGCACCTCGTCGGGATCGGTCGCCTTGCGGATGTCCGCGGCCTGCTTCATGAGCTCGGCGTCGACGCCCAGGCGGCCGGCGGTGTCGATGATGACCACGTCGTGCTGCTGGCGCCGCGCGGTCTCCACACCGTCGCGTGCCACCTTCACCGGGTCGCCGACGCCGTTGCCCGGCTCGGGGGCGTAGATGGTCGCACCCGCCTGCTCGGCGACGACCTGCAGCTGGTTGACGGCGTTGGGGCGCTGCAGGTCGGCGGCGACGAGCAGGGGCGTGTGCCCGTCCTTCTCCAGCTGCTTCGCGAGCTTCCCCGCGAACGTCGTCTTACCCGAGCCCTGGAGGCCGGCGAGCATGATGACGGTGGGCGGCGTCTTCGCGAACTGCAGCCGGCGCTGCTCACCGCCGAGGATCGCGACGAGCTCGTCGTTGACGATCTGCACGACCTGCTGGGCCGGGTTCAGCGCGCGGTTGACCTCATCGCCGAGAGCCCGCTCACGGACCTTGCCGGTGAAGTCCTTGACCACCGGCAGCGCCACGTCGGCGTCCAGGAGTGCGCGGCGGATCTCGCGGACGGTCCCGTCGACGTCTGCCGGGGTCAGCTGTCCCTTCTTGCGGAGGTTGCGGAAGGTGTCGGTCAGCCGATCAGAGAGTGTGCCGAAAGTCGCCATGATGCCCTGATTCTACGGGAGGCGGTCAGCGGTCGAGTTCGTGCCCGAGACCCGCGACAGTGCGCCCTCGAGCACCGCGCCGAGGTCGGTGTGCCCCGAGCCGAGGGCCGCCCAGCGCCAGATCGCGGCCATCACCGCTCCCGCGTAGGCCGCCGCGGTCACCTCCGCTCCCAGATCGTCGCCGACGGCCTCGCCCGCGCGCAGCCGCTCGGCGATCGCCGTCGCCAGTCGTGCCTGCCGCACCGCGCGTTCCCGGACGAGTTCGTCCTCGAGGCCCATCGCCTCGGCGTTCGCGATCGCCAGGGCCAGGCTGTCCGGCGGGTATCCGTGCCCGAAGGCGCGCAGGGCCTCGGCCACCGGCATCCCCGGGTCGCGGAGGCGCTCGAGGACGTCGGCGGCGTGCAGGTCGAACGCACCCCAGAGGATGTCGGCCTTCGACGCGAAGTAGTTGAAGAAGCTCGACCGGCTGACCCCCGCCCGCGTCGTGATGTCGGCGATGGCGGTCTGCGCGTAGCCGCGTTCGAGGAACAGCTCGCAGGCCGCCTCAGCGAGGGTGTCGGGCGATGACGCCCGCGGCCTGCCCCCACGCGGTTCGTCGTTCACGTCACGGTCGGTCATGGACCCAGCGTACGGTCGCACGGATTCGGACTCGCAGGGCGTATTGTTGGACGCGGTCCAACTACTCGCCACAAGCGAAGGAGCATGATGCTCGACATCCAGACGATCGGTCTCGCCCCGCAGTTCGTCCCCTACCCCGACGGGTGGGCGCTGCAGCGGCGCATCCACGACGAGGTGGTCGCCGGCACGCGGCCCGACACGCTGCTGCTGCTCGAACACGAGCCGGTGTTCACGGCCGGTGCCCGCACGGCGCGGCACGAGCGTCCGACCGACGGCACTCCGGTCGTCGACGTGGACCGGGGCGGCAAGATCACCTGGCACGGGCCCGGTCAGCTCGTCGGCTATCCGATCGTGCGACTGCCCGAGCCCATGGACGTGGTGGCCCACGTGCGCCGGCTGGAGGAGGTCCTGATCGACGTGCTGCGCGGCTACGACGTGGACGGGTACCGCGTCGAGGGTCGCAGCGGTGTGTGGGTGCGCCGCCCGCTGTCCGAGGACAAGATCGCCGCCATCGGCGTGCGCGTGCAACGCGGTGTGACCATGCACGGGTTCGCCCTCAACTGTGACAACTCCCTTGCGCCGTTCTCGCAGATCGTGCCGTGTGGCATCTCCGACGCGGGCGTGACGACGCTCAGCGAGGTGACCGGCCGCGACATCACCCCGGCCGACGTGGTCGAGGCCGTTTCCGCGGCGTTCACGGCCTCGTTCGCCACGGAGATCGCGGCATGAGCGGCTGCGGCACCCCGGCATCCGCCCCGCACACGGCCCCCGGCGGACGCAAGCTGCTGCGCCTGGAGGTCCGCAACGCGGCCACGCCGATCGAGCGCAAGCCGGAGTGGATCAAGACCAAGGCCCGCATGGGTCCGGAGTACCAGGCGCTGCAGTCGCTCGTGAAGGACGAGGGCCTGCACACGGTGTGCCAGGAGGCCGGGTGCCCCAACATCTACGAGTGCTGGGAGGACCGGGAGGCGACCTTCCTCATCGGCGGCTCCCAGTGCACCCGGCGGTGCGACTTCTGCCAGATCGACACCGGCAAGCCGGACGCGTACGACACCGACGAGCCGCGCCGCGTCGCCGAGAGCGTGCGCCGCATGCAGCTGCGCTACGCGACCATCACCTCGGTCGCCCGCGACGACCTGCCCGACACCGGGGCGTGGCTGAACGCCGAAACGGTGCGCCGCATCCACGCGGAGAACCCGGGCACAGGCGTCGAGCTGCTGGCCAACGAGCACAACGCCGACCCGGCGCTGCTCGGCCAGATCTTCGACGCGCGTCCCGAGGTGTTCGCCCACAATGTGGAGACGGTGCCGCGCATCTTCAAGCGCATCCGGCCCGCGTTCCGGTACGAACGGTCCCTCGACGTGCTGACGCAGGCGCGGGATGCCGGGCTGATCACCAAGTCGAACCTGATCCTGGGCATGGGCGAGGAGCCGGAGGAGGTCGTCCAGGCGCTGCAGGACCTGCACGACGCGGGCACCGACATCGTCACCATCACGCAGTACCTGCGGCCCTCGCCGCGCCACCTGCCGGTGGCCCGGTGGGTCAAGCCCGACGAGTTCACCGCGTTCAAGGAGGAGGCCGAGCGGATCGGCTTCCTGGGCGTACTGGCCGGGCCGCTGGTGCGGTCGTCGTACCGGGCCGGGCGCCTGTGGGCGCAGTCGATGCTCTCGAAGGGGCGGCAGATCCCCGCCGGCCTGGAGCATCTGGCCGCCGACATCGCAAGCGGTGACCGGAGCTTCGCGCAGGCGGTGTAGTAGGGGTTCGCCGTGGCGGCACCGGTCGGGCAGAATCGCAGCAACACGATGCCCGAGGAGAACCGTGGCCACCAGCGACCCCGCGATAGACCCCGCTGTGCTCGCGGCGCATATGCGCCAGCAGCTCGAAGCCCATCCGCCCGTGTTCGCGAGGGTCGATACCCCCGCGGACGAAGCGCGCACGTGGCTGACGCGCCAGTGGGCCGCTCAGGCCGAGCGGGACGACGCGCCGGCCCTGCACCCGGAGGTGCTGGCAGACCTCGGCGAGCTTCTCACCGCCTCCTGGTGGGAGCAGGTGTTCGAACAGGACGACACCGACACGGCGGCCAGCGACAGGCTCCGCCGCGCCCTGCCACCGGCGGTCCGCGCCGCAGCGGCATTGCCCTCCGGTGGCACCGTTCTGGCCCTGTACCTGCGACATCTGGTCAACGAGGCATGGGAGTTGTCGTGGGACCACACCCTGCTCACCCTCGCCGTCGACACGGCGTGCACCGCCGCTGCTGAGGTCACCACCGACGGAACGGCGCGGGCCGCCTGGGAGCTGCTGGACTTCCTCCGCAGCGAGTTCCGCACGGAGACCGCACTGTTGACAGGGCGCGTCGACGCGGCGGCCGCAGCGGCGGCAGCCACCGCCGATCACGCCGCTCGCATCGTCGCGGATCTTTCAAGACTCCCCAGCGGTGCGGCCCGTGACGCTGTCCGCGAAGAAGCGGTGCGCGAAGCGCTCTACTACCGAACCGTGGCGGGGTGCGCGCGCACCATACGCGCCCTCGTCGCCGGTGAGAAGCGCACGATCAACCTCGACGCCTCGCGTCGCCGAGTGGACGCTGCAGGCTTCGGACCCCGGGATCTCAGCGAGCTTCGGGCGCACTTCGCCGCGGTCGCAGCGGTTTATGATGCGCGGGATCGGGACCGACTGCGAATCGATCGTGGCCGCGTGCGCATGGTCTACCCCTTTGGTATCCGCACTGGCCCCGACCATGACGAAATCTCGATCGTGGCCGCGCTGCGAGACGCCGTCGCCGAGCGGCGCAGCGCAGGTGGAGAGTTGGGTGGGCTCGCCGTGAAGGACATCCGCGGGCGTCTGGACCTGGCTGATGTCTGGCAGGGGACGGACACGTTCGGCCGGGGCTATCGGGGCGCAACCTTCGAACTGGCCCCGCTGACCTTCGCCGGCGCATCACCGGATACACCGGCGGAGGTCATCGTGCCTACCGTTCAGTTGTCGGAACTGGGCAACCACGCGCTCGTGTTCGACATCGACCTGTCCGCTGCAGAAGCGCACCGTGTTGCCGAGACCATCAGTCTCGCCTCGCCGGTGTACGGTGACCTGCACGAGATCCCCGATCTCGTCCAGCTGCGCACTGCGTCCGGCGAACTGTTGGCAGGGCTTCCGGCCGTGGTGAGCGCGATGTGGGACTCTCTGCGCGCACTGCTGGAGCACATCCGCATCGGGGATGCCGGCGAGGCACAGCTGGCAGCGCGCGCCGGTTCATTCGGCGTCATCGTCACTGTCCTCGCCGCCAGCCGCATCACCGGCTCAGGCTCGGTCGTGCCCTTGACCACTGCCGCAGAGTTGACTGACCTGTGGGGCGTGCAGTCGCTTATCCACCCACTGCCCAGCGGCGCGGCAGGCATCGTGGACTGGGCGATGTACGACCTCGACCGGGTGTCGACGTGGCCGTTGTTGCACCTCAACCGTGAACTGTTGGCGGCCAACAGCAATGTCACCCTGTTGGCGAGCTTCAGCTCGCCCGCGTACGCCGTGCATGAGATCGGAAGTTTCGCCACCTTCGCGCATTCTCTCCACGGCCTGTACCAGGGGTGGCAGGACACCGTTCGTGAACATGCCGAGATGATCGCGGGCCTGTTGCGCAGCGCTGAACGCCTCCTCGCCCGCTCGGACACGCTCGACCGCACGGGTGCGCACAGTATCTCCGCGCGACGGGGCATCGTCATCGAAGAGTTGGAGCGGCTTGTGCGGCGCGTCGAGCGCGCCGAACTGTCGCTCCAGACATTCGTGCAGTCGAACGAGGCAATCATGCTGTTCATCGAGTCCCCTGGCCTCGTCGCCTCGCCGCCCTTGCGCGTCGACCTCGACACCGTTCTGTCATCCAATGGGTATGAGCGGCTGCGCACCGGCTACACACAGGCCGTCCGCGACGTCGTGGGCACACCCCTCCGCCCGTTACTTGACGTGGTCCACGGGCGCATGCAGCAGACATACGCTGCGCACAGCGCGGCGCTGGACGCGGAGCGGGAACGCCGCGCTCACCGGGCCGCCGCTGCGCAGGAGGAACGCGATCGGAGGCTCGCCCGAGTGATCGAGATCCTCAGCGTCGTCTTCGCGGTCATCGGGCTGTCGGGGCTGGTGTCGATCCTGCAGGACGGACACCCGGACTGGGACGGAACGGTCTCGTGGGTGCTTGTCACCGCGGTGCTCGTAGCCGCCGGCGCGTGCGGCGGGCTGTTGCTGGTGACGACCCGCACGCGCCGACGTGATCGGACGACAGAGCGAGAGACGTCATGATCAGCGTGGTGACCGAAGGGGCTGCGATCGATGGGATCTGGGACGAGATCCTGCGCCCTAACTTCCCCGACGCGGAGTTGGTCGAACGTGCCGCGTTCCGGCAGGGGGTCGCCGACGGGATGTTCGAGGTGCTCGCCTGGCTCGACGGCACCGAACCGGTCGGCGCCATCGTGGGCGAGCAGCACGGCGGCACCGTGTTGGTGTCCTGGCTCGCGGTCGGCGCGCGGGGGCGGGGTGGCGGGGTCGGCGGTGCTTTGCTCCGCGCGGGCGTCGGGCGCTGGCTCGCCCGTCCCGGCGTTACGCTCGTGCTCGCCGAAGTCGAGCGCCCCGACATGTTCGCGGCCCACCCGGTGTACGGCGACCCACGGCGCCGGTTGGCGTTCTATGCACGCACCGCACCGGGCGTCGTTGACCTGCCCTATTACCAGCCGGCGTTGGCACCAGGTCTTCCGCGCGTCCACGGGCTCCTGCTCACCGTGGTCGGTACCACGGAGTCCGCCCCCGCGCCCCGAGCGCTGAGCACCGATGAGTCCGCGGCGGTGCGGAGCTATCTCCAAGCGGTGCTCCACGACGATCCCGCCGGAGCAGCGGTGCTCACCGCCGCCGCGCGGCCGCTGCGACTCCTCCCGTTGGACGATTACACGCGCGTGCAGCGCTCGGACCGGCTCAGTCCGCGCTTGTGACGGACTGCACCGAACCGTCGGAGCTGAGGTTCACCAGCAGCACTTCGTCGGTCGCGTCGCGGTCGAGCGCGTACTCCAGCACGGCGAACGGGTCGGAGCCGCCGTGCTCGTCCGCCAGGATCGTCATGCTCACCAGTTCGAGCGAGCGGATGACGTCGATGTGCACATCCCCCGAGACGTCGACGAGGTAGTCCGCCAGCTCCGAGCCGAGCTGCTCCTGCTGCTGCAGGATGTACTCGGTCACCTCGCTCGTGCGGTCGTCGAGCTCGGACACCATGGCGTTGCGCGCCCGCAGGTCGATCGACTCGAGCGAGGACACCATGGCGGCGGCGACGTCCAGCGCGTCGGAGGACACATCATCCTGGTCGGGCGCGGTCAGGTCGACCGTCACCCGCTGGTCGCCGAAGTCCACGACCTCCGACCAGAAGATCGATCCGTCCGGACCGGACTCCAGCAACCCGAAGTAGTCGTGCTCGATGGCCATATGCCCATGAAACCAGCCTCGCCGCCGGTTCGCGACCCCGGCGCGGTGGTTCACACTCAATCCACGAGTGCCGCGGCGAAGACGTGTGGGGTGAAGCCGGTCAGATCCCCGATCCCCTCGCCCTGTCCGAGCAGCTTGACGGGGATGCCGGTGCGCTCCTGCACCGCCAGGACGAACCCGCCGCGTGCAGAGCCGTCGAGCTTGGTGAGCACGAGCCCGGTCACGCCGGCGTGCTGCAGGAACGCCTCGGCCTGCATCACCCCGTTCTGCCCGGTGGTCGCGTCGAGCACGAGCAGCACCTCGCTGATGGGCGCCTGTTTTTCGATGACCCGGCGGATCTTGGTCAGTTCGTCCATCAGGCCCCCCTTGGTGTGGAGCCGGCCGGCGGTGTCGACCAGGACGATCTCGGTGCCGGTGCGCTTGGCGTAGTCGATGGTCTGGAAGGCGACGGATGCCGGGTCCTGACCTTCCTGCTGCGGGCGTACGATCGCCGCCCCGCCGCGTTCGGCCCACGTGGCCAGCTGGTCGACGGCGGCGGCGCGGAAGGTGTCGGCGGCGCCGACGACCACCGACCGGCCGAACCGCTGCAGATAGTGGGCGAACTTGCCGATCGTGGTGGTCTTGCCCACGCCGTTGACACCGACCACGAGCACCACCGCGGGACGCTCGGTGAGCTTGAGCGTCGTGTCGAACTTCGCGAAGTGCTCCTCCAGGGTCTCCTTCAGCATGCGCTGCAGGTCGCGGGGGTCGGTCGTGCGGAACCGGTCGACCTTCTCGCGCAGTTCGTCGACGATCCGCTCGGTCACGTCGGGACCGAAATCGGCGGTCAGCAGAGCCGTCTCCAGGTCGTCCCACGTGTTCTCGTCGATCGTGGGTTTGGTGAACATGCCGCGCAGGGCGCGGCCGAGCGACCAGGACTTCTCCGCCATGCGGACCAGCCTATCCGGGCCGGTCAGGCGATCTCGCGTTCGCGCACCCGCTGCCCGACGACGGCCGAGACGCCGTCCTGCCGCATCGAGACGCCGTAGAGGGCGTCGGCGATCTCCATCGTCCGCTTCTGGTGGGTGATGACGATCAGCTGGCTGGACTCGCGGAGCTGCTCGAACACGCCCAGCAACCGCCCGAGGTTGGCGTCGTCCAGGGCCGCTTCGACCTCGTCGAGGATGTAGAAGGGGCTGGGCCGGGCCTTGAAGATCGCGGTGAGCAGCGCCACCGCCGCCAGCGACCGCTCGCCGCCGGACAGCAGCGAGAGCCGCTCGATCTTCTTGCCGACCGGACGCACCGCCACCTCGATGCCCGTCGTGAGCGGGTTGTCCGGATCCGTCAGCGAGATGCTGCCGGCCCCGCCGGGGAACAGGATCGGGAACACCTCGCCGAACGCGGTGCGGGTGTCTTCGAACGCCGCCAGGAAGATGGTCTGCATCCGCTCATCGAGCTCTTCGATGATCGTCAGCAGGTCCTTCCGGGTCTCGGTGAGGTCGTTGAGCTGTTCGGTCAGGAACGCGTGCCGCTGCTCGAGCGCGGCGAACTCCTCCAGCGCGAGCGGGTTGACCCGGCCGAGCTGGGCGAGCTTGCGTTCGGCGTCCTGCAGACGGCGACGCTGGGCGACCGCGTCGAAGGCGACGCCCTCGCCCTCGCCGTCATCGGCGGGAACCGGCTGGTCCGGACCATATTCCGCAACGAGAATACGCTCGTCGAGGCTCAGTTCGGATGCCACCCGCTCCAGCAGGCTGGTGACGTGCAGCCGCTTCTCGTGCATCTGCAGTTCAAGCCCGTGGACACTCTCGGTCAGGGCGCTGAGCCGCTCCCGCACGGTCGCCTCCTGCGCACGCAGCTGTGCGAGTTCGGCGGTCACCTCGGTGCGCGTCTGCTCGGCCAGCGACAGCTCCACCCGCGCCTGGGTGACCGAGCGGTCCACCGAGTCGAGCACCGGCGGCAGCTGGTCGGCGACCTCCGCGGCCAGGGCACGCTGGGCGCGCCGGATGACCGCGCGCCGCGCGGCTTCCTCGGCCGCCGCACGCTCGCGCTCGCGCTGCCGTTCCAGCTGCGTGACGCGAATCTCGCCGGCCCGCACCCGCTCGCGCAGCGTCTCGACGTCGAGGCGTGAGCGCATCTCCGCGTCACGCGCCTGCTCGAGTGCTTCCAGCAGACCGTCGCGGGCGGACGCGTCGAGGATGGGACGCGGGGCGGCCAGCGCCCGCTCGAGCTGGTCGTTCGCGGCCTGGGCGGCGGACTCGGCGTCGGCGACCGCCGCCTGCGCCTGCGCTAGGCCCGCCTGCAGGCGGTCGCACTCGGCGACGGCGGCTTCATGGCGCACCGTCGCGCGGTTGACCTGTTCGGCGTGGGCGGCCAGCGCGGCGTCATGCTCGCGGAGGGCCTGCAGCGTCTGCTTCGTGCGGGTGCGGGCATGGTCCCACTGCTGCTGCGCGGCGGTGAGCGCTTCGCGCAGCGAGTCGGCGACGACCGCGATCTCACTGAGCCGGTCCCGGGCCGCATCACGCTCCGCGGCCAGTTCGAGCCGCGAGCGTCCACCCCCGGACCCGGCCCGGATGGTGTGCTCGGTGACGACTTCCCCGGTGCGGGTGACGACGACGACCGGTCCCCCGAGCTCGCGCGCGGCCAGTTCGCGTCCGGCACGGTGTGCGTCGGCGATGTCGTCGACGATCACCACGTAGGAGAGCGCGCCGGTCACGCCTTCCGGTGCGGTGACCACCTCGCGGGCCGGGGTGACCCCGGCGATGCCGTCCAGCCGCGGCGTCCGCGCCGGGCCGTCGGCCACGGCGATGTCCACGGCGCCCAGGTCGGCGTCCCGCGCGGTCGCGGCCAGTTCGAGCGCGGCGGCGACATCGTCGACGAGCACGCCTTCGGCCAGGGAGCCCAGGGCCGCCGCGATCGCCGCCTCGAAGCCGGGCTTGACCTTCACCGCATCGGCGACCACGCCGCGGACACCGCGCCCACCGCGTTCGATGAGCGCCGCCGCGGCGTTGCGCACGTCCAGCGCGCGGCTCAGGGCCGCCGCCTGCGCGGTCAGGGATTCGACCTCGCGTTCGGCGGCATGCAGCCGCTCCCGCAGCGCTCCCACCTCGGCTTCGGCCTGCGTCGCGTCGTGCTGGGCACGCTCGTAGGCGGCGGTGTGCTCGGCAGACGAATTCTCCGGGACCAGGTCGGGGTCGACACCGGCGAGGGCTTCCTCCGCCTCCGCGCGGCGCTGCAGTGCGGCATCCAGGGCCCGCTGCTGACGATCGACGGCGGCGCGGACCGCCTCCAGCCGGGAACCGGCGGCGTCGGCGGCACCCCGCAGGGTGGTCAGGCGCATGTCGTGCTCGGAGACGAGCGCGCTCTGGGCGGCGATGTCCGCGTCGAGCGCGTCGAGCTCGGCGCGGGCGCGGATGACGTCGCGCGCGGCGGCGGCGGCCGCGTCCTGCGCCGCGCCCAGTCCCCCGGCGATGTCGTCGACCTCGGCGCGGGCTTCGTCGATGGCGGCCTGGGAGACGGTGGCGACCTCCACGTCGAGGCGGCCGTCGTCGTCGAGCAGCGCCTGCCGCTGACCGGCGAGGGAGTACAGTCCGCGCAGGCGCTCCTGCACCTGCTCGAGGGCGAACGCCGCGGCGCGGGCCGCGTCGACGGCTTCGGACTGCTGCTGCGATTCGAGCGCCGCCACGCGCACCTTGAGCTGATCGGCCTCATCCTGGAGGACCAGCCGCTCGGCGTGACGTTCCTGCTCGCTGCGCGCGTGGTCAGCCAGCTGCGTGCGCAGCGCCACGAGCTCGTCCGCGTACAGCCGCGCCTTCGCGTCGCGCACGACGGCCGCGATGGTGGCCGCTTCCCGGGCGATCTCGGCCTGCTTGCCGAGGGGCTTCAGCTGGCGGCGCAGTTCGCCGGCGAGGTCGCTCAATCGGGTGAGATTGGCCTCCATCGCGTCGAGCTTGCGGAGGGTCTTCTCCTTGCGGCGCCGGTGCTTGAGGATCCCGGCCGCCTCCTCGATGAACCCGCGTCGGTCCTCGGGGCTGGCCTGCAGGACCGTGTCGAGACGGCCCTGCCCCACGATGACGTGCATCTCCCGCCCCAGGCCGGAGTCGCTCAGCAGCTCCTGCACGTCCAGCAGCCGACAGGTCTCGCCGTTGATGGCGTACTCGCTGGCGCCGTTGCGGAACAGGGTGCGGCTGATCGTCACCTCGGTGTACTCGATCGGCAGGGCGCCGTCGCTGTTGTCGATCGTCAGCTGCACCTCGGCGCGGCCGAGCGGACCGCGCGTCGCGGTGCCGGCGAAGATGACGTCCTCCATCTTGCCGCCGCGGAGGGTCTTGACCCCCTGTTCGCCCATCACCCATGCCAGCGCGTCGACGACGTTCGACTTGCCGGAGCCGTTGGGACCGACGATGCAGGTCACGCCCGGCTCCAGCACGAACGTGGTCGGCTGCGCGAAGGACTTGAAGCCCTTGAGCGTCAGGCTCTTCAAATGCATCCGGCCGGCCTCCGCGAAGTGATGATGCAACAACGCTAGCGGACAGGTCTTGACGCGCAGCGCCTTGCGGGTCTAGTGTCGGCTATCGCGTCAGAAGTCGAGAAAGGAGGTCCCCGACATGATTACGAACATGACTGCCGAAGCGGCGTTCGCCGCACGCACGGGGATCGTCTCCTTCGGCGCCACGCACGGCACCTGCTGAGTCCCGCGGGCTAGAAGTGTGCCCGTCCGGCCCGGTCCGGACCGCACGCCGCCCCCGGTGACCGGCCGAGGTGATCCTCCGGCCCCGCCCGTCCTCCCTGCCGCGCCGGCCTGTGCGCCGTCGCTCCCCGCCCGTCTCGGCCTCCGTCCCGAGCGTGGCCCGCCGCACATCCGCGGCTCTTCGCTGTCAGCGCTCTCACGAAAGAGAACACCATGAACACCCTGCTCGCTCCCGAGCGCTCGTCGTCCGTCCTGCATCCGTCGATGCTGGCCGGTCGCACTCCGCGCCCGTCGGCGGCCGACCGGTTCGCGATGCGCGTGGCCCTGTGGCTGCTCATGCGCAGCACGCATCCGGTCGCCGACGACCGCGAGCTGCGCCGGTCACGGCACGAGCTCGCCCGGCTCCGCACCCAGCGCGAACTCGCCTGGGAACGGCGCCACCACCTTCAGCCCACATTCTGACGCGCGGTGCCCCGGCCGAATGCCGGGGCCCCACCCACACGAACGGACCACACCATGTCACTGACCGCCACGGGGATCGAGTTCCGACCCCTCACCGTCCCCGCATCCGTCGACAGTCCCGACGCCGCGGACTTCATCGAGATGATGCGCGTGCGCAACACCGTCTACGCGGAGATCGCCGGAAACGACGACGACGCCATGACCCCGGCCGCCCTGCTGCCGCACTACCAGCCCGACCCGGACGAGACCCGCTTGATGTGGCTCGCCGTCCACGACGGCGAGGTGGTCGGGCGCGTCGGAGTCGACATCCCGCACGAGAAGGGTTCGAAGAACGCGTTCTGGCTGATCGAGCTGCTGCGCGCCCACCAGGGCCAGGGCATCGGCTCGCAGGCCTATGCGCTCATCGAGCGCACGGCCCGCGGGCACGGGCGCACCGTGCTGCAGTCGTGGGCCGAGCACCCCGACGTCCCGGGTCCCCGTCTGGCCGCGCCGACCGGTTACGGACAGATCCCCCATGACCGCGCGGCACGCTTCTACCAGCGCCACGGGTACGCCCTCGAACAGATCGAGCGCAAGAGCGCGCTCGACCTGACCTCGACGGCAGCACACATCGCGCAGCTCACCGCGGCGGCCGCGGACACGGCGACCGGGTATCGGATCCTGCAGTGGGAGCTGCCGACGCCCCCGGAGTACCGCGACGGGTACGCCTGGGTGAAGTCGCGCATGTCCACCGACGCGCCGGCGGCCGGCCTCGAGTTCGACGAGGAGACATGGGACGCGGCGCGCATCGAACGCCACGACCAGCGCTACGTCGAGGGCGGCCACACCGTGCTCGTCACCGCCGCGCAGCACGTCGACAGCGGCAGGCTGGTCGCCTTCAACGAGCTGGTGATCGGCGCCGACCGCACCGAGGCGACGCATCAGGAGGACACCCTCGTGCTGAAGGAGCACCGCGGACACCGCATCGGCATGCTCGTGAAGTGCGCGGGCCTGCAGACCTGGCACACCCGGATCGCGCCGTCCTCCCCCCGGGTCATCACCTACAACGCAGAGGAGAACCGCCCGATGCTCGACATCAACGAAGCCATCGGCTTCACCCCGGTCTCGTACAGCGCCGGCTGGAAGAAGGTGCTCACATGACCACTGTCGCCCCGGAGCTGACCATCACCCGCGTGCCGGTCCCGCCGCACCTGGATGCGCCGGAGGCGCGGGAGCTGCTCGCGATGATGGAGGTGTTCAACACCGCGGTCGAGCACGACCTCGGCATGGACCACCTGCGCTGGGAGGCCGCCGAGGAGCTGCCGCTCTGGCAGGACCAGACCTATCGCCACCTGCGCGGTTTCGTCGCCCACCGCCGCGGCCGGGCCGTCGGTGCGCTCCAGGTGACCGCACCGACCGAGCCCGGCGCGCGGGAGCTGGAGTTCGATCTACTCGTGCTGCCGGAAGAACGCGGCGCCGGGATCGAGGATGCGCTCCTGGAGGTGCTGCTCGGGCAGGCGCGGGAGCTCGGCCGTGACCGGGTGCAGACCTACACGCTGCACCGGGCCGACGCGCCGGGGGCGCCGATCGCCTCCCCCACCGGGTTCGGCGCCATCAGCGCGGACGTGCACACCGACCTGTTCGCCCGTCACGGGTTCCGCCTGCTGCAGGTCGAACGCAACAGCACCTTCGATCTGACCGGCGACCTCTCACCGGTGCGGGTCATGCTCGCCGATGCCGAGGCCGCCGCGGGCGCGGACTATCGGCTGGTCTGCTGGACGGCGCCCACGCCGCAGCACCACCAGGCGGGCTTCGCGTACGTGCTCTCCCGGATGGCCACCGATGTGCCCACCGGCGGGATGACGTTCACCGAGGAGCATTGGGATGCCGCGCGGGTCGCGCGTCGCGACGCACGCATGCAGGCCAGCGGACTGACGGTGTCGGTCGCGGCGGTCGAGCATGTGCCCTCCGGCACCCTGGTGGCGTACAACGAGCTGTCGATCGGCGCGGACCGGTCCCGCCCCACGCACCAGTACGGCACACTCGTGCTGAAGGAGCACCGCGGGCACCGCCTCGGCACGATCGTGAAGTGCGCGAACATCCTGCGCTGGCGCGAGCTGGTCCCGACCTCGCCGATGATCACCACGTTCAACGCCGAGGAGAACCGGCCCATGCTCGACGTCAACGAGGCGGTCGGCTTCCGCCCGCTGACCTACGCGGGAGCGTGGCAGCTCGATCTGAGTGCGGCCGGTTAGCGGGCACGCACCCGGCGCTGGCAGCGCGGACAGAAGTGCGACGAGCGGTTCATGAACGCGGCGCGCCGGATCGCTCCGCCGCACCGCGGGCAGGGCTGACCGCCGCGGCCGTACGCGTTCAGGGAGTGCGCGAAGTAGCCGGACTCGCCGTTGACGTTGACGTAGGTGGCGTCGAAACTCGTGCCGCCTTCGGCCAGGGCCTTCTCGAGCACGGCCCGCACCTCGCCCAGCAGCCGCCCGGTCGCCCGGGAGGTGAGCAGGCGTGCCGGCGATTCGGGATGGATGCGCGCGGCCCACAGTGCCTCGTCGGCGTAGATGTTGCCGATGCCGCTGACCACCGTCTGATCCAGCAGCACCCGTTTGACGGCCGAGTCCCGACGTGCCAGCATCCGGGCGAACGCGGCGTCATCGAACGCGGGGTCCAGCGGGTCGCGGGCGATGTGGGCGACCTGTCGGGGCGTGGATGCCACGGTGGACCCGCGCCCGCCGGCCGCGCCGTCGGGTGTGGGCTCGAGGTCGTCGATCGCGAGGGAGCCGAAGGTGCGCTGGTCGGCGAACACGACCGCGACGTCCCCGTGCCGGGGATGGACGATGTCGAGACGCACGCGCTCATGACGCTGCGGCGGCGCGCCCGACGGGCGCAGGAGGAGCTGGCCGCTCATCCCCAGATGCGCGAGCAGAGCCCGCGTGCTCGCACCGTCGGCATCCCTCAGCGGCAGCCACAGGAACTTGCCGCGCCGCACCGCGGCGTCCAGCGTGCGTCCGGTCAGCTCGGCCTCGAAACCGGCGGCGTCACCGAGATGGCGGGTGAGGGCCCGGTCGTCGAGCACGGTGACGGCCTCGACCCGGGCGCCGGTGACGGCGGGTTCGAGGCCGTGGCGCACGACCTCGACCTCGGGCAGCTCAGGCACGCTGCGACAGCTCGCGCCACACGGCTAGGGCGCCGGCCATCTCGGCCTGCTTCTTGCTCGAGCCCTGCCCGGCGCGGGCCACCTCACCGACGGTGACCGTCGCGGTGAAGACCCGGTGGTGGTCGGGGCCGTCGGCTTCGACCACATAGGTGGGCGGTCCGAACCCGCTGCGGGCGGCCAGTTCCTGCAGGCTCGTCTTCGGATCCATCGCCGCGCCGTAGCGCTCCGGGTCGGCCATGAGCGGCTCGATCAACCGCAGCACCAGCCCGGTCGCAGCCTCGGGGCCGGCGGACAGGAAGGTCGCGCCGATGACGGCCTCCATCGTGTCGGCGAGGATCGAGTCCTTGTCGCGCCCACCGGTCTGGTCCTCGCCCCGCCCCAGACGCAGGTGCGCGCCCAGGCCGATGCTCCGGGCGACTTCGGCCAGGGCCACCGTCGAGACCACGCTGGCCCGCCGCTTGGCGAGGTCACCCTCCTCCAGCTCGGGGTGGTGGGTGAACAGGTGCACCGTCACCGCCTGCCCGAGGATCGAGTCGCCGAGGAACTCGAGGCGCTCGTTGTGGGCGATGCCACCGTTCTCGTAGGCGAACGACCGGTGGGTCAGGGCCAAGGACAGAAGCTCGGGGTCGATATCGACCCCGAGCTTGTCGAGGAGCACGTCGTGCTCAGTGTGGAGATCGGTCACGGCAGCGGCCGCGACTCTCAGATGTCGGCGACCTTGCGGCCCTTGTACTCGAGGAACAGCTCGGTGCCCTGCGAGTCGGTGACGACCTTCGCCTGGTGGGGACGGCTGTAGACGACCTTGCCGTTCTCGATGGTCTTGACCAGGGCGGGCGCCTCGGCCTTCCACTGCGCGCGACGCGAGCGGGTGTTCGAACGGGAGACCTTCCGCTTCGGGGGGTTACCTGCCATGGCTAGCTCTTCTCTGTGTTGTCGGCGACACCATGCGAGGCATCGGCGTCGTGGTCTGGGGTGTAGGCCTTCAGCGCGGCCCAGCGCTCGTCGATCGGGTGCTCCAGCACGGTACCCGGGGCCAGCTTCTCACCCGAAACCGGGTCAAGGCCGGGGCAATCCGGCTGACAGACCGGCTGGAACGGAAGCGACAGGACGATCGCATCCCTGACCGGAGTTTCAAGATCCACGTGGTCGTCTTGAACCTCGAAGTCGATCGCTTCGTCACCAGAATACCCGAACAGTTCCTGAAACTCGACTTCGACAGGTTGGGTGATGTCGGTGAGGCAGCGCCCGCAGACGCCGGTCGCGGTGGTCTCGATCTCCGCCGAGACGAGGATCCCCTCGTGCACGGACTCCAGGCGCACGGACAGGTCGACGGGTTCGTCACCGGCGACGGACAGCAGTCCCTCGCCCCATTTCTCGGGCGCCGGAACCGTCAGCGAGTGCTCGCGCATCTGCCCGGGCTGGCGGGCGATGTCACGGATGGGGAGGACGAAGGGACCGTCGGAGCGCTTTCTGGTCACGGTGGTCCATCGTAGTCGCCCCGCACCGGGCCCGGGTCAGATGCCGCGCGCGCCCGTGTCGAGGAACTGCGCCACCGGTGCCGGGACGAACGGCGAGATGTCGCCGCCGAGCGAGGCCACCTGGCGCACCAGGGAGCTGGAGACCAGGGCGTGTGCCGGGTCGGGCAACAGGAACACGGTCTCGATCTGTGCGAGGTGACGGTTCACGATGGCCATGGGCGTCTCGTACGCCACGTCGACCTGGGATCGGATCCCCTTGACCAGCACGCCGGCGTTCACGTCGGTGGCGTAGTCGACCAGCAGTCCCACGCTCCACGAGGCGACGACGACGTTGCCTTCGATCTGCTGCTCGGCGATCGACTGCTCCAGAAGGCTCAGTCGCTGGGCGATGGGCAGCATGGCTTCTTTGCCAGGGTTGTGCACGACGAGCACGTGCAGCTCGTCATAGAGCATCGCAGCCCGCCGAATGACGTCGAGATGTCCCAGCGTCGGCGGATCGAACGAGCCCGGGACGACGGCGATCCGGTTGTTCATGCTCCCAGCCTAGTGAATCCGCGCGTCAGTTCTTCGCCAGGGCGGCCCGCTCCTGCTGCCCGACCTGCCGCTCGATGGCCGCGGCCAGCCCCGGGTGTGCGGCCAGGGTGGGGTCGGCGGCGAGCACCGCTTCGGCCGCGGCACGCGCCTCGACGATCATGTCGGCGTCCGTGATGACCCGCAGCAGGCGCAACGAGGAACGGGCACCGGATTGGGCGTCGCCGAGCACGTCGCCTTCGCCCCGCAGCTGCAGGTCGACCTCGGCCAGCTCGAAGCCGTCGGTGGTGGCCGCGACTGCGTCGACGCGGGCCATGGCGGGGCTGCCGGGTGGAGCCTCCGTGACCAGCAGGCACAGCCCCGGAACCGTTCCCCGGCCGACCCGGCCGCGCAGCTGGTGCAGCTGTGACACGCCGAAGCGGTCCGCTTCGAGGATCGCCATCGTCGACGCGTTGGGCACGTCGACACCGACTTCGACGACCGTGGTGGCCACGAGCACATCGATCTCGCCGCGGGCGAACGCCTGCATGACGGCATCCTTCTGCTCGCCGGGCATCTTGCCGTGCAGGATCTCGACGCGGATGCCGGTGTACGCCGGGTGCCGGGCCAGCAGCTCCTGCACCTGCACCACGCCCCACCGCGTCTTCGGCTGTTCCCCCTCGACCGCCGGGGCCACAGGCGCGTCGGCTTCGGCCGCCCGGCCGCCGGCATCGGCATCGATGGCCGGGCACACCACGAACGCCTGGTGGCCCTTGCCGACCTCTTCGGCGATGCGGTCCCACACGCGCGCGAACCAGGCCGGCTTCTGGAGGAGGGGGGCGACATAGGTGGAGATCCCGGCCCGGCCGGGCGGGAGGGTGCGGATGGTCGACACGTCGAGGTCGCCGAACACGGTCATGGCCACCGTGCGCGGGATGGGGGTCGCGGTGAGCACGAGGACGTGCGGCGCCGAGCCCTTCGCGCGGAGCGTCTCCCGCTGCTCGACGCCGAACCGGTGCTGCTCGTCGACGACGACCAGGCCCAGTTCGGCGAAGGTCGTCGACGCGCTCAGCAGCGCATGCGTACCCACGACGATCCGCGCCTGCCCGGATGCCACCCGCAGCGCCGCCTTGCGCCGCTCGGCCACCCCCAGCTGCCCGGTCAGCAGCGTCGGGATCAGCTCCGGCGCCAGCTGCGGCCCGAGCATCCGGGTGATGGAGCGCAGGTGCTGCGCGGCGAGCACCTCGGTCGGCGCGATCAGCGCGGACTGGCCGCCGGACTGCGCCACCTGCAGCATGGCGCGCAGCGCCACCAGCGTCTTGCCGGAGCCGACCTCCCCCTGGACGAGGCGGTTCATCGGCCACGGCCCCACCAGGTCGGCGGCGATGCGGTCGCCGACCGAGATCTGGTCGGCCGTGCGCTGGAAGCCCAGCGCGGCGTCGAACCGCGCCAGCAGGTCACCGGCGGGGCGGGGCGTGGCGGCCAGTTCGCGCACCTGCTGACGCTGTTGCAGGAGTGCGGCCTGCAGCACGAACGCCTCATGCATGCGCAGCGTCCGACGTGCCGGTTCGATCTGGTCCATCGTGGCGGGGGCGTGGATGCGGGTGAGGGCTTCGTGCGCCGGGAGCAGGCCGTGCTCGCGCCGGAAGGCCTCCGGCAGCGGCTCGGGCACGCCGGTGAGTGCACCGAGAACCTGCTCGACGGCCTTGGCGATCTTGGTGCTCGTGACCGTGCTGGTGGCCGGATACAGCGGGATGGGCAGATCACGTTTCTGCTCGGCGGTGGCCCGCGCCGATTCCTCGTCGTCGAACAATTCGAACGCCGGGTGGGCGAACTGCTTGCGCCCGTTGTAGATGCTGACCTGCCCGCTGAAGATGCCCTGCGCGCCGACCTTGAGGGCGGCGGCGGCCTTGGGGTTGAAGAAGGTCAGCGACACCGTGCCGATGCCGTCGCCGATGACGACCTCGACAATGCGGCCCTTGCGCTGGCGCATCGGACGCGACGAGACCCCGCGCACTTCGGCGACGATCGTGACGAGCTCCCCCACCGGCAGCGAATCGATCGGCGTCAGCTCGCCGCGCCGCGCATAACGACGGGGATAGTGGTCGAGCAGGTCACCCACCGTCACCATGTCGAAGGCACGGGCCAGCGCCTTGGCGACCTGCGCACCCACGGCGACCTCGAGTCGGGTCTCGAGGGTCACCGGCGGCATGACTCGAGTGTAGGCGCGAGCCCGGACAGGCCGCGCCCAGCCGGACCGCCTAGCCTGAGACCGTGATCACCCGAATCCTCGCGCGCGTGTTGTGGCGGTTCAGCCGGTGGACGCTGCGCACCGAACCGGCCCCCACCCGCCCGACGCTGCTGATCGGCGCTCCGCACACCTCGAACTGGGACTTCGTCCTCATGCTGGGCATCGCCTGGCGATTGGGGATCCCCGTGCGCTGGCTGGGCAAGGCGAGCCTGTTCGCCGGCTGGCGCGGTCCGATCATGCGCCGCCTGGGCGGCATCCCCGTCGACCGGGCCGACGCCGGGAAGATCGTCTCGGAAGTGGTGGCGCGCGTGCACGCCGGCGAGGTGTTCGGATTGGTCGTCACGCCCGACGGCACGCGCGGCGCCAACCCGTACTGGAAGACCGGCTTCTACCGCATCGCCCGACAGGCCGGCCTCCCGGTCACCCTCGGCTACGTCGACCGCACCACGATGACCACCGGGCTGGGACCCACGATCGAGCTCACCGGGGACGTCGCCGCCGACATGGACCGGATCCGTGCGTTCTACGCCGACAAGGCGGGCGTCCGGCCGCACCTGCGCACCGAGCCGCGGCTGCGCGACGAGTCGGAGCAGGCGTCCGCCGATATCGTGGCAGGGTGACGCGCATCATCTCCGGCCGGGCAGGGTCGCTGACCCTCGCGGTGCCGGATGCCGGAACCCGGCCCACCAGCGACCGCGTCCGCGAGTCCCTGTTCGGCGCCCTCGAGGCCGGGGGCCTGCTCGACGGCGCCCGCGTCGCCGACCTGTACGCCGGCTCCGGAGCGCTCGCGCTCGAATCGTTGAGCCGTGGGGCGGCGACGGCCGACCTCGTCGAGCGCAACGCCCGCGCCGCCGGGGTCGCCGAGCGCAACGTGCGCACCGTGCTGCGCGCCGTGCCGGACGCACGCGCCCGCGTGCACCGGGTCAGCGCCGACCAGTTCCTGCGTGCGGCGTCGGGCGCGTACGACCTCGCCTTCCTCGACCCGCCGTACGACGTGGGCGAGGCCGAACTCACGGCCACGCTCGCGCTGCTCGTGCCCCGGCTCGAGCCGGACGCGGTCGTCCTCATCGAACGCGCGGCCCGCTCCCCCGAGCCGCAGCTGCCGGACGGACTGGTGCCCGACCGTTCGAAGCGCTACGGCGACACCGTGGTGTGGTGGGCGCGACCCGCGACCCGCTGACCGTGGCCGCTCAGCCGCGCCGGGCGTCCCAGTCGCGGTACGGGTCCCAGCCGCCGCGTCCGGCGTAGGCGCGGCCCCGCACGGTCACCGCCTCCGGTCCCCGCTCGAGCACCCGCCCGACCGTGCGGAAGCCCGCCGGCATCACGTCGGCCGGGAAGGCGGCCAGCAGCGCGTGGTCCTCCCCACCCGTCAGCGCCCCCGGGTCGTCGATCGCGGCGATGTCGATCGTGACCCTCGAGGCGTCGGCCATGCGTCGGGCGTCGAGCAGCAGCCCGTCGGAGACATCCATCATCGCGGTCGCCCCCGCGTCGGCGGCGACCACGCCCAGGGCGATCGGCGGCCGGGGCGACAGCTGCGCGTCGAGGTCGGCGCTCTCCTGGGCGTTCAGCCGTGCCCGATCGACGGGCACGGGCTCCCCGTCGGCGGTGCGGAACCGGTCGAACAGGAGGTGCAGTCCGCGCGCCGCCCGCCCCAGTTCTCCCGCGACGGCGACGACATCGCCGGGGCGGGCGCCGGAGCGCAGCACCGGTGCGCGCCCGTCGAGCACGCCCAGGGCGGTCACCGCGATGGTGAGGGTGTCCGAGACCGTCAGGTCGCCGCCTTCGACGGCGCTGCCGGGCGCCAGCTGCGCACACGCGTCCCGCAGCCCCACCGCCAGCTCGGTCACGAACGACACCGGTATGTGCTCCGGAACGGCCAGGGCCACGATCAGCGCGGTGGGGCGGGCCCCCATCGCGGCGACGTCGGCGAGGTTGACCGCGGCCGCCTTGGCGCCCAGCTGACGTCCGGTCGACCAGGCGAGCCGGAAGTCGGGTCCGTGGACGAGCGTGTCAGTGGTCACCACGACGCGTTCACCGGGCGCCGCGAGCACGGCGGCGTCGTCGCCAGGGCCCACCAGCGCCTGCGACGATCCCGCCAGCTCACCCAGGATCCGGGCCAGCAGCTCGGTCTCGCTGAGGTCGCCGACGGTCTGCTCGCGCCCGGAATCCGCAGTCATCCCCCCACGGTAGCCTGGAGCGGTGCCCCTCCCCCGCCTCGCCCTGTCCGTCGCCGCGGTCGCGATCGGCGCCGCGGCGCTGACCGGATGCTCCGCGACCGTGTCGATGCAGCCGGCGCCGGAGGCGAACGACCCGCGGTGCGCGGCCGTCATGGTGCAGCTGCCGGACACCCTCAGCGGCGAAGACCGCCGGTGGACCGATGCCCAGGCCACCGCCGCCTGGGGCTCGCCCAGCCGGGTGCTGTTCACGTGCGGCGTGCCCGAGCCGGGGCCGACGACCCTGCGCTGCGAGGAGGTGGCGACCGTCGACTGGATCATCGACGAGTCCGAGGCGCCGCGCTTCCGTGTGACGACCTATGGGCGCACCCCCGCCGTGGAGCTGTACCTCGACACGACGATCACCGACGACAGCGAGGTCTCCAGCCGCAGCGTGCTCGACGCGATCTCGCCTCTGATCGCCCAGCACATCCCGGCCCACCGGTCGTGCGTCGACCGCGTGGATGCGACCCCGGTGCCCGAGCCGGTCGAGCCCTGATCGCCGCGGTCAGCGCCGCGCGGCTTCGATGAGCTCGGTCACCAGCTGCTCGTAGCTCACTCCCGACGCGATCCAGCACTTCGGGAACATGGAGATGGGCGTGAACCCGGGCATGGTGTTCACCTCGTTGACGTAGAACTCGGTGCCGGTGAAGAAGAAGTCGACGCGCGCCAGCCCTTCGCCGCCGACGGCTTCGAACGCGCGCACGGCGATGCGCTGCATCTCGGCGAGCTCTCCGTCGGACAGGTCGGCCGGGCAGATCAGCTCGACACCGTCGCTGCCGAGATATTTCGCCTCGAAGTCGTAGAAATCGCGGCCGGTGACGATGATCTCACCCGCGACGCTGACCCGCGGCTCGGCTCCGTCACGCCCCGCGAGCACGCCGCATTCGATCTCGCGGCCGTCCACGGCCTGCTCGATGAGTGCGGTCTCGTCCTCTGCCCAGGCGCGTTCCAGCGCGGCATCCAGTTCGCCCCAGTCGCTCACCTTCGACACGCCGACGCTCGAGCCGGCCCGGGCCGGCTTGACGAACACCGGCAGTCCCAGCGACTGCGCCCGGCGCTCGACGAGCGCACGGTCGTGTGCGTACGCGCGGCGCGTGACGCTCCACCAGGGCACGACCGGCACGTCGGCGGCCTTGAGGACGCGTTTGGCCATGTGCTTGTCCATCCCGATGGCGGACATCAGCAGGCCCGCCCCCACGTAGGGCAGGTCGAGCAGCTCGAGGAACCCCTGGATCGTGCCGTCCTCGCCGAAGCGGCCGTGCAGGATCGGGAAGACCACGTCGACCTCGCCGAGCGAACGCTCCCGGCCGTCCGCGTCCCGGACGCGCAGCTCCCGCGAACGCGCCGAGTCGGGCCAGATGAGCCGCGTGCCGTTGTCGGCCACCTCGGGCAGCCGCGCCGCATCGAGGGCGAACTTGTCGGGATCGTCGTCTTCGAGGACGTACGCACCGTCGCGCGTGATCCCGATCGGGATCACCCGGTAGCGGTCACGGTCGATCGCCCGGAGCACGCCGCCCGCCGTAGCGGAGCTGATCGAGTGCTCGCTGGAACGTCCGCCGAAGAGCACCGCCACCGTCGCTGTTTCCATTCTGGGTCCTCTCACTGGTCGGCGGTTCGTCGTCGGTGGTCAGGTGGGGGGCGATGTCGCGCGGGTTCATGGTGCCGTCGAGGACGCGCTTGACCTGTTCCACGATGGGCATCTGCACGCCCGACTGGCGGGCCAGCTGCAGGATCGGCGCGACCGAGCCGAGGCCCTCGGCGGTCTGGTTCATCTGCTTCACGACATCCTGGAAGCTGTAGCCCTGACCGAGAAGGCGGCCGGCGGTGTTGTTGCGGCTCAGCGGCGACTGGCAGGTGGCGATCAGGTCGCCCAGCCCCGCCAGGCCCTGCAGGGTCTCCGGCTGGGCGCCCTGCGCGACGGCGAAGTCGGTCATCTCGACCAGCCCGCGGGTGATGATCGAGGCTTTCGTGTTCTCGCCGTAGCCCACGCCGTCGACGATTCCGATGGCCAGGGCGATGAGGTTCTTGAGCACCCCGCCGAACTCGGTGCCGATGACGTCGGTGTTCACGAACGTGCGGAAGTAGCCGTTGCGTGCGCGGCGCGCGACCGCCTCGGCCGTGTCCTGGCTCGTCGACGAGATGACCGCCGCGGTGGGCTGCTCGCGCGCGATCTCGAGCGCCAGGTTGGGACCGGATGCCACGGCGATGCGGGCCGGGTCGCAGTCGAGCTCCTGCTCGATGACCTGACTCATGCGCAGGCCGCTGCGCTTCTCGACACCTTTCATGAGCGACACGATGGGCACGTCGCCGTGGGCGACCAGCGGACGCACCGCCTTCAGGTTCTGCCGCAGCGCCTGGCTCGAGATGGCCAGGTACACCTGGGTGGCGCCCTCGAGCGCTTCGGACAGGTGATGGGTCGCGGTCATGCTGCGCGGCAGGTTGACCCCGGGGAGGTATTCGCTGTTGCGCTTGCCCTCGCTGATCTCCTGCGCCAGCTCGGCGCGGCGTGCCCACATCGTCACCTGCGCGCCGCCGTCGGCGAGCACCTTTCCGAACGTGGTGCCCCAGCTGCCCGCGCCCACCACCGCGACACGCGGAAGCGCGGCATCCTGCCTACGATTCAAGTCGACCCGTCTCCTTCTGACCATGGTCGGAGGGATTCCAGCGCTGCGCGGGCGGGGTCTGTCCACGCAGGCGACCGAGCAACGCCGAGATGTCCGCCATGATGGCGTCGGTCGCGGCGTTGAGGTTCGTGCCGCCGCGCTGCGCCCCGGCATCGGCCAGCCGGTAGGCCGACAGATCGACGGGTGGTCCGAATGCGACCTTCACGCGTTTGCGCAACGGCCACAGACTCAGCTTGCCGTATCGCGGGAGGATGCGCTGCACGCCCCACGTCGCCATCGGGATGACGGGGAGATCGCCGGCCAGGGCCAGGCGGGCCGCGCCCGTCTTGCCACGCATGGGCCACAGGTCGGGCTCGCGGGTGAGCGAACCCTCCGGATAGACGATGACCCCGCGGCCGTGCTCGGCCAGGGTCGCCGCCTGCTGCACGGACTGGGTGGCCGCCCCGGCGCTGGAGGTCCGGGCGACGGGCACCATGCCGGTGGCGCGCAGGAGCGCGCCCAGCACGGGCACCTTGAACAGGCTCTCCTTGGCCATGAACCGCGGCGCGCGGCCGAGCCGCCAGGAGGCGACGGCGACGATGAGCGGATCGAACTCGCTGTAGTGGTTGGGTGTGAGCACGTAGGCGCCTTCGACCGGCAGGTGCTCGGCCCCTTCGATCTCGATCTTGGCGAGCAGGCCGATGATCGGCACGACGACGACGGCGGCCGGCCAGAAGGCGCTGGGCCGGGTCTTCTCCGTCGACGCGCGTCGACGAGCGGTCGCGCCCACCGGGTCAGCCCACCACGTCGAAGTCGGCGCCCAGGGACGTCAGCTTCTCGAGGAACTTCTCGTAACCGCGCCGGATGATGCCGATGTTGCGGACGGTGGACTCCCCCTCGGCGGCGAGGGCGGCGATGACGTAGCTGTAGCCGCCGCGCAGGTCGGGCACCACGACATCCGCGCCGTGCAGCGGCGTCGGACCCTGGATGACGGCGGCCTGCTCGAGCGCCCGCCGCGGCACCCGCCGGTCCGGCGAGGCGATCCCTTCGGGGTGCACGACGATGTCGGCGCCCATCTGCACGAGGGCACGGGTGAAGCCCAGCCGGTTCTCGTACACCGTCTCGTGCACGACGGACTGGCCGTCGGCCTGGGTGAGCGCGACGATGAGCGGCTGCTGCCAGTCGGTCATGAAGCCCGGGTGCACGTCGGTCTCGACCATGACGGGCTTGAGGGCACCGCCGCGGTGGAACCGGATGCCGTCCTCGGCGATGTCGAACTCGCCGCCGACCTTGCGGAACACGTTGAGGAAGGTGAGCATCTCGGGCTGCTTCGCGCCGGCGACGAAGATGTCGCCGTCGGTGGCCAGCGCCGCACACGCCCAGGAGGCGGCCTCGTTGCGGTCGAAGATGCAGCGGTGGTCGAACCCGCGCAGGCTGTCGACGCCCTCGATGAAGATGACCCGGTTGGGCTCGTACGAGATGATGGCGCCCATCTTCTGCAGAACCGCGATCAGATCCATGATCTCGGGTTCGATGGCGGCGCCGCGCAGCTCGGTCGTGCCCTTGGCGCGCACCGCGGTCAGCAGGACCTGCTCGGTCGCGCCGACACTCGGGTACGGCAGTTCGATGTCCGCACCGTGCAGCCCCTCCGGGGCCGACAGGCGGATGCCGCTGGGCAGCTTCTCGACGACCGCGCCGAACGCGCGGAGCGCGTCGAGGTGGAAGTCGATCGGCCGGTCGCCGATCCGGCATCCCCCCAGGTCGGGGATGAATGCCTGACCGAGCAGGTGCAGCAGCGGGCCGCAGAACAGGATCGGGATGCGGGAGGCCCCCGCGTGCGCGTCGATCTCTTCGAAGTGGGCCGACATGGCGCCGCTCGGGTCCAGCCGGAGCACGCCCTCACCGTCGTCGGTCACGGTCACCCCGTGCACCTCGAGGAGGGAGCGGACGACCTGCACGTCGCTGATGTCGGGGACGTCACGCAGCACCGACACGCTCTCGCCCAGGAGGGACGCGACCATCGCCTTGGTCGCGAGGTTCTTCGCGCCCTTGACCTCGACCCGCCCGCGCAGCGGCCGGCCGCCGCGGATGGCGAGGGTGTCCCCCGGACGTTCCGTCTCCCCTCCGCCGGGTGCTGATGACGCCGACGCGCTCAGGAGTGTGTTCATCCGATGGGCCTCACTGGTATCTCGAGGAAGAAGGGCGATCGCGCTCCGTTGTGCGCAGCGGCGTCGGGCTGCCGGACTACCGGACAGGAAGCGTCCGGGGTCGCCACGCCTCACGGCGCGCCTCGAACTGCGAGATCTTGTCTTCGTTCCGCAGTGTCAACCCGATGTCGTCGAGCCCTTCGAGGAGCCGCCACCTAGTGTAATCATCGATCTCGAAGGCGACCTGGAAGTCGCCGATCCGGGCGGTGCGGTCCTCGAGGCTGACCGTCATCGGGGTGCCGGGAGCCGCCTCGATCGCCTGCCAGAGGGCGGCGATGTCGGGTTCGGCGACGACACCGGTCAGCAGGCCCTGCTTGCCCGCGTTGCCGCGGAAGATGTCGGCGAAGCGCGAGCTGAGCACGACCTTGAAGCCGTAGTCGCGCAGGGCCCATACGGCGTGTTCGCGGCTGGAGCCGGTGCCGAAGTCGGGGCCGGCGACGAGGATCGACGCGCCCTGATAGGCGGGCTGGTTCAGCACGAACTCGGGGTCCTGCCGCCACCCCGCGAACAGGGCATCGTCGAATCCGGTCTTGGTGACGCGCTTGAGGTAGACCGCCGGGATGATCTGGTCGGTGTCGACGGCCGAGCGCTTCAGGGGCGCGGCCACGCCGGTGTGTGTCGTGAACTTCTCCATGTCAGGCCTCCGCCCCGGTCAGAACCTGCAGGTCGCTCGGACTGGCCAGCCGACCCAGCACGGCGGTGGCGGCGGCCACCAGCGGTGACACCAGGTGGGTGCGCCCGCCCTTGCCCTGACGCCCTTCGAAGTTGCGGTTGCTCGTCGAGGCGCAGCGCTCCCCCGGTGCGAGCTGGTCGGGGTTCATGCCCAGGCACATCGAGCAGCCGGCGAACCGCCACTCGGCGCCGAAGTCGGTGAACACCTTGTCGAGACCCTCGGCTTCGGCTTCCAGGCGCACGCGGGCCGAGCCCGGCACGACCATGACGCGCACGCCCTCCGCCTTCGTGCGTCCCCGCACGATCGACGCGAACTGGCGCAGGTCCTCAATGCGGCTGTTGGTGCACGATCCCATGAACACGGCGTCGACGGCCACATCCTTGAGGCGGGTGCCGGGCGCCAGGTCCATGTACTCCAGGGCGCGCTCGGCGGCGGCGCGCTCGTTCGGGTCCGTGAAGTCGTCCGGCGAGGGCACGGTGCCCGACAGCGACACACCCTGACCGGGGTTGGTGCCCCAGGTCACGAACGGCTCGAGCTCGTTCGCGTCGAGGAAGACCTCGGCGTCGTAGACGGCGCCCTCGTCGGAGGGCAGCGTGCGCCAGTAGGCGACGGCTTCGTCCCAGTCGGCGCCCTGCGGCGCGTGCGGGCGGCCCTTGAGGTAGGCGAACGTGGTCTCGTCGGGGGCGACCATGCCGGCGCGCGCACCGGCTTCGATGGACATGTTGCAGATGGTCATGCGTCCCTCCATCGAGAGCGCGCGGATGGCCGAGCCGCGGTACTCGAGCACGTAGCCCTGACCGCCGTTGGTGCCGATCTTCGCGATGACGGCGAGGATGATGTCCTTGGCCGTGACGCCGGGCTTGAGCTCGCCCTCGACGGTGATGGCCATCGTCTTGAACGGCTTCAGGGGCAGCGTCTGCGTGGCCAGGACGTGCTCGACTTCACTGGTGCCGATGCCGAAGGCCATCGCCCCGAATGCGCCGTGGGTCGAGGTGTGCGAGTCACCGCACACGACGGTGATGCCCGGCATCGTCAGGCCCAGCTGCGGGCCGACCACGTGCACGATGCCCTGCTCCTTGTCGCCGAGCGAGTGCAGCCGCACACCGAACTCCTCCGCGTTGCGGCGCAGCGTCTCGATCTGCGTGCGGCTGGTGGGGTCGGC
Organism: Microbacterium pollutisoli; assembly: GCF_053586795.1. Classification (NCBI taxonomy): domain Bacteria; kingdom Bacillati; phylum Actinomycetota; class Actinomycetes; order Micrococcales; family Microbacteriaceae; genus Microbacterium; species Microbacterium pollutisoli. The sequence continues at coordinate 609,648 of NZ_JBNYWT010000001.1, forward strand.
GATCGGCTTGTGGATCTCGAGCGTCGGCGTGTTGTGGTCTTCGGTGGCGATCGTCAGATCGAGGCGACGCACCGGCCGCCCCTCGGCGCGCAGACCGTCGAACGCCTGCGGGCTGGTGACCTCGTGCACCAGATGCAAGTCGATGTAGATGAGGTCGGGCTGGCCGTCCTCACCCTTGACGACGAGGTGGTCGTCCCACACCTTCTCGGCCAGCGTCCGGGGGTGCTCGGGTACGGAAATGCTCATGCTGTCTCGTTCTCCTCTGAAGGGGGTCAGGCCCAGGACGGACTCCGCGACGAGAGAGGGCTCAGAGTGAGGTCCCGTCGCGGCCGCTAAGGAGGAGCCGGGCGATGTGCACCCGGCCAGAATATCACCGACGGCACGGCCGGGCCGCGCGACGGCCGTCGAGACCGCGTCACGCGGCGACGCACGAGGGCTCGCGACGGCTTGATTCGTGCGGGCCGCCGGAGCCCGCGCGATGGGTCACCCCAGGCCGTTCTCGCTGAGCCACTCCGCGGCGATGTCGGGCGCGGACAGCTTGTCCTCGGTCGATTGCACGTTGAGGGCGACGAGTGCCTCGGGCGTGAGGGCGGCGCTGATGGGATCGATCACCCCGGCGATCGAGTCGGCCACCGACACGCTCACCAGCGGCACCACGTTCGAGGCGAGGAACAGCCCCTCCGGGTCCTCGAGCACGACGAGATCCTGCGTCTGGATGCGCGGATCGGCCGTGAACACGTTCGCGACGTTGACGGTTCCGGCCACGAGCTCTTCCACGGTCGTGTCGCCGGTCGCGCTGAAGGCCACCTCGACGCCATACGTCTCCGCCAGCCCTGTGGGTCCGTACGGTCGTTCGGCCAGCTCCGGCGGTCCGCCCAGCGTCAGCGGCACATCGACGTCGGCGAGGTCGGCGATCGTGGTCAGGTCGTATTCTTCGGCGAACGCGCGGGTGACGGTGTACGAGTCCTGATCGGTCGCGCTCGCCTGGTCGAGCACGGTGAGTCCTTCGGGGAGCGCGTCGGCCAGCGCCGCGTACACGTCGTCGGCGCTGCGGGCCTCGGTGTCGGGGTCGAAGAACTGCAGCAGGTTCCCGGAGTACTCGGGGAACAGCGTGATCTCGCCGGATTCGACCGACGGCAGGTAGGCGTCGCGCTGCCCGATGTTGAAGGAGCGCTCCACATCGAACCCGGCGCCCTCGAGCGCCTGCGCGTAGATCTCGGCGATGATCTCGTTCGAGTAGTAGGCCTGAGAGCCGACGACGATCGTCGTGCCGTCGGAGTCGGCAGGTGTGCTGGGGTCGGCGAGGGGGTCGCTCTGTGCGCAGCCGGCCAGGGCCAGGGCGCTCGCGGCGACGAGGGCGATCACAGCGGTGGTGCGTGCGGTGTGCATTGTCGGTTCCTTACTGTGCGGTGGTCAGGGGTCGGGGCGCCCGCGCCGATCGGCTGCGGGCGCTGACAGCGGGGCGCCGGCCGGCGGCGCGCACCCCATGTGGCAGGGCGAAACGCTGCGCGAGGGCGAACAGTCCGTCGAGGACGAGGGCGAGCACGGCGACGAGGATCGCGCCGCCGAGCACCATGTCGAACCGGCGGAGATTCAAGCCGGTGATGATGTACTGCCCCAGCCCGCCGAGGTTGGCGTAGGCGGCGATCGTGACCGTGGCCACGACCTGCAGGGTGGCGGCACGCAGGCCGCCCACCAGCAGCGGCATGCCGAGCGGGATCTCGATGCGGCGCAGCACCTGGCCGCCGGTCATGCCCATCGATCGGCCGGCGTCGACGACGGCCCGGTCGATGGCCTCGAACCCTGTGTAGGCGCCGGCCAGCAGCGACGGGATGGCCAGCAGCACGAAGGTGATGACCGCGGCCTCCGGTTTGTGCAGCACCCCGAGCACCAGGATGAGCAGCAGCAGCAGGCCGAACGACGGGACGGCGCGGGCGGCACCGGAGACCGCCACGGCAAGGTCCCGGCCCCGGCCGGTGTGCCCGATCGCCCACCCGACGGGAACGGCGATGACCGCCGCAAGCAGCACGGAGAGGAAGGTGTACACGAGGTGTTCGACCAGCGCGGTCGGAATGGGCGCCATGCCCGCGCCCGGCTCGCCGGAGAAGATCCACGCCAGCGCGTCGCCGACCAGGTTCATGCGCCCACCGCCGTCGCCTCGCGCCGCCCGGGCCCCGCCGCGGTGCGCGCCCAGGGCAGCAGGACCCGCCCGGCCCACACCAGCAGCAGGTCGATGAGCAGGGCGATCACCGCCACCGCGACGATGCCCGCCAGGATCTCCTCGACGATGCGGCGCTGGTAGCCGTTGGTGAACAGGTAGCCCAGGTTCGTGATGCCGATGAGGATGCCCACCGTCGCCAACGCGATCGTGCTGACCGCCGTGACGCGCAGGCCCGCCAGCACGACCGGGCCGGCCAGCGGGAAGTCGACACGGAAGAACCGGCGCGCGCCGCCGTACCCCATGGCGGTGGCGGCCAGCCGCACATCGGGATCGACCGCGTCGAGCCCGTCGGCGACGGCGCGCACCATCAGCGCCACGCCATAGAGGGTCAGCGCGATGATCAGGTTCAGCTCACTGAGCGGGCTGATGCCCAGCACGGTGGGCAGGAGCATGAGCAGCGCCAGCGACGGGATCGTATACAGCAGACCGACGAGCGCGACGATGCTCCCGCGCAGCACGCGGAAGCGCCACGCGACCCAGCCCAGCGGCACCGCGATGAGGAACGACGCGATGATGGCGATCGCGCTCTGCCGCAGATGCTCGAGGGCCAGGACCGCGATGAGATCCAGGTTGTCGAGCACCCAGTTCACGCGACGTCCTCACCGAGGATCGTGCCCTGGGTGCGACCCTCGGTATCGACGACGACCGTGCCCCGGGGCGTCTGCTTCAGCCGCAGCGCCCGCGCCCCGCGCTCGGCCCCGATGAATCGGGCGACGAACTCGGATGCCGGCGCCTCGATGATCTCGCTCGGCGAACCCACCTGCGCGATGCGCGCCCCCTTCTGCAGGATCACCACCTGATCGCCCAGCAGGAACGCCTCATCGATGTCGTGGGTGACGAACACGACCGTCTTGTCGAGGTCGCGCTGCAGCCGGATGATCTCCTGCTGCAGCTCCCGCCGCACGATGGGATCGACCGCCCCGAAGGGCTCGTCCATGAGCAGGATGTTCGGGTCGGCGGCGAGCCCCCGCGCGACCCCCACCCGCTGCTGCTGGCCGCCGGAGAGCTGATGGGGGTAGCGCAGTGCCAGCGACCGGTCCAGGCCCACGACATCGAGCAGTTCGAGGGCTCGCACACGGGCGTCACGGCGCCGCTGCCCGCCAAGCACGGGGACGGTGGCGATGTTGTCGACGACGGTGACGTGCGGCAGCAGGCCGGCGCTCTGCATGATGTAGCCGATGCTGCGGCGCAGCGCCACGGGATCGCGCCGGGCGATGGGCTCACCGTCGATCTCGATGTGCCCCGAGGTCGGTTCGACCATCCGGTTGATCATGCGCAGCAGCGTCGTCTTGCCGCAGCCGGAGGAGCCCACCAGGACGGTGGTCTTGCGTGCGGGGAGGACGAGGCTGAAGCCGTCGACGGCCATCGTCCCGTCGGGGTACCGCTTCGACACGTCACGGAACTCGATCACCGGCACACCTCCCGGTGCCACTCAAGCACATCCCCCGGACACGCCGCATCGGGTGGCGCCGTCCCCTCTCCCGGTGTAGGCGGGCCGCGACCGGTCGGTCAGGCCCGGTCGTCGCCGTGCGGCGTCTCGACGGTCGGCGGGACGCCCTTCTCGTCGGCGACGGCCTCCGCCGCATCGCGGTCGGCGGGGGGCACCGTCTCCCCGCCGACGTGCGGCTTCGGCTTCGGCTTGGGCTCGGCGCGACGCTCCCTCGCGGACGCCACCAGACTGGCCACCGTGGCCACGACCATCGACGCGACGATGACGCCGAGCGACATCCAGGTCGAGATGTCGGGTACCCAGTGGATTCCTTCGCCGCCGTTGATGAACGGCACCTCGTTCTCGTGCATCGCGTGGAAAATGAGCTTCACGCCGATGAACGCCAGGATGAAGGCGATGCCGTAGTGCAGGTAGCGCAGCCGGTCGAGCAGGCCGCCCAGCAGGAAGTAGAGCTGGCGCAGTCCCATGAGCGCGAAGATGTTGGCCGTGAACACGATGAACGCGTTCTGGGTGATGCCGAAGATCGCCGGGATGGAGTCGAGCGCGAACAGCAGGTCGGTCATGCCGATGGCGGCGAACACGATGATCATCGGCGTGAACATCTTCTTGCCGTCCACGACCGTGCGGATCTTCGCTCCGTCGTAGTTCTCGCTGATGTCCACCGTGCGGCGCAGCGTCCGCACGACGAAGCTCTCCTTCTTGACCTCGTCGTCGTGGACGGCCCCGGGGAACGCCTGCTTCCACGCCGTCCAGATCAGGAAGGCGCCGAACACGTAGAAGATCGGCAGGAAGTTCTCGATGATGGCCGCACCCAGCAGGATGAAGATGCCGCGCAGGACGAGGGCGATGATGATGCCGACCATCAGCACCTTCTGCTGGTATCGACGCGGCACCGAGAACTGCGTCATGATCAGCACGAACACGAACAGGTTGTCGATCGAGAGGCTGTATTCGGTCAACCAGCCGGCGACGAATTGACCGGCATACTCTCCGCCCGCGAAGATCCACATGAGGCCCGCGAAGATGAGGGCCAGCGTCACGTAGAACACGACCCACAGGGTCGACTCCTTGTTGGAGGGGATGTGGGGCCGTTTGACGATCAGCAGCAGATCGGCGATCAGGATCGCCAGCAGCACGGCCATCGAGCCGATCTCGAACCAGACAGGAAGCTCCATGAAAGCCTTTCGAGGGGAGGAGGAATCGTCGAAAGTCTCTCCCCCGCTGTCGCGGCGCGCATCCGGGGCTCCGACTGCGGACCCCGTGGTGACGGATGCGCGAGGTCGGGATACTCCCTCTCGCTCGCACAAGGATACAGGCAGTGTGAGACGTTTCCGCCGGGCCCGACACTGGGTGTGCGAGAGATGAAGAGGAGCGGATGACCTCGACGGGTGTGCCGACCGACGCCGAACTCGTCGCCGCGGCGGCGAGCGGGAGCGAGGCCGCCTTCCGGCAGCTGTACCGCGCGTACCTGCGGCCGGTGTTCTGGCTCGCCTATGGGCTCGTGGGCACGCGGGCCGACGCGGAGGATGTCGCGCAGGAGACGTTCCTGGCGGCGTGGCGGAAACTGCCGGGCTTCGAGCTGGCCGGTGATTCGCTGCTGCCGTGGCTGGTCACGATCTGCCGGTTCCAATGCGCCAACCGCATCCGCCGGCAGCAACGTGACCGCGAGAACTCCGCGGCGCTGACGGAGGGGGCGCTGCCGGCATCCATCGACGTGGAACAGCAGGTGGTCACATCGGACCTGGTCGAGCGCATCCTGCGCGAGGTGGGGACGCTCAGCCGGCTCGACCAGGACATCTTCCGCCTGTGCGCCGTGGACGGCTTCGGCTACCAGGCCGCCGCCGAGCAGCTGGGCGTCACGCACGGGGCCGTCCGCAACCGTCTCTCCCGCATCCGCACGCGACTGCGCGATGCCGTCGAACCGGAGGGGACATGACCGAGCACGACCAGACTCTGCCCGAGCTCAGCGACGAGCGCATCGCCGAGCTCGAGAAGCAGCTTTTCGCCGATATCCACGCCGAACAGTCCGGCATCGACGCGCGCGCGCAGCGCCGCCGCAGCACACGCGGCAGGCTCTGGCTGGCCGGTGGTGCCGCCGCCGCGATCATCGTGGTGGCCGCCGTCATCGCACCGCAGCTGAACCTGGGTATGAGCGGGGCGCAGTCCGATGGTGCCTCCGCACCGGAGTTCGCGCCGCACGCGGGCGGCGACCTCGATGGCGCCGGCGCCGCTGAAGACAGCATGTCCGGCGCCGTGACCGACGAGGCTCTCACCGACGCGCCGACGCGCGGGGGCGACGACGTTGCGGGGCCGGCACGCGAGATCATCGCGACGGCGTCCGCCTCGGTGCGCGTCGGGGATGCGCGCGCCGGCGCCGCCGAGATCGCCGACCTCGCCCAGGACGCCGGTGGGTACGTCGAGGCGCTGAGCATCGGCGCCGAGGGCGAGCGCGCCTTCGAGGGCTACGACAGCGGCTCGGTCGCACCCGCGCCGCAGACCACGACGTGGCTGTCGGTGCGCGTGCCGGCTGCTGAGCTCGAGAGCGTGATCGACGGCCTGGAGGATGTCGGTGAGGTCACCGCGTCGCAGCTGGACCGTCGCGATGTCACCGGCGAGGCGGTTGACCTGCGGGCGCGCATCGATGCATTGCGCACGTCGGTCGAACGCCTCGAGTCGCTGATGGCCGATGCGTCGTCGACCGCTGATCTGCTGGCAGCCGAGAGCGCGCTGGCCGAGCGCCAGGCCCAGCTCGAGTCTTACGAGCAGCAGCTGACGCATCTTGAAGACCAGGTCGGCATGTCCGCTCTCACCGTGTCGCTGTACGAACCGTCCCAGGTGGTGGAGGCCGACCCGGCGGGCTTCGGCGACGGCATCGTCGCCGGCTGGAACGGCCTGGTGGCGACCCTCAACGGTGTCGTCATCGGCGTCGGGTTCCTCCTCCCGTGGCTGGGCGTGCTCGCCGTGCTGGGCGTGATCGCCTGGCTCATCCGCCGCGCCGTGCGTCGGCGGCCACGGGCGGAATGACGAAAGGCCCGCCCAGTCGGACGAGCCTTTCGGTTGTTGGTGACCCCAGCGGGATTCGAACCCGCGTTACCGCCGTGAGAGGGCGGCGTACTAGGCCGCTATACGATGGGGCCGTTTCACGCAACCGTTTGATTATGCCATGCCCTGCGGTCGCGGACAAAATCGAGGCCGGGATCGAGGCCGGGCTTGCCCCCGCCGCGCGTTCACCGTTGACTGGGAGCATGCGCGTCACGAAACACGAACATGCCTGTCTGCGCCTCGAGAGCGGCGGCAAGACCCTCCTGATCGACCCCGGCAGCTTCACCCTGCCGCTGGCCGACCTGTCCGACCTCATCGGCGTGGTGATCACCCACGAGCACGCCGACCATTGGACCCCGGAGCACCTCGACCGGCTGCGCAAGGGACGCCCCGACCTCCCCGTCTACGGTCCGGCCGGGGTCGCCCGGGCCGCCGCCGACCACGACATCACCGTCGTGTCCCCCGGGGACACCGTGACGCTCGACCCGTTCTCGCTGTCTTTCCACGGCGGCACTCATGCGGTCATCCACGAATCCATCCCGCTCGTGGACAACGTGGGCGTACTCGTCGACGACGCGTTCTACTATCCGGGCGATTCCTACGCCGTCCCCGAGGGCGCGGACGTGCGCCTGCTCGCGGCACCGGTGGGCGCGCCGTGGCTGAAGATCGGCGAGGCCATGGACTTCGTGCTGGCCGTGCAGCCGCGTCGCGCGTTCGCGACGCATGACATGACGCTCTCGCGCAGCGGACTGCAGATGGGGCGTGCGCGGCTCGCCTGGGCAGTCGAACAGCACGGCGGCGAGTTCATCGAGCTCGAGCCCGGCGACGGCGCCGACGTGTGAGACGCCGAAGGCGGATGCCGGAGGCGTGACCCCCGGCATCCGCCTTTGTTGTGCGGGCTTACTCGGCGTCGTGGTCGGTCTCGAGGAACGCCACGAGACCGTCGAGCGCCTCCTCGGCACCGTCGGCGTCGGACTTGAGGGTGACGACGGTGCCCTGCGTGGCACCGAGGCCCATGAGCGACAGGATGCTGCCGGCGTTGAGGTCCGGGCCGCCCTCCACCGCGATGGTGACGGGGACACCGGTGGCCTGCACCGCCTGCACGAACAGCTTCGCGGGGCGGGCATGCAGACCTGAGCTGCTGGCGATGGTGGCGGTGCGTTCGGCCATGTGTCTCTCCTTGAAGTTACGCGGCGACCGGTTCGGCGAACGCCGCTTCGGCCTGATCGAGCTCTGCGCGACCGACGTACTTCTTGAGCACGACGAGCACGAGTGCTGTCACGACCGTACCGGCCAGCAGCGCCACCACGAAACCCCAGATGGGGCTGATGGCGAACAGGACGAAGACTCCGCCGTGCGGTGCGAAGCTCGTGACGCCGAACACCATGCTCAGCGCGCCGGTGACGGCCCCGCCCACCATCGACGCCGGGATCACGCGCAGCGGGTCGGCCGCGGCGAACGGGATCGCCCCCTCGCTGATGAACGCGGCACCCAGCAGCCAGGCCGCTTTGCCGTTCTCCCGCTCGACGGGCGTGAAGAGGGGGCGGGCGAGCACGGTGGATGCCAGGGCCAGGCCGAGCGGTGGCACCATTCCCGCGCACATGACCGCCGCCATGATCAGGTACGGCGCCGTGTTCTCGGCCGAAGCCGCCGCCAGTCCGGTGGTCGCGAACACGTAGGCGACCTTGTTGACCGGGCCGCCCAGGTCGAAGCACATCATGAGCCCCAGGATGATGCCGACGGCCACAACGCCGGCGCTGCTGGCCGTCAGGGTGGTCAGGGCGTCGGTCAGTGCCACCATGAGTGCTGCGATCGGACCCCCGAGCAGCAGGATCATCAGCCCCGATGCCACGATCGAGCCGAACAGCGGGATGAGCACGACCGGCATGAGGCCGCGCAGCCAGCGGGGAACGCGCAGACTGCCGAGCCACCACGCGGCGACGCCCGCGAGCAGTCCGCCGATGATCCCGCCGATGAAGCCCGCGTTCATGGTGACCGCGACGGCGCCCGCGACGAATCCGGGGGCGATGCCGGGACGGTCGGCGACCGCGAAGGCGATGTAGCCGGCGAGGGCCGCGACGAGGAAGCCCATCGAGGTCGAACCGATGACGAACGCGACCGCACCCAGGTATTCGGCGAGCCCGCCGGCGGGCAGGTTCCACAGCGCGTTGTCGATGATGATCGCATAGGCCTTGTTGTCGGCGTTGACGTCCGCGCCGCCGAGAAGGAAGCCCAGCGCGATGAGCAGACCGCCGCCGGCGACGAACGGGATCATGTAGCTCACGCCGGTGAGCAGGATGCGCTGGATGCGCGCACCCCACGACAGATTCGCGGTCGCTGCCGGCACGTTCGCCGTGTCGGCTCCGGCGACGGCCGGCACGCGCGGGGCGCCCGGGTCGGATGCGGCGGCGACGGCCTCGGCGATCATCTGCGCAGGCTGCTCGATGCCGCGCTTGACGCCGGAGCGGACGACGGGCTTTCCGGCGAATCGGTGCTGCTCGCGCACGTCCACGTCGGTGGCGAAGATGATCGCGTCCGCCTGTTGGATGGTCTCGGCCGGGAGTGCTGCGTAGCCGCTCGAGCCCTGCGGCTCGACGGCGAGCTCGACGCCGGCCTTCGCCCCGGCTGCCGAGAGCGCATCGGCGGCCATGAAGGTGTGGGCGATGCCGGTCGCGCACGAGGTGACGGCCACGATGCGTGCCGGGCGGCCGTCTACCGTGTTCGCCGCCGGCGCGGCGCCCGTCATGTCGGTTGTCGCCGGTGCGGACGCGGCCACAGGTGTCGCCGGCACCGCCGACTCGGACACGGCAGAGCCGGCCTCGACGGCCTCTGCCGTCTCGCCGATGGCGTCCTGCACGATGGCCACGACGGCATCGGCGGAGGTCGCGCCGCGCAGCGCGCCGGTGAACTCCTCGCGCATGAGGCTGCGCGCCAGGCGCGACAGCACAGCAAGGTGCTCCTCCGCGGCGGTGTCGGGCGCGGCGATGAGGAACACCAGGTCGGCGCCGCCGTCCGGCGCGCCGAACGACACTGCCGGATCGAGTCGGGCGAAGGCCAGCGAGGCGCGGGTGACGGCCGCGCTCTTCGCGTGCGGAATGGCGATTCCGCCGGGCAGGCCGGTCTCGTCCTTCTCCTCACGTGCCCAGGCATCGGCGGCGAGAGCGGCGGCGTCGGTAGCCCGGCCGGCTTCGGCCACCCGCGCGGCGAGTGCTTCGATGACGGCGCGCTTGTCGGTGCCGAGCGGCTCATCGAGACTGACGAGCTGCGGGGTGATCGTGTGTGACACCATGACCTCCTCTGGTCGTGTGCTTCAGCGGGTGAGAGCGCGCACCGGCACGTCGCCGGGCGGAAGATCTGCGGGAGTGGGCGCCTGAGTGCCCACCAGGGACGTGGCGGCGGCGCCATAGCGGATGCTGTGTCGCAGACACTCGGCGGGGTCGGCGCCGGCGGCTTCGGCCAGCAGGTAGCCCGCCAGTGTGCTGTCGCCGGCTCCCACGGTGCTGCGGGCACGGATGGGCGGGGGCGCCGCCGCCCACGCCCCTTCGCGGGTGACCAGAACGGCACCCGCCGCTCCCAGGGTGACCAGCGCCGACCCGACCTTCCCGGGCACCAGCCCGTTGGCCACCGTGACGACCGCATCGGCGGCATCGGCATCGGCCGGCCACGCCAGGCCGGTGAGCTCGGCCAGCTCTTCGTCGTTGGGCTTGATGAGGTCTGCCACACCGGCATCGACGACCGCGGCCAGCGCCGGCCCCGAGGTGTCCACAGCGATCCGCGGCGTGCGGGCACCCCCACCGAATCGGATGGCTTCGATCACCCGGACATAGAAGTCCTCACCGACGCCCGGTGGCAGCGAGCCCGCCAGGACCACCCACCGCGCCTCACCGGCTGCGGCGGCCACGGTCGCCGTCAGCGCGGCGGCCTCCTCGGCGCTGAGCGCGGCCCCCGGCACGTTGATCTTGGTGGTCTGACCGTCCGGCGCCGTGAGGGTGATGTTGGTGCGGACGGTGCCGCGCACGGGCACCGGCCGGGTCGTCAGTCCGGTCTCGGCCAGCACCGTGGCGAACGGGTCGGCCGCCGCCAGAGGCAGCACGGCGACGGTACCGGCACCGGCAGCGTGGACGACGCGCGAGACGTTGATGCCCTTGCCGCCCGCGTGCTCATGCGCGTCCCGAGCGGTGTGCACCTCGCCCACACGCAAAGGCGCCACCAGATCGATTGTGCGATCGAGCGCGGGATGGGCGGTCAGAGTGACGATCATGCCACCCACACCTCCACGTCGTTCTCGGCGAGAGCCGATGCCAGTAATGCCGGTGGCGCGGCGTCGGTGACGAGCGTGTCGACGTCGGCGAGCCCCGCGAAGGAGACGAGCAGCTCCTGATCGAGCTTCTCGGCGTGGGCTGCCACCACCACCCGGCGCGCCGACGCGACGACCGCACGCTTGACGGCGGCCTCCTCCGGGTCGGGTGTGCTCAGACCGAAGACGGCCGAGACGCCGTTCGTGCCCACGAACGCGACATCAGGCCGCAACCCCTCGACGGCCCGCACCGTCGCCGTGCCCACCGCTGCTGCCGTCAGTCCCCGGACGCGACCGCCGATAGCGGTCAGTGCGATGCCCGGTGCACCGGCGAGCAGGTGCGCGACGGTCATCGAATGGGTCACGACCTCGAGCGGCCGCCCGGCCGATGCGCGGCGATCGAGCAGCAGTCCCGCGATCGCCGCCGTTGTCGTCCCGGCATCCAGATACACCGAACCGGTGAAGTCGTAGCCGAGACTTGCCACGGCACGCCGGGCGATCGCTCGCTTGGCCTCGCTGTGTCGCTGCGTCCGGTCGGCCAGCGACGGCTCGGCGATGCTGCTGGCGCGCTGCGACACCGCTCCGCCGTGCACACGACGCACGATGCCCGCGCGCTCGAGCTGTGCCAGATCACGGCGGATCGTCTCGGTGGTCACCTCGAAGCGGCGTGCGAGATCGACGACCGCGACGCTGCCGTCCACGGCCACCGACTGCTCGATCAGGTGCTGCCGCTCCGTTGCGTACATGTGGCTCCCCTTGCGTTAGCCACACGGTACAACACAACCACATACACTCACAAGCGGAGATATGCAGAAGGTCCCGGCCGCATCGCAGCCGGGACCTTCGCGCGTGATGGTGCGTCAGGCCTCGCTCATGGCGGTGACCTCGGCCTGGCCGCGCGCGGCGAGGGCCGCCGCGCGGGCGGCGAGGCGACGGGTCTGCTCGGCCTGGCCGGCGTCGAGGATCTCCTGGTCGACCGGGTAGGACTCCACCTTGTTCACGCCGTTGTACTTGGCGATGTAGGCGTCGAGCTCGGGGCCGCTCTCCCACGAGGTGATGAGGCAGTACCGCGGCTCGTCGCCGGGGTGGGTGGCGGCGTGCCACAGACGCTGGGTGTCGACGATCAGCTGCGCGCCGGCCGGCAGCGCGATGCGGGTCTCACCGCTGGGGTCGGTGCGGTTCTCGCGCAGCACGAAGTAGCTGGTCTTGTCGTCGGTGAGGTTGAAGAAGCCGCGCACGACCCAGCCGGTGCCGTCCGGGTTGAGGCGGTTGTTGTCGTCCTGGTGCAGGTTGTAGAGGCAGTCCGCGTAGGTGTTGGGCTGCAGTTCGATGATGCGGCAGCGTCCGACGTTGGCGCCGGGTTCCTTCGCGCGGGCGGTCAGAGTGGGGGCCTTCTCCGTCTGCGAGTCGATCCACACGCCATCCTTGTCGGTGCGCGGCGGCTTGTGGTTCCAGAACCCGTTGCATTCGATCTCACCCTTGGCCGAGGCCAGCGGCGCGAACCGGGTGTCGCCGGAGGATTTCCAGTCGACGTACTCGACGTCGAGCCACTCCTTCGGGTCGATCTCCTTGTTGTAGCGGTCGAGGACGACGTATCCGGTCTCCTCGAGTGCGGCGGACTTGATGTAACCCATGATTCGGATCATGACCTTTCGTAGACGGGCCAGCGCGTTTTTACAGGCCCAACTTCGGCAAGCCTAGCCAGCGGTTCTGGATGGTCCCCGTGTCGCGGCCGGGAAACGGGGAACCCGACTAGACTCGACGAGGTTTCGGTGAGGAGCGATTCTGCGAGCATGACCACAGCCACGAATGTCGAAGCAGCCGCTGTCAACACGATCGGGTGGGGGCTTGTCAAGTTTTCTGTGTAAGCGGTTCGGAATTGGTGGTCAGAGGTAGGGGTTGATTCGCTCGGGGTAAGCCAGGGCGAGTTGCTCAAGGGCTTGTTTCCAGTTCGTCGTGACGTTGCCCTCGATGAGTCGGCCGCTGGCTTTGCGCTTGCTCGCGGGCAGGCCGCGTTCCTTCTCTCGTTCGCGGGCTCGTTTGTCCTCGATGTCGCAGATCGCGAGCCAGAGCAGCTTGACCGCAGCAGCGTCGTTGGGGAAATGGCCACGGTTCTTGGTGATCTTCCGCAGCTGGTAGTTCAGCGATTCAATCGCGTTCGTCGTGTAGATCACCCGCCGCAGCTCGGGCGGGAACGCGAGGAACGGGGTGAACTTGTCCCAGGCGTCCTGGAACGATTTCACCGCCGACGGGTATCGCTTCCCGAGCTCGGACGCGCTGAACTCCTCGAGCGCCTCGAGGGCGGTGTCCTCGTTCGCAGCCTGGTAGATCGGTTTCAGCGCGGCGGCGACGGCCTTGCGGTCCTTGTAGTTCACGAACCGCATCGCAGCCCGGATGAGATGCACGACGCAGGTCTGCACGGTCGCTTCCGGCCACGTCGCCGCGATCGCCTCGGGGAACCCGGTCAGCCCGTCGCAGCAGACGATCAGCACGTCGCGGACGCCGCGGTTGGCGAGTTCGGCGCACACCGACGCCCAGAACTTCGCACCCTCGGTGGCCTGCACCCAGATCCCCAGGACGTGCTTGATCCCGTCCATGTCGACCCCGACAGCGATATGAGCGGCCTTGTTGCGGACATGCCCGCCATCGCGGATCTTCACGATGATCGCGTCCAGATAGATCACCGGATACAGCGACTCGAGCGGCCTCGTCTGCCAGGCGAGGACCTCGTCGGCGACCTGGTCGGTGATCTTCGAGATCGTCTCATGGCTGAGCTCGGTGCCGATCGTGTTCGCGAGATGGTGCTGAATGTCGCGGATCGTCATCCCGCCCGCGTAAAGCGAGATGATCATCCCATCCAGCCCGTCCAGCCGCCGCTGCCCCTTCGGGACCAGCATCGGCGTGAACGACCCGTTCCGGTCGCGCGGGACCGCAAGCTCGATATCACCGATCTCGGTCGACACCGTCTTCGGCGTCGACCCATTGCGGGAGTTCGGATACAGCGACGCCTCGGCATCGCCGCGGTCGTAGCCGACATGCTCCGTCAGCTCCGCATCCAGCCCCCGCTCCAGCGCCGCCTTCAACATCCCGCCCAGCATCCCGTGCTCGCCCGTCAAGGGCTCGCCCGCGTCGATCTTCGCGAAGATCTCATCCATCGCTCCCGACGCCTTCAACTGATCAGCAAGCTCCTTCTGCCTCCGACGACGCTCCTCGCGCTCCGGGCTGATCGCATCCATAGTCACAGTGTTTCTCCTTCAGGGGGGTGAACCTCACCCCCTTACACAGACCATTTGACAGGCTCTCGGGTGGCTGTCGGCATCCGACACCACCATCGTGGTCCCGGTGTATCAGCGGCAGTATCGCTGGGACATCGGCGGGTGCGAGCAGCTGCTGGGCGACATCCGCGCCGTCGCCGACACGCACGACACGCACACCCATTTCATCGGCTCGATCCTGTCGACGGCCAGCACCGCGGCCGCCGACGACGCGCACCTCGTCCTCATCGACGGGCAGCAGCGCATCACGACGCTGATGCTGCTGATCGCCGCCCTGCACCACACGCTGCGCGACGACGATCCGGTGCTGGCCCGCGAGCTGGAGCGGGTGCTGGTGCGCGCCGACGATCCGCAGCGCACCAAGCTGCGTCCGCACCGCGCGTGGGCCGAGGTGTTCGAGAGCGTGGTGCTCGATCGGCGTGACGGCGCCGACGCGCGCGAGTCCCGGTTCGACGACAACTACGCGTTCTTCCGCAGCCAGATCCGTCCCGACGAAGCGGCCCACATCTGGCGTGGGCTGCAGAAGCTCGAGCACGTGTCGATCACGCTCGGCGCGCAGGCCAACGCGCAGCAGATCTTCGAGAGCCTCAACTCGACGGGGCAGCCGCTGCGCGACCACGAGCTGATCCACAACTACGTGCTCATGGGCCTCTCGCACGCCGAGCAGAACGAGATCGAGGCCGAGTACTGGCTGCCGATCGAGCAGAACACCGGGGATCAGATCGGCGCGTTCTGGCGGCACTACCTCGTCATGCTCACCGGCCGCGAGGTCGCCGTGGTCGGCGAGCGGGGCGTGTACGACGCGTTCCGGCACCGGTTCCCCCGCCTCGACGCCGGCGCGCTGCGCGACCTGGCCGCACAGTGGCGCGAGTACTCAGAGATCTATGGCGGGCTGCTCGACCCGGCCCAGATCGCGGATGCGGAGCTGGGCCGTCACCTCGGATACGTGAACACGTTCGGGCGCGGCGTCTACCCGCTGATGATGCGGCTGTCCCACGACCTGGCGCACGGCGCGCTCCCCCGCGCCACGGTCATCGACGCGCTGGAGCAGGTCCAGTCGCTGCTGCTGCGCCGGCAGATCGCGGGGCTGACCAACGAGCGGCTCGTCGCGCGCCTGTGCCGCGCCGCCGACGACGGGCCCGAGGCGCTCCGCCGCGCGATCGCGCGCATCACACCGTCCGACGAGCGCACCCGCGTCGGCCTCAAGTACAGCGCGCTCCCCCACCCCCACTACGTGCTCGGCCGCCTCGCCGGGCTCGACAGCGTCGCGGGACTCGACGTCGAGCACGTCTTCCCGTTGGCGCCGTCCGACGACTGGTCCGGCGACGGCGTGCGACGCTTCGCCGAGTACAGCGACGACGAGCAGAACAGCCACCGCGCCCTGGCGCAGACCCTCGGCAACACAACGCTCCTCGAGCAGCCCCTGGCCGACCGCGCCCTGGATGTCTCGTTCGCCGACAAGCGCCCGCTGTATGCGCGCAGCGGGGTCGTGCTCACCCGTCAGGTGGCGGATGCCGGTGCCTGGAACACGGCGGCGATCGCCGAGCGCACCGCGCGCCTGACCGACCGCTTCGTGGAGGTCTGGCAGCGGCCGGCGGTAGTGGACATCGACGACGACGACCTGACGCCGATCCTCGATGCGGTCAAGCGCCGCGGCTGGCCGCGGGGATGGCAGCGGGAGTTCGACTACGTCGAGTATCGCGGTGAGCACTGGGAAGTGCCCGACGTGAAGTACCTGTTCAACCGCATCTTCAAGCGGCTGTGGGCCGACTCGCGGCAGAGCGTGATCGACTTCAGTGCCCGGCGCGGCGGCCCGGTCTACGCGGAGGTCGCGTGGAACGGCCACTGGGACGAGCTGGGCGACGGCCACCACCTGTACATGGGGTGGGACTCGAAGTACATGCTCACCGCGGTGCAGGGCGTGCTCGAAGAGGCCGGGTGCGCGTCCGAGGTGTTCGTCAAGTACTCCTACATCGGCAACGCGATGCGCTGAGGCGCGCCTCGGCTGCGCCGCGACGGGTCAGCGGCCGCACTCCTGGGTCTGTTCGGTGAGGATCCAGTCGGCGCCGGGGCGGTGCATGACGATCTTCCCGCAGTCACCGGATGCGAGGTAGGTGACGAACAGGACCGCGTCGGTCTCGGTTTCGGTCTGCACGTCGATGTCGACGGTGGCGTCCTGATCGAAGGCCCGGTACAGGTCGGCCGTGGCGACCATCATGTCCGGGCAGTTGTCCACGCGGAACATGCCACCGTCGTTGATCTCCGCGATCATCCGCTCGACCAGTTCCGGGGAGAGTGCCCCGCATGCCCGGTCGACGTCCGGCTCCCGCGAGGCTTCGAGCCAGGCCAGGAAGGCGTCCGCGGCGCCCTCGCGAGCGGGGTCGGGTGACGGCTCGGCACTCGCCACCGGCGTTTCGACCGGGGCCGGCTCGACCGGAGCGGCGGCCGACGGCGCAGCGGGCGACGGTGTCGCGGCGCACGCGCTCAGCGCGAGGGCGACGGCCGCGATGGCGAGCAGACGGACAGGGCGGCCGAGCGGAATCCTCACCGTCTCATTTTGGCAGAACCGCCGTTACGCGCAGACCCGGCGGAAACGACGAAACCCGCGGAATTCCGCGGGTTCTGTCTTGCTGGGGTACCTGGACTCGAACCAAGAACAACTGAACCAGAATCAGCCGTGTTGCCAATTACACCATACCCCAAGGGGGCTCCGACCGAAGCCGTACCGAGGGTCAAGCTTAGCCCACGATCCCGGCCCGGCCAAACCGGCACCTGCTCAGGCGAGTCGCGCCTGCAGGGCCGCCAGCCGGGCCAGCGACGTGTCCTTGCCCAGCAGCTCC
Source organism: Microbacterium pollutisoli (assembly GCF_053586795.1). Lineage (NCBI taxonomy): Bacteria > Bacillati > Actinomycetota > Actinomycetes > Micrococcales > Microbacteriaceae > Microbacterium > Microbacterium pollutisoli. The sequence goes on from NZ_JBNYWT010000001.1 coordinate 626,773, forward strand.
ATCGACTCGAACAGCGGCGGCGAGACGCGGCGGCCGCTCACGGCGACGCGCAGCGGACCGTAGGCGACCCGCGGCTTCAGGCCCAGCCCATCGATGAGTGCGGACGACAGCGCGTCCTGCACGGCGGCGGTGGTGAACCCGTCGGCGAGCAGCGGCTCGAGTGCGGCGATGCCGGCGGCGAGCACCTCCCCCGCGTTGGCGGGCAGACCCTTGAGCGCATCGGCGTCGGGCTCGACCTCATCGCGGAAGAGGAAGCCCAGCAGTCCCGGCGCCTCCCCGAGCAGCTGCATGCGCTCCTGCACGAGCGGGGCCGCGGCATCCAGCATCTGCTGCTGCTGCGCGGTCGGCGGCTCGGCGATCAGACCGGCCGAAGCCAGGTACGGCACCAGACGCGCCGCGAAGTCGGCCGGCTCAAGACGGCGCACGTGATCGCCGTTGATCGACTCGGCCTTCTTCTGGTCGAAACGCGCCGGGTTGGGGTTCACGGCGGTGATGTCGAACGCGTCGATGAGCTCCTGACGGGTGAACACGTCACGGTCGGGCGCGATCGACCAGCCCAGCAGCGCCAGGTAGTTCAGCAGCCCCTCGTGGATGAAGCCGCGCTCGCGGTGCAGGAACAGGTCGGCCTGGGGGTCGCGCTTGGACAGCTTCTTGGTGCCGGTCTCGCCGAGCACGAGGGGCATGTGCGCGAAGCGCGGCACGAACGTGGTGACCCCGGCGTCGATGAGCGCGGCGTACAGCGCGAGCTGACGCGCCGTCGACGGCATGAGGTCTTCGCCGCGCAGCACGTGGGTGATGCCCATGAGCGCGTCGTCGACCGGGTTGGTGAACGTGTACAGCGGCACTCCCCCGGCCCGGAAGATCACGAAGTCGGGGAACGACCCGGCCGGGAAGGTGACCTCCCCGCGGATGAGGTCGACGTAGGTCAGGTCCTCGTCGGGCACGCGCAGCCGCCAGGCCGGCTCGCGGCCCTCGGCGCGGAAGGCGGCCTTCTGCTCGTCGGTGAGGTCGCGGTCGTAGTTGTCGTAGCCGAGCTGCTTGGCCCGTCCGGCCGCCGCGTTGCGGGCATCGATCTCCTCCGCCGTCGAGTACGACTCGTAGACGGCGCCGCTGGCGACGAGCTTGTCGAGCACCTCGCGGTAGATGTCGTGCCGCTGCGACTGCCGGTACGGCGCGTGCGGCCCGCCCTTCTCGACGCCCTCGTCCCAGTCGATCTCGAGCCAGGTGAGCGCGTCGACGAGCTGCCGGTAGCTCTCCTCGCTGTCGCGCGCCGCGTCGGTGTCCTCGACCCGGAACACCAGCTTGCCGCCCGTGTGGCGCGCATACGCCCAGTTGAACAGGGCCGTGCGGACCATGCCGACGTGCGGCAGGCCCGTCGGCGAGGGGCAGAAGCGGACGCGGACGTCGCTGCCGGTGGCGGTCGTGGTCAGGGGGTGAGGTGCACTGGACATCCCCTCCAGTCTAGGTCGCCACGCGCACTGATCAGCGGCGGGCGTACGGGGAGAGCACGACCACGCCGACCACCACGCACAGCGCCACCAGCGCGAGTCCGCCGTAGCCGATCCACCCGAGGATGAAGCCGGCCAGCACCGCACCCACCGCGGCGGAGAAGGTCATGATCGTGTCACTGACTCCCTGCCGGCGCGGCCGCATCGCGGTGAGCGTGGACTCGGTCAGCAGTGCCGCCCCCGACACGGTCGCGGCGCTCCAGCCCAGGCCCAGCAGGAACAGCGCGATCAGCACCAGCCATTGCGAGTGCGCACCGAACGCGGCCAGCAGCAGCGACGCCACCAGCACGGCCTGGCCGAGAAGGATCACCGGGATCCGCCCCCACCGGTCGGCGAGCATGCCGAACAGGGGCGACAGTCCGTACATCCCGAACACGTGCAGGGCGATGGTGACCCCGACGATGGTGGTGACGTGCGCGGGGTCGAGGTGCGCCAGGTGGACGGGGGTCATCGCCATCACGGAGGCCATGACGACGTGGCTGCCGGTCACCGCGAAGATGGCGTAGCGCGCCGCCACGGGCCGGTCGGCCTCGACGATGTGCGCCTGGGCCGCCTGGCGGCTGCGGGCCAGGTGCTGGGCGACCTGCAGCGGATCGGGTCGCAGCGCGACGATGTAGAGGATGAACGCCCCCAGCTGCGCGACGATCGAGAACGCGTAGGAGCCGGTCAGCGGTGGCATGCCGATCGCCTGCCCGAGTGCCTCCCCCGGCGTGAGCATGAGCGGCCCGACGACACCGCCGATCGTGGTGGCCCACACCACGGTGCCGAGGTCCCGGCCGCGCCGCTCGGTGGCGGCCAGGTCGGTGGCGGCGAAGCGCGATTGGAGGTTGCCGGCGTTGCCCGCGCCGATGAGGATGACGCCGAGCAGCAGCAGCGGGAAGACGCGGACGGCGGCGGCGGTGATGACCACGGCGATGCCGATGAGCGCCAGCAGGTTGCCCAGGGTCAGAGCGAAGCGGCGTCCGCGCGCGGACGCCAGGCGCGCGAGCGGGATGGCGCACAGGGAGGCTCCGAGCGTGACCGCCGCGGTGGCCAGGCCCGACAGGGAGTCCTGGCCCGAGATGTCGGCGGCCAGCAGCGCACCCAGCGACACCGTCGCGCCGAAGGCGATCCCGCCGAGCACCTGGCCGGCGGCGAGGGTGCGCACCGTGCGGCGTTGGATGCGTGCGATGTCGCCGTAGGCGCCGGCATCCCCCACCGCCGCGGCGGCGGAACGGTGTTCAGGCATCGCGCACGGGGTTGCGCAGGGTTCCCAGGCCCTTGATCTCGATCTCGACCGTGTCCCCGGCGGAGAACGGGCCGACGCCGGCCGGGGTTCCGGTCAGGATCACATCGCCCGGCAGCAGCGTGAAGGCCGCGGAGGCGTAGGCGATGATGTCGGCGACCGAATGCACCATGTCGGAGATGGGTGCGTCCTGGCGCACTTCGCCGTTGACGCGGGCGATCAGCTGCGCGTCACTGTCGGGATCGAACTCGGTCTCGATGGCCGGGCCCAGGGGGCAGAACGTGTCGAAGCCCTTGGCGCGGGACCACTGCCCGTCGCTGCGCTGCAGATCGCGTGCCGTGACGTCGTTGCCGATCGTGTAGCCGAAGACGTGGTCGAGCGCCGTCTGGGGCGTCACGTTCTTGGTGATCCGGCCGATGACCACGGCGAGCTCACCCTCGAAGTCGGTCTGCTGCGACTGCGGCGGCCGCACGATCGCGTCGCCCGGTCCGATCACCGACGTGTTCGGCTTGAGGAACAGCAGCGGTTCGGCCGGGGCCTCGTTGCCGAACTCCGCGGCGTGTTCGCGGTAGTTGCGGCCGACGGCGATGATCTTCGATCGGGGGATGACCGGCGCCAGCAGCGCGACCTCGCCCAGCGGAACCCGCTCGCCGGTGGTGTCGAACCCAGCGAACAACGGGTCGCCCGCCAGCACCACCAGGTCGGTGTCGTCGACGATGCCGTAGCGGATGGTGTCGCCCTGGGCGAAGCGCGCGACGCGCATCAGGCGTCCAGTCGGGTGAGCCACCCGTGGGTGTCGTCGGCCCGGCCGTACTGGATGTCGGTGAGGTGTCCGCGCAGTTCGAGCGCCAGCGTCCCGGTGGGCTGCGCGTCCTCGAACCCGGCCGCCTTGAGCACGCCGATGGGGGTGACCACGGCGGCCGTGCCGCAGGCGAACACCTCGACGATGTCTCCGGAGGCGACGCCCTCGCGCCACTCGGCCAGCGAGACCGCGCGCCGCTCGACGCGGTGGCCGCGGTCCTGGGCCAGCTGCAGGATCGAGTCCCGCGTGATGCCTTCGAGGATCGACGGCGACTCGGGGGTGACGAGCGTGCCGTCCTTCTTCACGAACACGACGTTCATGCCGCCGAGCTCTTCGACGTTGCCGTCACCGTCGAGGAAGACGACCTGGTCACAGCCCTGGTCGTAGGCCTGGGACTGCGGCAGCAGGCTGGCGGCGTAGTTGCCGCCGGTCTTGGCCGCCCCGGTTCCGCCCTTGCCGGCGCGGGCGTAGTCCTCGCTGAGCCAGATCTTCACGGGCTTGACCCCGCCGGTGAAGTACGCGCCGGCCGGGCTGGCGATCAGGTAGTACCCGACCTTCTGTGCGGGGCGCACCCCGAGGAACGCCTCCTTGGCGAACATGAACGGCCGCAGGTACAGGCTCTGGTCGGCGCCGGCGGGCACCCAGTCGGCGTCCACGGCGATCAGCTCGCGCAGCGACTGCAGGAAGTAGGGCACGGGCAGTTCCGGCAGCGCCAGCCGCCGCGCCGAGCGCTGCAGGCGGCGGGCGTTCTGCTCGGGCCGGAAGGTGTGGATCGAGCCGTCGGCGTGCCGGTACGCCTTGATGCCCTCGAAGATCTCCTGGCCGTAGTGCAGGACGGCCGCGGCGGGGTCGAGGGAGATCGGCCCGTAGGGCTGGACGCGCGGGCGGTGCCAGCCGCCCTTCGCCGACCAGCAGATGTCGACCATGTGGTCGGTGAAGCTGGTGCCGAACCCGGGGTCGGCGAGGATCTCAGCGCGACGCTGCGGGCTGGTCGCCGCGAGGTTCTTGGTGACGGCGAACTCGAGCGGGGCCAGGTCGGCGTCGGCCTGTGCGGTGGGGTCGGTGAGGGTCATGTTCCATCCTGTCTGTGCGCCACGGCATCACCGGCGGGCACGTCCAGGTTACGCCTGAACGCGGGCCGTGATGGCGTCGCCGACCTGTGCGGTGGTGCGTGCGGTGCCGTCCCGTTCGGCGATGTCCTGCTCGATCGCGCGGGACACGCGAGCGGCTTCATCGTGCAGCCCGAGGTGATCGAGCAGCAGCGCGATGGAGCCGATCGCCGCGGTGGGGTCGGCCTTCTGCTGACCTGCGATGTCCGGCGCCGAACCATGCACGGGCTCGAACATCGAGGGGAACGCGCCGTCGGGGTTGATGTTCCCCGAAGCGGCGAGGCCGATGCCTCCGGTGACGGCGCCGGCCAAGTCGGTGAGGATGTCGCCGAAGAGGTTGTCGGTGACGATCACGTCGAAGCGGCCCGGGTTCGTGACCAGGAAGATCGTCGCCGCGTCGACGTGCAGGTAGTCTACGGCAACGTCCGGGTGCTCCGTCGCCACCTCGTCGACGATCCGCTTCCACATGCCGCCGGCGTGCACGAGCACGTTGGTCTTGTGCACGAGCGTGAGCTTGCGGCGGCGGCGCTCGGCCTGCGCGAACGCGAACCGCACGACGCGCTCGATGCCGTAGGCGGTGTTCACGCTGGTCTCGTTGGCGACCTCGTGGGGCGTGCCGGTGCGGATCGACCCGCCGTTGCCGACGTAGGGGCCCTCGGTGCCCTCGCGCACGACGACGAAGTCGATCTCGCCGGGCTCGGCCAGCGGGCCGGGCGCGCCGGGGTACAGCTTCGAGGGCCGCAGGTTGACGTAGTGGTCCAGCGCGAAGCGCAGCTTGAGCAGGAGCCCCCGCTCGATGTTCGCGTCCTTCAGGCGCGGGTCCCCCGGCACGCCGCCGACGGCTCCGAGGAGGATCGCATCGTGCGCCTTGATGGCGTCGAGGTCCTCGTCGGACAGGGTGTCACCGGTCTGCAGGTACCGATCCGCCCCGAGGGAGAAACGCGTCTTCTCGAAGGTCACTCCGGATGCCGCGGTCACGGCATCCAGCACCTTCTCGGCCTCGGCGACCACTTCGGGTCCGATGCCGTCGCCGGGAATGACGGCCAGCTTCACGATGCGCGACATGGCTGCCCCCTTCGGTTCAGGACTCGGTGATCTCGATGGCGCGCAGCAGGTCGGCCTGGATGGCCGAGGCCACCTCGTCCAGCAGCACGTCGGGCACGGGCGAGTCGACGGTCAGCACCGACAGGGCCTGGCCGCCGGCGGCCGAGCGCGCGATCTGCAGACCGGCGATGTTGATGCCCGCCTCGCCGAACTTCTGGCCGTACACCGCGACGATTCCGGGCCGGTCGGTGTAGAGCATGACGATGTGGTGCTTCTCGATGGGAAGCTCGAGCGCGTAGTCGTTGATGCCGACGAGCTTCTCGATCTGCTTGGTGCCGGTGAGCGTGCCCGACACGGCCAGTTGCGAACCGTCCGAGAGGGCGCCGCGCAGCGTGATGACGTTGCGGTACTCGTCGGAGTCGTCGTCGACGATCAGGCGCGACTCGACGCCGCGCTGCTCCGCCAGCAGCGGCGCGTTCACGTACGACACCGATTCGCTGACGATGTTGGTGAACACGCCCTTGAGTGCGGCGAGCTTGAGCACGCTGACGTCGTACTGGTTGAGCTCGCCGTGCACCTCCACGTCGAGGCTCGTGAGCGGGCTGTGCGCGAGGGCGGAGAAGATCTGGCCGAGCTTCTCGACCAGCGGGATGCCGGGGCGCACGTACGGGTCGATGACACCACCGGCGACGTTGACCGCGTCGGGCACGAGTTCGCCGCCGAGGGCCAGGCGCACCGACTTGGCGACCGAGACACCGGCCTTCTCCTGCGCCTCATCGGTGGAGGCGCCCAGGTGCGGGGTGACCACGACGTTGGGCAGATCCAGCAGCAGCGCGGCCGACCCGTCGGCGGCCGGCGGTTCGGTGGTGAACACGTCGAGACCGGCGCCGGCGATCTCACCGGTGGTGAGCGCCTTGTGCAGTGCCTCCTCGTCGATGAGCCCGCCGCGGGCGACGTTGACGATGTACGCGCTGCGCTTCATGAGCCGGAACTGGTCGGTGGAGATCATGCCGGTCGTCTCGGGGGTCTTCGGCATGTGGATGGTGATGAAGTCGCTCTGCTCGAGCAGTTCGTCCAGGGTCACCAGCTGGACGCCGAGCTGCTGGGCGCGGGCGCTGGTCACGTAGGGGTCGTAGGCGATGACGCTCATGCCGAAAGCCTGCAGGCGCGCGGCGATGAGCGCGCCGATGCGGCCGAGGCCGATGATGCCCAGCGTCTTCTCGAACAGCTCGACGCCGGTGTAGGCGCTGCGCTTCCACTGGCCGGCGGCGAGGGAGTCGTGCGCGGCGGGGATGCGGCGGGCCAGGCTCAGGATGTGCCCGATGGTCAGCTCGGCCGCCGAGATGATGTTCGAGGTCGGGGCGTTGACCACCATGACGCCGGCGGTGCTGGCCGTCTTGATGTCGACGTTGTCCAGGCCCACACCGGCCCGGGCGATCACCTTGAGCGCGGGCGCGGCGGCGATGGCCTCGGCATCCATCTTCGTCGCCGAGCGGATCAGCACGGCGTTCGCCTCGGCCAGCGCCGGCAGCAGTGCGGCGCGGTCGGCGCCGTCGACGTGGCGGATCTCGAAGTCGGGACCGAGGGCGTCGATGGTTGCGGGAGAGAGCTGTTCGGCGATCAGAACGACTGGCTTGGGCACGGCACACCTTCGGGGCTTCGCAGGGCGGGGTGATTCGCCTCGCCGCACGTCGTCGGGGCGTGGCCCTCCCAGCCTACCGCTCGTGCAGTGGCGCCCCCGACGAGCATTACGAACCGAGCAGCGATCCCCCGGCGGCCACCGCATAGCCGACCACGTTGAGCCAGAACACCGCGACCAGGCCCAGCCCGGTCAGCAGCAGCAGCGCGAAGGCGCCCGCGGTGCGGCGCAGCCCCAGTGCGAGCGCGCCGGCGAAGACGATGATCGGGAACACGACGGCGAACAGCAGCACCGTCCAGCCCAGCGCGTTCAGCCCGACCGCTCCGCCGGCCTGCGCGATGAGGAAGGCCAGGGCGTTCCAGACCGCGTAGGCGTAGAAGAGGCCGAAGGCGCCCGCGATCGTGGCCGCCACCCAGGTGCGCATGGAGCGGGTCGTGGTGGTCATCGTCCGAACGCTCCCACCATGATGAACGGCCACGGCACCAGCAGCACGGCCCCGGCGGCGAGCCACGCGAAGCGCAGCCACGTCTTCGTGAAGCGGGTGAGCACGTAGGTCGTCGTGAACCAGATGGCGGGGGCGAGCACCGCCAGCACGAACGCGGGCAGGTAGGCGGCCGGCGAGACGAGGAAGACCGCGACGTCGCGCAGCCGCAGACCGCCGACGATCCAGCCGATCGTGTAGAGCAGGTACACCCCGCCGAGCACGCCCAGCGCGACCAGGGCCGCGTTGCCGATGGGCGCAGGCTCATCGACGGATGCCGCGGTGCCGGCCTCGTCGGCTGCGACCGCGCCCGCGGTGTAGGCGGCGCTGCCCTTGCCCAGGGCGGTGTAGCCGTCGGGTAGCGGTTCGGGGGCGGTGTCGGCGGCATCCGGAGCGGGCGCGGTGACGTCGGTCGGCGGCTCCGCGGGGTCGGGCGCCGGGGTGCGCACGTCGAGAGTCGGGTCGTCGTCACCGTCCCAGCTCAGGGCTGCGTCGTCGTCGCGTCCGGTCGTCACCCCTTCAGCGTACTGTCCGGCCGTGCACTGCGGCCACGGCGGCGGCGACCACCGCCGGATCGGTCACGTCATACCCGTCGGCTCCGCCGCCCGGGCCGGCCGCCGCGTCCAGACCGGCGCGTCCGCGCGCGGACAGGTGCACGGCCGCGACGCCGGTGCGGACGATCTGCGGGATGTCGCCGGGCACGATGCCGCCGCCGGCCATCACCTCGATGGCGTCCCCGCCGCGCTGCACGAACCCCGCCAGGCGGTCGAGGCCGAGCACCGACCGGGCGGCGCCGCCGGAGGTGAGCACCCGGTCGATGCCTTCGGCGACGAGCGCGTCGAACACCGCCTCCGGGTGCGGCGCGGCGTCGATGGCGCGGTGGAACACGACGGTCGCGGCGTCGGCCGCCGCCCGCCAGCGGCGGAGCGCCTCCCGGTCCGCTCCCCCGTCGGCCGTCAGCGCGCCGACCACCACGCCGCCGGCGCCGGCGCCCACGGCAGCGGCGATGTCCGCGGCCGCCAGCGCCACCTCGGCGGCGTCGTAGACGAACCCGCCGCCGCGCGGCCGCACGAGCACATTGACCCGCGCGCCGCCCACGGCGGCGCAGGCCGCTTCGATGAGACCGATGGACGGGGTCAGGCCGCCGACCTCGAGCGCCTGGCACAGTTCGAGCCGGTCGGCGCCGGCGTCGATCGCGGTGCGTGCCCCACCGGCATCCTGGACGGCGATCTCGACGGCGACGGTCACCGGGTCAGGCTACTGCGCGCCCGGGCCCGGGCGCGAGTGCCGCCGCGCAGCAGAAAGCCCGCCCGCCGCCGGCCCCGGGTGGGGGCGGCGACGGACGGGCGGAGCCGTGCCGGGTCGGACGGCGGTCTCAGTGCGAGGTCAGCGCGCGGCCGAGCCCTCGACGTAGCCCTCGTCCTGCTGCTTCCAGGCGAACAGGGCGCGCAGGTCCTTGCCGACGGCCTCGATCGGGTGCGAGGCGGCCTTGGCGCGCAGCTCCTGGAACTCGGGAGCACCGGCATCCTGGTCGGCGATGAAGCGCTCGGCGAACGCGCCGGACTGGATGTCGGCGAGCACGCCGGCCATGTTCTGCTTGACACGCTCGTCGATGACGCGCGGGCCCGAGACGTAGTCGCCGTACTCCGCGGTGTCGGAGACCGACCAGCGCTGCTTGGCGATGCCGCCCTCCCACATGAGGTCGACGATGAGCTTGAGCTCGTGCAGCACCTCGAAGTAGGCGATCTGCGGCTGGTAGCCGGCCTCGGTGAGGGTCTCGAAGCCGTACTGGATCAGCTGCGACACACCGCCGCACAGCACGGCCTGCTCGCCGAACAGGTCGGTCTCGGTCTCCTCGGTGAAGGTGGTCTTGATGACGCCGGCGCGGGTGCCGCCGATCGCCTTCGCGTACGACTTGGCGACGTCCCAGGCCTGGCCCGAGGCGTCCTTCTCGACGGCGATGATGTCGGGGATGCCGCGACCGGCCACGAACTCGCGGCGCACGGTGTGGCCGGGGGCCTTCGGCGCGACCAGGATCACATCGACCCCCTCGGGGGCCTCGATGTAGCCGAAGCGGATGTTGAAGCCGTGCGCAAAGGCCAGCGTCTTGCCGGCGGCCAGGTTCGGCTTGATGTGGTCGTTGTAGATGCCGCGCTGGTGCTGGTCGGGCGCGAGGATCATGATGAGGTCCGCCCACGCGGTGGCGTCGGCGACGCTCTTGACCTCGAAGCCGTCCTCCTGTGCCTTGGCGATGGACTTGGAGCCGTCCTTGAGCGCGATGACGACCTCGACGCCCGAGTCGCGGAGGTTCTGCGCGTGCGCGTGACCCTGCGAGCCGTAGCCGACGATCGCGACCTTCTTGTTCTGGATGAGCGAAAGGTCGGCGTCGGCGTCGTAGAAGATCTCGGCCATGTGTGTTTTTCTCCTTGGGTAGTGGTTCGGGGGTCAGCCGCGCAGGATGCGCTCGGTGATGGATTTGCCGCCGCGGCCGATGGCGAGCAGGCCCGACTGGGCCAGCTCCTTGATGCCGAACGGCTCCAGCGCCCGCAGGATCGCGTCGATCTTGCCGCGGTCGCCGGTCACCTCGACCACGAGGGCGTCGGTGGCGTAGTCGACGACGGAGGCGCGGAACAGGTTCACGACCTCGATGACGTTCGAGCGGGTCTGGTTGTCGGCGCGCACCTTGATGAGCATGTGCTCGCGCTGCACCGACGCCGCGGCGTCGAGCTCGACGATCTTGATGACGTTCACGAGCTTGTTCAGCTGCTTGGTCACCTGCTCCAGCGGCAGCGCGTCGACATCGACCACGACGGTGATGCGCGACAGGCCGGGCACCTCGGTCACGCCGACGGCGAGCGACTCGATGTTGAAGCCGCGACGGGCGAACAGACCGGCGACACGCGTGAGCAGACCGGGCTTGTCCTCCACCAGGAGACTCAGGACATGACGGGACATCTCAGTCCTCCTGATCGAACGCGGGCGCGTGGTCACGCGCGTACTGGACATAGCTGTTGCTCACGCCCTGCGGCACCATCGGCCACACCATGGCATCGGCGCTGACGACGAAGTCGATCACGACCGGGCGGTCGTTGGTCTCCAGCGCCGTCTTGATCGCGGCATCCACGTCCTCTTCCTTGTCGACGCGCAGCGCAAGGCAGCCGTACGCCTCGGCGAGCTTGACGAAGTCGGGGATGCGGATGGTGTCGTGACCGGTGTTCAGATCGGTGTTCGAGTACCGGCTGTCGTAGAACAGGGTCTGCCACTGCCGCACCATGCCCAGCGACGAGTTGTTGATGATCGCGACCTTGATCGGGATGTTGTTGATGGCGCAGGTGGCCAGCTCCTGATTGGTCATCTGGAAGCAGCCGTCGCCGTCGATGGCCCACACGACGCGGTCGGGCTCGGCGACCTTGGCGCCCATGGCCGCGGGCACGGAGTAACCCATGGTGCCCGCTCCCCCGGAGTTCAGCCAGGCGTTGGGACGCTCGTACTTGATGAACTGTGCGGCCCACATCTGGTGCTGGCCCACGCCCGCCGCGTACACCGCTTCGGGGCCGGTCAGCTCGCCGATGCGCTGGATGACGTACTGGGGCGCCAGCAGCCCGTCGCTGGTGGGCGCGTAGCCGAGAGGGAACTCGTCGCGCAGCCCGTCGAGGTACGACCACCACTCCTCGATGTCGGGCTTGGTGCCGGCGGTCACGCCCAGGAAGGCCGCGTCCAGGTCGACGAGCACGTCCTTCACGTCGCCTACGATGGGCACGTCCGCGACCCGGATCTTGGAGATCTCGGCCGGATCGACATCGACGTGCACGACCTTCGCGTTGGGGGCGAACAGCGCCGCCTTGCCGGTCACGCGGTCGTCGAACCGGGCGCCGAGCGCCACGATCAGGTCGGCCTCCTGCAGCGCGAGCACCGCGGGCACCGTGCCGTGCATGCCGGGCATGCCGAGGTGCTGCGGGTGCGAGTCGGGGAACGCCCCGCGCGCCATGAGGGTGGTGACCACGGGGGCGCCGGTCGACTCGGCGAGGCTCCGCAGCTCGTCGGACGCCCGACCGCGGACCACGCCGCCGCCCACGTACAGCACGGGCTTGCGCGCCTCGGCCAGCATCTGGGCCGCAGCCTGGATCTGCTTGCCGTGGGCCTTGGTCACGGGGCGGTAGCCGGGCAGGTCGATCTTGGGCGGCCAGACGAACGGCACCTCGGCCTGCTGGGCGTCCTTGGTGATGTCGACCAGCACCGGGCCGGGGCGGCCGGTGCCCGCGATCTCGAACGCCGCCGCGATCGCGGCGGGGATCTCCTCGGCGGTCTTGACCAGGAAGGAGTGCTTGGTCACCGGCATCGTGATGCCGACGATGTCCGCCTCCTGGAACGCGTCGGTGCCCATGAGGGTGGAGAACACCTGACCGGTGATGCACACCAGCGGCATCGAGTCCATGTAGGCGTCGGCGATCGCGGTGACGAGGTTGGTCGCGCCGGGACCGCTCGTGGCGATCGCGACGCCCGTCTTGCCGGATGCCGCGGCGTAGCCCTCGGCGGCGTGGCCGGCCCCCTGCTCGTGACGCACGAGGATGTGCCGCAGCGCCGTCGAGTCCATGAGCGGGTCGTACACCGGGAGGATCGCGCCGCCGGGCAGACCGAACACGTCGGTGACGCCGAGCAGTTCGAGCGAGCGGACGACCGCCTGGGCGCCGGACATCACCGGAGCGGCGGGGGTGCGGGAGGGCGGCCGAGGCACGGCCATCGTCGTGTCAGAAGACATGGAGGAGACCTTCGGATCGATGGGAGGAGGAAATCAGAGGGCCTAGCCCGTCGTCGCGCCCTCCGCAGCGGAGCGCACGAGCTTCGAGTACTTGGCCAAGACGCCACGGGTATAGCGCGGGGGAAGGGGCTCCCAGCCCTCACGGCGGGAGCTCAGCTCTGCCTCGTCGACGAGTAGATCGAGAGTGCGAGCCGCGATATCGACCCGTATCAGATCACCATCGCGCACGAAGGCGATCGGACCGGCGTCCACCGCTTCGGGTGCTATGTGGCCGATGCACAGGCCGGTTGTGCCGCCTGAGAATCGCCCGTCCGTCAAGAGTAGTACATCTTTTCCGAGCCCCGCGCCCTTGATGGCCGCGGTGATGGCGAGCATCTCGCGCATGCCCGGGCCACCCTTGGGTCCCTCGTAGCGGATGACGACGACGTCGCCGGCGGCGATCTCGCCGGCCTCGAGCGCGTCCATCGCGGCGCGCTCCCGCTCGAACACTCGGGCGGGGCCCTCGAACACGGCGGCGTCGAAGCCGGCCGTCTTGACCACGGCGCCCTCGGGCGCGACCGAGCCGTGCAGGATCGTGATGCCGCCGGTGGCGTGGATGGGGTTGTCGAAGGTGTGGATGACGGTGCCGTCGATCGGGTCGGGGTCGAGGTCGCGCATGTTCTCCGCGAGCGTCTTGCCGGTCACGGTGAGTGCGTCGCCGTGCAGCAGGCCCTCGTCGAGCATCGCCTTCATGATGACGGGGATGCCGCCGTGGCGGTCGACGTCGTTCATGACGTAGGCGCCGAACGGCTTCATGTCGGCCACGTGCGGCACCTTGTCGCCGATGCGGTTGAAGTCGTGCAGGCTCAGCTCGACGTCGGCCTCGCGGGCGATCGCCAGCAGGTGGAGCACGACGTTGGTGGAGCCGCCCAGCGCCATGGCCAGGGCGATCGCGTTCTCGAACGCCTCGGGGGTGAGGATGTCGCGGGTGGTGATGCCCTGGCGCAGCAGGTTGACCACCGCCTCGCCCGAGCGGTGCGCGAAGTAGTCACGGCGCCGGTCGGCCGAGGGCGGGGCCGCCGAGCCGGGCAGGCTCAGGCCGAGCGCCTCGGCGACGGAGGCCATCGTATTGGCGGTGTACATGCCGCCGCAGGCGCCCTCCCCCGGCGCGAACGAGCACTCGATGCGCTTGAGGTCCGCCTCGCTCATGCGGCCGGACAGGCACGCGCCGACGCCCTCGAACGAGTCGATGATGGTGATCTCCTTCTCGGTGCCGTCCGAGAGCTTGACCCAGCCGGGGGCGATCGATCCGGCGTAGAGGAAGACGCTTGACAGGTCGAGGCGCGCGGAGGCCATGAGCATGCCCGGGATGGACTTGTCGCAGCCGGCCAGCAGCACCGTGCCGTCGAGGCGCTCGGCCATGACGACCGTCTCGACGGAGTCGGCGATGACCTCGCGCGACACGAGCGAGAAGTGCATGCCCTCGTGGCCCATCGAGATGCCGTCCGAGACGGAGATCGTGCCGAACTGCAGCGGGTATCCGCCGCCGGAGTGCACGCCCTCCTTCGCGCCCTGCGCGAGGCGGTCGAGGCTCAGGTTGCAGGGGGTGATCTCGTTCCAGCTCGAGGCGATGCCGATCTGGGGCTTGTCCCAGTCCTCGTCGCCCATGCCTACGCCGCGGAGCATCCCGCGTGAGGTGGTGGCTTCGATGCCGTCGGTGACCACGCGGCTGCGCGGCTTGATATCGATCGATTCGTCAGGGGTAGGCATGCCCGCAGTCTATTCCCGGTCGGCGGCGCGCATGTCCGCCAGGCGCGTCAGCAGGGTCGCGAGCGCGTCGATGTCGGGCACGCGCAGCGTGGCTGCCGAGTCGCCGGCGCCCACCCGCACGCCGAGGTCGTCGGGGCCGAGCGAGGCAATGGCGTCCTCGTCCGTGACGTCGTCTCCGGCGAACAGCACGGCGGTGGCGCCGGTCGCCTCCCGCAGCACCTGCACAGCGGTGTCCTTCCCCTCGGTGCGGAACGCGTACTCGGTGAGGTTGTGGCCGACGCGGCGGCGCCAGTGCGGCGCCCGCTCGGTCATCATCTCCGCGACGCGGTCGTGCACGTCGTCGGCCGATCCGGCATCCACCAGTCGGGAGTGGATGCCGAAGCCGAACTCCTTGGCCTCCACCCAGGCGCCGGGGATGTCGGCGACGGCCTGCTCGGCGCGGACCCGCAGGCGGTCGCGCAGTGCGAGCTGATCCGGGTCGTCGGCCGCGGGTGTGGCCGGGACCGTCACCTCCGGCGGCGTCCAGTACTCGGCGCCGTGCGAGCCGGCCAGCAGCACCGCGGAGGTGTCGCCGTGCTCGGCGATGACGCGCAGATGGGCCAGCGTGCGGCCGGAGACGAATGCGACGACGGTGTCGGGCGTGGCCAGCAGCGCCTCGACGGCGTCCCGGGCGGCCGGTGCCATCCGCGCCGTCATCGGCTCGTCCACCAGCGGGGCGAGGGTGCCGTCGAAGTCGAGGGCGACCAGCAGCCGCTCGGTGTGGGCCAGGCGCGTCAGGGCGTCGGTCACGACCGCTGCGCCCGCATGCGTTCGAGGTCGGCGATGAAGCGCGCCGACCAGTCGGACACGTCGTGGTCGCGCACCCGGCGGCGCAGGGCCCGCATGCGCCGTCTCTGTTCCTTCGGCTCGAGCTCGATCGCGCGCATGATCGCGTCCTTGAGTCCGTCGATGTCGTGCGGGTTGACCTTGATGGCCTGCGTGAGTTCGTCGGCGGCGCCGGCGAACTCGCTGAGCACGAGGGCGCCGTCGCCGTGCACGCGACTGGCGATGTACTCCTTGGCGACGAGGTTCATGCCGTCGCGCAGCGCGGTCACAAGCATGACGTCCGCCGCCAGGTACAGGGCGACCATCTCCTCGCGCGGGTAGGACTGGTGCAGGTACCGCACGGCGGAGTGGTCGACGGTGTCGAACTCGCCGTTGATGCGCCCCACGGCCTGCTCGATCTCATCGCGCAGCTGCATGTAGGCGCCGACCCGCTCGCGGCTCGGGCTGGCCACCTGCACGAGCGTGACGTCGTCGACCGAGAGCCGGCCGTCGGCCAGCAGCTCGCCGTAGGCCTTCAGCCGGTGCCGGATGCCCTTGGTGTAGTCGAGCCGGTCCACGCCCAGCAGCAGCGTGCGGTCGCCGAGGCCTTCGCGGATCTCGCGGGCGCGCGCCTGGATGCCGGGGTCCCGGGCCAGCTCCTCGTACTGCGACACGTCGATCGAGATCGGATAGGCCTTGGCGACGGCCACCCGCTTGGAGCCGTCGGCGTCGGTGACGGTGATCGTGCCCGCCTTGGTCTCGTAGGCGAACTGGCGGCGCACGGCACGCGCGAAGTTGCCCGCATCGGCGACCCGCTGGAAGCCGACGACGTCGGCGCCGAGCAGTCCCTCGAGCACCTGGCGGCGCCACGGCAGCTGCGAGTAGAGACCGTATGCCGGGAACGGAATGTGATGGAAGTAGCCGATCACGAGGTCGTCACGCAGCTCGCGCAGCATGCGGGGCACCAGCTGCAGCTGGTAGTCGTGCACCCACACCGTGGCCCCCGGCGCTGCGGCGTCGGCGGCCGCCTGCGCGAAGCGGCGGTTCACGCGCACATAGGCGTCCCACCACTCCCGGTGGTAGCCGGGCGGGGCGATCACATCGTGGTACAGCGGCCAGATCGTGTCGTTGGAGAACCCCTCGTAGTACAGCTCGATGTCCTCGCCCGTCAGCGTCACCGGCACCAGGCGCATGCCGTCGAAGTCGAACGGAGCGATGTCCAGGTCGGCGCGGCCGGGCCACCCGACCCACGCGCCGTCGATCGTGCGCATGAACGGCTCGAGGGCGGTGACCAGTCCGCCGGGCGAGCGCCGCCACGGCTCGGCGGGGTCGTCCGAGTGATCGACGGGGAGGCGGTTGGAGACGACGACGACATCGGAGACGGAAGCAGGTGTGGTCACCCCTCCAATCTATCGACGCCGTCGCGTCCTGTCCGGTGCGCAGGTAGCGTGGAGGGATGCGCAACTACGTGTTCGGAACCGGGATCGTGTCGGCGGCCACCGGAGGCCTGGCGCTGCTGCGCGCCCTCCGCGAGGGCGAGCCGTTCACGTGGCGTGTCGCGCTGGCCTGGGTGAGCTGGGGCATCACGCTCGCCCTGGCGATCGGCGCGATCGTCGACACCAAGCGTGCCCGGCGCGGCGAGCTCGTCGCCGGCGACTCCCCCATCTCGGGCAAGGAGCCCAAGCTGGCGCGCGCGGCGCGCCACGAGCACCGCCGCTGACGCCTCAGCGGGTGAGGATGAGCGCTTCGCCCTGACCGCCTCCGCCGCACAGCCCCACCGCGGCGGTGCCGGCGCCGCGACGTACGAGCTCGTGCACGGCGTGGACGACCAGTCGTGCCCCGGACGCGCCGATGGGGTGGCCGATGGCGATGCCGCCGCCGTGCGGGTTGACGATCTCCTCGGAGAGGCCGAGTTCGGACTGCGACCGCGCCACGACCGCGCCGAAGGCCTCGTTGATCTCGACGACGTCGAGGTCGGCCGCGGTGATGCCCTGCCGGGTCAGCGCCTGCTCGATGGCCCGCGCCGGCTGCGCGTGCAGCGAGTTGTCCGGCCCGGCGACCTGACCGGCCGCGCCGACGACGGCGAGGACCGGCCAGTCCTGGTCGTCGGCGTGTGCCCGGGTGGTGAGCACGACCGCGGCCGCGCCGTCGGAGATCTGGGACGAGTTGCCGGCGGTGATCGAGCCGTCCGGCGCGAACGCGGGGCGCAGGCCCGCCAGCGTCTCCACGGTGGTCTCGGGCCGCACGCCCTCGTCGGCGGTGACCTGCACCGGCTCACCCCGGCGCTGCGGGATCTCCACCGGGACGATCTCGGCGTCGAACACGCCGGCTGCGGCGGCCGCGGCCGCGCGCTGGTGCGACAGGGCCGCGACGCGGTCCTGCGCCTCGCGGGTCATCTCGAACCGCGGGTTGAGCCGCTCGGTCGAGGTGCCCATGCTCTCGCGGTCATACGCGTCGGTCAACCCGTCGTAGGCCATGTGGTCGAGCACCTCGACGGAGCCGTACGACCAGCCGTCGCGCGAGCCCACGAGCAGGTGGGGTGCGCGGGTCATCGACTCCATGCCGCCGGCGACGACGACGGTCGCATCGCCGCTGGCGATCATGCGCTTGGCGTCGATGATCGCGGTCAGACCCGACAGGCACACCTTGTTGACGCTCGAGGCGGGGACGTCCCACCCGATGCCCGCGCCGATCGCCGCCTGGCGGGCCGGGTTCTGCCCCGATCCGGCCGGCAGCACCTGCCCGAGGATGACGGCGTCCACGGAGGTGGCGGGGATGGCCCCGCGCTCCAGGGCGCCGGCGATGGCCTTCGCGCCGAGCTCGGGGGCCGTCAGGGCCGCGAGCTGTCCTTTGAGGCGGCCCTGCGGCGTGCGGGCGGCGGCGACGATGACGATGTCGTTGGCAGTCATGAGGTGAGCCCTTCGGGGATGATGAGGGGGGGTTCGGTGGCGGCGATGACCTCGTCGACGCTGACGCCGGGCGCGGTCTCGACCAGCACGAGACCATCATCGGTCACGTCGATGACGGCCAGGTCGGTGATGATGCGGTCCACGACCCCTTTGCCGGTCAGCGGCAGCGAGCACTCGTCGACGATCTTGGCCGAGCCGTCTTTGGCGACGTGCTCCATGAGCACGATCAGCTTTCCGGCGCCGTGCACGAGGTCCATCGCACCGCCGGGACCTTTGACCATCTTTCCGGGGATCATCCAGTTGGCCAGGTCGCCGCGGCGCGACACCTGCATGGCGCCGAGGATCGCCGCGTCGATCTTGCCGCCGCGGATCATGCCGAAGCTGGTCGCCGAGTCGAAGAACGAGGTGCCGGGCAGGGTCGTGACCGTCTCCTTCCCGGCGTTGATGAGGTCGGGGTCGACGGCGTCCTCGGTCGGGTACGGGCCGACGCCGAGGATCCCGTTCTCGGACTGCAGCACGACGGTCACCGAGTCGGGCACGTAGTTCGGCACGAGCGTGGGCAGGCCGATGCCCAGGTTGACGTACGCGCCGTCACTGAGTTCGGCGGCCGCCCGGGCGGCCATCTCGTTGCGGGTCAGGGCCATGTCATGCTCCTTCGGGGATGTCGCGGCTGAGAGCCTGCGCGACCGAGACGGTGCGTCGTTCGATGCGCTTCTCGATGTCGAGGCCGACCTCCACGATGCGGTGCACGTAGATGCCCGGCAGGTGGATCTGGTCGGGGTCGAGCTCACCGGGCGCGACGAGCTCTTCGACCTGCGCGATGCACACCCGCCCGGCCATCGCCGCGAGCGGGTTGAAGTTGCGGGCGGCCTTGTTGAAGATCAGGTTGCCGTGGGTGTCACCCTTCAGGGCATGGACGAGGGCGTAGTCGGTGACGATGGCCTCCTCGAGCACGAACTCGCGCTCCTGCCCGTTCACCTCGAAGGTGCGCACGTCCTTGCGAGGGGATGCCACGGCGACACCGCCGTTGCCGTCGTAGCGGCGTGGCAGCCCGCCCTCGGCGACCTGGGTGCCCACACCGGTCTGCGTGTAGAAGGCGGCGATCCCGGACCCGCCGGCGCGCAGCTTCTCGGCGAGGGTACCCTGCGGCGTCAGCTCGAGCTCGAGTTCGCCGGAGAGGAACTGGCGTTCGAACTCCTTGTTCTCGCCGACGTACGACGAGGTCATCTTGCGGATGCGCTTGGCGTTCAGCAGCACGCCCAGGCCCCAGTCGTCGACGCCGCAGTTGTTCGACACGATCGACAGGTCACCGGTCCCCTGCGCCAGGAGCGCCTCGATCAGTGCGATGGGGTTGCCGGAGAGGCCGAACCCGCCGACGGCCAGCGATGCGCCGTCCGGGATGTCGGCGACCGCCTGCGCCGCGGAGGGGTAGGTCTTGTCGATCACGCGCACTCCTTCGTGTCGTATTTCCGACGCCGCCGCGGCGTCCCTTCCAGCATCGGCGCCCGCCGGTTCCGACGCCAAGCCGGCGCTTGCCATATGGGCATCGGTCGCCGTAGTGTCCACATTATGGAATCCACGACGCGCACGGTCCCCGGCGCTCAGGCGATCGCGCGGGCGGCCGCGCTGCTGCGGCTGGTGACCGCCGGCGGCGAGGTCGGGCGGCCGCTGCAGGAGCTGGCGCGCGACGCCGGGCTATCGCGGTCGACGGCGCACCGTCTGCTGTCGGCGCTGCGGGCCGAAGGCCTGGTCGACCAGGATGAACGCACCGCCCGGTGGCTGCCCGGACCCGAGCTCTTCCTCATGGGCTCAGTCGCCGCGGCGCGGTATGACGTGACGCATCTGGCGCGGGATATCGTCCGGTCGCTGGCGGTCAAGACCGAGGAGAGCGCGTTCCTGTCGGTGCGGCGCGGCGACGAGACGGTGTGTCTGTACCGCGAGGAGGGGTCGTTCCCGATCCGGTCTTTCGTCCTCAGCGAGGGCGTGCGCTTCCCGCTCGGTGTGGCCTCGGCGGGCCTGGCGATCCTGTCCTTCCTGCCCGCCGCCGAGGTCGACGCGTATCTCGACCGGCATCCGGAGATCGCCGCCGACTGGGGAGACGCCCACGATGCGGGCGCCCTGCGCGCCCGTCTGGCCGAGACGCGCGACCGCGGTTACGCCGTCAACCCGGGCCTGATCGTGGCCGGCAGCTGGGGCATGGGGGCGGCGGTGTTCGACCAGCAGGGTCGTCCGGAGTGGGCGCTGAGCCTGACCGGCGTGGAGTTCCGCTTCGGACCCGACCGGGTGGCCGGGCTGGGCCGCCTGCTCATGGCGCACGCGCACCAGCTGACCACCCGCATCGTGTCGGCCCGGCGCCGCCTCAGCCCACGGCAGTGAGCTGTCGCAGCACGGTCTCGGCCACCCGCTGCGCACCGGCGGGCGCCATCACCACGGTGTAGTGGTTGAGTCGCTCCCACCGCTCGTGCACGACCGAGGGGTACTCGGCGAGCAGCCGTTCGAGGTGCTCGGGGGCGTACAGGCCCGGCTCCTCGTTCTGCAGCCCGCGGGGCACCGTGATCAGCCGCGTGGGATGCCGGTCGATCCGGCCCAGTGCAGACAGCAGCGCCTCGCCGCCGTGCAGGTCGGCGGTGTCCTCCTCGACCATGCGCAGGCTCGTGGCCGGGCGGCGCTGCGGCCCGTCGGGAACGAGGTCGTAGTCGAGGTAGTGCTCCAGCTCGGGCGTCCAGTCCGCGGCGAAGGCCGGATGGGTCCGCCAGAAGTCCAGGTACGCGGTGGTGTCGGCGAACCGCATGTCCAGGCGCGCGGCCGTCGGCCCCAGGATCGCGGCGACCAGCTCGGCCGGCGACAGGCCCTCGGGGGCGGCCACGGGCAGTCCCCCGTCGACGAGAAGCAGCTCGGTCACCAGGTCGGGATGCCGGTCGGCGAACACGACCGCGACGAACCCGCCCATGGAGTGCCCGACCACGACGGTGGGCGCCAGGTCCAGGGCGGCGAACACAGCCGCCAGATCGTCGGCGTGCCGCGCCATGCCGGCGGACCCGCCGACGGTGCTGCTGCGGCCACGACCGCGCAGGTCGGGCGCGATGACGCGGACGCCCGGCAGGGCTTCGGCGACGAACTGCCAGGCCAGGTGCGACGCGGTCACCCCGTGGACGAGCACGGCGGTGGGTGCGCCGGCATCCCCGCCCTCGGGGTCCCACACGCCCACGCGCAGGTCTCCCCCGGGAACGGCCACATCGACCGTGCGATAGCGGTGCGTCATCGTGCCGTCCACCCGCCGTCCATCGTGTAGCTGGCGCCGGTGACCATGGCCGAGTGGGGCGAGGCGAGCCAGCCGGCCAGCGAAGCGACCTCTTCGACCTCGACCAGGCGCGGGATCGCCGATTCGGTGAGCATGATCTTCTCGACCACCTCGTCGGGACCGATGCCGTGGATGCGCGCCTGATCGGCGATCTGCTTCTCCACCAGGGGCGTGCGGACGTAGGCCGGGTTGATGCAGTTGCTCGTGACGCCGTGCGGCCCACCCTCGAGGGCCGCGACCTTCGACAGTCCTTCCAGGGCGTGCTTGGCCGACACGTAGGCGGACTTGAACGCGCTCGCGCGCAGGCCGTGCGCACTGGAGATGTTGATGATGCGCCCCCAGCCGCGCTCGTACATGCCCGGCAGGGCGGCGCGGATCAGCAGGAACGGCGATTCGACCATGAGCCGGTGCATGAACCGGAAGCGTTCGGGGTCGAACTGCTCGATGGCCGCGACGGTCTGGATGCCGGCGTTGTTGACGAGGATGTCCACATCGAGGTGCAGGTCCTCCTGCGCGGCGGTGTCGGACAGGTCCACCACCCAGGCTTCGCCGCCGACCGTGGTCGCCGCGGCGTGCGCGGCGTCGGCGTCGACGTCGGCGACGGTCACGTGGGCGCCGCGCCGGGCGAACTCCTCGGCGCACGCCAGCCCGATGCCGCTGCCGGCGCCGGTGATGAGTGCCCGCCGACCGGCGAGATCCTGTTCAGCCACGGCGTTCTCCCTTGCTCGTGCGCGCTGCCAGCGCGTTGCGGATGAAGCGCATCATGTCGTCGACCACGGCCGGGTCGATCTGCGCGGGCGCGTTGCCGTCGGCGTCGCGCTCCCAGAGCAGGTAGCGCATGCCGATCAGCTCACCGGCGCCCATGAGCGCCCAGGCGGTGACCTCCGGATCGAGCGCCTCGTCGACGTCGCCCTGCCGCTGTGCGGCCCGCAGACCCGCCTCGTACCCTTCGACGATGCGGGTGTAATGCAGGCGCAGCGTCTCCGGGGAGACGAACTCGGCTTCGCGCACGACGCGGTACAGCGCGGGGTGGGCGGCAGTGAACCGGAAGAACCCCTCGAAGCCGGCGCGCTCGGCGGCGATGCGGTCGGTGGCGCCGGCCATCGCCTCGGCCATCGAGTGGCGGACGCGGCGGTTGAGGTCCACGACCAGCTCTTCGAAGATCTGCTGCTTGCCGTCGAAGTAGAGGTAGAAGGTGCCCAGGCCGATGCCGGCGTGCTCGGTGATCTTCACGATCGACGCCTCGTGGTAGCCGTACTCGGCGAACACCTGCTCGGCGGCCTCGAGCAGGCGGCGGCGCGTGGCCTCGCCGCGCTGGGTCAGCGGCTTGCCGCTGGCCGACAGCACGACGGGCGGTTCCAGGTCGACGGGGTCAGCCGCGGTCACGGGCATCCTCCTCGGTCAGGGCCGCGGCGCGGTCACGCAGCCGGGCGCGGGCGATCTTCTCGATCGACGATCGGGGCAGTTCGGTGACGATCTCGGCGCGCACCGGAACCTTGAAGCCGGCCAGCTCGGTGCGGGCGTGGGTGAGCACCTCGTCCTCGCTGAGGACCACGTCGTCGACCGGCACGACGAAGGCGACGCCGCGCTCCCCCCAGACAGGGTGGGGGGCGCCCACGACGGCGGCGTCGGCGATCAGCGGGTGGCGCAGCAGCGCCTGCTCGACTTCGGCGGGGGCGACGTTCTCGCCGCCGGAGATGAAGATGTCCTTCATCCGGTCGACGACTGTGTACACGCCGTCGGCGTCCCGGTGCACGACGTCGCCGGTGCGCAGCCACGGCCCGGACATGGTGCGCGCGGTGGCGGCGTCGTCGTCGAGGTAGCCGGCGAAGACGCTGGGGCCGCGGACCCACAGTTCGCCGGTGGCCACACCGGCCAGCGGCAGCTCGGTCGCGGGGTCGACGACCTGGACGTCGACGTGCGGGTAGGGACGGCCGACGGCTCCGGGGTGGTTCGGCGCCTCGTCGGCGCGCAGCGCCAGCACGTTGGGGGCCGCCTCGGTGAGCCCGTAGCCCTGGGCGAGCGGGACGCCGGCGTCCAGCCACTGCCGGGCCAGGGCCGGCGGCATGGTCGCCCCGCCCACGACGGCCGCGCGCAGGGTGCGGACGGCCGCCGGCGAGAAGAGCGGGTCGTCGGCGAGCAGCCGGTACTGGGTCGGCACGCCCATCATGGCGGTCACGCCCCGCTCGGCGATGAGCTGGAGCACGCGGTGCGGCTGGAAGGAACGCTCCAGCACGACCGTCGCCCCCACCGACCAGGCCAGCAGCGGCTGCACGTTCCACGCCGCGATGTGGAACTGCGGCAGCATCGCCAGCACCACGTCGTCGGCGTTCAGCGGTACCGCTCCGGCCAGCGCGAGGTTGTTCCAGAAGCAGTTGGCGTGGGTGAGCACCACGCCCTTGGGCGCGGCCTCGCTGCCCGAGGTGAAGATGATCAGCAGCGGGTCGTCGTCGCGGACCGGGCCCGCCGGGCGCACACCGCCCCGGCGGGCGGGCACCCGGGTCTCGATGCCGGTCGTGCCCAGGGTCGCTGCGGGCGGCCGCCGGTCGGTCCGGGCCAGTGCCTCCTCGGCCAGCCCCTCGTACTCGTCCTCGATCAGCACGAGCGCGGCGTCGGTCCGGGTGATCACCGCGGCGAGCTCGCGCGGCGTGAGCCGCCACGACAGTGGGGCGAACGCGACCCCGGCGCGGGCGCAGGCGAAGAAGGCCACCACGTGGTCGATCGAGTTGCCCGAGACGGTGGCGAACCGGTCGCCCGGGCCGTAGCCGGCGGCGCTGAGCGCGGCGGCGAGGTCGCTCACGCGGCGTTCGAGAGCGCGGTACGAGATCGTCACCCCGCGATCGTCGATGGCGATGCGGTCGCCGTCCCGCGCTGCGCGGTCGCGCAGCCACCGGGCGATGGTGTGCGGCTCGTCGAGCAGGTCGGGCGTCATGTGCGCACCTCCGACCGTTCGGCCGGCTCGGCCGCCTGTTCGGCGTCGTCGATCCGGCTGAGCTGCGTGCGGGTGCGCTCGCCGCGGCGACGCCGCACCGCGGCATCCACGGTCCCGGCGATCCCGCCGGGCAGGAACATGACCACGAGGATGAACATGACGCCCAGCAGGAACAGCGGCTCCGACAGCGGGATGCGCAGCACGTCGGGCAGCGCCTCGATCCATTCGGAGCGCGCCAGGACCGTCAGCCGCTGGTCGAGGATCGTGTACAGCACACCACCCAAGATGGCACCCCAGCGGAACCCGACGCCACCGAGCACCACCATCACCAGCACCGTGATCGTCAGATCGGCGCCCACGGCGTAGGGCTGTGTGCCCGACTGCAGCAGCATGTAGGCGACACCGCCCAGCGACGCGCAGCCGGCGGCGACGAGGAACACGACGAGCTTCGCCGCGTAGGGCCGCATGCCCAGCACCCGCACGCGCAGTTCGTTCTCGCGGGTGGCTTCGGCCAGGTGTCCCAGGCGTGAGCGGTCGACCCACAGCACGACGAGGTACACCACCACGAGCACGATCAGGGTGAACCAGTACAGGTTGCGGGTGTTGACGACGCCGACGAGCCAGTCGGGCACCTGCTCGGTGGGCAGGCGCATGCCCTCCTCACCGCCGGTGATCTGCTGGTTGCGGCGCACCAGCACCGAGCCGGCCTGCGCGAAGGCCAGCGTCACCATGGCGAAGGGAATGCCGGAGACCCGCATGGCGACCGCTCCGGTCAGCAGCGCGATCAGCAGCCCGCCCACCAGGGCGATGAACACGCCCGGGAACAGCGGCACACCCAGGTATTTCAGCCCGATGCCGAGCCCGTAGGCGCCCGCGCCGAAGTACAGCGCGTGCCCGAACGAGAGCATCCCGGCGGTCCCCAGCAGGAGGTTGTACGACAGGGCCACTGCGGCGAACACCATGCACAGCGAGAGCAGAGCGAGTGTGCCGGGCGTGTAGGTCGGGCCGGGCAGGATGCCGGGGACGGAGATGTTCAGCAGCGGCAGCACCGCCATGATCACGACCAGGATGCCGCCGGCGACGAACGGCAGGTAGGTGCCGGCCCGGCCGCGGATGAGCGTGGGTACTCCGGTGGTGACGGTCATGCTGCCCTCCCCATGAGGCCGCGGGGCCGCACGAGCAGCACGACCGCGAGCAGGGCGACGACGATGAAGTCGCCGGTGCCCTCGAGATAGAAGTTGGCGAACTGCTGGAGCACGGCCACCAGCACCGAGGCGATGGCGGCGCCCGTGAGGGAGCCGAGACCGCCGATGACCGTGACGATGAACGCGAAGATCAGCAGCCCCGAGCCCAGATGCGCCGAGACGAAGGTCGAGTAGTGCATCGCCAGCACCCCGCCGATGCCCGCGGCGGCACCGCCGATGGCGAACACGAGCGTGAAGCTGCGGCGCACGTCGATGCCCAGCGCCGTGACCATCGAGCGGTTCTCGACGCCGGCGCGGATGATCATGCCGTACCGGGTCTTGCGCAGGAACAGCACGAGCGCGGCCAGCACGATCGCCGCGGCGGCGATGAGCACCCAGTAGGTGTTGGGGATGCGGGCGCCGAGCACCTCGGTGGTGCCCCGCAGCCACACCGGCCCGGAGATGTTGATCGCGTCGGTGCCCCAGATGCCCTCGAACAGGGCGACGGCGGCGAACGAGAGTCCGACGGTGACCAGCACCTGCTCGATGTGGCGCTCGTAGAGCGGCCGGATGAGGACCAGTTCGGTGAGGGTGGCGAACACCGCACCGACGACGGCACCGACCAGGATCGACACCAGGAACGAGCCCCACGACGCGGTGCCCAGCGCCTGCGCCACCTGCCAGCCGATGAAGGCGCTCAGGGTGAGGAAGGCGCCGTGCGCGAAGTTGAGCACGTGCATGAGGCCGTAGATGAGGCTCAGGCCCGAGGCGACGAGGAAGTACAGCGCCCCCAGCCCGATGCCGGTGAGCAGGATCAGGATGAGACTGCTCATGCCGCCGCCTCCGCACTGACGCCCAGCAGGCGCGTCGTCAGGGCGCTGTCGGCGAGGATCTCGCCGGCGTCACCGGTGTGCACGACCCGGCCCCCGGCGATGACGATGGCGCCGTCGGCGAGGCGACGGACCACGTCGAGGTTCTGCTCGACCAGCAGGATCGGCACCGTCTTGGCCGCCTCGGCCAGCGCGTCGGCGACCTCGGACACGATCTTGGGGGCGAGGCCCTTGGTGGGTTCGTCGACCAGGAGCAGCACGTTGTCGTTGAGCAGAGCGCGGGCGACCGAGACCATCTGCTGCTGGCCGCCCGAGAGAGTGCCCGCCATCTGCCCGCGCCGCGCGACCAGGTCGGGGAAGAGTTCTGCGACGAACTCGCGCCGCGGGTTCTTGGTGCGTTCGGCCATGGCGAGGTTCTCGGCGACGGTGAGTCGGGCGAACACCTCGCGGTCTTCGGGCACGTAGCCCACGCCGCGCTGCACGATGCGGTGCGTGGGCAGCGTGTCGATGCGCTCGCCGGCCAGGGTGACGGCGCCGCGCCGCTGGATGAGGCCCAGGATGCCGCGGATGGTCGAGGTCTTGCCGACGCCGTTGCGGCCCAGCACCGCGGTGATGCCGGTGGCGGGCACCTCGAACGAGACGTCTTCGACGACCTGCTGGCCGGCGATCGAGGCGCTCAGGTGCTCGACGGTGAGGATCGGGGTCATGCTGCGGTTCCCAGGTAGGCGCTCTGCACGAGCGGATCGGCCATGATCTGCGCGGGGGTGTCGAAGGCGATGATCGAGCCGGCGTACATGACGGCGACCTTGTCGACCAGGCCCATGAGCACCTCGATGTGGTGTTCGACCATCAGCACGGTGCAGTTCTTCTCCCGCTGCATCGCGCGGATGTTCTCGATGAGGCCGGGCACATCGCCGGAGGCGACGCCCGCCATCGGCTCGTCCAGCAGGACGATGGAGGCGTCGGTGGCCAGCAGCACGGCGATCTCGAGCTTGCGCTTGTCCCCGTGCGAGATGTCACCGGCCGCGGTGTCGAGCTTGTGGTCGAGCCCGACCAGGGTCAGCTTCTCGAGCGCCAGGGCGGTGGCCGCGTCGGTGCGGCGGGGGAACCGCAGCAGCGAATAGTTGCCGCCGAGGCTGACCTGGGCGGCCAGCCGGACGTTCTCGAGGACGCTGAGCCGGGGGAACAGGCTCGACGTCTGGAAGGTGCGCCCCAGCCCCGCCCGCGCCCGGTGCGGCACCGACATCCGGGTGATGTCGGCGCCGTCCATCAGGATGCGCCCTGCCGTGGGCCGGAGGATGCCGGAGATCACGTTGAACAGCGTGGTCTTGCCGGCACCGTTCGGGCCGATCACGCCGACCAGGGAGCCGGGCGTGATGTCGAGGTCGACGTCCTTGAGGATGGTCGCTCCCCCGATCTGCAGGCCGAGGCCGTCGATCGTGAGCGCAGACGGGGTTGAGGTGCTCATCGAGAGGTGACTCCGATCGCTTACTGGGCCTCGGCCGGCGCGACGTCGTCGGCGGCGACCGTCGCGACCAGCTCGGGCACGAACGAGTCGCCGTCGGCGACGAGCTTCACCTGGTACATCTCCTGCAGGAGGGCGTGGTCGCTCGCGCGGACCGTCGTGGTGCCCTTGGGACCCTCGAAGGAGTAGCCCTCCAGTGCGGAGACCATGGCATCCACATCGCCGGCACCCTCGCGGATCGCGTGTACGAGCATGAGCGCGGCGTTGAAGCCGTCGGGGGTGAACAGGTCGGGGATGCCGCCGGCGGCGGTGACCGCTTCGACCATGGCGTCGTTGACCTCGTTGTCGGGGCCACCCGGGAAGTAGTGGTTCAGGAAGCTGATCTTCTCGGAGGCCTCGCCGTAGGCGCCGAAGGTGACCGCGTCGCCGAGCCCGGTGACCACGGGGATGTCGTCGAGCACGCCCTGCTGGCTCATCGCCTGCCACATGGCGCCGGAGGTGGCGCCGGCCCAGGCGACGAACACGAGGTCGGGGTCGCCCGCGAGCACCTGCTGCGCGAAGGTGGTGAACTCGGTCACGTCCTCAGCCACCAGCACGCTGTCGACCTCGGCGCCCTTGGGTCCGAGGATGGCCTCGACAGCGGCCTGGTTGCCCTGGCCGAACGCGGTGTTCTGGGCGAACACGGTCACCTTCTTGCCCTCGATGTCGTCGAGGAAGGTGCCCGCGGTGGCCACGTCCTGCGCCGACTGGCGGCCGGTGCGGAACGTGTAGTCGTTGAAGCCGGTGACGGCGTCGGCCGCGGCGGGGCCTGACAGGAACAGCACCTGGTTCTGCCCGGCCTGCTCGGCCAGGGCCAGCGCGACGCCGGACGAAGCGCTGCCGGCGAGGATCTGCACGCCTTCGCCGATGAGCTCCTTGGCGATGGTGACCGCCGTGTCGGGGTCGCCGGCGTCGTCGCGGTAGTCGACCGTGATCTTGGTGCCGTCGACTTCGCCGGTGCCGTCGGTGGCGTAGTCCAGGCCGGCGCGGAAACCGTCGAGGTACTGGGCGCCGTACCCGGCCAGCGGGCCGGTCTCGCTCGTGATCACGCCGACGGTCACCTCGGCCGGACCGCCGCCGTCACCGGGGTTCGCGTCGGCGGGCGCGTCAGCCGGCGGCGCACATGCCGTCAGGACGAGGGCAGCCGTGGCGACCACGGAGCCCAGGAGAAACTTCTTCGTAACTCGCATGTGAGTGCCTTTCACCATTGGAAGCAAACCTGAGAGCTGATTCAGGTTGTGCCTATCATGCGCGGCGGCTCCGCAGATGTCAACTCGGTGAAACGACGAAACCCCCGCTGCGCGTGTCGCGACAGCGGGGGTTTCGGGGTGGTGCACCCCCTGGGACTCGAACCCAGAACCCACTGATTAAGAGTCAGTTGCTCTGCCGATTGAGCTAGAGGTGCATCTGGTCAGCCATCAGGCGAACCGAGGGTCAACGTTACCATCTTGATGCCCGGGTTCGCCAATCGAGCCACGGTCGGCACCGTAAGCTTGAGACGTGACTCCCCCCGGTGCCGCTCTGAGCTGGTCGACGCCCTACGACGGTGATCTGTCCGCCGACCTCGAGGTGGCGCAGCGGGCGGCCGATGCGGCCGACGCGGTGACGATGGCGCGGTTCGATTCCGCCGATCTCGACATCCAGCTCAAGGCCGACGCGTCGTTCGTCACCGAAGCGGATCTGGCCGCCGAGCAGGCCGTGCGGGCGGTGCTGACCGGGGAGCGCCCGGACGACGGTCAGTTCGGCGAGGAGTTCGGTGTGACCGGCACCGGCTCGCGCCAGTGGATCATCGACCCGATCGACGGCACCGCGAACTACCTCAAGGGCATCCCGATGTGGACGACCCTCATCGCCCTGGTCATCGACGGTGTCCCACGCGTGGGCGTGGCCAGCCAGCCGGCGATCGGCCGCCGCTGGTGGGCGGCGTCCGGCCTGGGCGCGTGGACGAACCAGCCCGGAGGCCCGCCGCGCCGACTCGCCGTGTCGTCGGTGACCGACCTCGCCGAGGCGAGCGTCAGCTTCCAGAGCATCGCGCAGTGGGACGGTGCCGGACGCACCGACGCGCTGCTGCGCCTGTCCCGCTCGGTGTGGCGCGACCGCGGCTACGGCGACGCCTGGCCGTACATGCTGCTGGCCGAAGGGCGTCTCGAGTTCGTCGCCGAGTTCGACGTGAAGGAGTACGACATCGCGGCGCTCGTGCCGATCATCCACGAGGCCGGCGGGAAGTTCACCGACATCGAGGGCAACGATTCCCTGTCGTCCCGCTCGTCCCTGGCCACCAACGCCCGCCTGCATGACGCCTTCCGCGCCGTCATCGACGACACCTCCCACTGACCCGCACCCGGAGCACGCCCCCACCATGCCCTCACCCCGTCTCCCCCGCATCGCCGCCGCCGTGGCCCTGGGCGCAGCGGCCCTGCTCACCGTCGCGTGCGCCGCGACGCCGGAGCCCGGACCTACGCCGGTGGATGCGGCGACCGACGCCGCCGTCGACCCGGCGCCGGTCGCAACCCCCGCGCCGGCGGAGACGACCGCTCCCGAGCCCGAGGAGCCGATCGAGGTGACCTGTGACACGCTCATCTCGGCCGACCTGCTCGCCGACCTCGAAGCGCAGGGCTGGACCGCGAAGGAAGAGCCGTTCGCGATCGGTGAGGCCACCTTCGACGACGGGGTGAGCTGCATGTGGGGAGACTTCTCGACAGCCACCGGCAACGTGCTGATCTTCGCGTGGGCACCCGTCACCGCCGCCGAGACCGAGGCCGCGCAGGCACAGCTCGAAGCCGACGGGTGGATCCGTGAGACCGGCGACGCCGGCGTCTACTATACGGAGGACCCTTCCCTCGCGCTCAACGTCGACGAGAACGGTTACGGCATGACCTACCTGTTCGCCGACGACAGTGTCGCACTGTCGGACACCAAGCAGGGCCTGCTGCTCATCGAGGATCCCGCCGCCTGAGCCCGCGGCATCCACGTGCCGACGAGAAAGGGCCCGGGCGTCGCATGATGCGCGACTCCCGGGCCCTTTTCCTGTGACAGTGGCGTCGTGGAGATGGGGGGAATCGAACCCCCGTCCATCGCTGGGATACTGCGTCTTCTCCGGGCGCAGTCTGTGCAGACGTTCTGCTCGGCTCCGACCTTTGTCACAGACACCTAAGTCGACGAGCCCAGTCTGGGAGAAGTCCCGAACGGCGTCCAGACGCCACCGTTCAGCAAGACCCCTAGATGACGCCAGGGTCCGTAGCGGGGTCGCCTACGGTCTGACGGACTTCAGGCTCGCTTACGCAGCGAGGGCGAAGTCAGTGCGCTTTGCATCGGCACTTATTGGTTCGCAGAGATCGTTAACGAGATAACCCTGCATCCTCGGCCCGCTTCCCGCAGATTCGCAGGCGATGTCGAAACCGATCATCCCCGTGAGCCTGGCGGCGAATGAGCCACTGTCACGCTGTGGAGTTGTGGACTCGGATGCCGGGGCACCCGAGCGTTACAGCCTACAACACCGGGAGTGCCCGCGCCATTCCGCGTAGAGTCACGGCATGAGCGAAGTGATCATCACCGTGCGCGGCGAGCACGAGACGCGTCTCGCCCCGGAAGAGGCCGTCGTGAGCGTCAGCGTGCGCAGGGACGGGCCGGACCGCGGCGCGGTCGTGGAGCAGGTGGCCGCCCTCGCCGGTCCGCTGCGCGAGGATCTCACCGCACAGGCGGCCGACGGCGCGGTCCGGGAATGGTCCAGCGGGCAGGTGTCGGTGTGGGCGCACCGCCCGTGGAACGAGCAGGGTGCCCAGCTGCCGCTCGTGCACACCGCCGCCGTGGAGATCGCGGCGACCTTCGCCGACCTCGCCGCCCTGTCGGGCTGGCTGACTCGCACAGCCGAGATCGACGGCGTGCACGTGGACGGCGTGCAGTGGCGCCTCACCCGCGAGACGGCGGCGGCGACACGCACCGAGGTGGCGGCAGCGGCTGTGCGTGACGCGGTCGAGCGCGCGACGGCGTACGCGGCGGCCCTGGGTCGCACGGCGGTGACGGCGCTCGAGATCGCCGACGTCGGTCTGCTGTCGCAGCCGGATGCCGGCCGCCCCGAGATGCTGCGGATGTCCAAGGCGTCGTTCGCGGCGGATGCCGGCGGCCCGACACTCGAGCTCCGCCCGGCGGACGTGGTGGTCACCGCAGCCGTGGAGGCGCGTTTCGCCGCGCGCTGACCGGCCGGTCTGCGCCCGTAGAGTCGATGGCATGAGCCTCAGCACCTCACCCGCCGCTCCCGTCGTCCGTCCGGGCATCGCCGACCGGCTCTCCCGCATGATCTCGCTGCCGACGGTGTCAGCTGAGCTGGACAGCCGCGGCATGGCGCCGTTCGAGGAGTTCGTGGCGCTCCTGGGCGAGCTGTACCCCCTGGTCCACACGCACCTCGAGCGGGAGCGCATCACCGATCTCGGCCTGCTTTACCGCTGGCCGGGCGCCGACCCCACCGCCGCACCGGTCGTGCTCATGGCCCACTACGACGTCGTGCCCGTCGACGAGTCCGACGCGTGGTCGCACCCGCCGTTCGCCGGCGTCGTCGCCGACGGCTGGGTATACGGGCGCGGGGCGCTCGACGACAAGGGCCCGCTGATCGTGACGATCGAGGCCGTCGAGAACCTGCTGGCGGCCGGGTTCACGCCCCCGCGCGACGTGTACCTGTCGTTCGGCGGCAACGAGGAGACCTACGGCGGCGCGGCACGGCGGATCGCCGAGCACCTGCACGAACGAGGCATCGTCCCGTGGCTCGTGCTCGACGAGGGCGGCGCCGTGGTCGATGCGCCGCTCCCCTTCGTCACCGGCACGGCCGCCATGATCGGCGTGGGCGAGAAGGGGGTGGCCACGGTCCGGCTCGCCGCCCGCGGTGACGGCGGCCACGCCTCGACACCGCCGGCCCTCACCGCGGTCGGGCGCGTCGCCCGTGCCGTGGGCCGGCTCACGCCCGGCACCTTCCCGGCGCGGGCGCCCGCCGCCGTCACCCGCATGCTCGACATGTTCACCGCCCGCACCACGGGGCCGGCCAAGCTGCTGTATCGGCTGCTCGCCACGGTCCCCCCGCTGACCGCGCGCCTCTTCGCCGCACTGGGCGGCGAACCGGCGGCGATGGTGCGCACCACGGTGGCGGCGACCATGTCCGCCGGCGGCACTGCGGCGAACGTCCTGCCCTCACAGGCCAGCGCGATCCTGAATCTGCGGATCGCGCTCGGCGACACGGTCGCCGGTACCGTCGCCCGCGTGCGGCGCCGCATCGACGACGCGCAGGTCACCGTCGAGCTGCTCGAGGGCAGCGACCCGTCCCCCGAGTCCGCGGTCGACTCCGCGCAGTTCGCGCTGCTGCGCGACGCGCTGACGGCCTCCCACCCCGAGGCGATCGCCGTGCCCTACGTGATGATGGCGGCCACCGACTCGCGGCACTTCCACCGGTTCTCCCCCGCGGTGTTCCGCTTCGCGCCGCTGGCGATGTCCGCCGCCCAGCGCGCCGCCATCCATGGCGTCGACGAGCGGGTGGAGATCAGCGAGCTGGAACGCGGCGAGCGATTCCACCGCGCGCTGCTGCAGCGGCTACAGTGATCCCACCCGAATCGCCTGCAAGGAGCACGATGTCCGCTCGCGCCACGCTGGGGACGCTCGCCGGCGTCGTCGGCTTCCTCGCCTTCGTCGAGTTCACCAGTGGTGTGCTGCAGGGTTGGTACACCCCGATGCTCACCGACGTCGCCCGGCACCTCGGCATCCACGACGCCGACGTGAACTGGCTCGAGGGCACGCAGCTGATGCTCTCCGCGCTCGTGGTGCCCGCGCTGGCCAAGCTCGGCGACATGGTCGGACACAAGCGCATCCTGCTGGTGTCGACGGCGCTGACCGCCGCCGCCTCGCTCGCGCTGCCGTTCACCGACTCGTTCGCGGTGTTCCTGGTCGCCTGGGCCCTGCAGGGGTTCTACGTCGTGTGGCTGCCGCTGGAGATCGCCCTGATCTGGTCGCGGTCGCGCCGTATGACCGGGCGCGCCGCGATCACCGCCCGCGCGGCGGGGCTGCTGGTGGCGGCGCTCGAGCTGGGTGCGATCTCCGGCGCGCTGGCCGGCGGGGCGCTGGTGGACGTGCTGCCGCTGTGGATCGTCCTGCTCATCCCCGGCCTCCTCGTGGTGGTCTGCTTCTTCGTCGTGCTGTTCGGCGTGCAGGAGTCGCCGGAACCGACCGGCGGGCGGCTGGACACGGTGGGCCTGGTTTTGATCTCCCTGGCCCTGATCGCGTTCACCGGGGGGCTCAGCTTCCTGCGCCTCAACGGGGTCGCCGACCTGCTGCCGTGGCTGCTCGTGGCGCTGGGGCTCCTGCTGGTGTGGCCGTTCGCGGTGTGGGAGCTGCGGCATCCTGACCCGCTCATCGACGTGCGCATGTTCCGGTCGCCGGCCCTGGGGCCGGTGTTCCTCACCGCCGGCCTGTTCGGCGTCAGCGTGCTGGGCGCACAGGCGCCGCTGTCGACGTTCGCGCGCACCGATCCGGACGTGTACGGCTACGGGCTGGGCACGAGCGGGTTCGCGACGTCGCTCATCATCGGCGTGTATCTGATCGCCATGATCACCGGCGCCCTGCTGTTCCCCGTCGTGTCCCGCCGCCTGACCCCGAGGATCACGCTCATCGGCGCCGCGCTGTGCGTGGGCGTCGGATTCCTGCTGTTCCTCCCGTTCCATACCGCGTACGCGCAGGTCATCGGCAACATGGTCGTGGTGGGCCTGGGGTCGGGTGCGCTCGTGGCCGCCCTGCCGGCGGCCGCCGCGGCGGCGGCCCCGGCCACCCAGACGGGGGTGGCGACGGGGCTTACGAACTCGGTGAAGACCGTCGGAGGTGCGATCGCGTCGTGCGTGTTCGGCATCGCCCTGTTCCACGGTGCGACCGGCGCCGGCGTGGCCGCCGACGGCACGGCCGGCTCGTTCGCGGGCTATGTCACCGTCTGGATCGTCTGCGGCGTCACGGCGCTGGTGGCGGCGGTGCTGCTGCTGTTCGTGCCGAAGGAGTCGTTCACCGACCGGACGGCCGACGCCGCGGTGACCGCGGCCTGACGGCTACTCGCCGAGCCGGTTGCGGGTGCGCATGGCCCGCTCGGCCTCGCGCTTGTCCTCGCGCTCGCGGATCGTCTGGCGCTTCTCGTACTCGCGCTTGCCCTTGGCGACCGCGATCTCGACCTTGGCCCGCCCGTCGGAGAAGTACAGCTTCAGCGGCACGAGGGTGTAGCCGCCGGCCGAGATCGCGTGCGACAGCTTGATGATCTCGTCCTTGTGCAGCAGCAGCTTGCGGGTGCGCTTGGCGGCGTGGTTGGTCCAGTGCCCCTGCGAGTACTCGGGGATGTTCACCGCGTCGAGGAAGGCTTCACCGCGGTCGATATAGGCGTAGCCGTCGCTGAGGTTCGCGCGCCCTTCGCGCAGCGACTTGACCTCGGTGCCGGTGAGCACCAGGCCCGCCTCGTAGGTCTTCTCGATGCTGTACTCGTGGCGCGCGCGACGGTTGGTCGCGACGACCTTCTCACCGCGCTCGCGGACCATGACAGTTCTCCTCGATCGAACCGATCGCCCGGGCGGCGATGCGGCAGCAGGCCAGTCTAGCCCAGCCGCCGGCTCACGCGCGCAGCCAGCGGCGGATCGCGAAGCCCGCCGACAGCGCCGCCAGCACGAGTCCGATGCCGATGATCAGCGGGATGACCAGGGCGACATCCGCCGGCCCCACCCAGCTGGTGACGAAGTCGATGCGGTCGCTGAGGTACTGGCGCACCCCGAAGTGCACGCCGGCGACGATCGCCCCGCTGGCCAGCAGCGAGCCGATGAACGCGGCGAACACCCCCTCCAGGATGAACGGAGTCTGGATGAACCGGTTGGACGCGCCCACCAGGCGCATGATGCCCAGCTCGCGTCTTCGCGCGAACGCGGACAGCCGGATCGTCGTGCCGATCAGCAGCACGGCGGCCACGAGCATGAGACCGGCGATGCCGACGGCGACGTAGGTCGCGATCGTCAGCGCCGAGAACAGCGGTTCGAGGTACTGCATCTGGTCCTTGACCTGCTCGACCCCGTCCTGACCGCCGAAGGCCTCGCCGAGCACCTCCGTCTGGTCGGGGTCGACGAGGTTCACCCAGAACGTCTCCCCCAGCTGCTCGGGCGTGATGAAGTCGGCGTAGTCGTCGCCGTACAGGTCGAGCACGTTCTGGTAGGCCTCGTCGCGGGTCTCGAACCGCACGTCGCGGACGATGTCGGCCAGCGCGGGGCTGTCGAGCTTCTCCTGCACGGCGGCCACCTGCTCTTCGGTGGCGACGCCGTCGGCGCAGGTCGTGGCCGTCGAGTCGGCGCGGCACATGAACAGCGCGACCTGCGCCCGGTCGACCCAGTAGTCACGCATCAGGCCGATCTGCAGCTGCATGAGCATCGCCGCACCCACGAACGACAGCGACACGAACGTGACGAGCACGACCGACACCACCATCGACGCGTTGCGCCGCAGCCCCGACAAGGCCTCGGCAAGGATCAGGCGCACTCTCATGAGGTCGGCCCCACTTCGTCGTCCTCGTCGCCGTCCAGGCCGAGCCGGTCGGCGACGCCCAGTCCGTTCAGGCCCAGGCCCGCCAGGTCGACGTCGGGCGCGTCGATGCGGATGGCCCGGTCGGCGGGCGTCTCGGCCACGGGGGCCGGCTCGGGGGTGGATGCCGCGGGCGGGGCCTCGGGGGCGGGCGTATCGGTTGCCGGCGCTGGGCTCTGTGCGGCGGCGCCGGCCGCCGGGGCGGCGTCGGGTGCTTCGCGCGCGATCTCCCGCTGCAGCTCGAGCACCGCGGTGAGGGCGGCGACGGCCGCGGCGCCCTTCTCCTGCGCGGGGGCCAGGGTCGGCAGTTTCGACGTGTCGCCGTAGCCGCCGTGGTGGTCGTCCCGGACCATGACGCCGCCGCGCAGCTCGATCACGCG
Source organism: Microbacterium pollutisoli (assembly GCF_053586795.1). Lineage (NCBI taxonomy): Bacteria > Bacillati > Actinomycetota > Actinomycetes > Micrococcales > Microbacteriaceae > Microbacterium > Microbacterium pollutisoli. The sequence goes on from NZ_JBNYWT010000001.1 coordinate 663,504, forward strand.
GCGCTGCATCTGGTCGACGAAGGCCGCTTCGTGGGTGGCCATGACCACGGTGGTGCCGCCGGCGTTGATGCGCGCCAGCAGCTGCATGATGTCGATCGAGGTCGCCGGGTCGAGGTTGCCGGTCGGCTCGTCGGCCAGCAGGATCTGCGGCCGGTTGACGAGGGCGCGCGCGATGGCGACACGCTGCTGCTCACCACCGGACAGCTCGTGCGGGAGCCGCTTCTCCTTGCCTTCCAGGCCCACCAGCGACAGCACCTCGGGCACCGCCTGTTGGATGAACCCGCGCGAGGAGCCGATCACCTGCAGTGTGAAGGCGACGTTCTGGAACACCGTCTTGTTCGGCAGCAGCCGGAAGTCCTGGAACACCGACCCGACGTGGCGCCGGAAGTACGGCACCTTGCGGGTGGAGAGGGTGCGCAGGTCGCGCCCGAGCACGACCACCCGACCCTGGCTGGGGGTGTCCTCCCGCAGGATGAGGCGCAGGCACGAGGACTTTCCCGAGCCCGAGGCGCCCACGAGGAAGACGAACTCCCCGCGCAGCACTTCGAAGTCGACGTCGTTCAGTGCCGGCTTGCTCGTCCCGCGGTACTGCTTGGTGACGTGTTCGAACCGGATCATGGCTGTGTAAGCCTAAGCAGGCCGCCGCCGTTCGCCTCGCGCGACACCCCGCGCCCCGGCATCCCCTGCCCGGCGGAGGTCAGTCCTCGTCGTCCTTGCGCTTGCGCCAGCGGATGCCCGCCGAGATGAGGCCGTCGAGGTCGCCGTCGAAGACCGAGGCGGGGTTGCCGACTTCGTAGCCGGTGCGCAGGTCTTTGACCAGCTGCTGGCCGTAGAGGAAGTAGGACCGCATCTGGTCGCCCCAGCTGGCGGTGATGGTGCCGGCCAGTTCCTTCTTCTTCGCGGCCTCTTCCTCCTTCTTGAGCAACAGGAGGCGGGTCTGCAGCACGCGCATCGCGGCGGCGCGGTTCTGGATCTGCGACTTCTCGTTCTGCATCGAGACGACGATGCCGGTCGGGATGTGGGTCAGCCGCACCGCCGAGTCGGTGGTGTTGACCGACTGGCCGCCGGGCCCGGACGAGCGGAACACGTCGACGCGGATGTCGTTCTCGGGGATCTCGACCTCGACGGCCTCCTCCATCACCGGGATGACCTCGACGGCGGCGAAGCTGGTCTGCCGCTTGTCGGCCGAGCCGAAGGGGCTGATGCGGGCGAGGCGGTGGGTGCCGGCCTCGACGGACAGGGTGCCGTAGGCGTAGGGCGCGTCGACCTCGAACGTCGCCGACTTGATGCCGGCGCCTTCCGCGTAGGAGGTGTCCATGACCTTGACCGGGTAGTTGTGCCGCTCGGCCCAGCGCAGGTACATGCGCAGCAGCATCTCGGCGAAGTCGGTCGCGTCATCGCCGCCGGCGCCGGAGCGGATCGTCACGACGGCGGCGCGGTCGTCGTACTCGCCGTCGAGCAGGGTCTGCACCTCGAGCTGGTTGATCGTCTTGTCGAGGGCGGCGAGTTCGTCGCGCGCCTCGGCGGCCGAGTCCTCGTCGTCCATCTCGACCGCCAGCTCCACCAGCACCTCGAGGTCGTCGAGGCGCTGCCCCACCTCGGTGACGCGCTTGAGCTCGGCCTGGCGGTGACTGAGGGCGCTGGTCACCTTCTGCGCCTGCTCGGGGTCGTCCCACAGGTCGGGGGCGCCGGCCGCTTCGCTGAGTCGGGCGATCTCGGCTTCGAGCGCGGGCACGTCGACCACCGCCCTGATGTCGGCGTACGTGGTGCGCAGGGCCTGGATGTCGGCGGAGAGATCGAGTTCGAGCATGACACTCCAGACTAACGTGGATGTGGTGACCTCCAGCGACCCGCCGACCCCGATCGGTGCGGTGCTGTGGCGTTTCGCCCCGATGATCTACGGGCCGACGCTGCTGTTCGCCCTCGGCGAGGGGGCCGTGCTGCCCCTGTTGCCGAGCCTGGCCGCGCGCCTGGGCGCCGATGTGCCGATGGCCGCGCTGGTGGCGTCGTTCCTCGTCGTCGGCCAGTTGTGCGGCAACATCCCCGCCGGGTGGGCGGTGGCCCGCTGGGGTGAGCGGCCCACAATGGCGGTGGGCGGCACGCTCGCCCTGGGCGGTGCGGCGGGCCTGGCTCTGGCGCCGCACGTGGTCGTCCTGGCCGCGGCGGTGTTCCTCATCGGGTTCTGTGCGGCCGCGTTCGGCCTGGCCCGGCACTCGTTCATGACCACCCGGGTGCCGCTGGCGTTCCGCGCGCGGTCGCTCGCCCTCCTGGGCGGCACGTTCCGGCTGGGGATGTTCGTCGGGCCGTTCGTGGCCGCGGGGCTGCTCGCGCTGTTCGCCGATGAGGACGCCGCGGCATGGTTCTTCGCGGGATGCCTGGTGGCGACGGTGGCGCTCGTGCTGCTCGGCCCCGACCCGGAGACGACCGTCACCACCGGTGTCGACGCCCGACTGACCGAAGACACCGGCGAGGCGGTCACCGGTTCGATCCCGACCCTCGAACGGGCGGGCGTGTTCCGCACGATGTGGCAGCACCGGGCGGTGCTGTCCCGGCTCGGCCTGGCGGCGGCGAGCCTGTCGGCGGTGCGCTCGGCGCGCCAGGTGGTGCTGCCACTGTGGGGCGTGTCGCTCGGGCTCGACGCGCAGACGATCGCATTGGTGGTGGGGGTCTCGGGCGCACTCGACTTCGTGCTGTTCTATGCGAGCGGCCAGGTGATGGACCGGTTCGGGCGGCTCTGGGCGGCGCTGCCGTCCATGCTGCTCATGGGCGCGGGCTTCGGCGGTCTGGCGCTGACCCATGACGTCACCGACGCGAACATGTGGTTCGCGATGTTCGCCGCCGTGCTCGGAGTCGGCAACGGCCTGTCCAGCGGCATCCTCATGACCCTGGGCGCCGACGCGGCACCGCAGGCCGACCCGGCGCCGTTCCTCGGCTCGTGGCGCACCCTGTCGGATGCCGGTGGCGCCCTCGCCCCGCTCATGGTCTCCGCCGTGGCGGCGCTGGGCACCCTCGCCCTCGCGTCGGGCGTGATGGGGCTGATCAGCGTGGCCGGCGCCGCCGCGTTCTGGCGGTGGGTGCCGCAGTTCGTCCCGCGCGGGCGCTGAGCCCCCGACCCCCGACGCCCGTCACCCGAGGGCGTTGCGGCTGGTGGCGGTCGCCTGCAGCGGGACGCCGTCGGGAACGAACAGCGTCAGAACAGGCGGATGCCAGGTGGTCACGACCGTGACCCGGGCGGACACCCCGTCGGGGGTGCTTGCGGCGGCCAGCTGCACCTCGGGGAACGAGGCGACGATATCCGCCGCCTGCGCGTGCACGCCTTCGTCGGTGAGCAGCGCGGTCGCCGTCCCGCCGTCGGTCGACAGCACGAATCCGTCGGCGCCGGCCAGTGCCGCGGCGTCGGCGACGGCGTCGGCCCGCTTCTGGGCGACGTACAGACTCGTCGCATCCGCGCACACGAGCACGAGGACCAGCGCCAGCACGACATAGCCGAGCGTGAGCAGCAGCACCGTGCCTTCGTCGTCGGCGCCGCGTGGCGGCCTGCGCGTCATTGATCGACTCCCCAGAACCGGGACACCTTGTGCACCGCCACCGCCTCGACGGGCACGCGCACGAGCGTGTCGAGCTCCAACACCGGCGGCACGAGGGGCAACGGCACCGAGGCTGCGACCGTGACGACCAGGGTGGCCCCGGCCTCGGGGCATTCGGTGCCGGTCGGCCGGCACGTGGCGGCCACGTCCACCTGGTCGGGGTCGAGCCCGTATTCGTCGACGATCGCGGCGAGGATCCGGTCGGCCCGCTCGTCGGCCGTGCGGGCGTCGGGTGCGGTGGCGATCGCCCGCGCGAGGTGTCGGGCCCCGGCATCCGCCCCCAGCGCCGCGGCCTGGATCGCCCCGAGCGCGACGATCAGATACACGATGGGCACCAGCAGCACGACCCCGATGACGATGAACTCGAGCGACGCCGACCCGCTGTCATCGTCAACCGAGCGATTCCACAGGCGCATGGGCGGTCACCTCCAGCCCGGCGGCGGGACCGAGCAGCCCCAGCAACGGCAGGGTCGCCTGCACCGTGACTTCGACGGAAGGGTGCCCGAACCGACGGGTCTCGCGCGCCGAGACGGTCCCCGCGAAGCCCTCGCCGACGCTCCGGGCGAGGATCTCCTCGGTGCGGGCGATGCCGTCCGGCAGGGTCGTGTCGGCCAGCGCGGCCCGGTACGCGCCTTCGACGGCCGCGTCGTGGACGATGTTGCGGACATACACGGCCAGACCCAGCTGCAGCACCGCGACGGTGAGGACCGTGAGCACGATCCCGACAAGCACGAACTCGACCGGACTGGAGCCGCGCTCATCGTCGGCCGCGGCGCGGAGCCGGTTCAGAAGCCGGCGACGCTCCGGATCGCCTGGTCGAACAGGCCCTGCAGGGCGGGGCCGGCCAGGGCCCACAGCATGACCACGAGTCCTGCCGTCATCAGGGTGACCAACACCCAGCCGGGCACGTCGCCCCGCTCGTCGGCGACGGTGGCGTGCAGCCGTGTCCGCCAGCGTGCCCACGCACGCCGTGTGTTCTCGATCATGTCGTCCTCCTTCGTGGTCGGTCATCCGATCCCCAGCCTGAGCATCACGACACCGGGGAACACCGCGAACACCACCGAGAGCGGCAGGATGAGGAACACGAGCGGCAGCAGCATCGCGATCTCCTTCTTTCCGGCCTGCTCGATGAGGTCGCGCTTGGCGTCTTCGCGCACATCAGCCGCCTGCGCCTGCAGCACCTGCGCGAGCGGCGCGCCGCGTTCGATCGCCGCGGTGAGCTGATCGGTCGCACGCGACAGCGCCGGCACATCGAGGCGTCGAGCGAGGTCACCGAGCGCGTCGGCGAGACTCGAGCCGGTGCCGGTGGCCAGCACGGCGCGGCGGACCTCGCGGGTGAGCTCACCGCTGCCCACCTCCCCCACCCGGCGCAGCGCATCCCGCAGGCCCTCACCGGCGGCGAGGCACAGCGCGAGGAACTCGAGCACCGTCGGCAGCTCTTCGGCGATGCGTGCCGTGCGCCGCCGGACCGCCGAGGTGAGCCGCAGGTCGTAGCCGACGGCGCCGACGGCCGCCAGCAGCGGCGGTAGCAGCACCATGACCGGTGAGCCCTGGCCGACCAGGGTCACCGCGACGACGGCCACCGCGCCCACCAGGGCACCTGCCAGCGCCCAGCCCAGCTGCCGCGCGCGGAAGGCGACCGGGTCCGGGCGGTGTCCGGCGCGTTGCAGCCGCCGCGTCAGCGCCTCGTCCGCGCCCAGGATGGCCGCGATCCGGTTGCCGGTGCGCCGCCATCCGGCCCAGGTGACCGGGCCCGCCAGGGGCGTCACCCCGCGCGGGTCGGCGACATCGCGCACGTACGGGGCGATCCGGCGGCTCAGGGTGGGGGCCGCCCAGCGCGGGATGCGGTGTGCGATCAGCAGCAGCCCGGCCGCGAACGCGCCGCCGAGGATGAGGGCGGTCGCGGTCATGGTGGCCAGGCTCATCCGAACCACCGCCGCGGTTCGGGAAGTCGGCCCACACCCAGCATCACCCGATAGGCGACGAACGACACGGCGGCGCCGACGAGGATGACGGCCACGCCCTGGGGGCTCGTGTACGCGGCCGCGCCTTCGGGCCGCGTCGACAGCAGCACGAGGACGATCCACGGCGCCACTACGCCCAGCACCGCGGCCCCGCGGATCCAGGACTGCCGGGATTCGACCTCCGCGCGCAGGTTGGTGTCGGCGCGCACCGACGCCGACAACGCCCGCAGCACCGCCGTCAGTTCGGTGCCGCCCACCTGCCGCGCCATCCGCAGGGTCTCCACGATCCGGTCCGCGACCGGGTCGGCCATGCGGGCCTTCAGCCGCAGAGCACTCGAGTCGAAGTGCCCCGAGGCGGCCACGTCGCCCGCGAACGCCGTGAACGCGGGACGCAGCGGTGCCGGACCGGTCTCGGCGAGGGCGCTGACGGCATCGGGTAGGGACATTCCCGACCGCACCGACGCGATGAGCAGGTCACACACATCGGGCCAGAGCGCGCGCCGCATCCGGCGCAGGCGCCGTGCCCGGCCCCGCAGCCACAGGGCCGGTGCCGCGGCGCCGACACCCACCGCGACCAGCACCACGGCGGGCAGCTGCGTCAGCAGCCAGCCGGTGGCGGCGGCGAACACCGCAGTACCGGCCGAGATCACGATCAGACGGCCCGCGGGGGTGTGCGCGTAGCCCGCCTCCTGCAGCAGCCGCGTGAGCACCCCCTGCGCGACGGCTTCGCGTCGGGGCCGGTCCGCGCCGCCGCGTGCCGGCCACAGCCAGGGCGCCAGCGTCAAGAGGATGCCGGCGGCGAGGGTCACGCCCCAGACGAGCGTCACGGTGCTCCCGCCCGCCATCGCGGACGCGTCTCGATGACACCGTCGACGACCCGCCCGGTCGGCGCGACGATCTCGGCGACATAGCGGTGGCCGTCGGCGGAGCGGGCACAGTGCACGACGAGGTCGACGCACGCTGCGAGGGCCGGCTGCACGAAGGCGGCGTCGATGTTGCGTCCCGCCAGCAGCGGCAGTGCCGTGAGCTTGGTGAGCGCCTCATCGGCGGAGTTCGCGTGGATCGTGGCGGCACCCGGAACGCCGGTGTTCAGCGCCAGCAGCAGGTCGAGCGCCTCGGCGTCGCGGACCTCCCCCACGACGAGACGATCGGGCCGCATGCGCAGCGCCTCCTTGACCAGGCGCCGCAGGCTCACCTCGCCGGTCCATTCGAGGCTCGGCTGCCGGCCCTGCAACGCGACCATGTCGGGCGCCTGCACGGCGAGTTCGAACGTCTCCTCCACCGTGACGATGCGATGCTCCGGCGGGCACGCGGCGATGAGGGCGGCCAGCAGGGTCGTCTTGCCCACGTGGGTCGCGCCGGACACGACGACCGTGCGCCCGGCGGCGAGCGCCTCGCGCAGGAGCGCGGCCGGCTCGGCGGGCAGCGACCCGGCTGCGGTCAGATCCTCCAGTGTGCGATGGGAGCGGAGGAACTTGCGGATGTTCACCGCCCAGTGCGCGCGCGTGATGTCCGGGATGACCACGTGCAGCCGGGACCCGTCGGGCAGCGAGGCGTCGACGAACGGCTGGCTGAGATCGACCCGTCGACCGGTGGCGTGCAGCATCCGCTCGACCAGGTCGCGGACCCCGGCTTCGGTGAGCACGACGGGAGCCCGCTCGCTGCGCCCCTGCCGCGCGACGTAGACGCGGTCGGGCGCGTTGATCCAGATCTCCTCGATCGTCGGGTCGTCCAGCAGCGCCTGCAGCGGCCCGTACCCGGCGACGGCGGCCAGCACATCGCGCACGCACGCGGCCTCATCGTCGATGAGCTCGAGCCCGCGGGCCGGGGCGAAGTCGTTGTGCCGGCGCACCTCCGACCACGCGATCTGACTCGCCCGCTCGCGGTCACGCGACGGGTCGGCCTGCTCCTCACGCAGCCGGTCGCGCACCCGCGCCGCCACCGCATGGGTGACCGTGTCGGCGGATCCGGGAGCGTAGGCGAGGCTCACCCCGGCATCCTGACAAAGACCGCGGTTCCCGCGTGCGAGTTATCCACAGCGGATGGTCGGGGTAACCCCCGTGGCAGACCCCGGCCTTGCCCATAGACTGAACCTCACGCGGGAGTGGTGGAATTGGCAGACACGCAGGATTTAGGTTCCTGTGCCTCCGGGCGTGTGGGTTCAAGTCCCACCTTCCGCACGGGCTGGGGCCGTCTGCTCCGCTGCGCCCTTTCCCTTGCGTGACACGACGAACAGGACTGCTGTGCACTCCACCGCCCTCATCCCGTGGCTCGATCCCGAAGCGATCATCGCTGCCGCCGGCCCCTGGGCCCTGCTGGTCGTCTGCTTCATCGTCTTCGCCGAGACCGGCTTGCTGGTGGGCTTCCTGCTGCCCGGCGACACGCTGCTGCTGATCTCCGGCATCCTGTCCCACTCGACCGACTTCGCCCCGCAGGGCGTGTTCGGGGTCAACGTGTGGTGGGTGGCGCTGCTGATCGGTCTGGCCGCGTTCGTCGGCGGTGAGGTCGGGTACTGGATCGGCCACAAGGGCGGTCCCGCCGTGTTCGAACGCAAGGAGTCGGGCCTGTTCAGCCGCCGCAACGTCGAGCGCACGAACATGTTCTTCGAGCGCTACGGCGGGCTCACGATCATCGTGGCGCGATTCGTGCCGATCGTGCGCACCTTCGCCCCCGTCGCCGCCGGGGTCGGCCACATGAACTGGCGCACCTACACGTTCTACAACCTCGTCGGTGCGGTGCTGTGGGGCTTCGGCCTCACCATGCTCGGCTTCGTCATCGGCTATATCCCGCCGGTGGCGTGGTTCGTGCAGGAGTACATCGACCTGATCCTGCTGGCCGCCGTGGCCGGCACGGTGCTGTTCGCCGTCTGGCACTACCTCGCCGAGCGCCGCAAGGCGCGGCGCGCCCTCGAGCAGGCCGGAGGCTAAGACGCCTTCTTCGGCTTCTTCTTGGCCGGCGCCTTCTTCTTCTTCGCAGGTGCCTCGTCCCCGGCATCCTTGTCGCCCCGTGCCGCGCGCGAGCGTTCGACGCTGGCCCGCAGCGCCGCCATCAGGTCGATGACCTCGCCGCCGCCGTCGGCCTCGGCCTGCTCGCCGAAGGTGTCGGACGTGTCGAGCGCGTCGCCCTTCTCGAGCTTCGCGTCGATGAGCGTGCGCAGTTCGCGCTGGTACTCGTCGGTGTATTCGTCGGGGTCGAAGTCGCTCGAGAAGCTGTCGACGAGGGATGCCGACAGTTCCAGCTCCTTGTCGGAGATCTTGACCGACTCCTCCAGCGCCGGGAACGCCGCCTCGCGCACCTCGTCCGCCCACAGCAGCGTCTGCAGCACGAGCACGTCGCCGCGCACGCGCAGTGCCGCGAGCCGGGTCTTCTGCCGCAGGGAGAACCGCACGACGGCGGTGCGGTCGGTCTGTTCGAGGGTGCGCCGCAGCAGCACGTAGGCCTTCGGCGAGGCGGAGTCCGGCTCGAGGTAGTAAGCCCGGTCGAGGGTTAGCAGGTCGATCTGCTCGGTGGGGACGAACTCGACCACCTCGATCTCCCGGCTGCGCTCGGACGGCAGGGAGGCCAGGTCCTCCTTGGTGAGCACGACGGTGCGCTCGCCGTCGTCGTACGCCTTGTCGATGTCGGAGTACGGCACCACCTCGCCGTCGATCTCGCAGATCCGCTGGTACCGGATGCGTCCCCCGTCGGCCGCGTGCACCTGGTGCAGCGGCACGTCGTGGTCTTCGGTGGCCGAATAGACCTTCACGGGCACGTTGACCAGACCGAAGGTCAGTGCGCCTTTCCAGATCGCTCTCATCACACCAGTAGACACCGGTCACACCTGTCAAGGCCAGGGGTTGCATTTTCACCGCCGAGTAGCCTTGCGGCATGGCGGGCACCCAGCAGGTCACGGTCGAAGGGCGCCGCCTGCGTCTGAGCAACCTGGAGAAGGTGCTGTACCCGGCCACCGGCACCACCAAGGGCGAGGTCATCGATTACGTCACCCGCATGGCGCCGCTGCTGCTGCCGCACCTGTCGGGGCGGCCGGTGACGCGGCTGCGGTGGCCCGAGGGCGTGGACCACGACCCGTTCTTCGCCAAGGACCTCGAGCGCGGCGCCCCGGACTGGGTCGCGCGGCGCCCGATCGAGCACTCCAGCGGCAGGAAGGAGTACCCCCTCGTCCACGACCTGCCCACCCTCGTCTATCTCGCGCAGGTCGCCAGCCTCGAACTGCACGTGCCGCAGTGGCGGTTCGACACCCATGGGCAGCGCTCGAACCCCGACCGGCTGGTGCTCGACCTCGACCCCGGCCCCGGTGTGGGCCTGGCCGAGTGCGCCGAGGTGGCCCGGTGGGCCCGCCCGATCCTCACCGACGTCGGCATGACGCCGTTCCCGGTCACCAGCGGCAGCAAGGGCATCCACCTGTACGCGCACCTCGACGGCACGCAGACCAGCGATCAGATCTCCGCGTTCGCGAAGGAGCTCGCCCGCCTGCTCGAGGCCGACCATCCCGATCTGGTGGTCAGTCAGATGTCGAAGGGCCTGCGTGGCGGCAAGGTGTTCCTCGACTGGAGCCAGAACAACGGGTCGAAGACGACGATCGCGCCGTACTCGCTGCGCGGCCGCACCCGCCCCACGGTGGCCGCGCCCCGCACCTGGGAGGAGCTCGCCGACCCTGACCTGCGTCACCTGGAGTTCGACGAGATGCTCACCCGGGCCGATGAGCTCGGGGACCTGCTGGCACCGCTCGCGCCGCCCGCGCCGGGCAGCACGGCACTGAGCGTGTACCTGGCCAAACGCGCCCCCGGACGCACACCCGAGCCCATGCCCGTCTCCCCGGCCGCCGCCGACGGCACCGGCACCCGCTTCGTGATCCAGGAGCATCACGCCCGGCGGCTGCACTGGGATCTGCGGCTGGAGCGCGACGGGGTGCTGGTCAGCTGGGCGGTGCCCCGCGGCATCCCCGACTCCCCCGACCGCAACCATCTCGCGGTCATGACCGAGCCCCACCCGCTGGAGTACCTCGACTTCGCCGGCGAGATCCCCGCGGGCGAGTACGGCGCCGGCACCATGACCATCTGGGACACCGGCACCTACGCCGCCGAGAAGTGGCGCGACGACGAGGTGATCTTCACGCTCACCGGGCGCAGCGGCGGGCCGCTGGGAGAAGTGCGCCTGGCGCTGATCCGCACGTCCGGCGCCGGCGAGAAGTCGCAGTGGCTGCTACACCGCATGAAGGATGCCGGTGCCCCCGCCGCCCGCCCGAAGGCGCGCCCCGGGCGTGCGGACCCGGGCACGCGTGCGGGGCGGTCGGACCCGGGCGCACGTGTCGCCCCTCTGGACGCGGCGCCGGCCGCGATGCTGTCGACGAACGCGACCCCCGACCAGGCCGCCCGGGCCGCCGCGCGCTGGGGAGGCACACCGTGGGTCGAGTTCAAGTGGGACGGCGTGCGGGCGCTGGGGATGTGGGACGGCCGCCGGTTGCGGCTGCGGGCCCGCAGCGGCACCGATATCACGGCGCGCTACCCCGAACTGACCGGCGACGTCGACCTGGGTCTCGGGTCGGCCCCCGCCGTGCTCGACGGCGAGATCGTCGCGCTGGATGAGGCGGGCCGCCCCAGCTTCCACCGCCTGCAGCGGCGCATGCACCTGACCGACCCTCGCGAGGTGACCCGCGAAGCCGGCCGGGTGCCGGTCGCCTTTTTCGTGTTCGACCTGCTCGCCGTCGGCGACGTGGACCTCACGGACCGGCCGCTGGCGCAGCGGCGCACCCGCCTCGAGGAGGTCACCGCCGACGCGAGCGCACCGCTGACGGTGCCCCCGGTCACCGACGATCTGGATGCCGCGCTGGCGGCCGCGCGGGAGCTGCGCCTCGAGGGCGTGGTCGTGAAGGATCCCCGATCGCGCTATCGCCCCGGCATCCGCAGCGAGCAGTGGCTGAAGGTGAAGCTGACGCAGACGCAGTCGGTCGTGATCGGTGGTATCCGGCCCGGCAAGGGCGGACGGACGGGCTCGATCGGCTCTCTGCTGGTGGGCATCCCCGGAGCCGACGGGCTCGAGTACGTGGGCCGGGTGGGTTCGGGGTTCTCCGAGGCGGCGCTGCGCCGGCTGCAGGCGCTGCTCGATCCGCTGCGCTCCGAGACCAACCCGTTCGCCGGGGTGCCGGCCGCGGACGCCGGCGACGCCCACTGGGTGCGGCCCGAGCTGGTCGGCGAGGTCGAGTTCGGCGAGTTCACCCCCGGCGGCACGCTGCGCCACGCCCGGTGGCGCGGGCTGCGCGGTGATGTGGACCCCGCCGACGTGCGACGGGAGGGCTGAGCCCGCTCAATCGTGCGCGTGGTGGTCGCTGTGCCCGGCCGGCTCCAGCTGGAAGGTCGAGTGCTCTACGTCGAAGTGCGCCGCCAGGCACCCCTGCAGCTCTCCCAGCACGTCCGCGGTGCGCCCCTGCGCGAACACCGCGTCGTCGACGACGACGTGCGCGGTGAACACCGGTGCTCCCCGGGTGAGCTGCCACACGTGGATGTCGTGCACGTCGACGACCCCGTCGGCTCCGAGGATGTGGGCGCGGATCTGCCCGACGTCGGTGCCGTGCGGCGCCCGTTCGGCCAGCACCGACACGACCTCACGCAACAGGGTGACCGCCCGGGGCACGATCATCACGGCGATGACCAGCGATGCCAGTGCGTCCGCCGGCATCCACCCGGTGACGGCGATGACGATCGCCGCGACGATGACGACGGCCGAGCCGATGAGGTCGCCGAGCACCTCGAGATAGGCGCCGCGCACGTTGATGCTCGTGCGCTGCGCCGCGCTGAGCAGGTAGAGCGAGACGGCGTTGGCGATCATGCCGACCACGGCCACGACGAGCATGAGGCCGCCGGCGACCTCGACCTCGCCGGGGTCGAGGAGCCGTCCGAGCCCTTCGACGACGATGACCGTGCACAGCACGATGAGGATCAGGGCGTTCAGCAGCGCCCCGAACACCTCCGCACGCTGGTAGCCGTAGGTGTTGCGCGCGTCGGGCGGCCGCGCCGCGACGGCCCCGGCGATCAGCGCGATCACGAGCGCCGAGCTGTCGGTGAACATGTGCGCGGCGTCCGCCAGCAGCGCCAGCGACCCTGACAGCGCCGCACCGACGACCTGCACGATCATGACGGTGACCGTCAGCGCCAGAGACATCGCCAGCAGCCGGCGATGGCTCGCCGCGCGGATGCCGGTGGGCGCATGATCGTGCATGCTTCGAGGCTACGATGCCGCGGACGTGACAGCGGCCCGATCCGGCCAGTCGGGAATGATCCTGGTTATCAGTCCAAATGGGCCAGCAGCGGCACCAGCGCGGTGAAGGCACGGGCACGGTGGGAGGCGGCGTTCTTCTCGGCCGGCGTGAACTCCGCGGACGTGCGCTCGGGACCGGACTGGCCGTCCGGGATGAAGATCGGATCGTACCCGAAGCCGTTCTCACCGGCCGGCGCCACAGCCAGCCGGCCCGGCCACACGCCCTCGACGGTGTGCTCGGCGCCCCCGGGCACCACCAGTGCGATCGTCGAGACGAACTGCGCGCCGCGGTGCGGGTCGGCGATGTCGCTGAGCTGATCCAGCAGCAGTTCGAGGTTGGCGCGGTCGTCCTTGCGGTGCCCGGCCCAGTAGGCCGAGAACACCCCGGGCGCACCGCCGAGCACGTCCACGCGGATGCCGGAGTCGTCGGCCAGCGCCGGCAGACCGGTGTGGGCCGCGGCGGCCCGCGCTTTGATCAGCGCGTTCTGCGCGAAGGTCACGCCGTCCTCGACCGGCTCGGGACCGTCGTAGCCGATCACCTCGAGGTCGGGGCGGGCGGCGGCGACGATCTGGCCGAACTCGGCCACCTTGTGCGGGTTGTGGGTGGCCAGGACGATCCGCGAGGCCATCGCGTCAGGCCTCCAGCGCGGCGGTCTGCAGGTCGCGCAGGGTCGCGCACCCGCCCAGGCCCAGTTCGAGCAGCGCGTTGAGCTCGCGCTTGTCGAACGGCGCGCCCTCCGCGGTGCCCTGCACCTCGACGAACAGGCCGCGGCCGGTCACGACGAGGTTCATGTCGGTCTCGGCACGCACGTCTTCGACGTAGGCCAGGTCGAGCAGCGGGGTCTGGTCGACGATGCCGACCGACACGGCGGACACGGAGTCGATGAGCACGCGGGAGTTCTTGCCGATGTGCCCGCGGCCCCGGCCCCACTCGATCGCGTCGGCGAGGGCGACATAGGCGCCGGTGATCGCCGCGGTGCGGGTGCCGCCGTCGGCCTGCAGCACGTCGCAGTCGATGACGATGGTGTTCTCCCCCAGCGCCTTGGTGTCGACGACGGCCCGCAGTGCGCGTCCGATGAGACGCGAGATCTCGTGGGTGCGGCCGCCGACCCGCCCCTTGATCGACTCGCGGTCGTTGCGGGTGTTGGTCGCCCGCGGCAGCATCGCGTATTCGGCGGTGACCCACCCCTTGCCCTTGCCGGTCAGCCAGCGCGGCACGCCGCCGGTGAACGACGCGGTGCACAGCACCTTCGTGCCGCCGAACGAGATCAGCGCCGACCCTTCGGCCTGCGCGCTCCAGTTGCGCTCGATCGTGACGGGGCGCAGCTGGTCGGCGGCGCGACCGTCGGCACGGGTGATGTCGGTCATGGCGTGATTCCCTTCGGTAGGTCGATGGCGCCGGTCTGCACCAGGCGCACGGCGTCCACGCCGCGGCCTATGAGGCGGTCGGCGAGGGCGAGGAACTCAGCGGCCGAGTCGCCGGTGGCCTCGTACTCGTGGGTGGCGGTGGCGTCGGCCCCGGCGAGAAGGTCGCGCGAGACCAGCTGGCGGTACACGTCCTTCGCGGTCTCGGTGTCGCTGGACACGAGCGAGACATCGGGGCCCATGACGTAGCTGATGGCGCCCTCGAGGAACGGATAGTGGGTGCAGCCCAGCACGAGGGTGTCCACCCCCGCATGACGCAGCGGCGACAGGTACTCCTCGGCGACGGCGAGCACTTCGGATGACCCGGTGACACCGGCCTCGACGAACTCGACGAAGCGGGGGCAGGCCTGCGCGAACACGGTGAGCTTCTCGTTGACCCCGAGCATGTCCTGATAGACCCCGGAGCCGATCGTGCCGGCTGTGCCGATGACCCCGATGCGGCCGTTGCGGGTCGTCGACATCGCGGTGCGCACGGCCGGGCCGATGACCTCGACGACCGGCACCGAATAGCGCTCCCGCGCGTCGCGCAGCAGGGCCGCCGATGCGGTGTTGCACGCGATCACGAGCATCTTCACGCCCTGGTCGACAAGGGTGTCGAGCACCTCGAGCCCGTAGCGGCGGACGTCGGCGATGGGCTTGGGACCGTACGGCGAATGGGCGGTGTCCCCGATGTAGGTGATCGACTCGCGCGGCAGCAGCTGCGAGATCGCGCGTGCGACGGTGAGTCCACCGACCCCGGAGTCGAAGATCCCGATCGGCGCATCATCCACGGTGCTCCAGCCTACCCCGGGGTCAGTACGCTGATCGCATGAGCGACGCGCCCAGCACTGCCCTGCTGACCGACCGGTATGAGTTGACGATGATCGATGCCGCGCTGCGGGACGGCACGGCCGGGCGTCGATGCATCTTCGAGCTGTTCGCGCGTCGCCTGCCCGGCGCCCGCCGGTTCGGGGTCGTCGCCGGCACCGGCCGGCTCCTGGAGGAGCTGCGCGCGTTCCGCTTCGGGGACGACGAGCTGCGCTTCCTGCGCGACAAGCGGGTGGTCGGGGTCGAGACCCTCGCCTTCCTGGAGGGCTACCGGTTCACCGGCACCATCACCGCCTACCGCGAGGGCGAGCTGTACTTCCCGGGCTCCCCGATCCTCACCGTCGAGGGCACCTTCGCCGAAGCGGTGATCCTGGAGACTCTGGCGCTCAGCATCCTCAACCACGACTCCGCCGTGGCGAACGCGGCTGCCCGCATGAGCATCGCCGCCGGAGATCGGCCGCTGGCCGAGATGGGTTCCCGGCGCGCGGCCGAGCGCTCGGCCGTCGCGGCGGCCCGCGCCGCCTACATCGCCGGGTTCGGGGCGACCAGCAATCTCGAGGCGGGTCGCCGCTGGGGGGTGCCGACCATGGGCACGGCCGCGCATTCGTGGACCCTGCTGCATGACAGCGAGGAGGCCGCGTTCCGGTCGCAGGTGGAGGCTCTGGGGCTGCAGACCACCCTGCTGGTCGACACCTACGGCATCGAGCAGGGCGTCGCCACCGCGATCGCGGTCGCCGGCACCGGACTGGGCGGGGTGCGCATCGACTCCGGCGACCTGCCGACGGTCGCCGCACAGGTGCGCGCGCAGCTCGACGAGCTCGGCGCGACCGGGACGCAGATCACGGTCACCAGCGATCTGGACGAGTTCTCCATCGCGGCGCTGGCGGCCTCACCCGTCGACTCCTACGGGGTCGGCACGTCGGTGGTCACCGGATCGGGCGCCCCCACCGCCGGCATGGTCTACAAGCTCGTCGCCCGCGAGGCGGCGGACGGGTCGTGGGTCGCGGTGGCCAAGCATTCCACGGACAAGGCGAGCCGGGGCGGGCGCAAGGCCGGTTTCCGCACGCTCGACCACGGCACCGCCACCAGCGAGCTGATCGTCGTCGCGGACGGGTTCGAGACGCTGCCCGACGCCGCCGACCACCCCGACGCCCGCGCGCTGCAGGTGACGATCGTCGACCACGGCGAACTGGATGCCGGTGCCCTCGGCGTCGAGGGCGTCGCCGCCGCCCGCGCCCATCACCTCCGGGTGCGCGAGGAGCTGCCGGTGCAGGCGCTCGCGCTCAGCCGCTCCGACCCGGCGCTGCCGACGGTCTTCGTCGACGCCGCCGTGTCCGGTCAGGCCATCATCGAGTCGTAGATCTCCTTGCAGGTGGGGCACACCGGGAACTTCTCGGGGTCGCGTCCCGGCGTCCACTTCTTGCCGCACAGTGCACGCACCGGCTTGCCGGTGATCGCCGACTCGAGGATCTTGTCCTTCTTGACGTAGTGCGAGAAGCGCTCGTGGTCACCCGGCTCGATGTTCTCCTCGCGCAGGAGCTCTTCGAGCTCGCGGTCGAGGGTGGTGGTGCCGCCCTGATCAGGGCGGTCCAGTGGCGTGCTCATGCCGTTGAGTGTAGTCGCGTCGCCGCGTGCCGGGGCGGGTGCCCGGTCACGTCGACTCCGCGAACTCCATCAGGCGGGTGCCCCGGCGGCGGAACACGGCGCCGCCGATGACCACCCCCAGAACGAGCACCGCGAGGCCGATGCCCAGCCCGCCCCACAGCGTCGTCCACGCCCACGAGATGCTCTGCGACATGCTGCGCCAGGCCCACCACAGGACGGGCGCGCTCAACACGATCGCACCGACGAAGACGGCGCCCTGGGCGAGGCCGCCTCCCGTGCGCTGCGGCTGCTGGAAGGGCCCGTCGCCGGGACGGGAGGCCGGGTACGGTGCCGCAGCCGATGAGATGGACGACAGGCCCAATCCGCACAGGAAAAGGCTGGCGCACACCCCGGCCAGCGCCGGCAGCAGGGCCCACCGACCGTGCACGGCGATGGCGACGGGGACCGCGACCGCCAGCACGGGCACCGCGGTCAGCAGCACCGGCACGAGCCGTCCGATCCGGTCGGCGGTGCCGCGCACCCCACTGGCCACATGCATCCACAGCGCCGTCGAATCGTAGGCGAGGTCGTTGTGCACGATCCAGCCGAAAAACAGGGCCATCAGCGGCGCGGGCACGAGGGCGACGATCGACAGCGGCACCCCGACCACCAGCAGGGGGACGGTGACGAGGATGCCGGCGATCGGCACGACGATCAGATTGGCGAGGTACCGGGAGTCGCGCAGCCAGTAGGTGAGGCTGCGCGCGGCGATGGCGCCGCCGGCGGTGCTCGGGGTCACCGTAAACCAGCCGAGGCCGCCGCGCGAGCGTGCGGTCAGGGGCCGTTCGGTGGTGCTGATCAGGCGCGTCGCCAGCAGCGCCCACAGCCCGATCAGCCCCACGATCGTCGCGACGGCGACCACGACCGAGGCCACCGGCGACTCCCCCACCGCGATGCGCGCGGGGATGGCTGCGGCGGCGCCCAGCGGAGTGACGGCGAGGACGTCGCCGACGGCGCGCAGCTCAGCGGGGACCTCATCATCCCACCGGACGGAGACCGCGAACACCACGGCGGGGACCAGGAGGACCAGGATGCCGACGACCGACAGTCCGGTCAGCTCGCGCGAGCGGCGCGGGCGCAGCACGAGGGCGGCGAAGGCGGTCGCGGTCTTCGAGGCCAGAAGGCAGGTGAGCCCGAACAGCACACCGCCGGTGATGGCCGCCAGGCTCGGCACGCCGTGGCGTGTCCACATGACGGCGAGACACACCGCGACGGCGGTGAGGGCCAGGGCGGCGGCACTGACCAGCGCCGCCGGCAGCAGCGTGAGCAGGAGCCGCCCGGTGTCCGGCCCGAACACCCGGAACCGGCGGGGGTCGAGCGGGTCGTCCCCGCCGGCGACCAGCGGCGCCACGAGGAAGCCGGCCGCCACACCCGCGGCGGCGCAGACCGTCACGACGGCGGCGACCTCGACAGTGACCTCGGCGAGGGCGAGTACGCCGGCACCGACAGCGCCCACCACGAGCAGCAGCACGCAGAACGCCGCCGCGCGCCGGACCACCTCGGCGGGGCGGCCCCGCAGGGCTCCGACGAACAGGTCGAATCTCAGTCGGAGAACGTGTGCAGCCACTCCAGGCCCTCCACGTCGCTGAGGCCGCCGGCGAGCTCGACGAAGCGCTGTTCGAGGGTCAGCTCACCGCGGACCTGGTCGACCGAGCCCTCGGCCAGCACCTGCCCGGCGACGATGACCGCGACGCCGGAGCACACCCGCTCGACGAGCTCCATGCCGTGGCTGGACAGCAGGACCGTGCCGCCGTGATCCACGTAGGCGCGGAGGATGTCGATGATCACCGCACTGGAGACGGGGTCGACGGATTCGAAGGGCTCGTCGAGCACGAGCAGCCGCGGCGAGTGGATCATGGCTCCGGCGAGCATGACCTTCTTGGTCATGCCGGCCGAGTAGTCGGCGACCGGGCGGCCCAGCGCGTCGGTCAGGTCGAACGCGCGGGCCAGGTCGGCGGTGCGGCTGTCGATGACGGCGCCGCGCAGTCCGCGGAGGGCGCCGTAGTAGTAGAGCAGCTGGCGGCCGGTGAGCCGGTCGAACGTGCGCAGCCGGTCGGGCAGGATGCCCATCATCTTCTTGGCGCGCCGCGGCTCGCGGCCCAGGTCGACGCCGTTGATCTCGATCGTGCCGGCGTCCGGTCTCAGCAGGCCGGCGGCCATCGACAGGGTGGTGGTCTTGCCCGCGCCGTTCGGTCCGACGATGCCGTAGAACGTGCCGGCGGGGATGTCCAGATCGATCGCGTCGACCGCGCGGGTCTGCCCGAACGACTTCGTCAGACCGCGCAGACGCAGTGCCGGCACGTCGGTCGCCGGGGCGATGAGGGGTGCGGCGGGCGATTCGGCGACGGTCGGCGCGGAGTCCGCCGATTCACGCTCTGCCGGTTCAAGCTCTGCCGGTTCAAGCTCTGCCGGCTCGAGTTCCACCGGTTCGAGGCCCGCGGGATCGAGATCCACCGGTTTGAGGTCCACCGGCTCGGGTTCCGCCGCAGGTGCCGGCTCCTCCTCGGGTTCCGGCTCCGATTCCGGTTCTCCCTCCGGTTCCGGTTCCGGCTCTGCCTCGGGTTCCGGCTCCACCTCCGGTTCCGGTTCGGGTTCCGGGTCTCCCTCTGGTTCCGGCTCCACAGGCTCCGCGTCGACGGACAGGGGCAGCTCCCGCGCCATGCCGGGAGTGGCCGTGCGCGATTCCGGCGCGAACGGCGAGATCGGCGGCGGGGGCAGCTCGTCCGCCCCACCGTCGGCCGCCGGGTCGGGCAGCGGAGGCAGCGGGGGCAGCGGCGGAACGGCGAAGACGGTCGGCGGCCGAGGCCGCGTCCGCTCCACATCGTCGTCCGGGTCCTCGTGCGGGCGTCCGGCTCCCGCGGCGGCCCGCTGGGCGAACTCCACCGCGGCGGCGGCGGCCGGCACCGTCGGCAGCGGCGGCGGCGTGACACCGTCGGGCGGCCCGGATTCCGGGTCCTCCTGTGGCAGCGGCAACGACGGGGTCACGCTCACCAACCTAGCAAGCGCGGCCGCCGCGACCACGGAGACCGAAGGGTTCGCACGAAACGTTGCGATTGTCACGAATCGACAACGGGACCGCCGCTTTCTGCCCCCTTTCAGGTGCTTTCGCTACGATTGGCGGCGGCACGAAGGAGTGTCTTCCCGTCGAACAGACGGTGAACGCCTTCCCTCCAGGAGTACTTGTGACCCTTCAGACCGTCATCCTGGCCGCCGGCATGGGCTCGCGCCTGGGTCGCAGCCTGCCCAAGCCCCTGACCGAGCTGAGCGACGGCCGGTCGATCATGCAGCAGCAGCACCAGAACATCCGCGCCGCGTTCGGCCGCGACGCGCGCATCACCACCGTCGTCGGCTACCGGGCCGAGACGATCGTCGAGGCCTTCCCCGACGCGCAGTACGTCTACAACGACCGCTACGACCAGACCAACACGTCCAAGAGCCTGCTCCGGGCGCTGAAGGCGACCGGCAAGGGCGGCGTGCTGTGGATGAACGGCGACGTCGTCTTCGACCCCCGCGTGCTCGGCCGCGCCGTCGCCCTGATCGAGCGCGACCAGTCGTTCGTCACGGTCAACACGGCCAAGGTGAGCGATGAAGAGGTCAAGTACACGGTGGATGCCGAGGGCTTCATCAAGGAGCTGTCCAAGACCGTGGTCGGCGGCATCGGCGAAGCCGTCGGCATCAACTACATCTCACGTGCCGACAAGCCCACCTTCATCGCGCAGCTGTCGCGCGTCGACGACCAGGACTACTTCGAGCGCGGCCTCGAGCTGGCGATCATCGAGAACGGCCTGCGGCTGGAGCCCATGGACATCTCCGACCTGTACGCGGTCGAGGTGGACTTCGCCGAGGACCTCGAGCGCGCGAACCTGTTCGTCTGATCTTTCGCCCAGCGTCGCCGGCTATCGTCGCTGACATGGCCGAGGTGCACCGCATCCACTCCCTGCCCGACGACGCCCCGTGGTCGGGTGGACTGCCGCCGGTGGGCTCGCCCGAGCATCCGCGTGCCATCCGGGCGCTCGACCGCGTGCTCGCCGTGCAGCGCCCCGTCGTCATCGCGCATCTGCGCAGCATCCGTCTGCGGCATCCGGATGCCGGCAATGCCCAGATCGTGCGGATGCTCGAACGGCGCTACCTCGCGGCCGTGACCACCGGCGGCGCCGCGGTGGGCGCAACGGCCGTGGTGCCCGGCATCGGCACAGGCGTCACCCTGGCGCTGTCCGGCGTCGAGACGGTGGGCTTCCTCGAGGCGACGACCCTGTTCGCCCAGTCGCTGGCGGAGCTGCACGGCATCCCGGTCGACGACCCGGACCGGGCCCGCGCACTCGTGCTGACGCTCATGCTCGGCAAGGAAGGCGTGGACCTGGTGGGTCAGCTCGCCCGGCAGGCCGCCGGCACCGGCATCCCCCGCGACAAGTACTGGGGCGACCTGGTCACCAAGTCGCTGCCGCGCGCCGCCGTCGGGCCGCTGGTCGACCGCCTCAAGTCCCTGTTCATCAAGCAGTTCGCGGCCAAGGGCGGCGCGTCCGTCATCGGCAAGGCGCTGCCGTTCGGCATCGGCGCCGCCGTCGGCGGTGCCGGCAACCACGTCCTCGGACGTCGTGTGCTCGTCGGCGCTCGCCGTGCGTTCGGTGTGCCGCCCGAGCGGTTCCCCGTCGAGCTCGAGCCCCGCCCGGGAAGCATCCGCCTGGAACACTCCGCCGTCCGCGCCGTGCGGCGCGCCGGCGGCTACGCGGCCGGCGCCGGAAAGAGCGTCGTCGACGCCGGTCGCGGTGTGCGCGGCGCCATCGCCGGCCGGATCACCCGGCGCGGCGCCCGCGACACCGGCGAGACGCCCGCGCGTCTGGACGCACCCGACGCCGACACGTCCGATCGGCGGTGACCGGCCCCGCGTGACGCGCAGTGCGTCACAATGGAGCCATGGGCCTGTTCCAGCAACGTCCTGAAGAGCCGACCGCGTGGGCCGGTCTCCCCGCCGAGCCGCATGAGCCCGCCTCGCCTGTCGAACGTCTCGGCGACGCGCCGCCGGTCGACATCCCGCTGCTGGGCCCCCTGACCGCGACCGAGACCGTCGCGATCACGATCGAACCGGTCTCGGTGGACACGGTCGACGCCGACGGCGAGTAGCCCCGAGCCCGCAGGCCGAGTGGCGATCACTCGTCGTCGAACTCCGCCTCGTCGGCGTCTTCCCCGTCGTCCCCCTCGCTCAGCGCCGAGGAGTGCCACTGCTCCCACTTGTGCATGAGCGTGCCGATCGCGTCGTGGAACCGGGCGGTGGCCGCACCGGGCGTCGTGTCGCCGAAGTAGTGCCGCACCCATCCTTCGAGCCGGGACACCGCGTCCGGGTCCGAGAGCACGCGCTCCACCGCCGCGACGATGTCGCCGGCATCCCCGGCATCCAGCCACTCGGCGTCGGAGAGATACCCGTGCGTGTCGACCACGGCGGCCGCGTCCACGGGGCGGGTGACCATGAGGGGCTTGTCGGCCGCGAGCCGGTCGTAGACCATCGCCGAGATGTCGACGATGGCCGCATCCGCGGCGGAGAGCTGCCAGCCGAGCTCGGGACCGTCGTCGTACACATGCATCGCCCGCGGGTCGGCCGCGTTCGCAGCCGCGATGGCCGCGACGATGCGGCGGTGCGCGGCGCCGTACTCGGCGTCCACGACACCGGAGCGCGGGTGCGGGCGGTAGATGAGCCGGTGGCGCGGTGACGCGAGGAGGGCGGCGGTCAGCGCCTCGCCGTGGGTGCGGATCGACCCGTAGTGCGCGGACGGGCGGTCGCCCTCCCAGGTGGGGGCGTACAGGACGACGGTCCTGTCATCGGGCTCGTACGGCAGCTCGCCCGAGTAGTGGTCGGCCTGGGGGCGGCCGATCGCGATGGTCCGCGCATCCAGGTCGTAGTCCCACAGCACGCGGCTGAGACGCGCCCGGGCCGCGTCGCCGGCGATCAGGGCGTAGTCGTACGCCTTGAACTGGTTGGTCGTCATGTACATCTTGTCGGACTCGCCGTGGTTGATGAACACGTGCCAGCGGCGCCCGTACCGGAACATCTGGAAGTTACGGGTGTTCTGGTTGACGTACAGCACGACCCGGATGTCCTGCCCGGGCAGATAGCGTTCCAGGTCGCGGACGGTCGGGACGAACGCCACCGGCAGTGCCCCGTCGTCGAGGATCGCGCGGGCGCCGTTGGGGTTGCGGCTGAGCACCACCACCGGCCAGGTGCGCGCCAGGTCGGCCAGCGGCTTGTACCACTGGCGGATCTGGTACATGTTGACGTCGCTGTCGGCGAAGTAGACCGCGACCCGGAAATGGTCGGCGGGATGCGGCGGGCTCTGTGCGAGCCTCCGACGCACGTCGCGGACGGCCAGCCGATTGGCGACGGCCTTCCTGACGAGCCCGATCGCTTTCCTGCCATCGGCCAGCGCACCCATCCCTCCAGCCTACCCACCGCACTGCGGGCCTCCGCGCGTGGGATGATCGACGGATGCATGAGGTGGCACCGGCTGTGGGCGATGCGCCCGTCCCGCCCGACGGCTCCGGCGTCACGTTCGTCATGCCGGTGCTCAACGAGGCCGCCTACCTCGAACGGGCCGTCGCCTCGGTGCTCACGCAGGAGCACGACGGGCCGTCCGAGGTGATCCTCGCGCTGGGGCCCTCGTCCGACGGCACCACCCAGCTGGCGCAGCAGCTGGCGGCCACGGATCCACGGGTACGACTGGTGGACAATCCGGCCGCCGACATCCCGATCGGCCTGAACCTGGCCATTCGCGCCGGCCGCCACCCGACGATCGTGCGGGTCGACGCCCACTCGGAGCTCGAGCCCGGCTACACCGCGCGGGCGCTGGCCACGCTGGCGCGCACCCGCGCGGCCAACGTCGGCGGTGTCATGCGTGCGGACGGGCGCACCCCGTTCCAGCGGGCGGTGGCCGCCGCCTACAACTCCCCCATCGGCCTCGGCGGCGGTGCCTACCATTCGGGTGGTGAGGAGGGCCCGGCCGAGTCGGCCTACCTCGGCGTGATGCGGCGCGCGGTGCTGGCGGAGGTCGGCTATTTCGACGAGTCGATCCGCCGCGGCGAGGACTGGGAGCTCAATCTGCGCATCCGCCGTGCGGGCTATCGCGTGTGGTTCGATCCCGCGCTGTCGGTCACCTACTGGCCGCGGGAGAGCTGGCTGCGCCTGGCACAGCAGTTCCAGTCGACGGGCACCTGGCGCGGCGAGCTGGTGCGCCGCTACGGCAGGCGCAACTCGCTGCGCTTCTTCGCACCCCCGTTGCTGGTGGTCGCCGTGGTCGCGGCGGTCGTGGCCACCGTGCTGCTGGTGACCGGGGTCGCATCGGGGCTGGCGGCCGTGGTCGCCGCCGCGGCCACGGTGCCGACACTCGCCTATGTCGCCCTGGTCATCGCCGTCGCCGTGCGCCCGCGTCCCCGGCGCGGGCTGCGCGAACGGCTGTGGACCCTCGCGGTGCTGCCCACGATGCACCTGGCCTGGGGCGTCGGGTTCCTCCGGGGCGTCATGCACGGGGCGCGGGAGAACGTCGACACCTCGCGACTGGACCGCAACACGCCGCTGCCGTGAGCGGCGCCGACGGCCCCGTCACGCCCGGTCGATGAACCGCTGGTCGAGGATGCGGGCGACGACGCGCTCGGCGGCATGACCGTCGTCGTGCGTGTTGAACAGCGCCTGCCACTGCGCATACCGGTCGGCGAAGCGCTCGGCCGTCGCCGGGTCGGCCAGCGCCGCCTCCAGCTCGTCCTGGGTCGACGTCATGGGCCCGGGGCCGCGCGCGGCCAGGTCGAAGTAGAACCCGCGCAGATCGCCCCGGTAGTGCTCGACGTCCGGGGTGAAGAAGAACACCGGCTTGCCGGTGACCGTGAAGTCGAACATCACCGACGAGTAGTCGGTGATCAGCGCGTCGGCGGCGAGCAGCAACTGGGCGGTGTCCGGGTAGGTCGACACGTCGATCACCCGCGGACCGGCCGCATCCCGCCCGGTGGCGAGGGTGCGGGAGTGCCCGCGCACGAGCACCACGGCGCCGGTGTGCGCCGCCAGCCGGTCGAGGTCGAGGAAGTCGACGATCAGCTCACGGTCGTCGCGCCAGGTGGGTGCATACAGCAGCACCTTCTCGTCCGGGCCGATGCCGAGGGTGGTGCGGATGCCGGCACCGTCACCGTGGGTGAGCACATCGTTGCGCGGGTACCCCTCGACCCACACCGGCCGGCGCCCCAGGGCGTAGGCCTTGC
The DNA here is from genome assembly GCF_053586795.1 of Microbacterium pollutisoli. Taxonomy (NCBI): domain Bacteria; kingdom Bacillati; phylum Actinomycetota; class Actinomycetes; order Micrococcales; family Microbacteriaceae; genus Microbacterium; species Microbacterium pollutisoli. The sequence goes on from NZ_JBNYWT010000001.1 coordinate 688,420, forward strand.
GCAGCACCCGCTCCCCGTACGCGCTCTGCGCGAGCAGCACATCCCAGCGCCGCCCCTCCCGCACGACCGCGACGGCGCGCCGCGGATCGAAGCCGGGGCGGTGCAGCGCGAGGCGCTTCAGCGGCGTGCCGTGCCAGGTCTGCAGCACCACCTGGCCCGGGCGCCGCGAGAACCGTCGGCGCAGCCAGTCGTTGACCACGAGCAGCCGCGCCGAGCCGCGGGCCCGCCACCACTCCGGGCTGCCGTCGACGACTGCGATCGCGCCGTCCGGCACGGGGACCGACAGGTCGACCACGCTCCAGTAGCGGGTCACGCTCGGCGCAACGCGCGCCACCTCGCGATCGATCGCCAACGGGTTGCAACTCGCATTGCGGCCGTAGAAGCTCTCGAAGAACACGGCGTTCTCCAGCGCACCTCGCCGGGTGGCGTAGCGTCGCTCGAGCGCCGCCTGACCTTCACCGGAGTCGTAGGCGGGGTCGATCGGCGGGCCCACCGTGAGAGTCTTCCCGGCCAGTGCGACGCGCAGCGTCGGCAGCATGGTCAGCGCGATGTGCGCGTCGACCGTCACGGCCGCGCCGCCGGCATCCTGCACCGTGAGCGCGTACTCACCGGTGGGCAGCGGCAGGGCCGGGCCGCCCCAGCGCGCGGCGCGCAGCGGCAGCACCGCCCGCCAGGTGCGGCCGCGTCCGGTCAGGCGCCCGGTCACGCGTGCGCGCGGACCGATCAGCTCGGCGGACGCGGGGCGCGCGCCGGTGCCGGTCACCACCAGCGTCTGCGCGCCGAGGTCGAAGTGTGCCTGCATCATTCCTTCCCGTCGCGGGGCGGCCGGGCCCCGCGGTGCCGTCGTGTCTGGATCTCGCGATACACCCGTGCGGTGTTGCCTCCGTCGGCGAACCGGTGCACACGCTCGCTCAGGGCGCGCGCCACCGCCGTGCGGCGCCGCTGCTCGTCGGGGTCGCCGAGCACCCGGTCGAGGTCGTCAATGACGCCGTCCCAGTCGCGGGCGAAGTCCGGCCCGGCGACCTGCTCGTACGTGCCGTAGAAGCCGCGTGCCCGCGCGTAGTCCGCCAGGTCGGGCGCGAAGAACACGGTCGGCACCGGCACCAGGGCCGCGTCGAAGGCGAGGGAGGAGTAGTCGGTGACCAGCACGTCGATCGCCGGCAGCAGCGGGGTGACGTCGGCGACGACGGCGCTGTCGAGCGCCTGCACGCGGGGATGGGCGGCCTGCGACGACCGGCTGCCCAGGTGGTGGGAGCGCAGCAGCAGCATCGCGTCCTGGGTCTCGAGCAGGGCGGTCAGCCGCGCCCACTGTGCCGAGGTCGGGCCGGCCGGGTCGGCCGCGCCGTCCCGCCAGGTCGGGGCGTACAGCACGAGCCGCGTCGCGGGGGCCGCAACGGCCACCCGTGCCTCGATCGCGCCGCGCGCCGCCGCGCGGCGGGTGTCCGGGGTGCCCTGCGAGAGCACGTCGACCCGCGGCTCGCCGGTGACGGGGACGCGGTCGAACGGCAGCGCGAACGCCGACTCGAGGCGTCCGCGCACCAGGGCGGATGCCGCGGGGATCAGCCCGATGCGCCGCTGCGTCGCCCGGTACGACACCCGCAGCAGTGCGCTGACCAACCGGGCCCCCACGCGGACGGGGCTGCGGGTGGTCACCGGGGTGTCCAGTCCGATGCGCTTGAGCGGGATGCCGTGCCAGAGCTGCACCAGCAGCGCGCCCGAGGTCGCATAGCGATTGACATCGCCGAACCCGTGCGTGACGACGATCACGCCGGCGCGCGCGGTGCGCCAGAACCCGCGGAGCGACCGCTTGTCCACGGCGGGGATGCCGCGGGCGGCGGCCTCGGCGGCGTCGGCGGCCGAACCGGTCAGCCAGAGCGCCTTCTCCCCGCGTGCGGCGGCATGCTCCCACAGCGCCAGCGCCCCGTCGGCGACGCCGATCGCGCACCCGAACACCCACTCGTCCCTCGACCGCGGGATCACCGCCGTCGCCAGGCGCCCGGCGGCATACAGGGGCAGTCGCAGGAGCGCCGCGGCATTGCCCGCGCCGAACGAGAAGGACGCCACCCCGCGAGCCTATCGCGGGGTGGCGTCCATGCCCGGAGCGACTACTGCTCGAGTTCGCCGAGGGTGACCTCGGTCGACCGCGTCTCGCCGTCGCGGACGAACACGATCGTGGTCGTCGTGCCGCCGGCGACCGCGCGCACCTGCGCGGTCAGGTCGGTGGCGTCGGTGATGGGCAGCTCGTTGAACGAGGTCACGACGTCACCGGGGCGCAGGCCTGCCGTGGCGGCGGCGCCGCCGGGGGTGACCTCGCTGATGTACGCGCCGGCCGTGGTGGCGTCTTCACGGGCGGCCGCGTCGCCGACCATCGCTCCCAGCAGGCCGTGGCTGGCCTCGCCGTCGGCGATGAGCTCGTCGCTGATGCGCTTGACGATGTCGGACGGGATGGAGAAGCCCACACCGATGGACCCCGCCTCGGTCGAGTTGCCGCCCGCGGTGGCGATCGCCACGTTGATGCCGATGAGCTTGCCCTCGCCGTCCACAAGCGCACCCCCGGAGTTGCCGGGGTTGATGGCGGCGTCGGTCTGGATCACCGCGATGGAGATGGAACCGGACGCGCGGCGGTTCTCGTCGCCCGGGCCGAAGTCGAACTGGAACGGCGACTCCTGGCCCTCACTCTCGGCCGGTGTCTCCGGCGCCGCGGACGACGCGATGCTGATGGAGCGGTTCAGCGCACTGACGATGCCGGTGGTGACGGTGTTGGCCAGGCCCAGGGGGGCGCCGACGGCGACCGTCTGGTCCCCCACGTTGAGCTTGCTGGACTCGGCGAACTCGATGGGGGTGAGCCCCTCGGCGTCGGTCAGTTTGATGACGGCGAGGTCGTACAGCGGGTCGGTGCCGACGATGGTCGCGCGGTACACGGTGCCGTCCGAGGCAGTCACCTTCAGGCTCGGGTCGGCGGTGGCGCCGTCGAGGGTGACCACGTGGGTGTTGGTCACGACGTAGCCGTCCTCGGTGAGGATGACTCCCGATCCGGTGCCGCCCGACGAGCCGGACGATGCGGCGATCGTCACGACGCTGGGCAGGGTCTTGGCGGCGATGGCGGTGGTGGCGTTGACCTCGTCGGGGTTGTTCACCGTCACCGTGGACGGTCCGGCGGTGACCACCGTCTGCGGAGCGCCGAACGTTCCGGCGGCGGCCGCGACGCCGAGGCCCGCGGCACCGCCGACCAGCGCGGCCGCGACCATGATCGCGACGATCTTCCCGGCGCCGACCTTGCCGTCGCCGTTCGCGGCGGGGGTGGATGCCGGGGCGGGCGCGGGGGCCGGCCCGTACGGCTCGGTGGGCAGGGTGGGATGCATGCGGGCCGGGCCGGGCAGCGGGGGCCGCGGGGGAATCGTGTCGCTCATGGGTGCTCCTTCATGCGGTTCTCCACCAGAATGCTCCGGCCTGCTGTGCAGATCCAATGATCGCGCCGCTACGAGCCTATGCGTGTAGCCTGAGCGCGATGGACGAGGTACCCGGCGCCTGGCGCCGCACCGCCGCCGGTGCGGGCCTGCTCGATGCCGCCGGCCGTGCGGTCCCCACCATTTTCGCTGAGATGACCGCGCTGGCGATGCGCACCGGTGCGATCAACCTCGGTCAGGGCTTTCCCGACGAGAGCGGGCCGACCGAGGTGCTGGACGCGGCCCGCGCTGCGATCGCCGCGGGCGTGAACCAGTATCCGCCCGGGCGCGGTGACGCCGGGCTGCGCGAGGCGGTGTGCGCCCACCAGCTGCGCTTCTACGGTCTCGCCGTCGATCCGGAGCGGGAAGTGCTCATCACCGCGGGAGCCACGGAGGCCCTCGCGGCGGCGCTGCTGGCGCTCATCGACTCCCCCGACGACGAGGTCGTCGTGTTCGAGCCGTACTACGACGCGTACGCCGCGTGCATCGCGCTGGCGGGGGCGCGCCTGGTCCCGGTCCCGCTGCACCGCCCGGACTTCACCCCCGACATCGACCGCCTGCGCGCGGCCGTGACCGACCGTACCCGCATCATCCTCGTCAACGATCCGCACAACCCGACCGGCACGGTGCTGTCCGACCGGGTGCGCGCCGAGATCGTCCGGCTCGCCGACCGCCACGATGCGGTCATCGTCACCGACGAGGTGTACGAGCACCTCGTCTTCGACGGCGGGCACACCCCCATCGCGACGCTGCCCGGCGCGGCCGAGCGGACGCTCACGATCTCCTCGGCCGGGAAGACCTTCGCCGTCACGGGCTGGAAGGTCGGCTGGGTCAGCGGGCCTGCCGCCCTCGTCGACGCGGTGCTGGCCGTGAAGCAGTACCTGACGTACTCCGGGGGCGCTCCGTTCCAGCCCGCCGTCGCGGTGGGTCTGGGCCTGCCCGATGCGCACTTCACCGCGCTGGCGGCCGACCTGGCGCACAAGGCCGAGGTGCTCGGCGCGGGCCTGACCGCCGCCGGGTTCGCGGTCTCGCCCCCGCGCGCGTCCTATTTCACGGTCGCCGACGCCGCGCCGCTGGGGGCGACGGACGCCGCAGAGTTCTGTCGCACGCTGCCGGAGCGCGCGGGCGTCGTGGCGGTGCCGCTGACCGCGTTCGTGACCCCGGAGCACCGGCACGAGTACGCGACGCTCGTGCGGTTCGCCGCCTGCAAGCGCATCGGTGTGATCGACGAGGCCGCGCGGCGACTCGCGGCCTTCTGACCGGTCACTCGCGCGGCTCGACCCGGAACCGCCGCAGCCGCAGCGCGGGGTTGACCCGGCGCACCCGCTCGATGTCCCCGGCATCCACCCAGGCCACGGCCACGTCACTGTCGGTGCCGACCGCGGCCCGTTCGACGCCGGTCGGGTCGACGATCATCGACGCGCCCACCCCCAGCGGCGGCGGGTGGTCGGCGGCGGCGACGAACACCGTGTTCTCGATCGCCCGGGCGTGCAGCAGTGTGCGCCAGTGGTGCTCCTTCAACGGGCCGCGCACCCACTGCGCGGGGACCAGCAGCGCGTGGGCTCCGGTGTCGACCAGCAGCCGCGCGACCTCCGGGAACCGCAGGTCGTAGCAGGTCATCAGCGCGAAGCGCACTCCGGCGGCCTCGAACGTCTCGGGGGCGGCGATGGCGCCCGGCTCGACCCAGTCGGACTCGCGCTGGCCGAACGCGTCGTACAGATGCAGCTTGCGGTAGGTCGCCTGCACACCGCCGCCGTCCACGGCCACGACGGTGTTGCGCACCCGTCCCGCGGCGCCGCGTTCGACCAGTCCGGCCACCAGATGCACGTCGTGGGCGGCCGCCAGCCGCGTCAGCTCGGCAACGAACGGCCCGTCGAGGTCTTCGGCGTGGGCGGCGAGGCTGTCGTCGAACGGGTCGACGAAGTAGCTGGAGTATTCGGGGAAGACGACGACACCGGCGCCGCGGTCCACGGCGATCTCGGTCAGCTCGGCGATGCGGGCGAGGTTGGCGGAGCGGTCGGCGGTCGGCGCGAACTGCGCTACGGCGACGGCGAGCTGCGCGGTCATGCGGCCTCCTGTCGCTGCCGCCGCAGCACGACCGGGATCGCGGCCCACAGCGTCGCGATGAGCACCCCCAGGGCGATGCCGGCGATCCAGGCGGCCGCTGTGCCCACCACGACGAGGAACACGAAGGCCACGACGCCCACCAGCAGCAGGGACACGGTACCCAGCGCCGTGACCAGGGCGGCGTGGCCATAGGCGACCACGGTCGGCTTGGCATGCTGGCGGAACACCGTGCGGTGGAACGCCACCGGCGCCAGCGCCACGATCGCGCTCAGCGCGGCGAGCACGACGAGGATGAGGTAGAAGAGCCGCTCGGCGGCGTCGAGGTCGGCGAAACCGGGCTGGAAGGCGAGGGCCAGCAGGAATCCGGTGAGGATCTGGGTGCCGGTCTGCAGCACCCGCAGCTCCTGCAGCACCTCGCTCCAGTTGCGGTCGGCGCGCTCGTCGACGGTCTCATCGCGGCCGTCGTCGGGATGCGGCGCGGTGGCGTGCGGATCCATGCCCTCATCCTCCCGTCCCCGCCGCCTCGACGGCAACCGTGGTCGGGACCAGTGCCGAAGCATGGTAAAGTAGAGGACGTGCCGCGGGGTGGAGCAGCTCGGTAGCTCGCTGGGCTCATAACCCAGAGGTCGTAGGTTCAAATCCTGCCCCCGCAACCAGATGAAGAAGGCGTCCCGGATGGGGCGCCTTCTTCGTTTCCCGTGCGCGTGACTCGGCTACGCACCGCGCTGCCGGCCCGAACGTGCCGATCCAGCGGCCAGGCGCCCGCACCGATCCCGGAAACGCCGATGCCGCGCCGGCACCCAGGGTGCGCGACGCGGCATCCGGTCGGATCAGGCCGCCTCGGCGGCCCGCTCACTCCCCTTCGAGGGCGAGCAGCTGCTCGATGGCTTCGGTGAGCCGTGCGTCGGCCTCGCCGTACGCGGCCCAGTCGCCGGCGGCCAGTGCCTCCTGACGCTCGAGCATGGCCTGGCGGGCCGTCTCCAGCGCCTGCTCGAAGGCGTCGGCCGGGATGTCCGGCGTCGAGGGCGTGGGCTCGTCCGGCTGTTCGGGCTCGCCCTCGTCGGGCTCGGTCGGCGTGACCTCGTCATCACCGGCGCTCGCGCCGGCGTCACCGCCGAACAGCGAGTCCAGGGCCTCCTGCAGCGTGTCCTCGAACGCCACCTCGTCACCGAAGGCCACCAGGATCTTGCGCAGGGTCGGCAGCTGCGTGCCGCCGGAGGCCTGCACGAACACCGGCTGCACGTAGAGCAGGCCGCCGCCGACCGGGAGCGTCAGCAGGTTGCCGTTGAGCACCTCCGAGGCACCCTGACGCAGCAGGTTCATCTGCGACGAGATCGTCTCATCCGAGTCGAACGTGTTCTGCACCTGACCGGGACCGGGCACGCTCACATCGGCGCTGATCTCCAGCATCCGCAGTTTGCCGTAGCCCTCGGCCTTCACACCGTCCTGATTCCCGGCGTTGGCGTCCACCGCCAGGTACCCCATCAGCACGTTACGGGCGTTCTGGCCCTCCGAGGCGGGGATGAACGAGGTGAACATCGAGTAACTCGGCTCGTCCTGACCCGGCATCTGCATCGTCAGGTAGTACGGCGGCTGCAGGCCCTTGGCCGGCTCCACCGGGTCGTCCGGGGTCTTCCACGCGTTGTCCCGCGAGTAGAACGACGCGGCGTCGTCGACGTGGTAGGTGCCCAGCATCATGCGCTGGACCTTGAACAGGTCGGTCGGGTAGCGCACGTGGCTCATGAGGTCGCCCGACATCTCGCTGATCGGCTTGATCGTGTTCGGGTAGACCTTCTGCCACGCCTGCAGCAGCGGGTCCTCCTCGTCCCACGCGTAGAGGGTGACCGAGCCGTCGTACGCGTCGACGGTGGCCTTGACCGAGTTGCGGATGTAGTTGATGTCGTCCAGGGCCACGCGCGGGGCGAGGTTGGTCGTGTCGCTGATCGCGTCGCGCAGGCTCACGATGGACGAGTACGGGTAGTTCGCGCTCAGCGTGTAGCCGTCGACGATCCACACGATCCGGCCGTCGACCACCGACGGGTACGGGTCGTTGTCGAGCTCGAGGTACGGCGCCGCCTTCTGCACGCGGGTCAGCGGGTGACGGTCGTAGAGGATCTGCGACTCGGCGTTGATGGCATCCGAGAACAGGATGTCGGTGGACTGGAACTTCAGCGAGTAGATCAGCCGGCGGAACGGGTCGCCGATCTCGGGGCCGCCGTCGCCGGAGAACGTCGTGGTGGTCTGCGCCGCGCCGTCCTCACCGCGCGGATAGTCCAGCTCGATGTCGGGCTCGCCCTCCGGGGCGCCCACGATCGAGTACAGCGGCGAGGACTCGCCGAAGTAGATGCGCGGCTCGTACTTCTCGCCGGTGGTCAGCTCGCCGGCGGTCGGGATGCCGCGTTCGAGGAACACCGGGTTGCCGTCGCTGGTGCGGGCGTTGCCCTTGGCGGCCACCATGCCGTAGCCGTGCGTGTACACCAGCGTCGTGTTGTACCAGGAGGCGGCCGAGCCCAGTTCGGTCATGTCGAGCTCACGCACCGAGACCACGGTGTCCTGCGAGGCGCCGTCGATCTCGTAGCGGTCGACGTCCATCGGGTCGGTGAACTTGTAGTAGCCGCGGTACTGCTCGAGCTGGCGGATCGTGGGGCCGATGATGGCGGGGTCCATGATGCGGATGGATGCCGTGGTCTCGGCGTCCGCGCGCAGCTGACCGCTCTCGACCTGGGTCTCGGCCTCGAAGTCGGTCTTCTCCAGGCCGTCGATGCCGTAGGCGAACTTGGTCGCCTCGAGGTTGCGCTCGTAGTACTCCGCCTCGAGCGTGCGCTGGTTCGGGACGACCTGCACCTGGTTGATCACCCACGGATAGGCGACCCCCACGATGAGGGAGGTCACGATCAGCAGGGCGGTACCGATGAGCGGGAAGCGCCAGCGGCCGATGACGGCGGTGACGAAGAACAGCACGGCCACGATGGCGGCGGCGATCGAGAGGATCGTGAGACCGGGGATGATCGCGTTGACGTCGACGTATCCGGCACCGGTGATGCGGTCGCCCTCGTTCAGCAGCGTCTTGTAGCGGTCGAGCCACAGGCTCGCGCCCTGCGTGAGCAGGTAGAGACCGGCGATGACGGCGAGTTGGATGCGGGCCGACTTCGAGATGCGCAGCTCACGCTGCCCGACCCGCACCGAGCCGTACAGGTAGGCCACAAGGGCCGTCACCAGCAGCGACACGAGCAGCACGGCCGAGACGAAGCCGAGCACGCTGCTCAGCAGCGGCAGTTCGAACAGGTAGAAGCCGGTGTCGAGGCCGAACTCCGGGTCGGTCTGCCCCGTGGACACGCGGTTCATCCACAGCCACACCGTCTCCCACTGGGCCGATGCGGCGAACCCGGCGAAGAACCCGAAGAACACCGGGATCCCCCACATGGCCAGGCGGCGCAGCGGCTCCACGACCTCCTGGTAGTGATCCAGCTGCGAGCTCAGCCGCGCATAGACAGGGCGCAGCCGATAGGCGAGCTGGATGGCCACGAACACCGGCACGCCCATGCCGAGGAAGCCGACCACGAACATGATGACCCGCGCCGTCCACTGCGTGACCAGCACCCCGTCGAAGCCGAGCTGGTCGTACCAGAGCCAGTCGGCGAACAGGCTCGCGAAGACGAAGAAGGCCACGACCACGGCGGCGATCACGGCGAGCGTGATGCCGATGGCGCGGCGGAGAGGGCTGGGCGTGGCCTGGTTCGGCGCTGACGTCGTGGTCACCCCTCCATCCTAGGTGGGGTGATTCTATGAGGACGCCGAGTCAGCCGACCGCGAACAGGCCGGTCATCGTGCGCAGGTGGCCAGCCCCCCGGTGTCCGCGTCGGTGCGGATCGCCTCGAGGACCGACAGCGCGTCGTCGAGGGTCTCCACCGCGAACACCTGGAGCCCGGCGGGCACATGTCCGGTCACGTCCTGGCAGTTGTCGGCGGGCACCAGGAACCATTCGGCCCCGGCATCCCTGGCCCCGTGGAGCTTCTGCTGCACGGCGCCGATCCGGCCGACTTTGCCGTCCGCATCGATCGTGCCGGTGCCGGCGACGTCGGCGCCGCCGTTGAGCTCGCCCGGGGTGAGCATGTCGATGATGCCGAGGGTGAACATCATCCCGGCGCTGGAGCCGCCCACCGCGTCGAGCTGGATGGTGACGTCGATCGGGAAGTCGAAGTCGCGCACGGTGGTGACGCCGATGAGCCAGGTCGGCTCGCCGTCGATCTCGCCCTGCGCGGGTGCCAGCGTCGCGGTCATCGTCTCGCCGTCGCGCTCGACGGTGAGGTCGACCGGGGCACCGTCACCGGCGTTGATCACGTCGCGCAGCGCGAGCGTCTCGGACACGGGGGTGCCGTCGGCGGCCCGGATGATGTCGTCCGGCTGCAGCACGCCCTGCGCGGGCGACTCGTCGCCGATCGCATACACCCGGATCATCGGGGAGACGTCGTAGCCCAGGTGCAGGAGCGCCGCCGCCGTGGCCTCCTTCTGCGAGTCGATCATGAGCAGCGCGCTCTGCTGCGTCCGCTCTTCGGCGGTCTGCCCCTCACTGAACACGGCCTCGATGGGCAGGATGGCGCGGGCCGGGTCGAACCAGGCAAGGGCCAGTTCGACCCATGACGGGGTGCGGCTCGGGTTGCCGAGGATCTCCGCCGTCAGCAGGTCGAGCGTGCCGCCGGTCGGGTAGGTCTGCGCACCGTCGATCTGGATGAGCGGCACCTCGTCGCCCTCGGCGCTGGGCGCCGTACCGAGGGTGTCGAACACGGGGCCGGGACGCTGGATCACGAACGAGGTGGGCAGCAGGGTCAGGGCCAGCAGCGCCAGCAGCGCCACCGCCAGGGCCCAGATCCCGACGGTCACGCTGCGGGCGACGCGTCGCCGCGGCGCGGGGGTGACCGTCACGGTCGGGTCGAACAGTGCCACGGCTGGCCTTCCTCATCGGTCGTTCGCGACCGGCGTAAGCGGGTCGCCCGAGCGCCGGGATCGGGGGTCGGACGTTGAACTAGCGTAGAGCGCGACGTCGTCACTTTGCTGAAAGGCTCCCGCCATGACCGATGAGGACCGCCCCGACAACGATGATTTCGAGGAGCTGCTCCGGGGGCTGCTCGGCGGTGCCGGCGGCATGCTCGGTCCCGAACAGCTCGAGCAGCTGCGCGGCCTGGGCGTGGACCCGGCGATGATGCAGCAGGTGCTGCGGCAGATGCAGGCGGCGTTCACGTCCGGCACGGAGGGCATCGACTGGGGCGCGGCCCGCACCCAGGCGCTGCACCTGGCCAACCGCGACGACCACGGCATCGGATCCGGTCAGCGCCAGGACTTCGATCAGGCGTTCGCACTGGCGACCCTGTGGTTGAGCGAGGCGACGACCGTGTCGGATCTGGGCACCCCGCCGCGGGCGGTCACCCGCGGACAGTGGGTGGATGCCACGCTGCCGGTGTGGCAGGAGCTCGCCGAGCCGGTGGCGACCTCCATCGCCGACGCGCTCACCGCGGCCATCGACGCGCAGACCCCCGAGGAGATGAAGGGGGCGATCGCCGGCGCCGGGAAGTTCATGCGCACCGTCGGCGGTTCGCTGTTCGCCGCGCAGCTGGGCGGCGTGATCGGGCGCCTGTCGCAAGAGGTGGTCTCCGGCGGCGACGTCGGCCTGCCCGTCATGCCCGACGGCGACGCCGCGATCCTGCCGCAGAACTTCCACGACTTCGGCCGCGACCTCGAGATCGAGCCCGACCAGCTCGCGCTGTACCTCGCCACGCGGGAGCTCGCCCACGCCCGGCTGTTCCGGCACGCGCGGTGGCTCCGGCTGCATGTCATCTCGCAGGTGACCGAGTTCGCCCGCGGCATCCACGTCGACATGTCGGCACTCGAAGACCTCGCCACCCGGTTCGACCCGTCCTCCCCCGACGAGCTGCGCGCCGCGATCGAGAGCGGCGCCCTGCTGCCGCAGCGCACCGAGACGCAGACCCGCGCGCTGCAGCGACTGGAGAACCTGCTGGCGACCGTCGAGGGCTGGGTCGACGTCGTCACCGCCGATGCGACCACACGCCTGCCCGCCTCCGACCGCATCGCCGAGGCGGTGCGCCGCCGCCGCGCGGTGGGGGGCCCTGCCGAGCAGGCCATGGGGTCGCTGGTCGGCCTCGAACTGCGCCCCCGCCGGCTGCGCGAGGCCGCGCAGATGTGGCGCGCGGTCACCGACGCGGTCGGCGTCGCCGAGCGCGACTCGCTGTGGGACTACCCCGACCTCATGCCCGGCCCGGACGACATCGACGACCCGTCCGGACTCATCACGCGCCTGCAGGCCCGCGGCCGCGGCGAGGCGCCGCCCCGCGACGCCATGGACGACGCGCTCGACGCGCTACTGAGGTCGGCGGCCGACGACGCCGCCGGAGCCGCCGCGGACCGGTCGGACGGTGCGTCCGACCCGGCCGACGGGTCGGACGACGGGGACCGACCGGACGACCCCCGGCCCGTCTGAGCTCCCTCCTCCCCAGCCAGCCACGCCGCCCGGTGACCACCATCGGCTGTGGATAACCCCGACACGCCGGAGGCCACCGGCGAGAATCGCTGCATGCTGCGTCTGGCCCCGTCCCATCCGCCTCTGTGGCGCACCGCATCGAGCCTCCGGCTCGGCACGGACGCCCGCACGCAGCTGGACGACGTCACCGTCTGGCAGGAGCAGCTGCTGGATGCGCTGGTCGACGGCATCCCCGACGCGGTGCTCGTGCCCCTCGCCACCGCGTACGGTGCCGATCCCGCCGAGGTGCCGGGGTTCATCGACCGGCTCGCCGACGCCCTCTGCCCGCAGCAGCCCGCCCCGTTGCGCGTGCGTGTCGAGGTGCCCGGCGACCTCGAGCCGGACGCCCGGGACGCACTGCTGGGCGCGCTGGAGAGCAGCGACATCGAGGTCGAGTCCGTCGCCGGGTGGGAGCCCGACACCCTCGACGCCGCGCTGCCGGTGGTCACCGTGGCCGCCCACCTGGTCGATCCCCGGCGGGCCGCCCGGCTCATGGCCGCCGACATCACCCACCTGCCGGTGCTGCTGGCCGGCGACCGGGTGACGGTCGGGCCGCTCGTGGTCCCGGGGCAGACCGCGTGCCTGGCCTGTCTGCACGCGCACCGCACCGACGACGACCCCGACTGGCCGCTCCTGGCCGCCCAGCTGCTGGCGCGGCCCACCGCCGATACGGCGCGGCCGCTGCTGATCGAGGCCGGACTTGTGGCGGCGCGGCTGCTGCGCGACACGGATGCCGCGCCCACCCGGTCGGTGCTCGTCAGCGCCGTGACCGGCCGGCGCCGGTGGCACGCGCATCGCGTGCATCCGCGATGTCCGTGCCGATCTCTTGAAGGAATCGCGACCGCTGACGGGGCCTTCCCCCGCTCGTCTGCGCCCACGACACCGACAGCGTCCGCGCCGCGCGGGTGACGCCGACGTAGGCGAGGCGCCGCTCCTCGTCGATGGCGTCGAAGGTCGTCGCGTAGGAGATGGGCAGCAGCCCCTCACTCATCCCCACGAGGTGCACGTGGTCCCATTCCAGACCCTTCGCGGCGTGCAGGGTCGCCAGGGTCACGGTCCGCAGGGTGGGCTCATGCTGATCCTTGGCACGCGCCATCAGGTCGTCGGTGAACGAGCGCAGCGTGGCGTCGGGCGGGGCCTCCTCGGCCAGCCGCATGAGCGCGGCGCGGGCCTCCCACGCGTCGCGCAGCGCGCCGCCGGCCGGCGGCGCCTCGTCGGTGAACCCGAGCGAGCGCAGCACGTCGCGGACGGTCGCCTGGAAGCTCGTCTCCAGCGGCGCCACGGCCGCGCCCCGCAACGCGAGCAGCGCCTGGCGCACTTCGGGCAGGTCGAAGAACCGCTTGCCGCCCAGCACCGTCGCCGCCACCCCGCGTGCGGCCAGCGCCGACAGCAGCGGCGCGGACTGCGCGTTGGCGCGATAGAGCACGGCGATGCGGCGCGGATCGACCCCCGCCGCCACGGCGTCCGCCACGCGCGCGGCCACTCCGGCCGCTTCGGCGGCGTCGTCCGCGAATGCGGTGACCGTGGGGGTGGGACCCGGGGGTTCGTCGGACACGAGTTCGAGCGCCCCGGGGCGGCCCCGCATCAGCGCGTTCGCGACGCGCAGCACGGCGGCGTCGGAGCGGTAGTTGCGTTCGAGGCGCACCACGCGCGCCTCGGGGTGGCGGGTCGGGAAGTCGAGCAGGTACCGGGGATCGGCCCCGGCGAACGAGTACACGGTCTGGCTGGCATCGCCCACGACGCAGACGTCGCCGCGCTCCCCCACCCACAGCTCCAGCAGACGGTGCTGGACCGGTGACACGTCCTGGAACTCGTCGACGGTGAAGTGGCGGTACTGCTCGCGGACGGCGGCCAGCACGCGCGGCTCGGACTCGAGCATGCCGGCGCACGCCAGGAGCACGTCCTCGAAGTCGAGCTGGCGCCGCTGATCTTTGACCTTCTCGTAGGCGCGCTGCAGGTCGACGAGGGCGGTGAGTTCGACCCCGGGCAGACCGTGCGGCCGCTGCGCGGCATCCGCTTCGATGGTCCGCATCGACACCTTCCGCGACTCGATCCGTCCGGCGACGTCGCGCAGCGTCGGCGCGTCCAGCCGCAGCCCCAGCGCATCGGCGGCCTGGCCGAGGAGCGCCACCTTGCTGTTCACGATGCTCGGCGCCGCGTCTCCGGCGACCTGCGGCCAGAAGAAGTTCAGCTGCGCCAGCGCCGCCGCGTGGAAGGTGCGGGCCGCCACGCCCGGCACACCCAGCGCCCGCAGCCGCCCGCGCATCTCCCCGGCCGCCTTGGTCGTGAAGGTGACCGCCATCACCCGCCCGGGCGAGTAGGCACCGGTGTCCACCCCGTGGGCGATGCGGTGCGTGATGACCCGTGTCTTGCCGGTGCCGGCGCCGGCGAGCACACACACCGGGCCGCGCAGCGCCGAGGCCGCCTCACGCTGCCGATCGTCGAGTCCGACGAGCGCGCGATCGATCATGCGTCCAGCCAGTTCCGGATCAGCGTGTGGGCGATCGACGAGGCGGCGGGCAACCGGAAGTCGGCCTCGCCGCGCAGGCCGGCGGCGATCTCCGCGCGCGTGAACCAGCGCGTGGCCACGATCTCCTCACCGTCCGGACGCACGGCATCCTCGTCGCGCGCGGTGGCGTAGAACCCGAGCATGAGCGACCGCGGATAGGGCCAGGACTGCGAACTCTGATACCGCAGGTCGGTGACCTCGACGCCGGCCTCTTCGAGCAGTTCGCGCACCAGTGCGGATTCGAGCGACTCCCCCGCCTCCACGAACCCGGCGAACGCGGAGAACATGTTGCGGTCCACCCACAGCGCGTTCTGTCCCAGCAGCAGGCGCTCCCCGTCGGCGCTGGTGATCGCCACGATGACGGCCGGATCGGTGCGGGGGAAGTGCTCGGCGACGCACACCTCGCACGTGCGCGACCAGCCGGCGTTGCGCACCTGCAGGCGCTGTCCGCACCCGGGGCAGAACGGGGCCTCGCGCAGCCAGCGCCCCAGGCACAGCGCCTCGACGAACAGCCCCGCCTCCACCGGCGCCAGGTCGCCTCCGACAGCACGCAGCGCCTCCCACCGCTCGGCCGCGATGGGCGGGTCCGCGAGGACATCGCACGCCGCCACCAAGACGCCGTCCCCTTCCGGCGTGCGGCCCAGGAACCCCCATTCGGCGTGCCCGGCGACGTCACCGGGCGCCACCGTGTGCAGCCGGCCGTCGGCCAGCAGCGGCGCGCGGTCGCCGTGCACGCACAGCACGCGCGTGGCGGGGTCGGCGCGCAGCCGCTCGACGAGCCGGGGGGTCGACCGCTCGCCGGCGGCACGGTCGATCCCGTCGCGCGCGAGGGCGGGCAGCGGGGATGCCGGTGTCGGCGTCATCGAGGACCTCTCTTGCCGGGCGTGGCGCGCGAACGCGGGGCATCGCCCGCCTACCCTGGGGGTCATGGCACGCTCACCCCTCACTTTAGCCGCGTCGGTGACCTCCGCCCTGCCCGATGCCCGGGTCGTGAGGGTCAGCCCACTGACGGAAGGATCGTCGGGTCGGTACGACAGTGCGATCGCGACCCTCGACGACGATCGACAGGTCGTGGTGCGCGTGCCGGTCGATGCGGAGGCCGAGGCCGAGCTGCGCGCCGAGATCCGCGCCCTGCGTGCCCTGTCGGCCGGAGTGCGGGGCGTGTTGCCGTTCACCGCCCCCGAGGTGCTCGGCGAAGCCACCGTCGGCGGCGTGCACGCCCTCGTGCAGTCGTTGCTTCCGGGGTACCGCGTCGACGCCGCGCACATCCCGCCGGGGCGGGGTGTGGCCACGACGGTCGGGGCGGCGCTCGCCCGCATCCACGATCTCTCGGTCGCGGTGGTCCGCGACGCGGGGCTGCCGGTGCTCACCGCCGGCCAGGTGCGCGACGAGGCCGAGCGACTGCTCGACCGGGCCGAGGCGACCGGGAAGCTGCCGTTCGGGCTGCTCCGACGCTGGAGCACCGCCGTCGGGTCGGAGTCGCTGTGGCGGTTCGAGACGACGGTCGTGCTGGGCGGTGTCGAGCCCGGGTCGTTCGTCCTCGCCGACGACGGGGACGGGGTGCCGACGGTGACAGGCCTCCTCACGTGGGGGGGTCTCAGCGCCGGCGACCCGGCGATCGATCTGCGCTGGCTGGCCACCGCCCCCGACGCGCGTGACGACGTGCTGGACGCCTACACCGCGGCGACCCACCGCGCACCGGACGCGCTGCTGGCCGAGCGCGCGCGGTTCCACGCCGAGCTCGAGTTCGCCCGCTGGCTCGTGCACGGCCACACCACCGGCGCGGACGACGTCGTCGCCGACGCGGTGTCGCTGCTGGAGGCGCTCGACGAGAACGTGCGTGACGAGCCGCCGATCGATGCCCGTCCGGTGACCGCCGACGACGCGTTCGCCGCCCGGGAGCGGGTGCGGGACACGACCGCCGAGGTCGACACGTCGATGCAGACCGACGCCTACCACCCCGACATGGGCGACCTGTTCACCGACGAGGAGCAGACCGGCGACGTCGAGACGGTGCCGATCGAACTGTCGGAGTGGTCGCCGCGGCCGTCGGCGGAACCGGCCGCTGCCGAGGTCGCCGAGGGTGCCGAGGAGTCGGGCCCCGACCGGGTCGAACTGGACGAGGCGGCCCGCAACGCGCTGCGCCGGTGGACCGGCACGGCGTGACTCAGCCGCGCAGCACGAGGTTGTCGGCCACGTAGAACAGCGCCACGTCGATCTGATCCAGCGGCACCCCGTGCTTGGCGTGGTACGCCCGCCGGTACAGATCGAGCTGGATCATCCGGTCGGCACGCTCGCGCTCCGTGCGCGGCGGGCGCCCGGTCTTCCAGTCCACGATCTCGATGCGCCCCGACGCCGTCCGGTACACGGCATCCAGTTTGCAGATGATCACGCGCGGAACGCCGTCGCCGAAGGCGTCCGGGTCGACGAAATCGATCTCGGTCTCGACCTCGAGCGGCTGGCGGTCGGCCCACTCCGAGGCCAGGAAGTTCTCGGTGAGCCGGGTGAGCGCATCGGCGTCCGCGGCGCTGAGGTGCCCGGAGTCGTCGTCCGCTTCCCACAGCCCGTCGTCGAGGGAGGCGCCCAGGCCCGTGAGCCCGGAGCGCTGCTCCACCCACGCGTGGAACAGCGTGCCGAGCCGTGTCTGCCGGTAGGGGCGCTCCGGCATCGGTCGTCCGGTGTCGGCGTCGGGGTCGGCGAGGTCCTTGAACCGTGAGGCGGGCACGCGTGTGGGCCTGAGCGGGCGCGGCGCGGGCTGGTCGCGCTCGGCCAGCAGCAGGGCCAGGTCGCGTGAGGGCGCCACCGGGGGCGCGTGCTGCGCGGTGCGCACCTGCTCGGCGGCCGCCATCACGACCTCCCGCCGCGCACCGAGCGGATCGATCGGCCACTGCAGCAGGCGCCGCTGCCCCTCGTAGGGGTTGTCTCCCGGGTCGGTGTCGGGCAGCTCCAGCCCCAGCGCGGCGGCGATCTCCCGCAGGAACGGGCTCGGCCCGCGCGGCTTCTTGGTGCCCGACCAGCTGGACCCGGTCAGCAGCAGGCGGTCGCGGGCCCGGGTCACCGCCACGTATGCGAGGCGGCGCTCCTCCTCCACCTGACGGGCTTTCACGTCGGCGGCGAACGTGTCGAACGCGGCCTTCAGGTCCTGCTGGGTGGGGGCTGCCGCCGCCTGCCAGTGCAGTTCGGGCAGCCACTGCCGGTCGCCGCGGAACTCGTACGGGAGGACGCCGAACCCCAGCCAGGCCTTGCTGTCCTGCGGACGTGCCGGCAGCTCGTCCTCGACGAAGCGCACCACCGCGACCGCATCCCATTCGAGCCCCTTCGAGCCGTGGACGGTCAGCAGCTGCACCACATCCTCCTCGGGCGGTTCGGTGCGCGGGGCGAACTCGTCGAGACGTTCGGCATGGTCGAGCCAGGCCAACAGGCTCGGCAGCGAGCCGCTGTCGTCGGTGGCCAGGAACCCGTGCAGCTCGTCGACGAAGGCGCGCAGCTGATCACCCGCGGTCCGTGCCGGCCCGCGGGCCTCGCTGGCGGCCAGTTCGATGTCCAGGCGCAGCTCGAGTTCGATGAGCCGGACGAGTTCGGGGATCGGCATGGTCGCCGACTGCCGCAGTCCGGCCAGCACCGCGCCGGCTTCCCGCAGCCGGTCCCGCCCCGCGGGGGTGAACCCGCTCAGCCAGCCGTGGTCGGCGCTCTGCCGGCGGAGGAAGTCGAGGGCGTCGATGAGGGACGCGTCATCGTCGTCGACCGAGGCCCGGCGCCGGGCCAGGACGTCCGGCGCCAGCGGCTGCAGGGCGGCGTCGTGTCGCCCGATGCGTCGGGCCAGCTCGGCCAGCGCCCGCAGGTCGGGCAGCCCGATCGCCCACCGCGGTCCCGCGAGCAGCCGCAGCAGTGACGACCCGGCTCGCGGGTCGCTGATCACGCGCAGGGCGGACACCACGTCGACCACTTCGGGCGTGCTGAGCAGACCGCCCAGACCCAGGATGCGGTGCGGCACCGCCCGGCGGCCGAGGGCGTCCGCGAACCGGACCATGTGCTTCTTGCTGCGGAACAGGACGGCCCCGGTCGTCCCCTGCCCGGCGGCGGCCCGTTGTGCGCGCACCTCGTGGAACCACGCGGCGACACGGTCCGCCTCCGCGTCGACGTCGGCCTCGAACGCGATCTCGACCTGCCCGTCGGGGGCACCGGGGCGAGGCAGAAGCTGCTCGACGGGGACGGGCGAGGTCGCCGCCAGCGGCGCGAGCACGGCTCCGGCGGCGTCGAGAACGCGGGTGGCGTTGCGCCAGCTCGTCATCAGCGAGAACCGTCCGGCGTCACCGGACGCGCTGAACGCGGCGGCGAATCCGCCGAGGTTGCCGGCGCTCGCGCCGCGCCAGCCGTAGATGGACTGGTGCGGGTCGCCGACGGCCATGACCGGGGTGACCTGGAAGGCGGTCGCCAGCAGGTCGGTCTGCACGACCGAGGTGTCCTGGTACTCGTCCAGCAGCACGACGCGGTACCGGTCGCGCAGATCGGCGCGCACGGCCGCGTGCCCGCGCACCACCTCGAGGGCCCCGGCGACCTGGTCGGAGAAGTCGATCACGCCCTGCCGGCGCTTGCGGGCGGCGTATTCGCGCGCCAGCTCGACGAGCACCTCCAAGCCGCCGACGGTGGTCACGGCCTTGCGGACGTCGGCGTACACGTCCACCCGGGAGGTCGTCGAGGGGCGCTCGGCGATGGCGGCGAAGCGCGCGGGGAAGGCGGCGAGCTCGTCCAGGTCGACGAGGTTGTCGGTGCTGTCGCGGGCGATGCGCAATGCGCCGTCGATGATCGACGACAGCGCCTCTTCGCGCACCTCGAGGCGTTCGTCGTCCGCGTCGAGCACGACGCGGCGCATGAGCAGCCAGGCGGCCGACTCGCTGAGCACGGCCGCTTCGGCGTCGCGCCCGACGCGGACCGCATGCTCCCGCACGATCGCATCGGCGAAGCTGTTGTAGGTGGCGACCTGGGGACGTTCGAGCAAAGCGTCGGCATCGCTGTCCCGGGCCGGGCCTCCAAGTGCGTCGAGCTCGGCACGCCGCGCCGACTCGGGTGCGCCCGCCTGTTCGAGGCGACCGAAGACCTCCAGGCGCCCGGCGCGATGCAGGGCGGGAAGGTCGGCCAGCAGGCCACGGCGTTCGAACTCGCTCAGCCGCAGCAGGCGACGCTGGATGCGCTCGGCGAGTTCACCGGCGGCCTTGCGGGTGAAGGTGAGCCCGAGCACCTGATCGCGTCGGACGAGGCCGTTGGCCACCAGCCAGACGACCCGCGCGGCCATCGTCTCGGTCTTGCCGCTGCCGGCGCCGGCGACCACGAGCGCCGGGCGCAGCGGGGCGGAGATGACCTGGGCCTGCGCGTCGGTCGGCGGGAACTGCCCGAGCGCGGCGGCGATCGCCTGGGGAGAGATCGTCACGACGCGCTCACGGCTCCGATCGTGTGCACGCGGCAGAGGCCGTAGCTGTGGTCATCGCGACAGTGCTCCTCGAACGGGGCGGTGAAGGTGGTTCCGGTCATGATGTCGACCGCGCGGCGCACCCGGTCGAGGAACGCGGCGCGCGTCTCGTCGTCGAAGGGCGGCTGGTGCGGTTCGGCGTAGTCCTTGGTGGCCGCCGACGGGCGCAGCACGAGCAGTTTGGCTCCCCCGCCGGGGTGGCCGGCGACCGCGGGGACGGCCCCCGACTCGAACGCCAGCTGGTACGCCGCCAGCTGCGGGTTGTCGGCGACCTTCGCGTCGGTCTGGGGTTCGCGCTTCCCGGTCTTGAGGTCGACGATGACGACCGAGCCGTCCGCCATCATCTCCACGCGGTCGATGTACCCCGACACGATCGCGCCGTGCGGGGCGCCGTCGATGGGCACCGGCACCTCGAAGTGCGGTTCCGCGCCCACGAGCCGGCCGCCGGCGGCGTGGAACCGCCGCAGGTACAGGGCGAGCCGACGCACCATGTCCCGGGCCCGCGCCCGTTCGGCGCGGTCGCGCCAGGGTGCTTCGAACTCGAGCTCGGACCAGCGTGCGGTCACCGCCGCCCACAGGGCGTCCTCATCGGCGCCGGTGGCGTGCTCCAGCGCCGCGTGCAGGATGGTCCCGAGACCGGCCACCGCCGTGCCACTGTCGCCGCCCAGGTCGCCGATGACCCAGTTGAGCTCGCACTCGTCCAGCGCTTGCAGCCGGGACGGCGAGATGCGCACGTCCTCGCGGGACAGGTCGCGCAGCGGCCCGATCGAGGTCGGCGGCAGGACGCCGAACCATTCGCCGGGGTCGGCACCGGGCACCTCGGCGGCGGCCAGCAGCGCGAGCTGGCCGGCGGCGTCCTGTCGGGCGGATGCCGGTGCGCGCGGATCGGTGAGGGCGCGACGATGCTGGGCGACCAGGCCCCGCAGCGACAGCGGATGCGCGGCCCAGGCGCCGACCGGCTCGGCGGGCGGCAGCAGCTCGAACAGGACGCTGGGTCCGGTGTCGTCGTCATCGACGGCGGTGACCACCAGCTGCCGGGTGGCCCGTGTCGCGGCGCGGACGAACAGCCGCAGTTCGTCGTGCAGGACGCCACGGCGCCGGTCGACGGCGTCGGCGCCGCCCGGGGAGGACAGCCGCCAGGTCTCCAGCAGGCTTCCGCGCGTGCGCAGGTTCGGCCAGACGCCGTCCTGCACCCCTGCGACGATCACCGTGTCGAACTCGGTGTCCAGGGCACCGGCGGGGGTCATCACCTGGACCACCCCGTCGGGGGCCGCGGCGGTCAGGCGGTCTTCAGCGACATCCGAATCGAGCACGCCGCGCAGGAACGCGAGCGCGGAGGTGCCGTCGGCGCGTTCGCCATGGCGCTTGGCGGACTGGAACAGCGCGACCACGGCGTCCAGCTCCCGCCCGGCCTGCTCGGCCAGCGGCCCGTGCCCGGCGGTGGCCGCCCGCCAGGCCCGGTCGCCGCCGAGCGCCTCCCAGGCCGTCCACAGCAGTTCGTGCGCGGTCGCCTGCTCCTCGATCTGGGTGCGCAGCGCCGCGATCGCGGTGCCGATGCGCGCCGCCCGCCGCGCCTCCCGCGTGTCGATGAGCTCGAACTCGAGCGGGTGCGCCACGGCGGAGGCGAGCAGCTCCCGGCCGGTCGGCGCGACCTCGCCGTCATCGAGATGCTGCAGCGAGGCGTGGCGCAGCGCCGTGCGCAGACGGCGCAGCTCCACCGGATCCAGTCCCGCACCGCGCAGCGCGTCGGCGAGCTCGTCGGCCGTCCATGTGTCCGGGTCGCGGGCGGCCAGCAGCACGAGCCGGAGCAGGTCGCGCACGGCGCGCGCGTCGGCCAGCGGCCTGGCCTGACCGGTGGCCCGCGTCGGCACTTCCCGGGCCGCCAGTTCGGCCTCCAGCGTGACGACCTGACGGGTGTCGTGCGCGATGACCACGCAGTCGTCCCACCGGACCCCGTCGTGGACATGGCGTTCGCGCAGCAGGCGCGCGATGAGGTCGTGCTCCTCGGACGACGACCGCGCGGTGAACGCGCGGATGCTCTCGTCGGGGACCGTCCCGGACGGCGGGCGCCGGTGCGCGACGATGCCCGCCGCGCCGATGCGTGAGGTCAGTTGCGCGGCGAGCTCCTGCTGCGCGGGGGTGCCGCGGTGGACGGTGGGCAGCACGTGCACGGGCACCTGTGCGGCCAGGCGGGCGAAGTTCTCCGGTGTGGCACCGCGGAACGCGCCCGCACTGATGTCGGGGTCACCGAACGCGAGCACCGCGATGCCGCGGGCCCGGCACGCCTCGAGCAGCTCGATGCCGCCGAGGGTGAGCTCCTGCGCGTCGTCCACCAGGAGCACCCGCAGTCTGCCGGCCACCTGCCACGCGGGGTCGCCGGGCGGGAGGGTGCGCGCCAGGCCCACGGCTTCGCGCACCAGCCCCGCCGCGTCGCGGTGCGCTCCGCGCATGGCGGCGCGCACGTCGTCGTACTCGCGCGTGAAGGACGCCAGTGCCCGCCAGGCGGGCAGGTCGTGCTCGTCGGCGAGCTGGGCGAGCCGGTCGGGTGACAGCCCCAGGGTCGTGCTCTCCGCGAGGAAGGCGCGCACCTCCGCGCGGAAGCCGTTCGTGGCGCGCACCGCCGCCGGCAGCCACTCCGGCCACCGCGACAGGCCGTCTGCCTCGTCCTCGGCGTCGCCGGCGAGCAGATCGGCGATGAGCTGGTCCTCGTCGGGACCGGTGAGCAGCTGCGGCGGCTCCTGGCCGGCGCGCACGGCGGCGGCACGGACCAGCTGATAGGCGAAGGCGGCGACCGACCGCGCCAGGGCACCGGTGGTGGCCGCCCCCACCGTCAGTGCCAGGCGGTCACGCAGCCGCGTCGCCGTCTGCCGGGTCGGGGTCAGCACGAGGATCTCGTCCGGCGAGAGCCCGGCATCCACCAGATGACGCACCCGCGCGAGCAGGCACGCGGTCTTGCCGCTGCCGGGCGCCCCGGCCACGACGCCGCTGGCCTCGACCGGGAGGGTGATGACCGCCTGTTGGGCGGCGTCCGCCCGGCCACGCGCAACGCCCACGGCAGGGTGCGGCATCGGTTCGGGCATGCCTTCACGGTACCCGCCGCCGCCGACACCGCCGGGTGTCGTAGCATCGAGGTGGCCCGTCGTCACCGGGCCGGAAAGGGAGTCACCCGTGGAGATCCGCATCGGCCTGGCCGACACCGCCCGCGAGCTCAACTTCGAGACCGACGACGCCCCCGAAGCGGTCAAGAAGACCGTCACCGACGCGCTCGAAGCCGGCACCGCGGTGGTCAGCTTCACCGACTCCCGGGGCAGCTCCTACATCATCCCGACCGCGCGGATCGCCTTCGTCGAGGTGGGCAGCGACCAGTCGCGTCGCGTCGGCTTCGTCGCCTGACATGCAGATCCTGCTGGCGCTCATCTTCGGCGCCTCCTACGGCGCGGTGCTGCACTACACGATGGCCGACCGGCCCTCGCGCGGGGCCGCGCTGGCCCCGATGGCGGGCGCCGTCCTGGGCGGGCTGACCTGGCTCGTGCTGACCTGGCTGGGTCTGGCGATCGACGCGCCGTGGATCTGGCTCATCTCAGCCGCCGTGCCCGCCGCTGTCCTCCCGGTCGCCTTGGTGGTGCTGCGCAGGATGCGCGCCGCCCATGATCAGCGCGAGCGCGAGCGGCTGCGCATCGCCTGACGGCCCCGCCGACCGGATGCCGGGGCCCGGCCCCGCTCAGGCGTCGAGCCCGAGCTGGGCCATGCGCCGTGAGTGCGCGCCGAGCAGATCCGTGAACACCGGGTCGACGCGCGCCTGATCGGCTTCGTCCAGGCTCTGCGAACGCAGGGCCGCGCGGGCGATCAGCAGGGTGTCGCCCACCAGCCGCCGGCCCCACAGGGCCAGCAGTGACGACCACTCGGGGTCGGAGTCGATGGCATCCTTCAGGATCGCGACGAGCGCTTCCCGATCGTCGTCGGTCTGCAGGATCGCGGCCACCCGCTGCCCCATCGCGCCGTAGCTGGCCGACAGCGCCAGGTAGAAGTCGTCGAGCATCCCGGCGGTGATGTGGACCGACAGCATGGTCTCCAGCGGCCGGGCCCCATGGGTCGCCCGCCGGAACTGGTCGAGCTGCTCGCGGAACGGGAGCATGAGACCCAGCGGGTCCTCGCCGTGTTCGCGCACCAGCGCCACCAGCGCACGGTGCTTCAGCAGCGCCGCACCGGCCGCCAGCGACAGCGACTCCTTGCGCGCCAGCTCCGGCGTGGGGGCGATCAGCTCGCTGAGGGTCTCGAAGAAGCCCAGCTGGAGGTAGGCCGCCTGGCCCAGATAGGTGTCGACATCGGGCGCCAGTTCGGCGAAGTCCACCCGCCGCACGTCACCGTAGTCGCCGCGCGAGCGCACACGCAGCGTCCGGGTCGATGGGCGCTTGCGCTGCCAGAACCAGTTCACCACGCCTATAGCCTACGGCGGCGCGGGGTCCACCCTCCGGTAGGCTGGTCGGGTCCCGGCATCGGATCGGGACCACCGCGCCTGTGGCTGAGTGAAGGGCGTGGACCTTTTACACCGGCGGCTTCTCACCGCCAGACAGGCATGGATTCATGACGACTTTCGCCGAGCTCGGAGTCGACCCCGACATCGTCGAGGCACTGGGCAGCAAGGGCATCACCGAGGCGTTCCCCATCCAGGAGCAGACGATCCCGCTGGGGCTTCCCGGTCAGGACATCATCGGCCAGGCCAAGACCGGCACCGGCAAGACCTTCGGCTTCGGCATCCCCGTGGTGCAGCGCCTGGGCCTCGACCCGGCACCGGGCGTGAAGGCGCTCATCGTCGTTCCCACCCGTGAGCTGGCCGTCCAGGTCTACGAGGACATGGACATGCTCACCTCGAACCGCTCCACGAGCGTCGTGGCCATCTACGGCGGCAAGGCGTATGAGGGACAGATCGACCAGCTGAAGGCGGGGGCACAGATCGTGGTCGGCACACCCGGCCGGCTCATCGACCTGAACAATCAGCGTCTGCTCGACCTGTCGAACGCGACCGAGGTCGTGCTCGACGAGGCCGACAAGATGCTCGACCTCGGGTTCCTGCCCGACATCGAGAAGATCTTCTCCAAGGTGCCCGCCGTCCGGCACACGCAGCTGTTCTCGGCGACCATGCCCGGACCGATCGTCGCCCTGGCGCGCCGGTTCATGTCCAACCCGATCCACATCCGGGCCAACGACCCCGACGAGGGGCTGACCCAGGCCAACATCAAGCACCTCGTCTACCGCGCCCACTCGCTGGACAAGGACGAGGTGATCGCGCGGATCCTGCAGGCCGAGGGCCGGGGCAAGACCGTCGTGTTCACCCGCACCAAGCGCGCCGCGCAGAAGCTCGTAGATGAGCTGAACGACCGCGGTTTCAATGCCGGGGCGGTCCACGGGGACATGAGCCAGGAGGCCCGGGAGCGCTCGATGGCCGCGTTCAAGGCCGGCAAGAAGGACGTGCTCATCGCCACCGACGTGGCCGCCCGCGGCATCGACGTCGACGATGTGACCCACGTCATCAACCACACGATCCCCGACGACGAGAAGACGTACCTGCACCGCGCCGGTCGCACCGGGCGAGCCGGGAAGACCGGCATCGCGGTGACGTTCGTCGACTGGGAGGACCTGCACAAGTGGGCCCTCATCAACCGGGCGCTGGACTTCGGTCAGCCCGAGCCGGTGGAGACGTACTCGTCCAGCCCGCACCTGTATGAGGACCTGGACATCCCCGCCGGCACGAAGGGTCGCATCGCCACCGCACCGAAGACCCAGTCGGTGCGGACGGCGAAACCCGCGCGCGCGGCGGATGCCGCAGGTGAGCGACCCGCCGGTTCCCGCCGCCGTCGTCGCCGCCGCGCCGGGGGCGAGCAGGTCGGCTCGACCTTCGTCGAGGGGCAGGATGCCGCAGCCCCCGCCGCCGCCGAGACCGGTGCGGACGACCGCGCGGCCGACGGCGCCGGCACCCACGACGGCGCCGGCAAGGAGCACCGCGACGGCAAGCCCGCTCCGGCCCGCCGGCGTCGGCGTCGCCGCGGCGGCGCGGGTGGCGCGGGCGGCGCCCAGGCACCCGCCGCCGGCGCCGGGGCCTAACCGGCGGCCGGTCCCGACCCCCGACCCTGGCCTCCGACGCGCCCTCAGGGGTGGACCGGCGCGCTGCCGGTACCGCGGGCGATGATGCGGGCCACCATGTCGTCGGCGGTCGTGCGCTCCCCCGGCAGGTTGGGTTTGCCCCGCCCGTGGTAGTCGCTGGACCCGGTCACGATCAGGTCGTGCTCGGCCACGATCCGCGACAGCGCCGCGACGCCGTCGGGATGGTTCTCGCGGTGGCCCAGCTCGAACCCGGCCAGTCCGGCCTCCAGCATCCGCGCGATCACCTTCCGGTCGACCACCCCGGCCCGCGCGGCCGGATGCGCGATGATCGGCACACCGCCGGCGTCCGCGATGGCCGCGACGGCGGTCACCGGGTCGGGCGCGTACAGGTCGACGTAGTACGCGCCGCCGGGGTGGAGGATGTCGGCGAAGGCCTCGGTGCGGTCGGCGACGATCCCCTTCGAGATGAGGGCGTCGGCGATGTGCGGGCGTCCCACGGAGGCGTCGGCGGCCGTCTGGGCGAGGATGTCGTCCCACGACACGTCGTAGTCGCGCGCGATGCGGTCGGCCATCGTCCGGATGCGGGTCAGCCGGGACTGCCGGATGCGGTCGGTCAGCTCCCGCAGCCGGGCGTCGTCGGGATCGAACAGATAGCCCAGCACATGGACGCTGCGCCATCCCTCCCGTGCCGACAGCTCGATGCCCGGCAGGAACGTCATCCCCAGCGAGGTGGCGGCCTCGGCGGCTTCGGCCCAGCCGGACGTCGTGTCGTGGTCGGTGAGCGCGACCGTGCGCAGGCCGTGGCGGTGCGCGGCCGCCATCACCTGGGCCGGCGGCTCGGTGCCGTCGGAATGCGCGGAGTGCAGGTGCAGATCGGCCGGCCCTTGCCACGGGCGCGCGGCACCGGCCGGTCCACCGTGCCCGCGCCCACTCGACATGGCATCGAGCGTACCGGCCTGCCGGAAAACGGCGGTGCGCGCAGGCTCCGCCCAGACTGCTGACATAGGCTCACCGTCGTGTGGCGGCTGCTCGGGATCCTGGTGACACTGATCATCGCGATGGGCGCCGCCGTCGCGACCTGGCCGCAGTTCTTCCGGCTCGAGCGGACCATGCCCTTCGCCCAGATCGTGGCGCTGCGCGGCGTCATGGTCCTCGCCTGTGCGGCCGTCGCGGTGCTCATGCTCCTGCTGTGCTTCGTCCGCCCGCTGCGCGCGTTCGCGGCATCCGTTCTGGTCGTCGCCGTCGCCGCCGGTGCCGTCAACAGCGCGATCATCGCGTCGCGGGGCGCGGGGCAGTCGTCGCTGCCGGCGCCCACCGCCGACAGCATCCGCGTCATGACCTGGAACACGGCCGGCGAGGCGACCGCGCCGGCCACCATCGCCAAGACCGCCGTGGCCATGCAGGCCGACATCGTGGCGCTCCCCGAGACGTCGATCGAGACCGGCACCGAGGTCGCCGTGCTCATGCGTGAGATGGGGCGGCCGATGTGGGCACACCACGAGGACTTCGGCGACCAGGAGGGCTACGCCGACTGGGACGCGAACTCGACCAGCGTGCTCATCTCCCCCGACCTGGGCGGCTACGCGGTCGTCGAATCCGACGCGTCCGGCACCTCGAACACGTCGCAGGTGCCGAGCGTCGTCGCGATGCCGGTCAGCGGCGACGGTCCGATCGTGGTGGCCGTGCACGCCGTGGCCCCGCGCACCGACCAGATGGCGGCCTGGCGCGGCGACCTGCAGTGGCTGGCCGACCAGTGCGCGGCCGAGGACGTCATCATGGCCGGCGACTTCAACGCGACCGTCGACCACATGGAGCGGCTCGGCACCGACGACGCCACCCTCGGCCGCTGCCATGACGCCGCCGCCACCACCGGGAACGGCGCGGTGGGCACCTGGTCCACCGAATGGCCCGCCATGCTGGGCGCGCCGATCGACCACGTGCTGGCGACCGAAGCCTGGACGGCGACCGGATCGGTGGTGCTGGACTCGATGGACGGCTCCGGCGGCGACCACCGACCCCTGGTGGTGCAGTTCGAACGAGCCGACTGAACCGGCCGGTGGGAGGATGGAACCATGAGCACGCATGATTCGACCGCGACGACCGATACGCGGACGGCGGAGACGACGAGCAACCGCAAGCAGCCGTTCCCTGCGGGCTTCCTGGAGACGATCCCCACCGGGTGGGCCGATCGGCCCGAGCAGTCCCCGCCCGAACGCCCGCAGGCGCCCTACGCCGCCGCGCGGCGTGCGGCCGTGTCCGCCGCCTTCCCCGGCCGCCGGCTGGTCGTCCCCGCCGGAACCTTGAAGCAGCGCTCCAACGACACCGATTACCCGTTCCGGCCCCACTCGGCCTTCGCCCACCTGACCGGATGGGGTGCCGACGCGGTGCCCGAGTCGGTGCTCGTGTTCGAGCCGACGGCATCCGGCCACGACGTGACCCTGTATCTGCGCGAGCGGGCCGACCGCACCACCGCCGAGTTCTACGGTGACGCGTCGATCGGCGAGTTCTGGATCGGTCCCCGCCCGTCGCTGCAGGCCGTGGCGACCGACCTGGGGCTCGCCACCGCGCACATCGACCGGTTCGCGCCGGTCGCCGGGGAACTCGTCGTCGACGTCGACCCCGAGCTGACACGGTTCGTCTCCGAGCTGCGGCTGGTCAAGGACGAGTACGAGCTGGCCCAGCTGCGCCTGGCCGTCGACGTGACCGCGCGCGGATTCGACGACATCGTCGCCGACCTCCCCCGCATCGTCGCCACCCCGCGCGGCGAGCGGGCCGTCGAGGGCGTGTTCCACCTGCGCGCCCGCACGGAGGGCAACGGCACCGGGTACGACACCATCGCCGCGTCGGGCCCGCACGCGTGCTATCTGCACTGGACCCGCAACGACGGCGCCGTCGTGCCCGGCGACCTCATCCTCGTCGACGCCGGGGTCGAGGTGGACAGCCTCTACACCGCGGACATCACCCGCACCCTGCCCGTGTCCGGGACCTTCACCCCCATCCAGCGCCGCATCTACGAGACCGTGCGCGAGGCGGCCGACGCCGCGTTCGCCGCCGCGCAGCCCGGCGTGCGGTTCCGCGCCGTGCACGACGCCGCCATGGCCGTCATCGCCGCGCGCGTCGCCGAGTGGGGGCTGCTGCCGGTCACCGCGCAGGAGGCGCTCGACGCCGATCGCGGCGGGCAGCACCGCCGCTACATGGTGCACGGCACGAGCCACCACCTGGGGCTGGATGTGCACGACTGTGCGCAGGCGCGGCGCGAGATGTACTATGACGGCATCCTCGAACCGGGGATGGTCTTCACGATCGAGCCCGGGCTGTACTTCCAGATCGACGACCTCACCGTGCCGGAGGAGTACCGCGGCATCGGGGTGCGCATCGAGGACGACATCGTCATGACCGCCGAGGGGCCCGTGAACCTGTCGGCGGACATCCCCCGCACCGCCGACGAGGTCGAGGCCTGGATCGCGCGGCTGTCCGGCTGACCCCGTGACGTTCACGCCTCCGCCGGAGTTCACGACCCGCCCGCAGCTGGTCGGTACGTTCGGCATGGCCGCCTCCACCCACACCACCGCGACCGCTGTCGCGCAGGCGGTGCTCGAGCGGGGCGGCAACGCGTTCGACGCGGTCGTGGCCGGCGGCTTCGTGCTGCACGTCGTCGAACCGCACCTGAACGGCCCGGGCGGCGACCTGGTCGGCATCTTCCACGCCGCGGGCGCCGACGCACCGGCTGTGCTCATGGGGCAGGGACCGGCGCCGGCGGGCGCCACGATCGCGCACTACCGCGGCGAGGGACTTGATCTGATTCCCGGGGCCGGCGGCCTGGCCGCAGCGGTGCCCGGCGCCGTCGACGCCTGGCTCGTGCTGCTGCGCGACCACGGCACGTGGGAGCTGTCCGACGTGCTGGCCTACGCCATCGGGTACGCCCGCGACGGCCATCCGCTGCTCGCCCAGGCGGCGGCCACCATCGCGCGGGTCGCCGATCTGTTCCGCGAGGCATGGCCGACCTCCGCCGCCCTGTGGATGCCGGACGGCGAGCCCCCGCGCGCGGGAGCCCTCGTGCGCAATCCCGCCTACGCCGCGGTGCTCGAGGGCCTGGTCGCGGCCGGATCAGGACTGCCCGACCGCGTCGCGCGCATCGAGGCCGCGCGAGCCGAATGGAAGCACGGTGCGGTGGCCACGGCCTCCAGCGCCTTCCTGGCGACCCCGCACCGGCACTCCGACGGGCGCGACCACGCCGCCGTCCTCACCCCGGACGACTTCGCCGCCTTCGACGCCGGCTACGAGACGCCCGTCACCGCCGTCTTCCGCGGTCACACGATCGCCAAGGCCGGCGGGTGGACGCAGGGCCCGGCGCTGCTGGCCGCACTGCGGATCCTCGACGGGTTCGCCGACGCGCAGATCGACCCCCAGACCGCCGCCGGGGCGCACACGATCGTCGAAGCCCTCAAGCTCGCCCTCGCCGACCGCGACGCCTACTTCGGCGACGGCGCGGCGCTCGATCCGCTGCTGTCCGAGGAGTACGCAGCTAAGCGGCGGGCGCAGATCGGTGCCGGCGCCGCCCGCACCTGGCGCCCCGGCGAGCTGCCCGGGCGGGTGGCGTTCCGACCTCCCCTGCGCACCCCGGACGAGGTGAGCGGCACTGCGGGCACCGGCGAGCCGACGGTCGACAAGACCGGGCGCACCCGGGGTGACACCTGCCACATCGACGTCGCCGACCGGTGGGGCAACATCGTCGCGGTGACCCCGTCCGGCGGGTGGCTGCAGTCTTCGCCCACGATCCCTGAGCTGGGGTTCTGCCTGGGAACGCGGCTGCAGATGATGTGGCTCGACGCGTCGGCGCCGAACGCGCTGCGCCCCGGAGCGCGGCCGCGCACGACGCTCACACCGACCCTCGTGCTGCAGGACGGACGCCCGGTCATGGCGCTGGGCACCCCCGGCGGTGACCAGCAGGAGCAGTGGCAGCTGCCGATGCTCGTGCGCATGCTCGCCGGCGGGTACACGGCCCAGCAGGCCATCGACGCGCCGACACTGCACACGACGGCACTCGTCGACTCGTTCTGGCCCCGCACGTGGACGCCGGCCGGTGTCGTCGTCGAGGCCCGGATGGGCGATGCGGTCATCGAGGGTCTGCGCGCACGTGGCCACGACGTCACGATCGCGGGCGACTGGGCGCTGGGGCGGCTGTCCGCCGTCGGTGCCTCCCCCGAAGACGGCACGGTCTGGGCCGCCGCGAACCCGCGCGGCATGCAGGGCTACGCCGCCGGGCGCTGACCCACCCGCTCCCGCAGCCACTCGGCCACCCGCGGCGCCAGCGCCGCACCGATCGCCGCGGCCGGCCGGCGGGCGCCCTTCACCTCGAACGAATGGCCCCCGCCGGTGATCCACGAGATCTCGGCGTCCGGACAGGAGGCGACGGCCTCTTCGAGCTGGGACAGCGGCTGGACGAACGGGTCGTTGGTGCCGGTCACGAACAGCTGGGGTGCCGTGATATGCGGCAGGTGCGCGGCGCGGGACGACTCGGGCTTGCCCGGCGGGTGCAGCGGATAGCCCAGGTAGACCAGCGCGGCGGGCGCCATGCCTGCCTCGGCGGTCGTCATCGACGCCATCCGGCCGCCGTACGACTTGCCGGCCGCCACCAGCGGGAGGCCGGGAGAACGCGCGGCCAGATCGGCGAACACCGCCCGCCAGGTGCGCAGCGCGTGCGCGGCGGGGCCGGGCATGCGCCGACCGGCGACCACGTACGGGAAGTCGAAGCGCAGCGTGGACACCCCGACGGCCCGAATCCCCTCGGCGAAGCCGACCAGGAAGGGGTGGTCCTTGCCGGCGCCGGCGCCGTGTGCCAGTGCGAGCGCGGCCCATGCGTCGTCGGCCGGTTCGTACGCCACCGGCACCGCGACCTCACCGGACGGCAGCTCGACCGCGACGGTGTCCATGGGTGTCAGCGTCCGGGTGCGTCGCCGGTGGCAGAACCGTCCTGCGGCGCCCGGCGATCGGTGTCGTCGGCGTCCTCGTCAGCGGCGGGCGCGGCGGGATCCGCGGCAGGCGGTGCCGGTGCCACCGTGCCGTCGGGTGCGGGCACGATCCGCTCGCCGTACCGCGGCGGCTCCTCGACGGCCGGTGCGGCGGGGGCGACCGGTGTCGCGGGGGGCGGTGCCACGGCGGCGCGGCCGACCACTTCGCGCGCCTTCTGGATGCTGCCCGGCAGCACGGTGACGTCGTAGTGGTCGGCGAGGAACTGCGTCATCGACGTGTAGGCGCGGCGGCGGCGCACGATCGAGTAGGTGAGGATGCTCATCAGCATCCCGACCGCGATACCGACGAGCATGACGCCGATGAACAGCTGGATGGCGGCGTTCGGCGTGCCCAGCACGAAGATCGCCGAGAAGACCAGGCCCAGCAGGATGCCGTTGATCGCACCGGTGCGGGCCGCCGTCGCGTAGCCGAGCCGGCCGGTGATCGTCTCGACCGACCGCAGCCCGCGGCCGACGATGGCGATGTCCTTGGCGGGGACCTCCGCCTCGATGAGGGCGGTGACCGCCTTCTGGGCCCCCTCATAGGTGGTGAACTCCGCGATCTTCTCGCCGTGTTCGCGTGGCACGCCGCCCATCATGCTCATCACCCCATTCTGACACGGACCGCTCCGGCGCCGCCGGTGCCCGGCGGGCTACGCTGGACGGGTGAGCACGCAGAGGGTTTTCGTGGCGCGCCTGACCGGCTGCGCGGTGTTCGACCCTGCCGGTGACCGCCTCGGCAAGGTGCGTGACGTGGTGGTGATCTTCCGCAAGAACGATCCGCCGCGCGTGGTCGGCCTGGTCGTCGAGATCCCCGGCCGGCGCCACGTGTTCCTGTCGATCGGACGGGTCACCTCCATCGCCACCGGCCAGGTGATCACGACCGGGCTCATCAACGTGCGCCGGTTCCAGCAGCGCGGCGGCGAGGTGCGGGTGATGGCCGAGCTGATCGGCCGCAAGGTCTTCTTCACCGACGGGTCCGGCCAGGCGGTCATCGAGGACGTCGCCATCGAGCGCAACCGTCAGGGCGACTGGGACATCGGCCAGCTGTTCCTGCGCAAGCCCAAGACCAGCGCGTCGCCCTTCGCGAAGGGCCCGACCACGTTCGCACAGTGGTCCGACGTGCGCGAGTCACAGGTGCCCGGCGAGGAGCAGTCGGCCGAGCACCTTGTGGCCAGCTACTCCGAGCTCAAACCCGCCGACCTGGCCAACAGCCTGCTCGACCTGCCCGCATCGCGGCTGCTGCAGGTGGTCGGCGAGCTCCCCGACAACCGTCTCGCCGATGCGCTCGAGGAGATGCCCGAGGAGGATCAGGTGCAGATCCTGGAGGCGCTCGGCGAGGAGCGTGCGGCCGACATCCTCGACCAGATGGAGCCCGACGACGCCGCCGACGTGCTCGCGCAGCTGTCGGAGGAGCAGCGCGAAGAGCTGCTCGAGCTGATGGAGCCGGAAGAGGCGCAGGACGTGCGCGCGCTGCTGAAGTACGGGCCGGACACCGCGGGCGGTCTCATGACCCCCGAGCCCATCGTCCTGTCGGCGGACGCGACCGTCGCCGAGGCGCTCGCGCTGATCCGCCGTCACGAGCTGCACCCGGCGCTGGCCGCGGCCGTGTTCGTGACCCTTCCGCCGTACGAGACGCCGACCGGGCGCCTGCTGGGCACCGTCCACTTCCAGCGCATGCTGCGCTATCCCCCGCACGAACGGCTGGGCGCCATCATCGACGACACGGTCGACCCCGTGCCGGCGACGGCGTCGGCGGCTGAGGTCGCCCGCCTGCTGGCCAGCTACGACCTGGTCTCGCTGCCGGTCGTCGACCCCGCACACCGCCTCGTCGGCGTCGTCAGCGTCGACGACGTGCTCGACTATCTCCTGCCCGATGACTGGCGCTCGCACGACACCGATCCGTCCGACGCGGCGACGGGAGCGGCACGGTGAGGGCGCGGCGGCCGGCGAACCCGCTCGAGGCGCCGCGCGGCCGGCGCGCGAACATGCTGCCGCGGGCCGGTGCCTCCGCCTCGTCGAGCGACCGGTTCGGTCGGTTCACGGAGTGGATCGCGCGGGCGATGGGCACGCCGATGTTCCTGCTGCTGCTCACCCTGTTCTGCGCGGGGTGGATCATCTGGAACACGACGGCCCCGCCCGCGCTGCGCTTCGACGACGCCGCCCTGGGCTTCACGGCGCTGACGCTCATGCTGTCGCTGCAGGCCTCCTACGCCGCGCCGCTCATCCTGCTCGCGCAGAACCGTCAGGATGACCGGGACCGCGTGCAGATCGAACAGGATCGGCAGCGCGCCGAGCGCAATCTCGCCGACACCGAGTACCTGGCGCGCGAGGTGGTGGCCCTGCGCATGGCCCTCAGCGACGTGTCGAACGAGGTCGTGACCCGCGACGTGCTCCGGCAGGAGCTGCGTGCCCTGCTCGACGAGCTCGACGAGCGCGCCCACCCCGCCGACGGCCCCGACGACGCGCCGGGCCGGCCGTGACGGCCGACGCCGCAGCCGTGCGGTCGGCGGTCGGCGCGGTCATGGACCCCGAGCTGCGGCGCCCGCTGGCCGAACTCGACATGGTCCGCGACGTGCGCGTGGATGCCGGGCACGCGCACGTGCAGATCGCGCTCACGATCGTGGGGTGCCCGGCCGCCGACCGGATCGAACGCGATGTGCGGCAGGCGGCGGCCTCGGTCCCCGGCATCGCCGATGTCGACATCGAGGTCGGCGTCATGACGCCCGCCGAACGCAACGCCCTCACCGAGCGGCTGCGCGGCGGACGCGCGCGACGGACGATGCCGTTCGGCCCCGACACGCTGACGCGCATCATCGCCGTCACCAGCGGCAAGGGCGGCGTCGGCAAGTCGTCCGTCACGGCGAATCTGGCGGTCGCGCTGGCACGCCGGGGGCTCGCGGTCGGGCTGATCGACGCGGACGTGCACGGGTTCTCCATCCCGGCGCTGCTGGGCCTGTTCGGCGCCGACGGGCTGCCGCCGCAGCCGACCCGCATCGACGACCTCATGCTGCCGCCGGTCGCCTACGACGTCAAGGCCATCTCGATCGGCATGTTCCTGCCGCGGGACGCCGCGGCGCCGGGTGCGGTCGCGTGGCGGGGGCCGATGCTGCACCGCACGGTGCAGCAGTTCCTCACCGACGTGTACTTCGGCGACCTGGACGTCCTGCTGATCGACATGCCGCCGGGCACCGGGGATGTCGCCATCTCGGTGGGGCAACTGCTCCCCCACGCCGATGTGCTCGTGGTCACGACCCCGCAGCAGGCGGCGTCGGAGGTGGCCGTGCGCAGCGGGCTGGTCGCGCGCCAGACCGGCCAGCGGGTCGTCGGCGTGGTGGAGAACATGGCGGCGTTCACGCTGCCCGACGGCACCGTGCTCGATCTGTTCGGCAGCGACGGCGGGGCCGACGTGGCTGCGGCGCTGACGACCGACGCCGAGCCGGTGCCGCTGCTGGGCTCGATCCCGCTGAGCCCGGCGCTGCGGCTCGGCGGCGACAGCGGGCATCCCATCGTCGTCGCGGCGCCCGACGATCCGGCCGCGCGCGCTCTCGAACAGGTCGCCGACCGGCTGCTGACGACGGGCCGGTCCCGCGCGGGACGGTCGCTGCCGGTCAGCCGCGCCTGAGTGCGGTCAGGTCGCCTCGGAGTCGAACGGCACCGGCCGGTCCGGGTCGAAGGACACCGCCGGGCTCGGAGTCGCCACGGTGGTGACGGTGGCCGCCGTCTCGGCGGCGCGGACGGTCGCGACGGGGGTGTCGTCCAGCAGCGCATCGCGGATGATGCGCCGCGGGTCGTACTGCCGGGGGTCGAGCTTGCGCCATTCGACGTCGTCGAAGTCCTCGCCCATCTCCTCTTTCACACGCCCCTTGGCGCCCTGCAGCCATTCCTTGGTGCGGACGGTGAACCGGGCGAGCAGCTCCGCGTAGCGCGGCAGGCGCTCGGGGCCGAGAAGGAGCGCGGCGACGAGCGCGATGAGGAGGAGCTTCTCCATGTCGAGCCCGAAGAACATGCGTCCAGGTTACCCGTGCGCCTCGCCGTCGACCGCCCGTGCGCGCCGTAGGCTGAAGGCTATGGCCGAACACGATGCGATCCGCAGGTTCGCGGACGAGGCGACGATCGAACCCGACGCGATCGGGCGGGCGCGCGCCCATGCGCTCGAGATCGGTGCCGACCCCATCAGCGCCGTCATCGGCGCGCAGTGCGCGGTGCTCGCCGCCGCCACGGGGGCGTTGAACATCGTCGAGATCGGCACCGGCGGTGGGGTTTCCGGGCTGTGGCTGCTGCACGGCTCACCCCGGGCGACGCTGACCACGATCGACAAGGAGCCCGAGCATCTGGCACTGGCCCGTGCCGCGTTCGCGGACGCGAAGGTGCCGCCCGCCCGGGCCCGGTTCATCACGGGACGGGCCGCCGATGTGCTGCCCCGCATGAACGAGGCCTCGTACGACATCGTGCTGGTCGACGCCGATCCCGACGGCGTCATCGAATACGTCGAGCACGGCCTGCGCCTGGTGCGCGCCGGCGGCACGGTGCTCGTCCCCCGGGTGCTGGCCGGCGGTGCGGTGGCCGACCCGGTCAAGCGGGACGCCCGTACGAGCGCGTACCGGTCCCTGATCCAGGAGACCCAGGCCTCTCCGGCGGTGCTGGGCGCGCTGTCGATCGCCGGCGAGGGGCTGCTGCAGCTGACGACCACCACGCCCGAGACGCGCTAGCACCGTCCCCGGAGACGACGAACGGCCGGTCCGAAGACCGGCCGTTCCTGTACGTATTTCAGGCTGCGCCGACGACTTCGCCCAGGACGCCGTGGAGCTCCTTGGCCTCCTCGTCGTTGACCGAGACCACGAGACGTCCGCCACCTTCCAGCGGAACACGCACGATGATCAGGCGCCCCTCCTTCACGGCCTCCATCGGTCCGTCTCCCGTTCGCGGCTTCATGGCTGCCATTGCGGCTCCTTTTCCTCGTAGGACTACCTGTCAAGTTTAGCGGGAACGGGGACGCGAAGACCGAAACGCCCTCCGGATGCCGGTGTGCGCGGCCCCCGGCATGCGGTCACGGGATATGGGTGTAGGTGTTCCCCAGGGCGAGCATGTTGTAGATCCACCACCATTGGCCAGCTAATCCCAGCACGAGCATCGCCCCGCGCCACCATGCCGATCGGGGCGCCGCGAGCGCGCCGTACGCGGGCGCCAGCGGCAGCAGCAGTCGGAAGGTGCTGGACTGCGGGAAGAACACCGCGAGCAGGTAGACGAGGTACGAGGCGGACCACAGGCGCAGCTCCACGCCGAGTCGGCGCACGTGCCGTTCGCGCAGCAGCAGCCACGCCACCGCCACCACGCACACCGCCAGCGCGACATAGCCGGCCGCCTCGGGCAGGCCCCACAGACCGAACCAGATGCCGGCGGCCTGCACGAACCCGGCGAAGGGCACGAAGCCGCCGGCCTCGTCTCCCACCCAGCCGCGGCGCCAGGACAGCTCGGTGTCGAGGTAGGCCGACATGTCGCCGGTGACGACCCCGGCGATCACCTGCCAGGAGAAGCCGACCACCACGCCGATGGCCCCCAGCGCCAGGACGTGGACGACGTGACGGCCCGGGAGCGGGTCGTCGCGGCGCCGCACCCAGCGCCAGATGCCGTACAGGCCCAGCAGCAGCGCGAAGGCGAGCACCCCCGGCCGGGTGTAGCCCATGAGCGGGATGAGCGGATACAGCCAGCCGAAGCGGCGGCGTTGCAGGCAGAGCAGCGCGAGGAACAGCCACAGCAGGAACAGCGATTCGGCGTACCCCATGTGGAACAGCGCGGCGAGCGGCCCCGCCGCGAACAGCACGACCGCCCACATGGCCGCCGTCGCATCGAGCCGGTCGCGCAGCAGCCGGTGCAGGACGAGGCAGGCGAGGTACCCGGCCACCAGCGGGATCAGCAGCGCCCCGGCCGGAAAGCCGCCGAACGGCAGCCCGACGATGCGGGCCAGCACCGGGTACAGCGGCATGAACGCCCACTGGTTCTGCTGCACAGCACCGGCCTCGTCGACGGGGATCTCGGTCGGGTAGCCGTGCTCGGCGATGAACCAGTACCACTGCGCGTCCCAGCCCATCAGCAGGTCGGTGACGGTCGCGTCGGCGCCGAACCGGGATGCCGGGCCCGACAGCGCCGCGGCCAGGATCAGGAACCCCCAGGTCACCAGGCGGGCCAGGAGGTAGACGATCGCGATGCGCAGGGCGACCGGCAGGGCGCCGGCGCGCCGGCGCAGCGTCACACCGCCGTCAGCCATGCGCGCAGACCGCGCTCGACGGCCGTGATCTGCGCGTGGGACACCCGCTCCTCGTCGTGGTGCGCGAGGCTCGGGTCGCCCGGCCCGTAGTTGACGGCCGGGACGCCCAGCGCCGAGAACCGCGCCACATCGGTCCAGCCGTACTTGGGCTGCGGCACCGCGCCGACCGCCTGCACGAACTCCCGCGCCAGGGGCGCGTCCAGGCCCGGCCGCGCCCCGGTGGCCAGGTCGACGACCTCGACCTCGAAGCCCTCGAACACGTTGCGCACGTGCGCCTCGGCTTCGGCCGCGGTGTGGCTGGGGGCGAACCGGTGGTTGACCTCGACCTCGCACAGGTCGGGGATCACGTTGCCGGCGACGCCGCCCCGAATGCGCACCGCGTTCAGCCCCTCCCGGTACACGAGGCCCTCGACCTCGATCTCCCGCGGCCGGTACTCGGCGAGGCGGGCCAGGATCGGCGCCGCCGCATGGATGGCGTTCTCGCCCATCCACGCCCGCGCACTGTGCGCCCGCACCCCGTGGGTGCGCACGATCGCCCGGAGGTTGCCGTTGCAGCCTCCCTCGACCTGGCCGTTGGACGGTTCGCCCAGAATCGCGAAGTCGCCGGCGAACAGGTCGGGGCGGTGGGCGGCCAAGCGGGTCAGCCCGTTGAGGTCGGCATCCACCTCTTCATGGTCGTACCACATCCACGTGATGTCGGCCCGTGGGGTGGTCAGCTCGGCGGCGAGCTTCAGCTGCACCGCGACCCCGGCCTTCATGTCGACGGTGCCGCGCCCCCACAGGTAGGGCTCGCCGTCGATCTCGATGTCGCGGACGGGCAGGTTGCGGTTGATCGGCACGGTGTCGATGTGCCCGGCGATCACCACGCGCTGCGCGCGGCCCAGCATCGTGCGCGCGACGATCGTGTCGCCGTCCCGGTGCACCTCCAGGTGCGGCAGCGCGGTCACGGCCGCGTGGATGGCGTCGGCGAGCACCTTCTCGTCGCCGGAGACGCTCGCGATGTCGCAGATGGTGCGGGTCAGATCGACGGACGATGCGGTGAGGTCGAGCATGCCGTCGAGTCTAGCGACGGCGCAGAGCGCCCCCGGTCGGCCGATAATCTGGACGGATGAGCGTAACGCGTCGGGTATGGGGTGTCGGCCTTGCCACAGTGACCGAGTCGGGGACGATGCTGGACACCTGGTACCCCGACCCCGTGCCGGGCGCCGCCCCCGACGACGTCGACACCTCGGCGTGGGAGGCGGAGACCGGACCCGACGAGCGGCGCGGTGTGACCGTGCAGACCGTGGTGACCGAGATCGACCTGGATGCCGCTCCGGCCGGCACCGCGGACGCCTACCTGCGGCTGCACGCGCTGTCGCACCGCCTCGTCGCCCCCAACCAGGTGAACCTCGACGGCATCTTCGGGCATCTGCCGATCGTGGCGTGGACCAGTGCCGGCCCGATGCATCCCGACGACCTGACGCGGCTGCGCCCGCGGTTGCAGCGCGCCGGCATCCAGGTGCACTCGCTGGACAAGTTCCCGCGGCTGACCGACTACGTCGTCCCGTCCGGGGTGCGCATCGCCGACGCGGCGCGCGTACGGCTGGGCGCGCACCTGGCGTCGGGCACGACCGTCATGCACGAGGGCTTCGTCAACTTCAACGCCGGCACCCTCGGCGCCTCGATGGTCGAAGGACGCATCTCGCAGGGCGTGGTCGTCGGTGACGGCAGCGACATCGGCGGGGGCGCATCGATCATGGGGACCCTGTCCGGCGGCGGGTCGCACCGGGTGTCGATCGGGGCGCGGACGCTGCTGGGCGCCAACGCGGGCATCGGCATCTCGCTCGGCGACGACTGCATCGTCGAGGCGGGGCTGTATGTCACGGCGG
Organism: Microbacterium pollutisoli; assembly: GCF_053586795.1. Taxonomy (NCBI): domain Bacteria; kingdom Bacillati; phylum Actinomycetota; class Actinomycetes; order Micrococcales; family Microbacteriaceae; genus Microbacterium; species Microbacterium pollutisoli. The sequence continues at coordinate 728,693 of NZ_JBNYWT010000001.1, forward strand.
GCACCAAGATCGTGCTGGCCGACGCCGAGCCGCGCCACGACGGCTCCCGGCCGGTCGTGAAGGGCGCCGAGCTGTCCGGCCGTGACGGCCTGCTGCTGCGCCGCAACTCGCTCACCGGCGCGGTCGAAGCCGTGCGCCGCGCCGGCATCGGCGTCACCCTCAACGAGGCCCTGCACGCCTGACCCGCCCGCGCGGGCGCGCGGCGGTCAGCCGGCGAGGATCGCGGCGCGAGCGGCGGCGCGCTCGTCGGCGGAGATGACACCGCGCGTGTGCAGGTCGTCGATCTCGGCCAGGCGCTCCTCGACCGTGCGCGGGAGTGCCGGGTCCGCCGGCGCGGTGCCCGCCCGCGGCAGCTCGCTGTCGAGGATCTTGGCCGCGATGGCGGCATCCACGGTCAGCGGATCATGACCGGCACGACGCAGCAGCCGATACTTGCGCACGTTGATCACGACCCCCACCACACCGCCGGCGATCACGAGCACGACGATGAACGCGAACAGCGCGGCGAAGCCCGGGGGCATGCCCATCCCGACGCTCGGGTCGAGGCCGACCGGGTCGACCGGGAAGGGCTCGATCACGTCGATGTGCATGACGTGACTGTATAGCGTCAGACGGCTCCGGGGTAGTTGCGCTCGCCCGCGCCGATGTACAGCTGCTGCGGGCGGCCGATCTTCGTCTGCGGGTCGTACTGCATCTCACGCCAGTGCGCGAGCCAGCCGGGCAGGCGTCCGATCGCGAACAGCACCGTGAACATGCGCGTCGGGAAGCCCATGGCCTTGTAGATGACGCCGGTGTAGAAGTCGACGTTGGGGTAGAGCCGGCGCTCCTTGAAGTAGTCGTCCGAGAGGGCGACCTGTTCGAGCTCCTGCGCCAGGTCGAGCAGCGGGTCGTGCACGCCGAGCTCGCGCAGCACCTCGTCGGCCGACTCCTTGACGAGCTTGGCGCGCGGGTCGTAGTTCTTGTAGACGCGGTGCCCGAAGCCCATGAGCTTCACGCCGTCTTCCTTGTTCTTGACGCGCTCGACGAAGCGCTCGACGCTCTCACCCGAGTCGCGGATGCGCGCGAGCATGTCGAGGACGGCCTCGTTGGCCCCGCCGTGCAGCGGACCGTACAGCGCGTTGATGCCGGCCGAGATCGACGAGAACTGGTTGGCGCCGGTGGAGCCGACCAGTCGCACGGTCGAGGTGGAGGCGTTCTGCTCGTGGTCTTCGTGCAGGATCAGCAGCCGCTCGAGCGCCCGCGACATGACGGGGTTGATCTCGTACGGCTCGCTGTGCACGCCGAAGTTGAGCTTGAGGAAGTTGTCGACGAAGCTCAGCGAGTTGTCGGGGTACAGGAACGCGTGTCCGACGCTCTTCTTGTGCGCGTAGGCCGCGATGACCGGGAGCTTCGCGAGCAGGCGGATGGTGTTCAGCTCGACGTGCTCGGGGTTGCCGGGGTCGGACTGGTTCTCGTAATAGGTCGACAGCGCGGCGGTGGCGCTGGAGAGCACCGACATCGGGTGCGCGGTGTGCGGCAGGGCCGAGAAGAAGTGCTTGAGGTCTTCGTGCAACAGCGTGTGCCGGCGGATGCGGTCGTCGAACTCGGCCAGCTCGTCGGCGGTGGGCAGCTCACCGTACAGCAGCAGCCACGCCACCTCGAGGTAGGTGCTGTTCTTGGCGAGCTGCTCGATCGGGTACCCGCGGTAGCGGAGGATGCCCTCATCGCCGTCGATGTAGGTGATCTTCGACTTCGTCGAGGACGTGTTCACGAACCCATAGTCCAGCGCGGTGTGCCCGGTCTGCTTGGTGAAGGTCGAGAAGTCCACGCTCGGCACGCCCTCGGTGCCGGCCAGGATCGGCAGCTGCGCTGTCGCCCCACCGATGGTGACGGTGGCGGTCTGAGGGATGTCGGGGTTGCTCACGAAGCCTCCTTGCCGTGCGGTACGCGCTCGATACAGCCTATCCGCCGATGAGGCCTACTCCTGACCCCGCCAAAGGATCCGCGAATCCGTAGTGGGTGTCCTACGAATCGCGCAGGCGTCGGGCGGCCTCGCCGATCCGCTCATCGGTCGCGGTGAGCGAGAAGCGCACGTGCTGCGGGAAGTGCGCGCCGTAGAAGTGGCCGGGACCGGCGAGGATGCCGAGATCGGCCATCCGGTCCATGGTCATCCACGCGTCCTCTCCGGCCGTCGCCCACAGGTACAGGCCGCCCTCGCTGTGGTCGATGCGCAGCCCGGCGGCCTCCAGCGCGGGACGCAGCACCTCCCGGCGGGCGCGGTAGCGCTCCTTCTGCACCCGCACATGCTCGTCATCGCCCAGCGCGACGATCATGGCCGCCTGCACGGGAGCGGGAAGCATGAGCCCGAGGTGCTTCCGCGCGGTCAGCAGCCGCGCCACGAGGGCCCGGTCCCCCGCGAGGAACGCGGCACGGTACCCCGCGAGGTTCGACTGCTTGCTCAGCGAGTACACCGAGAGGATGCCGGTGTCGTCACCGCCGGTGACACGAGGGTCGAGCAGGCTGGGCACTGCCGCATCCGCCCACGGACCGTCCCACCCCAGCTCGGCGTAGCATTCGTCTCCGGCGATCACGGCGCCGAGCTCGCGCGCCCGGGCCACGGCGGCGCGCAGTTCGTCCACACCGAGCACGCGCCCATCGGGGTTTCCGGGTGAGTTCAGCCACACCAGGCGGGTACCCGCCGGCCACTGCGCCGGGTCGTCCGCGGCCAGAGGGGTGGCCCCGACCAGCCGCGCCCCCACCTCGTAGGTCGGGTAGGCGGCACGGGGGTGCACGACGGTGTCGCCGGCGCCGATGTCCAGCAGCAGCGGCAGGAGTGCGACGAGCTCTTTCGACCCGACGGTCGGCAGGACCTGGTCGACGCCCAGTCCGGGCACGCCGCGGCGCCGGGCGTACCAGCCGGCGATGGCCTCGCGCAGCGCGGGGGTGCCGGCCGTCTGCGGGTAGGAGTGCGCGTCGGTGGCCTCACGCAGCGCGGCGGCGATCAGCTCCGGGGTCGGGTCGACGGGCGAGCCGATCGACAGGTCGACGATGCCGCCGGGGTGGCTGCGCGCCTTCTGCGCGTACGGGGCGACGGCGTCCCACGGGTAGTCGGCCAGATCGCGGACGGGCATCTACGGGGCCTGCGGCGGGAGGGCGGCGATGACCGGGTGGTCCTTCTTGATGACGCCGATCTTGGCCGCGCCGCCGGGCGAGCCCAGGTCGTCGAAGAACTCGACGTTGGCGGTGTAGTAGTCCTGCCACTCGTCGGGCAGGTCGTCCTCGTAGTAAATGGCCTCGACGGGACACACCGGCTCGCACGCGCCGCAGTCGACGCATTCGTCCGGGTGGATGTAGAGCGATCGCTCCCCCTCGTAGATGCAGTCCACGGGGCATTCGTCGACGCAGGCGCGGTCCTTCACGTCGACGCACGGCAGGGCGATCACATACGTCACAGCGTCAAGTCTAGTTCGTGGCGAAGGCGTCGGACGCGACCGGCCGCGCCGTGGCCGAAGGCCACGTCACGATCAGCGCCACGATCACCGGCAGCGCGAGGGTCCAGACCAGGCCCGTCGACACCTCGCCGTCGGCCGGCGCGGGCACGAGCACCGAACCGCCGGGCCCCTCGCCGGAGAAGACCAGACTCGTGATCACGGCGCCGGCGCCGGTGGCCAGCGCGGCCCAGCGATCCGCGGTCAGCAGGCGCACCGCGAGCACGAGCGCCGCAGCCCCGATCACGGCGATGATCAGCCCGACGGGGAACCACCCCCAGCGCGCGCTCTGCCCGATGGTGCCGGCGACGCCGAACACCGCGCCGATGACGGCGGCGACCACCCAGGTCGCCACCCGCGCCCATGTGAACTTCACCCCGCAAGTCTAGGCCGGACCCTGAGTCGCACGGGCTCCCGGGTCAGGCGGCCCAGCCCCACAGCCGCAGCAGGGCCGCGACCACCGCGGCGGCGACGACCACGACCAGGAACGGAGCCCGCAGCATCAGCAGGCCCGCCGCCGCCAGCAGGGCCGGCACCCGGGCATCCACCACGATCGCCTGCCCCACCCCGAGCGTCTGCACCGCGACCAGCGCGGCCAGCAGCGCGACGGTCAGCAGATCGGTGATGCGCGAGGGCGCCGGGGCCTCGAACCAGCGCGGCGGGATGAGGTAGCCCAGCGTCTTGAGCGCGACACACACCAGTGCCGCGACCAGGACGGCGTTCCACAGCGTCATGGCAGCCCTTCCCGTTCGGGGACGTCGTCGGGTTCTTCCGGCGCGGCGTCACGGTCGCCGAGCCAGTTCGTCCACCCCACCGCGATGGCCACGACCGCGGCCAGGAGCACCGGGATGCCGGGCATGAGCGACGGGGTCAGCACCGTGGCCACCACGGCCGCGGCGATGCCCACTGCGATCGCCTGGCGGCGGCGCAGGCGGGGCCACAGCAACGCGAGGAAGGCGGCGGCCGCGGCGGCGTCGAGTCCGTAGGCGCGCGGGTCGCCGAGCACGTCGCCCAGCAGCGCACCGGCGAGGGTCGACAGGTTCCAGCCCAGGTAGATGCCGATGCCGGTCACCCAGAACCCCGCCTGCCGCGCGCGCGGCGTCTGCTGGGCCAGCGACACCGCGGTGGACTCGTCGATCGTGAAGTGCGCGGCCGCCGCGCGCCGCCAGAATCCGCCGCCGATCACCGGGGACATCCGCAGCCCGTACGCCACGTTCCGCGCACCCAGAAGGCCCGCCGAGGCGATGGCCGCCGGCGCCGCGGGCAGGCCACCCGCGCCGATGACGCCGACGAACGCGAACTGCGAACCGCCGGTGAACATCAGCAGGCTCAGCACGCAGGTCTGCCAGACGTCGAGTCCCGAGGCGACCGCCAGCGCGCCGAACGACACGCCGTAGGCACTGGTGGCCACCGCGACACCGATGCCGTCCCGCCAGGCTCGGCGCACGTGTTCGCGTTCGTGACCCACCGCTCGATGCTATCCGTCGGTGGGCCTGTGCCGGCACGATAAGGATGCCGGTGCCCGGCACCCTGGCCCGTCACCGCCCCGGCATCCCGCCCGCCAGGCAGTCACCCGGGGTGCCGCAACGGGCTCAGGCGTTCGCGTCCTGGCGCTTCAGGCGGGCTGCCGCACGTCCCCGCTCGGTCGCGTCGAGGACGACCTTGCGGATGCGCACCTTCTCCGGCGTGACCTCGACGCATTCGTCGTCGCGCGCGAACTCGAGGCTCTCCTCGAGCGACAGCTGCCGCGGCGGGGTCATCGACTCGAACGTGTCGGCCGTGGAGGAGCGCATGTTGGTGAGCTTCTTCTCCTTGGTGATGTTCACGTCCATGTCGTCGCTGCGCGAGTTCTCACCGATGACCATGCCCTCGTAGACCTCTTCACCCGGCTGCACGAAGAAGCTCATGCGCTCCTGCAGCGCGATGATCGCGAACGGCGTCACCACCCCGGCCCGGTCGGCGACGATCGAGCCGTTCTGGCGGGTCATGATGTGCCCGGCCCACGGCTCGTAGCCGTGCGATATGGCGTTGGCGATGCCGGTGCCGCGGGTGGTGGTGAGGAACTCGGTGCGGAACCCGATGAGCCCGCGCGACGGGACGACGAACTCCATGCGCACCCAGCCGGTGCCGTGGTTGGTCATGGTCTCCATGCGGCCCTTGCGCGCCGCCAGCAGCTGGGTGATTGCGCCGAGGTACTCCTCGGGGGCGTCCACGGTCAGGTGCTCGAACGGCTCGTGTACCTTGCCGTCGATCTGCTTGGTGACCACCTGCGGCTTGCCGACGGTGAGCTCGAAGCCCTCGCGGCGCATGTTCTCGACGAGGATCGCGAGGGCCAGCTCGCCGCGCCCCTGCACCTCCCACGCGTCGGGACGGCCGATGTCGAGCACCTTGAGGGACACGTTGCCGATGAGTTCGCGGTCGAGGCGGTCCTTGACCATGCGCGCGGTCAGCTTGTGGCCCTTGACCTTGCCCACCAGCGGCGAGGTGTTCGTGCCGATGGTCATCGAGATCGCGGGGTCGTCGACGTGTATGGCCGGCAGCGGACGGATGTCGTCGGGGTCGGCGATCGTCTCGCCGATCGTGATCTCCTCGATGCCGGCGATGGCGACGATGTCGCCCGGGCCCGCCGACTCGGCCGGGTACCGCTCGAGCGCCCGGGTCTTGAGCAGCTCGGTGATGCGGGCGTTGGCGTGCGTGCCGTCGTGACGCACCCACGCGACGGTCTGCCCCTTCTTCAGGGTGCCGTTGAACACGCGCAGCAGCGCGAGGCGGCCCAGGAACGGGCTGGAGTCGAGGTTGGTCACCCACGCCTGCAGCGGGGCCTCGTCGTCGTACGACGGGGCGGGCACATGCTCGAGGATCGCGGCGAACAGCGGCTCGAGATCGTCGTTGTCGGGCAGCGAACCGTTCTCCGGGCGGTTCCGGCTGGCGGCGCCCGCACGGCCCGAGGCGTACACGACGGGGACGTCCAGGAGGGCGTCGACGTCGAGGTCGGGCACGTCGTCGACGAGGTCCGACGCCAGACCCAGCAGCAGGTCGTGGGCTTCTTCCTCGACCTCCGCGATGCGCGCGTCGGGACGGTCGGTCTTGTTCACCAGCAGGATGACGGGCAGCTTGGCCTCGAGCGCCTTGCGCAGCACGAAGCGCGTCTGCGGCAGCGGGCCCTCGCTGGAGTCGACCAGCAGCACCACACCGTCGACCATCGACAGGCCGCGCTCGACCTCACCGCCGAAGTCGGCGTGGCCCGGGGTGTCGATCACGTTGATCGTCACCGGGACGTCGGAGTGGATGCCGTTGTAGGTGATCGCCGTGTTCTTGGCGAGGATCGTGATGCCCTTTTCGCGCTCGAGGTCGTTCGAGTCCATCGCGCGCTCTTCGACGTGCGCGTGTTCGCCGAACGATCCGGTCTGCCGCAGCATGGCATCCACGAGCGTGGTCTTGCCGTGGTCGACGTGCGCGACGATCGCGACATTGCGGAGGTCCGGGCGGAGGGCGTGCGCCATGAAGGTGTCCTAAGTAGATGGGGTGCGCCGGGATGCCGACGTTCCATACTACAAGGGCGTGACTGGGTGCCCGCTTCACGCCCGCGTTCGACGGCGTCGTCGCTGTCAGGCGGACCCGGCGCTCCGTCTCCGGGTCAGGCGGACTCCTCGCGCAGCAGAGCGGCCCGCGCCTCGCGGCGCTGACGCTGCTCCTCGGGGTCGGGCACCGGGATGGCGGCGATGAGCCGCTTGGTGTACGCCTCGCTCGGCGCGCGCAGGATCTTCCCGGTCGCGCCCTGCTCGACGATGCGCCCCTTGCTCATCACGATGATGCGGTCGGCGAGCGAGTCGACGACGGCGAGGTCGTGGCTGACGAAAAGGCATGCGAAGCCGAGGTCGGCCTGCAGCTGTCGCAGCAGCTCGAGGACGGTGGCCTGCACCGAGACATCCAGCGCGGAGGTCGGCTCGTCGGCGATGAGCAGCTTCGGCTGCAGCGACAGGGCGCGCGCGATGCCCACGCGCTGCTTCTGGCCGCCGGACAGCTCGTGCGGGTAGCGGTTGCGGTACGCGCGCGGCAGTTCGACCGCGTCGAGGAGCTGCTCGACGCGTGTGTCGAGCTCCCGCCCCTTGGCGACCTTGGCCAGCAGCATCGGCTCGCCGATCGACTGGCCGATGGGCAGCCGCGGGTTCAGCGATGACGACGGGTCCTGGAACACGATGCCGACGTCCTTGTGCACGCGCCGCAGGGTCGCCCGGTTCGCGTTGGAGATGTCGATACCGACCACCTCGGCCGTGCCCTCCGCGATGGGCAGCAGCCCGATCGCAGCCCGGCCGACGGTCGTCTTGCCCGAGCCGGACTCGCCGACCAGACCCGTCACCTCGCCCGGGTAGATGCTGAACGACGCGTGCTCCACGGCCCGGAACGCCGGGACCCGTCCGCGCTTGGGGTATTCGATGGCGACATCGTCGAACCGCAGCACCGGGTCGCCCAGACCCTGTCGGCGCTGCTCGTCGCGTCGCGCCGCCACTTCGGCCAGACGGATCTCGGTCGTGTCGCCGGCCAGCGCGGCCGTCGTGTCGATAGTCTCCTCGGCGCCGTCACCGATGCGCGGCACCGCGCCCAGTAGCTCCTGCGTGTAGGGGTGCTGCGGGGATCCGAAGATGTCGTGCACGGAACCGCGCTCGACGATCTCGCCGCGGCGCATCACGACGATGTCGTCGGCGATGTCCGCGACCACACCCATGTCGTGGGTGATGATGAGGATCGCGGAGTCGAGGCGATGCCGCAGGTCGCGCATGAGGTCGAGGATCTCGGCCTGCACGGTGACGTCCAACGCGGTGGTGGGCTCATCGGCGATCAGCAGCTTCGGGTCGCACGAGATCGACTGCGCGATCATGGCGCGCTGCCGCTGGCCGCCCGACAGCTGGTGCGGGTAGGAGTCGAACGCCTTCTGGGGGTCGGGCAGCTCGACCATGCCGAGCAGCTCGAGAGCGCGTTCCTTGGCTTCGCTGGGGGACATGCCGAAGTGGGTGCGCAGCGTCTCGACGATCTGGAAGCCGATCGTCAGCACCGGGTTCAGTGCCGTCATCGGCTCCTGGAAGATCACCGCGATCTCGGCACCGCGGATGCGCCGCAGGCGGTCGGCGTCGGTGTGGAGGATCTCTTCGCCATCGAGCTTCACGCTGCCGCGCACGCGCGCGTTCTTGGGCAGCAGTCCCAGCATCGCCATCGAGCTGGCGCTCTTGCCCGATCCCGACTCCCCCACGATCGCGAGCGCCTTGCCGCGCTCGACCGTGTAGGCCAGTTGCTTGGCGGCCGGCACCCAGTAGTTGTCGACCGCGAAATCGACCGACAGGCCCTCGACCTGCAGGAGGGGTGCGGAGCCGGCCGTGCCGACGGTGTTGTGATCAGTCATCGAATCGTCCTGGTGTGCGTGCGCGAGAGAATGGAGTCATGAGCGAGCCGGTCCGTGTCACGTCCACTTTCAACCGTGTCATGGCTGTCGTGCTGTGGGTGGTCGCCGGCTGCACCGTGTTGGCGGCTCTGGTCGGCGGCGACGCGCGCCAACTGTGGCTGTATCCGGCCGCCGCCGCGACGAGCGTGCTCGCCTGGGTGGCGCTGTGGCGCCCCTGTGTGGAAGTCGTGGATGCCGGAGTCCGACTGCAGAACGTGACCCACCAGGTGCTGGTGCCCTGGGAGGCGCTCGTGCACGTGGATACGCGCCGCGCTCTGACGCTGCGCACCCCGGCCGGCGATTTCGTCGCCTGGTCGGCTCCCGCGCCGGGTCTGCTGTCGGCGTTGGGCTCGAACGCCCGCGCCGCGCGGCGCGAGGCACGTGCGGCCGGCCAAGAGGTGCGCAACAGCGACCTGGTCGGCTCCGACTCGGGCAACGCGGCCGTCGTGGTGCGTGAACAGTGGGCGCGGCGACGCGAAAGCGGTCAGATCGAGCTCGGGGTGGCCGGCAGCACGGCGGTGCGCCGCCACTGGGAACCCGTCCTGCCGGCGCTGGCCGTCGCGCTGATCGTCGCGACCATCTGGGTGATGATCGCCACGGCGTGAAACCCGCTGGTCGATCACGGCTGCGCCTTCGCGTCTTCCTCCGCTGCGGCGCCGTCCGTCACCACCGCCGCGTCCTCGGGCAGCTCCTTCACCCGCCGGAACACGATGCGCTTCTGCCGCGGGTCGAACGCGTCGCGCAGACCGTCGCCGACGAAGTTGACCAGCAGCGACAGCAGCACGATCAGCGACGCGGGCCACCAGAACAGCCAGGGGCGGGTCTGGAACGCCGCTTCGTTGTCCGCGATGAGCAGGCCCAGGGACACGTCCGGCGGCCGCACGCCGTAGCCGAGGAACGACAGCGACGTCTCGAGGATCACCGCGGCGGCGATCAGCAGGGTCGTCGACACGATGACGACGCCGATGGCGTTGGGCAGGATGTGCTTGAAGATGATCCGCGCGTCCGAGGCACCGGCCACCCGGGCCGCTTCGACGAACTCCCGCTCGCGCAGGCTCAGGAACTCGGCGCGCACCAGACGGGCGACACCCGTCCAGGCGAAGAAGCCGAGGAAGATGGCCAGCACGACCGGACCGAATCCGCCCGCGGCAGAACCGACGACGGCGCCGATCACGATGATCGGGATGACGATGACGACATCGGTCAGGCGCATCAGCACGGCATCCACCCAGCCGCGGTAGTAGCCGGCCACGGCGCCGATCACGACGCCGATGAAGGATGCCAGCAGGCCGATCACGAACATGATGTAGGACGAGTTGACCAGACCGCGCATCACCATCGCGAAGTAGTCCTTGCCGACGGTGTTCTGACCGAACGGGTGCTCGCCGAGCGAGAACGGGAACAGGGTCAGCGTCGGACGCCCGCCCTCCACCGGCGGGAGCAGCTGGGTGTGGTTCCACTTCCACCAGCCCGCCCACGATCCGATGCCGGTGGCGCTCACGGCGAAGGCCACGATGAGTATGAACAGGATCGCGCTGATGACGGCGGGTTTGTGTGCCAGGAACCGGCGCAGCGTCAGGCGGCCCTGGCTGATACCGCGTTCGTCCGACGTGACGACGTGGGCCTTCGGCGCCTCTTCTCCGGCGTGGCCGCGTTCAGTGGGAAGTGCCATCACTTGACCCTCACTCTCGGATCGATGGCGGAATACGCAAGGTCGGCCAGGAAGTTGAACGTGATCGCGAAGATCGCGATGACGATGAAGTACGCCATGACCGGATTGGGGTCACCCCGTTTGAGGCCGGAGTCGAACAGCGCGCCCATGCCGCTGAAGGCGAAGATGCGCTCGGTGATGATCGCACCACCGATCAGCGCGCCCACATCGGCGGCGACGATGGTCGTGATGGGGATCAGCGAGTTGCGCAGCGCGTGACGCACGACGACCGTCCGCTCGGGCAGACCCTTGGCCCGCGCGGTGCGGATGTAGTCCTGGTTGAGGGTCTCCAGCATCCCGCCACGCGCGTACCGCGTGTAGCCGGCGAACGAGATGAGCATGAGGCTGATGGTGGGCAGCAGCAGGTGGGTGAACGAGTCGATCCCCGAGATCCAGAAATCGCCGCCAAGGTTCGGCGTCTCGGCGCCGACGGTCGCGATCGGGCGCCCGCGCACACGCGGGTGGCGCACGTAGGAGTTCCAGTGCTGCATGAACTGGTCGAGCACGATCACGCCCGCGCCCAGCAGACCGCTGAGCGCGCCGATGCGCATCGCCTGCCCCTTGTCGTACTCGCCGAGCAGCCAGCCGGCCACCAGACCCACGACGAGCGCGAAGACGAACAGGCCGACGGCGCCCCAGCCGCCCCATGCGGCCAGCACGGGCTGCAGCGCGAAGTAGCAGATGATGACGACGATCGCCGTGGCACCCGCCGTGCGCCAGGCGTAGCGGGCGCGGGCGCCGGCGATCATGACGACCATCGCGGCGGCGAATGCGGCGATCAGCAGCGGCGCGACGACCGGGCCCAGGGCCGGGTCGAGGAACCACGCGGTCACGCTCATGAAGTAGAGGATGACGATCGTCGCGACGGTGCCGGCGGCGAAGGTGATGAGCCGGCGCGTGCGGGGCCCGCCCACCATGGCCTGCAGGAAGACGCCCATCAGCAGTGATGCGACGATGATGAACGGCCAGGTGAAGACGGGTTCGGCGAGCCAGTCGTTGAAGGTGAGGGCGACGAACACCTTCAGCAGAACCGCCATGACGAACGACGGGAGCGAGTAGAAGAGGAAGCTCGCGAAGGTGAACGTGTAGTCGATGGCGCTGTACTGGCGCAGCGCGGAGACGATGCCGACGATGATGCCCAGGACGATCGCGAGGAGCGTCGAGGCGGTGACCAGCTGGAGGGTCGCGCCCATGGCGCGGCCGAGGAGGATGGTGACCGGCTGGTTCTGGATGGTGACGCCGAGGTCGCAGCCGGCGAACGGGACGACACAGCGGGCCGCACCGACGAACCAGTTGAACCAGCGCACCGGGATGGGCTGGTTCAGACCGAGCCATTCGACCCGCTGCTGGATGAGCTGGTCCCGGTTGGGACTGTTCGACGCGTAGAGGTCTTCAAGTGGGTCGCGGGCGATGGCGACCATGCCGTACATGAGGAACGACGCGGCGATCAAGATCAGGATCGATACGCCGATGCGTCGAAGGATGAAGCTAAGCACGGGGTTGGCCCTTCATGCAGAGAACGTAGCAGGCGTGCCGGGGGGAACTCGTGATTCCGCGCGTCGGCAGGCTGCCGGTGGACGGTCTGCACGCGCATGGGGCGCCGGGTTACGAGACCCGACGCCCCTGCGTCGTACGTCAGGCGGTCAGCCGATTACTCGGAGACCGTCCACTCCCAGAAGTTCCAGATCGGACCGGTCTGGTTGCCCATGTAGGTGATGCCCTGGACACGGTCGGTGTGGGCCTCCAGGCCCGCGCTCTGGAACAGCGGCAGGCCGTAGCCGTCCGCGAACAGCTCGCCGTCCGCCTCGATCGTCAGCGCGTCGATCTCCTCGGGGTCGAGGGTGACCGGGATGGTGCGCGCGATCTCGTCGACGCGGTCGTTGGCGTACTTGTTGAAGTTGCTACCACCGAAGCTCGCGAAGATCTGCGGGATGGTGCCGTTGCCGACACCGGGCGAGGCCCAGCCGAAGATCACGGCGTCGTAGATGTCGGAGCCCAGCTGCGAGCCCCAGTCCTCACGACCCACGTCCTCGACGGTGATACCGGCCTCAGCAGCCGAAGCCTGGATGGCCTCGAACGCGTTGACGCGGTTCGGGTTGTTGATGTTGTACATCAGGCGCACGGTCGGGGTGGCACCGGCGAGCAGCTCCTTGGCGCCCTCGATGTCGACCTCGGCGTAGGCGTCCGAGCCGTTGTTCGCGATCGCGTCGGCGTAGGCCGGCTGCGCGGGGATGAACAGCTGCGAGTTCAGCACCTCGGCGGCCGGGTTGACCGGCTTGATCAGCGTGTCGACGATCTGCTGACGCGGGATCGTCTTCAGGAACGCCTCACGCACGTTCTGGTCGGCGAACACGCCGGCGAAGGTGAGGTCGATGTGGTCGTACGACAGCTCGTCGCCCTGAAGCACCTGGATGCCGTCGATGCCCTCGAGCGCGGTGAGCACGTCGCCGCTGGCCTGCGGGACGATCAGGTCGACCTCGCCGTTCTGGAGGGCCGTGACCTGCGCCTGCGAGTCACCGATGAAGCGGATGACCATCTCGCTGAACTGCGGCTTGAGGTCGCCCTGGTAGCTCTCGTTCAGGGTGAGCGTCATCGACTGCGACGGCTCCCACGACTCGATGATGAACGGGCCGCTCGACAGGTACAGCGACTCGTCCTCGGGCAGCGACGTCATGTCGAAGCCGGTGTTCCAGAAGTCGGCCGCGGCCTTCAGCGTCTCGTTGACGGGCGCCGGGTTCTCGGCGTCGCCACGGGGGCTGGTGAGGATCGTGTCGACGAGGTCGGCGATCTCGACGCCCGCCTTCTCGGCCAGCACATGGATCGGCTGGTCGATGAGGCCGTTGAGGTTCCAGTCCACGAAGGGCTGGTCGTACTCGAGCACGAGCGAGAGCTTGTCGTCGCTGACCTCGGTGATCGTCGAGGTCTTCAGGCCCTCGGTGCTGCCGGCGTACTGGAAGTACTGCGTGCCTTCGGTGACGTTGCCTTCGGCGTCGAAGGACGCGTCGTCGAAGATGCCCGAGCTCACAGCCCAGCCGAGGACGAGGTCGTCGGTGTCGATCGCGTCGCCGTCCGACCAGACGAGGCCCTCGTTGAGGGTGTACTTCACCTGGAGCGGGTCTTCGGAGACGATCTCCATCGTGCCGAACGACTCGTCGGGGACGATCTCGTAGGAGTCGTTGACGTAGTAGAAGCCGGCGCGGGTCAGGTAGTTGACCTTGCCGTTGATGTCGAGGTTACCCGTCGCGCTGATCGCGTTGGTGCTGGTGAACTCGTTGACCTCGGCGATGGTGACGGTCGCGGCAACGACGTCGCCCTCGTCAGGCTCGTTCGTTTCCGGGGTGGTCGAGCAGCCGGCGAGTGCGAGGGTGGTAACCCCCACACCGGCGACGAGCCCGAGGGCGCGATTGCGCCATGTCCTCTGAGACACGCTGATTCCTCCTGTGCAGGTTGATGTGCCTGCCGCGGACATCAGCCCCCGGCGGCACGGATAGGAACACAATAGGCATCACTGCCGAGTCGACCAAAACAACTGCCCAAAACGTTACAGAGCCTTAACTCAAACCGCCTTCGATGTGACACTCTGACAAGGTGAGCCCCGATCACGCCTTCGACGCCGACCCCGCCGAGCAGGCTCGCCGACGCACCCGACTGTGGTGGGAGATCAGCATCGTGCTGGCACTGTCGGTGGGGCGGTCGGCCGTATATTCTGTGCTGTCCCTGGTGCGGGCGCTCACCCGCGAGACGCCGCTGGGCGACCAGTCCACGTCGCTGAACCCCGGTGCCGCGGCCGAGCAGTTCTGGGAGGTGCTGAACCAGTTCCTGTCGCAGCTGTTCGCCCTGGCGCCGGTCGCACTGGCGGTCTACCTGCTGTGGGAGCCGGGCCGCAACGCCTTCCGGCGGATCGGTCTGGATTTCCGCGTCTTCGGTCGCGATCTGGGCGCCGGCATCCTGCTGGTCCTGGTCATCGGAGTACCCGGACTCGCGCTCTACGCGGGCGGGCGGGCCCTGGGCATCACCGTGCAGGTCGACGCCTCACCGCTGGCCGGCACGTGGTGGACGATCCCGCTGCTGCTGCTGGCGGCGCTGCGGGCGGGACTGACCGAAGAGGTCATCATGATCGGCTACCTGTTCGACCGGCTGCGTCGTCTGGGCTGGGGCCCGTGGACGATCATCCTGGCCTCCGCCGCCCTGCGTGCGGCCTACCACGGCTACCAGGGCTTCGGCCCCCTCGTCGGCAACTTCGCGATGGGTGTCGTGTTCGGCTGGGTCTACCAGCGGTGGGGGCGGGTCATGCCCCTCGTGGTCGCCCATACCCTGATCGACATCGTCGCCTTCATCGGCTACCCACTCGCCGCCGCCTGGATGCCGGGACTGTTCGCCCCGGCATCCTGACCCTCGCCGGCACCGGACGTCAGGCGAAGGCTTCGATCGGCGGGCAGGCGCACACGAGGTTGCGGTCGCCGTAGGCGTTGTCGATGCGCCGCACCGGCGGCCAGTACTTGGCGCGCACGAGCCCGCGCACCGGGTACACCGCGACCTCCCGGGAGTACGGGTGCGTCCACTCGCTCGCGACCGCGGCCTGCGCGGTGTGCGGCGCGTTGGCGAGCGGGTTGTCGTCGGCCGGCCACTCCCCCGCAGCGACCGCCTCGGCCTCGGCGCGGATCGCGATCATCGCTTCGACGAACCGGTCGAGCTCGTTGAGGTCCTCCGACTCGGTCGGCTCCACCATGAGGGTGCCCACGACCGGGAACGACATCGTCGGCGCGTGGAATCCATAGTCGATGAGCCGCTTGGCCACGTCGTCGACCGTGATGCCGGTGCGCTCCTTCAGCGGCCGCAGGTCGAGGATGCACTCGTGGGCCACGAGGCCGCCCTCCCCCGCGTACAGCACGGGATAGTGGTCCCGCAGCCGCGCCGCGATGTAGTTGGCAGCCAGCACCGCGGCACCGGTCGCCTGCCGCAGCCCCTCGGCGCCCATCATGCGCACGTACGCCCACGAGATGGGCAGGATGGATGCCGAGCCGTACGGCGCCGCCGACACCGGCCCGCCGTCGAACACATACCCGCCGGCGTGCTCGGCGCGCTGCGCGAGCGGGTGCGCGGGCAGGAACGGTGCCAGGTGCGCCTTGGCCGCCACCGGCCCCACCCCCGGCCCTCCGCCGCCGTGCGGGATCGCGAACGTCTTGTGCAGGTTGAGGTGCGACACGTCGCCGCCCAGGTCGCCGAACCGCGCATAGCCGAGCAGCGCGTTGAGGTTCGCGCCGTCGACGTACACCTGGCCGCCGGCGTCGTGGACCGCAGCGGTGATGTCGACGACATCGTGCTCGTACACGCCGTGCGTCGACGGGTAGGTGATCATGAGCGCCGCCAGGCGCTCGGCGTGCGCGTCGACCTTGGCCCGCAGGTCAGCCAGGTCGACGTTTCCGGCCTCGTCGCACGCGACGACCACGACCCGCATCCCGGCCAGCACCGCCGACGCCGCATTGGTGCCGTGTGCCGACGACGGGATGAGGCAGACGTCCCGCTGCACGTCGCCCCGCGACCGGTGGTAGCCGCGGATCGCGAGCAGTCCGGCCAGTTCGCCCTGCGATCCCGCGTTGGGCTGCAGCGAGACGGCGTCATACCCGGTGACCTCGGCCAGCCACGACTCGAGCTGCTCGATCATGACCAGGTACCCGGCCACATCCTCGACGGGCGCGAACGGATGCACGCGCGCGAACTCGGGCCACGACACGGCGGCCATCTCGGTCGCCGCATTCAGCTTCATCGTGCACGACCCCAGCGGGATCATGCCGCGGTCCAGGGCATAGTCCCGGTCGGCGAGCTGCTTGAGGTAGCGCATCATCGCCGTCTCGGACCGGTGCGCCGAGAACACGGGGTGGGTGAGGTACTCGTCGGTGCGGCGCAGGTTCTCGGGCAACCGCACGCCACCCTCATCCGCGGCGAAGCCGAAGGCCCGCTTCTCGGGACCCCCGAACACCTGCGCGAGCGCGTGCAGCTCGGCGACGGTCGTGGTCTCGTCGACCGAGATCCCCACCGAGTCCGAGTCGCGGAACCACAGCTGGAATCCGCGGCTCCGGGCCAGCGCGACGATGCGCTCGGCGTCACCGGGCACGGCGACCACGAGCGTGTCGAAGAAGCTGTCGCACAGCACCGACGCGCCCGCATCTTCCAGCCACCGGGCCAGCAGCGCCGCCTTGCCGGCGACGTCCGTGGCGATCGCGCGCAGCCCGTCGGCCCCGTGGTAGACCGCATACATCGCGGCCATGACCGCCAGCAGCACCTGCGCCGTGCAGATGTTGCTCGTGGCCTTCTCCCGCCGGATGTGCTGCTCGCGCGTCTGCAGCGAGAGCCGGTAGGCGGGCTGTCCCGCGGCATCCACCGACACGCCGACCAGCCGCCCCGGCAGCTGGCGCTCGAGTCCCGACCGCACCGCCATATAGCCGGCGTGCGGGCCGCCGAAACCCATCGGAACGCCGAAACGCTGCGTCGTGCCGACCGCGACATCGGCGCCCAGCTCCCCCGGTGAGCGCAGCAGGGTCAGCGCGAGCAGGTCGGCGGCCATGACCGCGAGCCCTCCCTGCGCGTGCACGGCCGCGATCACCGCCGACGGATCCCACACGCGGCCGGTGGCACCCGGGTACTGGATGAACACACCGAAGGCGTCCGGCTGTTCCTGGGCACCGGCATCCGTGCCGGCGAAGTCGACCTCGACGAGCTCGATGCCCACCGCGGCCGCCCGGTGCGCGAGCACCGCTTTGGTCTGCGGGAGCGCGTCCGCGTCGACGAGGAACACATCCGACGCGGTCTTCGACGCGCGGCGCGCCAGCAGCATGCCCTCCACCACCGCGGTGGCCTCGTCGAGCATCGAGGCGTTCGCGGTGTCGAGCCCGGTCAGGTCGCTCACCATCGTCTGGAAGTTGATGAGCGCCTCCAGGCGCCCCTGCGAGATCTCGGGCTGGTACGGCGTGTACGCGGTGTACCAGGACGGGTTCTCGAACACGTTGCGTGTGATGACCGCAGGGGTGATCGTGTCGTAGTAGCCCAGTCCGATCATGGCGCGGGCCGGCCGATTCTGGGAGGCGAGCTCGCGCAGCTCGGCGAGGGCCTCGGCCTCGGTGGCCGCCGGCGGGATGACGCTCTGGTCGGTCGGCGACATCTGAATGGATGCCGGGACCGCACGCTGCACGAGGTCGGCGACCGTCGCGTGGCCCAGCACCTGAAGCATCCGCTCCTGGGCGGACGAGTCGGTGCCGATGTGCCGCGAGCTGAAGCCGGCGGTCACGCCTCGCCGCCCGTGAGTGCGGCGTAGCCGGCACGGTCGAGCAGTCCCTGCGGCTCCGCGGTGACGGTGACCTTCATCAGCCACGCGGCGTAGGCGTCGGCGTTGATCAGCGACGGGTCGTCGACGACCGCATCGTTGACGGCGGCGACGGTGCCGGTCACGGGGGCGTACAGTTCGCCGACCGACTTGGTCGACTCGATCTCGCCGCACACCTCGCCGGCGGTGACCGCCTGGCCGACGGCGGGCAGGTCGACGTAGACGACGTCGCCGAGCTGGTCGGCGGCGTAGTCGGTGACGCCGACGGTCGCCTCGTCGCCGTCACGGGCGATCCACTCGTGCTCGGCGGTGTAGGACAGGGCGTTGCGGTCGGTCATTTCTTCCTCCGGTAGAACGGCAGCGGGGTGACGGTCGCGGGGATCCTCGTCCCGCGCACGTCGATGGTCAGTGCGGTGCCGTCGGCGGCGACGGCGGGGTTCACGAAGGCCAGCGCGATCGGGTGACCCAGCGTCGGGCTGAGCGCACCGCTGGTCACCGTGCCCACCGGCGCGTCGCCGTCGTGGACCGCGTAGCCCGCCCGCCCGGCGCGCCGCCCCTCGCTGACGAGACCGACCAGCACCGGCGCCTGCGCCGACACGATCGATGCGAGCGCGGCCTGGCCGACGAACGAATCCTTGTCGGCGGCGACGATGCGCGACAGACCCGCCTGTGCCGGCACGATGTCCGTCGACAGCTCGTGCCCGTACAGCGGCATGCCGGCCTCCAGGCGCAGCGTGTCGCGGGCGGCGAGCCCGGCGGGCACGAGTCCGTGCGGCGCGCCCGCGGTCGTCAGCGCCTCCCACAGCGCCGCCCCGGCGGCGGCGGGCACCAGCAGCTCGAAACCGTCTTCACCGGTGTAGCCGGTGCGGGCGATCAGCAGGGGCTCCTGGCCGAAGCGGCCGCGCGTGACCGCGTAGTAGGGCAGGTCGGCGAGCGGCCGGGCGAGCTCGGTGATCGCGGCCGTCTGCTCGACGATCAGGCGCGCCTGCGGACCCTGGACAGCCAGCAGCGCGAACCGGTCGGTGGCGTCGTCGACGACGACGTCACCGGCGACGCGTTCGGCGAGCGCCGCGGCGACGGTCTCTCTGTTGCCGGCGTTGGCGATGACGAGGAACCGGTCCTCCTCGAGCCGGTAGACGATCACGTCGTCGAGGATGCCGCCGGATTCGGCCAGCAGCAGCGAGTACTTGGCCTTGCCGGTGCCGAGCGTCGACAACCGGCCGGCCAGCGCGTAGTCGAGGAACGGGCCGGCCTCGGGCCCCTCGACGAAGAACTGCGCCATGTGCGACACGTCGAACAGGCCGGCCGCCTGCCGTACCGCGTGATGCTCGGCCAGGTCCGACGTGTACCGCACCGGCATGAGCCAGCCGCCGAAGTCGGTGAACGTCGCGCTGAGCCGTTCGTGCACATCCGCCAGGGGGCTGCGGCGCGGTGGGGGCGCCGAGCCCGGTGTGGCGTGCTCTGCCTCGCTCATGTCGAGGAACTCCTTTCCCGGGCATCGGTGCCCGTTGTGGTGAGTTCCTCCCGTTCTGTCATATCGGCCTGAGAGTTTCCGCGCGACCTCTTCGCGCTTGCCCCGTCGGCGGGCGCCTGCGCGCCGCTTTCCAGAGTGACCTGCCGTCACGGTACGGGTGCCTGAGAGATTCCGGGAGGGGTTGCTCCTACGGCAGCCGCGCTCGGCGGCGTTCTCCCGTGACGGGTGGACGGTCGTTTTCGGTTGTCACCAGGAGTCTAGCCCGACCGGGCCCGCGGATCACGCTATGCAGCGCCCCGGCGTGACAGCGCCGTCCAGGGCGGGGGCGCGTTCGGCGATGGTGGCCACCTCCGCGACGGTCATCGCGTAGCCGAGCTCGGGGTCGCCGTCGGCGCGCGCGAACACCAGACCGGCCACCTCGCCGTCGTCGGTGACGAGCGGGCCGCCCGAGTTGCCGGGACGCACCCGGGCCTGCAGGGCGGCGATGTCGCGCGCGTTCCACGTCTCGTCGTAGATGTCCGGCACCGGCACGATCCCCGTCGACAGCACGACGGCCGGGGCACCCGTGAACGGGCCGCCGTGAGGGTACCCGAGCACGACGCCCGTGCTGCCGACGATGTCGCCGTCCGCCAGGGGCAGGGCGGCCGCCGCGAGATCGGGCACGGCGATCACGGCGATGTCGTCGATGGGGTCGAAGTAGACCACCCGGCCCTCCCGGGCGCCCACACCGGGCAGTTCGACCACCGGGCGGTCGACGCCGGCCACGACGTGGGCGTTGGTCACGATGCGGTCGGCGGCGATGACGAAGCCGCTGCCGGTCATGCTGCGCCCGCACGCATACGCTGTGCCCGACACCCGGGCCACCGAGGCGGCCGCGGCGGTCACCTCGGGATCGTCCAGCGCCACGGGCGCGGCCGGCTGCACCGCACCAGGCGTGAGCAAGGTGCCCAACCGTGGCAGACCGTCGTCGAGCACCGCGGCGCGCACCTCCGACAGCGCGGTCTCGACCGGTGCGGGCACGACCGCGTCGATGGCCTGCAGCACGCGCGAGGAGGCGACGGCGGCCGACACCACCGGCATCCCCCCGGCGGTGATCGCCGGGGCGATCAGCACCATGATGAGGGCCGCGACGACGACCCCGGCCACCCCGCCGAGCAGGCGCTCGATCACGCGCAGCCGGAGCCGGTCGGCACCGGCGCGGACCAGGCCGCCGACGAACGATCCGAGCAGGGCGCCGCACAGCAGCAGTGCGGCCGTCGCGCCGATGACCGACACCGGCCGCCATTCGGGCGCCGGCACCCATCCGTTGACGAGCGGGGTGAGCCAGAACGCGGCGACGGCGCCGGCGGCCAGCCCGATGAGCGTTCCGAGGCTCGCGAACAGTCCGCGACGGATGCCGGTGACCAGCGCCGCCAGCAGGACCAGCACCGCCAGCACATCGACCACGATCATTCCCGTGCTCCCCTCGGATCCTCACTTCGAGCCTAGGCGCCGGGCGACGCGCCGTGACACACGCGTTGCACTTCGGGTCATCACGACACTATGATCGAGCTTGGAGTTATTGTCACCATGACCAGAACTGATGCGTCCCCTGCCACCGGCCCCACGCGGGTCGCCGTCTCGACGGTGATCTTCGGGCTGCGGCGCCTGCCGGGCACCGGGGAGGCCGCCGTGGTGCTGCCGCTTGTGCGCCGCACCCGCGACCCGCACGACGGCAAATGGGCGCTGCCCGGCGGCTGGCTGGGCGAGCACGAGAACCTCGAGACCGCGGCCTCGCGGACGCTGGCCGAGACGACGGCGCTGACTCCCAGCTACCTCGAGCAGCTGTACGCGTTCGGGGACGTCGACCGCTCCCCGACCCGGGTGGTCTCGATCGTCTACTGGGCGCTCGTGCGCGAGGACGAGATGAGTTCGAGCCAGGAGGGCGCGCAGGAGAACGTCGCGTGGTTCGCGGCCGCCGAGCTGCCCCAGCTCGCGTTCGACCACAACCTGATCGTCGACTACGCCCTGTGGCGCCTGCGCAACAAGGTGGGCTACAGCCGTATCGCCCACGGCCTGCTGGCCGACGAGTTCACCCTGGCGGAGCTGCGCGAGGTGTACGAGGCGATCCTGGGCCGGCGTCTGGACCCGGCGAACTTCCGCCGTCAGGTCGAGAACGCGGGCACGCTCATCCCGACCGACAGCTTCCGCACCGGCAGCCATCGCCCGGCGCGCCTGTACCGCTACAACCAGGACGTCGAGCTGGCCGAGCGCGGCCCGCTCTCGGTCCGCTGATCCCGCACAGCAAGGGAGCCCATCCATGTCCACCCAGAACCTCGCCGCTCCGACCCTGCGCGACGCGTCGGTCGACCACGCGATCCAGGCGATCGTCGCCGGCGCCTCCACCGCGTCGACCTGCACCACCGACCTCGCCGCCGGACCGTGGGACTTCGACACCCGGCCCGGGTACGGCCCGGGCTCATCGATGGGCGATGTCATCCCCACCGGCGCACCCCGCCAGGGCGAGCTGCCGGCCGCCTACCGCGAGGCGTCGGAGGCGGAGCTGGCCGACCGCATCGTCGCGGCCAAGACCGCCCTCGGCGACCGGGTCGTCGTGCTCGGCCACTTCTACCAGCGCGAGGAGGTCGTCATCCACGCCGACTACGTGGGCGACTCGTTCCAGCTCGCCAACGCGGCTCTGGAGCACCCCGACGCCGAGGCCATCGTGTTCTGCGGGGTGCACTTCATGGCCGAGACCGCCGACCTGCTCTCGCGCCCGGAGCAGGCCGTCATCCTCCCCAACCTCGCCGCCGGATGCTCGATGGCCGACATGGCCTCGATCGACGAGGTCGAGGAGTGCTGGGAGCAGCTTGCCGACGTCTTCGGGGACCTGGACACCCCGGACGCGGACGGACTGGTGCCGGTGATCCCGGTGACCTACATGAACTCGTCGGCGGCGATCAAGGGCTTCGTCGGGCGGCACGGCGGCATCGTGTGCACCTCGTCGAATGCCCGGACCGTGCTGGAATGGGCCTTCGCCCGCGGGCGCCGCGTGCTGTTCTTCCCCGACCAGCACCTGGGCCGGAACACGGCCAAGGCGATGGGCGTCCCCCTCGAGCGGATGCCGATGTGGAACCCGCGCCGCCCGCTCGGCGGAGCGGACGCGGAGACCCTGATCGACAGCCGGGTGATCCTGTGGCACGGATTCTGCTCGGTGCACCGCCGGTTCACCGTCGACCAGATCGAGCAGGCCCGCGCCGCGCACCCCGGTGTGCGGGTGATCGTGCACCCCGAGTGCCCCATGCCCGTCGTCGACGCGGCGGACGAGTCGGGGTCGACCGACTACATCCGTCGTGCCATCGCCGCGGCCACTGAACCGACCGTCTTCGCGATCGGCACCGAGATCAACCTGGTGCAGCGGCTGGCGGCCCAGTTCCCGCAGCACGAGATCTTCTGCCTCGACCCGGTCGTCTGCCCCTGCTCGACCATGTACCGCATCCACCCCGGGTACCTCGCGTGGGTGCTCGAGGGGCTGGTCGCCGGCACCGTGCACAACCGCATCCAGGTGCCGGACGATGTCGCGGCTCCGGCCCGGCTCGCCCTGGAGCGCATGCTGGCGGCCCGCCCGTGACCCAGGCGCACGTCGCCGTGGTCGGCTCGGGCATCGCCGGGCTGACGGCGGCGCTGCACGCGGCGGCCGCCGGCTGCCGCGTGACCCTGGTCACCAAGGCCGGGCTGGAGCAGACGAACACACGGTTCGCGCAGGGCGGCATCGCGGGGGTGATGTCCGACGACGACCGTGTCGAGGACCACGTCCGCGACACGCTGCGCGCCGGCGCCGGGCTGGGCGACCCGGAGGCGGTGCGCGTGCTGGCCGAGGAGGGACCGGCGCGAATCCGTGAACTCGTGGCTCTGGGCGTCGCCTTCGACCGGGAGCCGGACGGCACCTGGGTGCGGGGCCTGGAAGCCGCGCACTCCGCCCCGCGGATCCTGCACGCCGGGGGCGACGCGACCGGCGCCGCCATCCAGAAGGCGCTCACCGTCCGCCTGCGCGGCACCGCGGTCGAGGTGCTCGAGCACGCGTTCCTCGTCGACCTCGTCGTCGAGGCGGGACGGGCCACCGGAGTCGATCTGCTGATCGGGCACCACCGGCGCGTCCTGACGGCCGATGCCGTCGTCCTGGCCACCGGCGGCGCCGGGCAGCTCTACGCCCACACCACCAACCCGTCCGTCGCGACCGGCGACGGCGTCGCCGCCGCCCTGCGTGCCGGGGCCGCGGTCGCCGACCTGGAGTTCTTCCAGTTCCACCCCACCGTGCTGGCCGCCGGCGCCGCGTTCCTGGTGTCCGAGGCCGTCCGCGGCGAGGGCGCGGTGCTGCGTGACGAGCGCGGGCGGCGCTTCCTGCTCGACCGGCATCCCGACGCCGAGCTGGCGCCGCGCGACGTCGTCGCCCATGCGATCGCCGAGACCATGGCGGACCAGGACGGCCGCCCGGTCGTCCTCGACGCCACCGCGCTGCGCGCGACCCCGGCGGCGACCGCCGCGTTCCTGGCCGCCCGCTTCCCCACGATCGACGCCGCCGTACGCGAGCGCGGGCTCGACTGGGCGCGCGAGCCGATTCCGGTGACCCCGGCCGCACACTACCTGATGGGCGGCGTGGTGACCGATCTGCACGGCCGCACGAGCATCCCCGGCCTCTACGCCGTCGGCGAGGTGGCCCGCACCGGCGTGCACGGGGCCAATCGCCTGGCATCCAACTCGCTGCTGGAAGGCGCGGTCTTCGGCGCACGCGCCGGGGACACGATCGCGGCCGACGTCGCATCGGGCCGCACGACGCCGGCACCCGTGGCCCTCGCACCGGCCGGCCGGTCGCACCGGCCGGCCGCAGGAGCCCCCGAGCCGTTCAGCCGCCGGGCGCTCCAGGAAATCCTGTGGCGGGACGCGGGTCTCGTGCGCGACGCGGCGGGCCTGGCCCGGGCCACGGACACCCTCGCCGGCTGGCAGGCGATGCCGCGCACACCGCGCACGCGGACCGAGTTCGAGGACGAGAACCTGCTCGCCGTCGGCGCCGCGCTCGTCGCCGCCGCGCAGGACCGTCCGGCCTCGGTGGGCGCCCATGTCCGCAGCGACCAGGCTCCGCACGGCGGCGTGACGCTCGGCATCCGCGCCGCGATCCCGACCCCCCTCAGCCCGACCGTCGACCGGAAGGTTCCCGCCTGATGCTCACCCGCACCCAGATCGACCGCGCCGTGGCCGCCGCCCTCGAAGAGGACGCGCCGTGGGGCGATGTGACCGCCGAGTACCTCATCCCGGCCGAGGCCGCCGGCACCGCCGACCTCGTCGCACGCCAGACCGGTGTCTTCAGCGGCGCGGAGGTCTTCGCCGCCGCGTTCACGCTCACCGACCCCGCCGTCGAGGTGCACGTCGACGTCGAGGACGGCGAGCTGTTCACTCCGGGCAGCCGGCTGGCCACCGTCACCGGACCCGCCCGCGCGATCCTCACGGCCGAGCGGGTCGCGCTCAACTTCGTCCAGCGCATGAGCGGCATCGCCACCCTCACGAACATGTACGTGGCAGAGGTCGCCCACACCGCCGCCCGGATCGCGGACACCCGCAAGACGACCCCCGGCCTGCGGGCGTTCGAACGGCACGCCGTGCGCAGCGGCGGCGGCCACAACCACCGCCACTCGCTGTCCGACGCCGTGATGGCCAAGGACAACCACCTCGCCGTGCTCACCCGCGGCGGCGGGTCGGTCACCCTCGCACTCGAGGCGGCGCTGTCCCGGCTGCCGCACACGACCCACGTCGAGGTCGAGGTCGACCGGCTCGATCAGATCCCCGCGGTGCTGGCCGCCGGGGTGGGCACCATCATGCTCGACAACTTCACCCTGGACGATCTGCGTGCCGGTGTCGCCCTGATCGACGGACGGGCCACCGTGGAGGCCTCCGGCGGTGTCACGCTGGACACCGTCCGCGCCATCGCCGAGACCGGCGTCGACGTCATCTCCGTCGGCGCGCTCACCCACTCCGCCGGCGCGATCGACCTGGGGCTCGACCTGCGCATCGAGGCCTGATGCTGTACCTCGACAACGCCGCGACCGGACCGGTGCGTCCCGAGGTGCGGGAGGCGATGGCTGCGCACCTGGCCCGGTTCGGCAACCCGTCGAGCACGCACACCGTCGGCGAGCACGCGGCGGCGGTGCTCGCCGATGCGCGGGCGCGGGTCGCGACCGTGTTCGGCATGCGGGCCGGTGACATCGTGTTCACCTCGGGCGGCACCGAGGCCAACAACCTCGCCGTCAAGGGCATCACCGTCGCCGCCGCCCTCGCCCGCGGCCGCCCGGCACACCTGATCACGACGCCTGTCGAGCACGAGTCGGTCCTCGCGTCCTGCGAATATCTGCGTCGCGTGCACGGGTTCACCGTGACCGAGGTGGGGGTGGATGCCGGTGGCCGCGTCGATCCGGCCGCGGTGGCCGCCGCGATCACCGACGACACCGCGCTGATCACCGTGGGCTACGCGAACAACGAGGTGGGCACGGTGCAGGACGTCGCTGCGCTGGCATCCCTCGCGCAGGCGGCCCGGGTACCGTTGCATCTGGACGCCGTGCAGGCCGCCGGGTGGCTGCCGCTGGCGGGCACCGGCGCCGACGCCCTGTCGGTCGCGGGGCACAAGGTCGGCGCGCCGCAGGGCACCGGCGTCCTCGCGGTGCGCGGCCGCATCCCGCTCGAGCCCCTGCTGCACGGTGGCGGGCAGGAGCGTGACCGCCGCAGCGGCACCGAGAACGTGGCCGGCGCCGTGGCCCTGGCCACCGCGCTGGAACTGGCCGAGCGGGAGCGCACGGACGACGCCGCGCGCGTCGGCGCCCGCTGTGCCGACTTCATCGCGCAGGTGCTGGCCGCCGTCCCGTCGGCGCGGCTGACCGGTGACCCGGTGCACCGCCTGCCGGCCACCGCGAGCTTCACGTTCGCCGGTGTCAGCGGGGAGGCCGTGCTGCTCGAACTCGAACGCCGCGGCGTGATCACCTCGAGCGGCTCGGCCTGCGCGGCCGGCAGCGCCGACCCCTCCCACGTGCTGCTCGCCCTCGGCGTGGCGCCCGAGGTCGCGCAGACCGCCGTGCGGGTCACCTTCCCGCACGGGTTCGACGGGGAGGTCCAGCCCCTGGTCCGCGCGGTCGTCGACGCCGTCGCGGCGGTACGATCGGAGGGGTGAGCACCCCCGTCGTCACCGTCATCATCCCCGGCCGTGACGTGCAGGCCTTTGCGGCCGACGCGATCTCCTCCCTCCTCGAGCAGACCCTCACCGGGTGGCGCGCGATCCTCGTCGACGACGGATCGACCGACGCCACCGGCGTCCTGTTCGACCGGGCTGCGGCATCCGACCCCCGCTTCCGCGTTCTGCACCACCCGCGGCCCCGGGGCCTCGGCGCCGCGCGCAACGCGGCCCTCGATCTGGTCGAGACACCGCTGGTCGCGTTCCTCGACGCCGACGACGTCATGACCCCCCGCGCCCTCGAGGTGCTCACCGACGCGGTCACCGACAGCGGCAGTGACTTCGCCGTCGGCGCATATGTACGGCTCCGGCCGGATGCGCTCGGCCGATACTCCCCCGGCCCGGTGCAGCCCTGGGTCGCCGCGGCGACCGACCCCGCGCGCCGGCGGACGACCCTGGCCGACCACCCTGAGGTGACCGGCAACATCGTCGCCTGGTCGAAGGTGAGCCGGATCGAGTTCTGGCGTCGCAACGACCTGCGCTTCCCCGAGGGACACCTCTACGAAGACCAGATCGTCGCACAGCGTATGTACACGCGCGCGCGGGCGTTCGACGTCGTCCCCGAGGTCGTCGTCCATTGGCGGGAGCGCGCCGACGGCTCGTCGATCACGCAGCACACCGGTCAGCGCCCGGTGCTGACCGAGTATCTCACCGCCATGCGGTCGGGCCTGGCCGTGCTCGACGCCGCCGGTCACCGCGAGGCGGCGCGGGCGCGCATCCGTCTCATGCTCGACATGGACGTGCCGCCGCTGATCCGACTGGCCCGCACCCATCCCGACGACCAGTACCGGCGCACGCTCGGCGAGTTCGTGCGCGAGCTGATCGCGCGGGCGGATGCCGAGACGGTCCCCCTCTCCCCCGAGAGCGCTCCGCTGCGCGACGCCGCGCTGCTGTGGTGAGACGCCCGTCGTCTCAGGGGGCGACGGTGTCGTCGGGTGCCCGGTCGGCGCGCCGCTGCGGCAGCGCGGGAGCCGGGTCGGTCATGCCCTCGATGCGTGCCGACGCCAGCTGCTGGGCGGCCAGCTCGGCGTAGAGGCCGCCCCGGGCCAGCAGTTCGCTGTGCGTGCCCGATTCGACGATCCGCCCGTTCTCGACGACATGGATGGCGTCGGCGCCGACGACGGTCGAGAGGCGGTGGGCGATCGACAGCGTCGTCCGCCCCCGTGAGGCCGCTTCCAGCGCCTCCTGCACGACGCGCTCGGAGACGGTGTCCAGGGCGCTGGTGGCCTCGTCGAGCAGCAGCACGGGCGGGTCCTTGAGCAGCACGCGGGCGATGGCGATCCGCTGCTTCTCACCGCCGGAGAGGCGATACCCGCGCTCCCCCACGACGGTGTCGTAGCCGCGTTCGAAGCCGGTGATGACGTGGTGGATGTTCGCCGCCACGCACGCGGCTTCGATCTCGGCGTCGGTGGCCTCGGGCTTGGCGTACCGCAGGTTCTCGCGGATGGTGGCGTGGAAGAGGTAGGTCTCCTGCGACACGATGCCGACGTGGTCGATGATCGACTCCATCGTGAGGTCTCGCACGTCCTCCCCCGCGAACAGGACACTGCCACCGGTCGCCTCGTACAACCGGGGTGCCAGGTAGAGCACGGTCGTCTTGCCGGCGCCGGAGGGGCCCACGAAGGCGACGTGCTGTCCGGGCTGGGCGACGAACGATACCCCGTCGAGGGTGGGGCGGGTTCCGGCCGCCGCATCGGGGTAGCGGAAGGTCACGTCGCGGAACTCGATGCGTCCGATCGGCCCGCGCGCAGCATCCACCGTCTTCGCACCGGGGGCGTCGGCGATGGCCGGCACCAGGTCGAGGTACTCGAAGATGCGCGCGAAGATGGCCGCCGAGGTCTGCAGATCCAGGGCGACGCGCATGAGCCCCATGAGCGGTTGCAGCAGCCGGGCCTGCACTGTGGTGAAGGCGACGATCGTCCCGGCGGTGATGGCCGCGTCGCCACCGGCGACGAGATACCCGGCCACGAGGTAGATGATCGCCGGCACCGACGACATCAGCACCTGCACGATCGCGAAGAACCCCTGACCGCTCATCGCGCGCCGCACCTGCAGGCGGATCTGATTGATGTTCTCACCGCCGTACCGGGCGGACTCGGCCCGCTGCCGGTTGAACGCCTTCGACAGCAGGATGCCGGAGACCGACAGTGTCTCCTGGGTGATCGCCGACAGCTCGGACAGTGACTCCTGCGTCTGGCCCGCGATGCGCGCCCGAACCTGACCCACCCGCCGCTGCACGAACACGAGGAACGGCATGAGCACGACGGCGATGATCGTCAGGCGCCAATCGATGAGGATCATCGCCACCAGGGCCGAGATGACCGTGACGACGTTGCCGAGGATGCTGGTGACCGTGTTGGTCAGCACACCCGCGACCGCACCCACGTCATTCTGCAGCCGGGACTGGATCACGCCCGTCTTCGTGCGGGTGAAGAAGCCCAGGTCCATGCGCTGCAGGTGGTCGAACAGCTTCACCCGCAGGTCGCCGGTCACGCGGTTGCCGACGGTGGCGGTCAGCCACGTCTGCAGCACGCCCAGCCCCGCCGACAGCAGGAACAGGCCGATCATCGTCAGCACGAGGCGCACCAGCAGCGGCAGGTCGGGCGCCGAACCGTCGACGGGGAACAGCGCGTCGTCGAACACCCGCTGGACGATCAGCGGGGGCACGACCGCCACGGCGGCGCCGACGATCACCAGCAGCCCGGTGATCGCAATGCGCCCCAGATACGGACGGAACAGGGCCACCACGCGTTTCCCCAGCTGCGGGATCTGCGGCGCCTGGGCGTTGATCCGGCGCTGCGCCTCGGCGTCGACCGGGCCCAGTCCCGGCCCTCCGCGGTGACCGCCACCGCCTCGCATGCTCATCCCCGTCAGCATAGGCCGAGGCGGCGCGTGCGGGCGGTTCCCACACTCGCCCGGGGTTGGGGGAATGCGATGTCGGTGGCACCCGTTAGCCTTGTTCTCTGCCTTTCGCGTTCTCACGCGTCTTCTTCTCGTCCGCCGTCCGCGCGCACCGTCTCCGCGCGCCGCGACCCTCCGAAGGAACGTCACCCATGCTGGACACCTCCGTCCCCGCCGCCGGCACAGCCGCGCAGCAGCCGCCGAAGACGGGACGCGTCATCGCGCTCCTGGTCGTCGCCGCGTTCGTGGTCATCCTCAACGAGACGACGATGGGCGTGGCGCTCACGCCGATCATGGCGGACCTGGGCATCACCGCCGCGACGGGTCAGTGGCTGACCACCGGGTTCCTGCTCACCATGGCGATCGTGATCCCGCTGACCGGCTTCCTGCTCGAGCGGTTCCCCGTGCGCACGGTGTTCTTCTCGGCCATGATCCTGTTCAGCGCCGGCACCCTCGTCGCCGCCCTGGCACCCGGGTTCGAGGTCCTGCTCGCCGGCCGGATCGTCCAGGCCTCCGGCACGGCGATCATGATGCCGCTGCTGTTCACGACGGTTCTGAACATCGTGCCCGCGTCGCACCGCGGACGGATGATGGGGGTCATCAGCGTGGTCATCGCCGTCGCCCCCGCGATCGGCCCGACCGTGGCCGGGGTGATCCTGTCCACGCTCACCTGGCACGCCATCTTCTGGATCGTCCTCCCCATCGCACTGCTGGCCCTCGCGCTCGGCGCGGTGTGGGTGCGCAACGTCACGACCACCCGTCCCGAGGCGCGCTTCGACGTGTTGTCGGTGGTGCTGTCCGCACTGGGGTTCGGCGGGCTGATCTTCGGCCTCAGCAGCATCGGTGAAGCGGCCTCCGGCCACGCCGTCGTGCCGGTGTGGATCCCGCTTCTCGGCGGCGCCGTGGCGCTGATGGCGTTCGTCTTCCGTCAGCTCCGGCTGCAGAAGGTCGACGGCGCGCTGCTCGACCTGCGCACGTTCCAGAGCCGGTCGTTCACCCTCGCCATCGTCCTGGTCGTGATCGTCATGGCCGCGCTGTTCGGCTCATTGATCCTCCTGCCGATCTACCTGCAGCAGGTGCTCGAACTCGATGTTCTCGCCGTCGGCCTGATGCTCCTGCCCGGTGGCGTGCTGATGGGTGCCATGGCGCCGGTCATCGGCAACATCTTCGACCGCGTCGGACCGACGCCGCTCGTCATCCCCGGAATGATCGTCGCGGCCGCCTCGCTGTGGGGTATGGCGACATTCGATCAGACGACGGCGGTCGGATGGATCATCGCCGTGCATCTCGCCCTGAACCTCGGACTCGGTGCCGTCTTCACCCCCCTGCTGACCTCGGCGCTCGGCTCACTGCCGCCTCGGCTGTACCCGCACGGCAGCGCCATCGTAGGCACGGTGCAGCAGGTCGCCGGCGCTGCGGGCACGGCGGCGTTCGTCACGATCTTCTCGGTGACGACGGCGACTGCGCTCGCGGCGGGCGCCGACGACATCCTCGCGAAGGCCGGCGGCATCCACGCGGCGTTCCTGGTCGGTGCGATCGTCGCCTCGGCCGCGGTGGTCCTGGCCTTGTTCGTGCGCAAGCCCGCCGAGGGTTCGCTCGTGGAAGGCGCGCCGGTTCACTGACCGGCATCTGGGCCTTCAACCGAGAACGGCGACGCCCGTGCCCGTTGCGGGCCGGGCGTCGCCGTCGTATGAGGTCCGCGGGGTCAGTTCCCGCAGCAGCTGGAGCCGCCGCAGCACGACGCGCCGTCTTCCACGACGGCGAGCAGGTTCTTGTCGTCGGCGACAGCGGTCAGCGGCTGGAGGTCAGGTGTGGGCAGGTTCGAGGTGGTCATCGCTCCATCGTAGGCGCGCGGGAGACCACGGGGCGTTTTTGTAGGGTTCCCACAGTGTTTCGATGTGGTCTGACCACATGGGCGTATCCTGTTCTTCGGAAGCACAGATCCACTGATGAAGGAGATGAGCACCATGAACGAGGTGCTGAACACCATCGATCGAGGAACCGTCCGTGAGGGCGTCATGCGTGCGGCCGTCGTGGTCGCGCCGGACCAGCCCCTCCGGCTCGCCGACGTGCCGATCCCTGTGCCCGGTCCCCGCGAAGCCCTGGTCCGCGTGATCACGAGCGGCGTCTGCCACACCGACCTGCACGCCGCGCGCGGCGACTGGCCCGTGCCCCCGAAGCCTGATCTGATCCCCGGCCACGAAGGCTATGGCGAGGTCGTGGCTCTCGGCACGGACGTCACCGAGCTCGCGATCGGCGACAGGGTCGGCAACGCCTGGCTGTGGAGCGCGTGCGGCGTGTGCGAGTACTGCCGCAGCGGCTGGGAGACGCTGTGCCCCGACCAGAAGAACGGCGGCTACGGCGTCGACGGCAGCTTCGGCGAGTACATGCTCGTCGACGAGCGCTACGCCGCGCGCATCCCCGCCGGTTCGGACCCCGTCGAGGTGGCCCCGATCCTCTGCGCGGGCATCACCGTCTACAAGGGACTCAAGGAGACCGAGGTGCGGCCCGGCGAGTGGGTGGTCATCTCGGGTATCGGCGGTCTCGGTCATGTCGCGGTGCAGTACGCGGTCGCGATGGGCATGCGCGTGGCCGCCGTCGACATCGACGACGAGAAGCTCGACCTCGCCGCCCGTCACGGCGCCGAGGTCACGGTCAACGCGGCCACCACCGATCCGGTCGCGGCGATCCAGGAGCAGACCGGCGGTGCGCACGGCGTGCTGGTGACCGCCGTCCACCCGGAGGCGTTCGGGCAGGCCACCGGTATGTGCCGGCGCCGCGGAACGGTCGTGTTCGTGGGTCTGCCTCCGGGAACCTTCCCCGCAGACATCTTCTCCACCGTGCTGAACCGGATCACGATCCGCGGGTCGATCGTCGGCACCCGGCAGGACATGGTCGAGGCACTCGACTTCTACGCGCGCGGTCTCATCCACCCGACGGTGTCGTCCGTCGAGACGCTCGACGACATCAACGACATCTTCGAACGCATGGAGCAGGGCAAGATCGAGGGCCGCGTCGTCATGCGGTACGCCGACGCCTGAACCAGGCTCTCAGAGGGGCGGTCGCGGCTACGCGCCCGCCCCTCTGATCTGCTGACTCCCGCATGGCATCAGGATGCCACGTCGACCCGCCGGCGCGCTTGCCCGGCCCCGCCCGTCACCGGTCCGCTTCGTCCGGCAGTTCGGTCAGGATGACGACGAGCACGTCCTGCATCTTCCAGTCCATCTGCGCGATGGCCTCCCGCGCAGCCTCGATCTGCGCGACGGAGACCGACCGACGGCGGGGCACGACGAAGGCCTCCACGTGGAACACCTGCCCCATATCGCGCATGCGGACGGCCGACTCCCGGACCCAGGGCTGCCTGTTCAACGCGGAGACGATCTCTGCGATGAGCGGCTGTTCGCTGTCACCGTCGGTCGTGCGGGCACGCTGGTCCATCAGGTCCAGCACCGCGGTGCGCGTATTCTTGATCCCGTCCCACACGATGCCGATCGAGATGAACAGCGCGGCGGCACCGTCCAGCCACCACACCCCCATTCCCACGCCGAGCACCCCGATGATCGAGGCGGCGGACGTGGTCCAGTCCGCTTTCGCCATATCGGCATCCGCGTGCAGCACCTTGTTGTGGAGGACGGGTGCGAGCTGGGCCTTCGCGTGACCGTAGATGAACGGTCCGATCACGATCACGCTCATGACCGCGATCATGAGCCAGCCCAGCCAGATCGTCTGGCCGAAGAGGCGGACGGTGCCGATGGCGGGATGCTCGGCCCGGATCAGGCCGGCGGCCGACTCGTAGGCGAGCAGGCCACCGACGGCCAGCAGAGCGACGCCGGCGACGAGGTGTCCGATACCCATGGTGCGATGCAGCCCGTACGGGAAGCCGCGCGTGGGCCGGTGACGGATGAACAGCAGCGCGACCAGGAACGAGATCTGCGGGATGAGCGAGAGGATGTCCTCGATCCACGCCGTCTTCATGGCCTGCGAGCCGCCGAGCACGAACGCGATGAGCACGATCGTGCAGACGGTGTAGCCGATGGTGATCCACTCCCACCGCACCGCCGAGCGCAGCGCCCGCGCCTGTTCGGCGGGCAGGTCGGTGCGCCCGAGCGAGATCATGGCGCCACTTCCTCGTCGAGGAACCGCTCCAGGGCCGCCTGGGTGCCGTTCTCGCCCATCGGCAGCAGGATCACCACCGGATCGCCCTCGGAGCCCGGGATGGTCGGGTAGGACCGCGTCACCGCCACCCGATCAGCCCACGGCGTCGCGTCGGTCATGCCCCCGATCGCAAGGTCGAGTCTGCCCTCCTCGAGGCCCGCGACCAGTTCCTCCTCGCTTCCGACGACCCACTCGACGCGCGCCCCGCGCTCGTCGGCGAAGTCTTCGACCAGCTGCGCGAGCTCGCCCGACACGCGCGTGCCGCCGACGGTGACCAGCGTGCCGCTGGGTGAGGCGCCCACCCGCACGAGGCCCGCGTCGATGCGGCCCAGGGTGCCCGACGGGTCGACGGGGATCCCGCATCCGGCCAGCGTCAGCGTCGCCGCCGCGACCAGGCTCGCCAGCGCACGGCGCGGCATGGTTACAGTCCTTTGCCCCCGGTGACCGGGAGCACCGCGCCCGAGACGTAGGAGGCGGCCTCGGATGCCAGGTAGACGTACGCGCCGGCGAGCTCGGCGGGCTGCCCCGGCCGGCCCAGCGGCGTATCGGTCCCGAACGTCGAGATGCGCTCGGCATCCCATCCGGTGCCGGGGATCAGCGGGGTCCAGATCGGACCGGGGGCCACAGCGTTCACCCGTACGCCCTTCGGCCCGAGCTCCTCGGCGAGCGCGCGCACGAACGCCACCTGCGCCGCCTTCGTCATGGCGTAGTCGATCAGCGCCGGCGACGGGTTGAACGCCTGGATGGAGGAGGTCACGATGATCGACGCCCCCGCTGCCAGGTGCGGGACGGCGGCCCGCGCCGTGAACATGAGGCTGTACTGGTTGGTGCGGAACACCCGGTCGAGTTCGCTCGTGTCGAGCGTTTCCAGGCCGTCGCGGTCGCGCTGATACGCGGCGTTGAGCACGACGATGTCGAGGCCGCCGAAGGCGTCGACGGTGTCGCCCACCACGCGATCGGCGAACTCCTCGTCCCGCAGGTCGCCCGACAGGTCGAGGGCACGGCGCCCCTCGGCTTCGATGAGGGCGATCGTGTCGGCGGCGTCCTCGGCTTCCTCGGGCAGATGGGCGATGGCGACATCCGCGCCTTCGCGCGCGTAGGCGATCGCCACCGCCCGGCCGATGCCGGAGTCACCGCCCGTGATGAGCGCACGTCGCCCGGTGAGCCGCCCGGACCCACGGTAGGACTCTTCCCCGTGGTCGGGTTCGGGGCGGGTCTGGCTCGTCAGCCCGGGCTGGGTCTGCTCCTGCGCAGGGAATCCGCCTTCGGGGTGCTTCGTACGGGGATCGTC
The DNA here is from genome assembly GCF_053586795.1 of Microbacterium pollutisoli. Lineage (NCBI taxonomy): Bacteria > Bacillati > Actinomycetota > Actinomycetes > Micrococcales > Microbacteriaceae > Microbacterium > Microbacterium pollutisoli. The sequence goes on from NZ_JBNYWT010000001.1 coordinate 763,702, forward strand.
GGGGCTCATGGGTCCTCCTCGTCGGTTCGGGATTCACCGTACGCACGGGCCGGGGCCGGTCGAAGGGGCTTGACGGAACGCCCGGTGTTGTCCTATCCGCATCGCCGCGCCCCGGCATCCACCGCACGCTTTACCTCATTCCGCGCGCAGAGGGAAAACCCTCGTCGTCCCCGTGACGGTCGACTACACACGGAGCACATGACCACCGAGCTGAAAGCACTCACGATCTCCTGCTCCCTCAAGCCCAGCCCGGCCAAGTCGAGCTCCGAACTCCTCGGTCGTCAGATCGGTGCGGAGCTGGCCAAGTCCGGGGCCACCGTCGAGAGCATCCGCGCGGTGGACTACGCCATCGCGCCGGGGGTGGAAGTCGACATGGGGCCCGGCGATGACTGGCCGGGACTGCGACAGAAGGTGCTCGACGCCGACATCCTGGTGTTCGTGACGCCCACCTGGCTCGGGCAGCACTCCAGCGTCGCCCAGCGCGTGCTCGAGCGGCTCGACGCCGAGCTCAGCGAGACCGACGAGCAGGGTCGGCCCATCCTGTTCGACAAGGTGGCGCTGGCCGGCGTCGTCGGCAACGAGGACGGCGCACACCACATCGTCGGCATCCTGTACCAGTCGCTCAGCGACGTCGGCTTCACCATCCCCGCACAGGGGTGCGTGTACTGGAACGGCGAAGCCATGCAGAGCACCGACTACAGCGATCTCGGAGCCATCCCCGAGTCCGTCGAGGCGGCCATGAAGACCGCGGCGTCCGGCGCTGTCCACCTTGCGCGCAGCCTGCGACGCGAGGGCTATCCGGCCTGAGGCCCGGATAGGCGAGAGGCTCACGCGGTGGGTGGTCGCGTGAGCCTCTCCGCATGCGCGCATCGCTCATTCCCGGCCGCGCGGACCCATACAGGCGGCGGCCGCGGCATATCGTGAACGCATGCGCATGACCGACGCCGTCCGCTCCCCCCAGCGCTCACCGCTGCTGCAGATCGTGAAGTCGGCCGCGGCGACGATCGCGGCGTGGCTGCTGGGCGGAGTGTTGGTTCCCGGCACACCGCCGGTGTTCGCGGCGATCGCGGCGTTGTTGGTCGTGCAGCCGAGCGTGACCCAGTCGTTCGGCAAAGGGATCGAGCGCACTGTCGGCGTGATCACCGGCGTCGCCATCGCCTCGGCCATCGGGCTCGCGCTGGGCGAAGGGTCGTGGGCGATCGCCCTGGCCGTCGTCGCCGCGCTCATCACCGCGTGGGCCCTGAAGATGACGCCCGGCACCGCCAACCAGGTCGCCATCAGCGCACTTCTCGTGCTCGCCCTCGGGGTGTCCACCCCGGGGTACGCGAGCGCGCGCGTGCTCGAGACGCTGATCGGCGCGGTGATCGGGTTCGTCGTGAACGTGCTCGTCGTCCCGCCGGTGTCGGTGGGACCGGCCCGCCGGGCGATGGAGGAACTGGGGGCCGAGCTCGCCGATGCGCTCGACCGACTGGGCGACGCGTTCGACGCGCCCCGCTCTCCCGGCGAGCTGACCGCGCTGCTGCGCCGTGCCCGCGCGGTGCGCCCGGCGCGCGACGCGGCCGAATCCGCGATCGTCGCCGCCCGCGAGTCGCTGTCGCTCAATCCCCGAGGACGCGCGCACCGCTCGGAGCTGGCGCGGCTCGACGATCTGCTGGAGCGCTTCTCGCCGATCGTGACCCAGATGATCGGCATGACCCGCACGTTCACCGACCGCTACGACGACGCGCTGGCGTCCGAGCCGACCGTGCGCGCGATCGCCGAGCAGCTGCACCGGGCGGCGCACGACGTGCGGCTGGCCGTGCGCAGTGACACCGCGTCGGCGGATGCCGCGGACCTGCAGCCGGCGCTGACCCGGCCCCTCAGCGTCTCTACGCCGTCGTCCGGCCACTGGATCCTGATCGGGTCCCTGCTGATCGACCTGCTGCGCATCCACACCGCCCTGGCGCAGGCCGACCCGGTCGAGTGAGGCCGCGCCTCACACGTTGAAGCGAACTCCTCCGGGTTACGTCACCGTTAGCGGTGTGCACGGTGGCGGTCGAACGCGGAAAGATGGAGAGCATGTGCGCCACCAATCTGTGGGTAATCAACGCCGCAGCCTTCACTTCGGAATTCCAGCGATTCACTGAGGACAGGCTGGGCATGCCGCCCGTGCAGACCACCATGCGCATAGCCTCGCGTCGAGTCCGAGGCTCGTCCGTGGTGTTCACTCTGACCAGCGGGATGTGTGACTGCGACAGTCTCATCGGGCGTCGCAGCGACGCGCCGGTCCACGGTGAGATCGAAGCCGACGTGTGGCTCGGGTGGTTGCGCGACATGCCGGACCACGTCTCGAACGTCTCGCGCGTCGCTGTGCTCCGCGCGTGGAGCCCTGAGGACGACGAGGTCGTGCCCTCCCACGCTCGAGGTGTCCGAGTGGGAGATCTCACCGAGGACGTGCTCCGCGACATCCGCGACGACAGTCTGCTGACGATCGACTACCCGCGGGTGGTCTGAACGCAAACTGCCCGGAGCTTCCGCTACACGTTGAAGCGGAACTCCACCGCGCCGCGATCCTGCCCCCGGCCGGCCCGCGCCGAAGTGCAACGACCGTGCCGAACGGGATGCCCAAGCCGAGGTCAGCGAGCGAAGGCTAGCGAGAACCCCGCTCCGAGCGCGTCGAGGGCCTCCGCGACCACGACGTCCGGGTCATCGTCCTCGATGTTGGTGGCCCACCAGACAAGAGCCGACATCGTCGTGACCTGCACCGCTGAGCCGGCGATCGCCGGCAGCAGATCGAGCGGATCCGAACCGGTGCGTGCAGCCACGAAGTCGACGATCGACTGGCGCCAGCGCCTGAACGGCTCTGAGCTGTTCGCCCTAAGCTCCGGAGTACGCCCGATCAGACTCATGCGCAGCCGAGTCGTATGCTCGTCCTCCGGGTGGTCGGCGAACGAGGCGATGATGCCCTCGCGCAGCGCCCTTACCAGCGGCATCTCGACCGGCGTCTCATCGAGGCGCTGCCGCAACGACTGGAACGAGACATCCACGGGCCCCCAGACGATGTCGGCCTTCGTGGGGAAGTAGCGGTGCAAGGTTCGGATGCTCATACCTACCTCCGCCGCGACATCCGCCATCGTGCACTCCTTATAGCCCCGTGCATCGATGACCCTCAGCGCCTGGGTGGCGAGCACGCCCGCATCAGCGCTCTTTGGCCGCCCGCGCCCCTGTCTCACAGTCATCGATTCAGAATACTCGGCGCTCTGGACTTCGAAGGATTTTTGACATAGCCTGCCAAATAGCCCTACGGGGTGACACTGGATGTGAGGAGCTCAGCGTGGAGACCACAACGGAAGAGTTCGACGTCATCATCGTGGGCTTCGGCGCCGCAGGGGTCACGGCGTCCATTGAGGCGGCAGACGCAGGAGCGCGCGTTCTCGTGCTCGACCGCGGATACGGAGGGGGCGCATCGGCTCTTTCCGGCGGAGTGGTGTACGCGGGAGGCGGCACCCCGATCCAGCAGGCCGCCGGAGTCGAGGACTCACCGGAGAACATGTTCGACTACCTCAAGCAGGAAACGAGAGGTGTCGTCTCAGATGCGACGCTGCGCCGATTCTGCGAGGGAAGCGTCGAGCAGATCGCGTGGCTCGAGAAGCAGGGCGCCAAGTACCGCGGAACCCTTGCCCCCTACAAGACCTCGTATCCGACTGACGCGCACTACCTCTACTACTCCGGAAACGAGAAGGCCTACCCCTACAAGAACGAGGCCACGCCCGCCCCGCGCGGGCACCGCCACGTAGCCAAGGGCCTAGGGTCCGGCAAGGCGTGGATGGCGGAGTTGATCACCTCGGCGCTCGCCAAGGGCATCGACTTTCGCCCACTCAGCCGGGTTGAAGACCTGGTCATAGAGGAGGGCAGAGTCACCGGTGTGACCTACCGCTCGCTCCGGTCGGATGCGCCAGGTCGGGCTCAGCACAAGCGCCTGAGCAAGATCGGCGGCAAGCTCGGCATCTGGGCGCCTCCCATCGGCGCGAAGATCAACGCAAGAGCGCAGAGCATCTGGGAGCGGGGAGCCACCTCCCACATCGCGAAAGCACCGTCGGTGATCCTCAGCGCTGGCGGATTCATCTTCAACCCTGAGTGGAAGGCCAGGTACGGCGCACCGTATAAGGACATCACCCCCCTCGGCACCGTCGGCGACGATGCTCACGGCATCGAGCTCGGTCTCTCAGCCGGTGGCTCGATCTCGAACATGGAGCGGATGACGGCCTGGCGGTTCATGTCTCCCCCGAGCGCCATGATCGAGGGGGTGTCGATCGGCGGAGACGGGACCCGCATCCTCAACGAGGACCTCTACGGCGCAACTCATTCGGAGGCGCTCATCCACCAGCACGCCGGACGTGGCTACCTCATCAATGACAAGCGGGCCTGGGAGAAGGCTCGCCGGCAAGTGAAGGAGCAGACCCAGGCGTTCCAGGCGGCGCAGCTGCTCTACGTCTTCACCATCGGGCACAAGAGGGCCGCGACCCTTGCGAAGCTCGCCGACAAGATCGGCGTCCCTGCTGCTGAGCTGGAGAAGACCGTTTCGGAATACAACACCGGCATCGCCCCCGGTGGCGCGGGAGACCCGGCGCACAAGGCAGCCGAGCTGTGCAGCCCGGTGCAGACAGGTCCGTTCTATGCGGTTGACATTTCGATCAAGAACTCGCCTTTCTACCCTGCACCAGGCCTCACTCTGGGCGGCCTGCGCGTCGACGAAGAGACCGGCAACGTGCTGACCGAGGACGACAAGCCGATCGCCGGACTCTACGCGGCGGGCCGTACTGCCGTGGGGATCTGCTCGAACAGCTACATCAGCGGACTCTCGCTCGCCGATGCTGTGTTCAGCGGACGCCGAGCCGGCGTTCATGCCTCTGCCGCGTCGAGGCCCGCGATGGCCAAAGCCGCGAAGCCGAAAGCAGCAGGCTTGGACTGAGCGAGCTTGACCCATGGCGAACGACGATCCCTCCACGGCTCGATCGACAGGAGGCTCCGTGAGACGACTTCGCACGTGCTCGATCGACGAGTCGCCAGCGGCCATGGATCAAGGCTCACATCGGCCTCACATCCGCGAAGTCGACGGCGCCCACAGGGAAGCGTGCAACTCATGGGACCGATTGGCCCACTCGACGGCGCCTGATGCCTAACTGTGGCGGAACTCCACGACGTATCGTTCGACATCTGCAGCGATCTGTTCCCCACTCCTGCCCGACACATCGATCGCCCCGTGGACATCAACCCACGGCGCGACCTCCCGCCCGGCAACCTCGGTCCAGGTCGGCTCGACGACATGCGTGAAGCCCCGATCACGTTCGTGGAGCCGCGACGCGTGGCCGATGGTGTCGCTCATCGTCAAGACGACCCAGCACAATGCCGCGTCCGCTGAGTCGGCCGCTCGACGCCAGGTCTCACGCGCTGGCTCGCTGTCATTGACGGCATCCACCACGACTGTCCGACCGGTCCGCAGATTCAGTTCAGCCATCGCGCGAACCGCTTCGTAGGCGGCGACGCCCGTCTCCCACCCGTGCGGGAAGCCCGCACCGAGCAGGGCTTCCTCGACCGGGTCGATGGACAGACGCGTCGCGCCGAGACGAGCGCCGACGAGGTCAGCGACGGTCGTCTTGCCCACGCCGGGCAGCCCAGAGATCACAACGAGCATCAGATGCCTAACTGTGACGGAACTCCACGACGTCGCCGTCCTGCATGACGTAGTCCTTGCCCTCGAGGCGCGCCTTGCCCTTGGCCCGCGCCTCCGCGACAGACCCGAGCGCGACCAGGTCGTCGAACGAGATGACCTCGGCCTTGATGAAGCCCTTCTCGAAGTCGGTGTGGATGACGCCGGCGGCCTGCGGGGCCTTCCACCCCTTGCCGATCGTCCACGCACGCGCCTCCTTGGGCCCCGCGGTCAGGTACGTCTGCAGCCCCAGCGTGTCGAATCCGATGCGGGCGAGCTGATCGAGGCCCGACTCGTCCTGCCCGGTGGATGCCAGCAGCTCGGCCGCGTCCTCCGGGTCGAGGTCGATGAGCTCCGACTCGATCTTGGCGTCGAGGAACACGGCCTTGGCCGGGGCGACGAGAGCCTCGAGCTCGGCCTTGCGGGCCGGGTCGGTGAGCACCGCCTCGTCGACGTTGAAGACGAAGATGAAGGGCTTGGCCGTCAGCAGGCCGAGCTCCTTGATCGGGGCGAGGTCCAGGCCCGACGCCGACAGCAGCTCGCCGCGCTGCAGCGCGTCACGGGCGGCGACGGCCGCGTCGAGGACCGACGGGTCGAGCTTGCGGCCGCGCACCTCCTTCTCATAGCGGGCGATCGCCTTCTCGAGCGTGTCGAGGTCGGCCAGTTGCAGCTCGGCGTTGATGGTCTCCATGTCGGATGCCGGGTTGACGGCCCCGTCGACGTGGACGACGTCGTCGTCGGCGAAGCCGCGGACGACCTGTGCGATGGCATCGGCCTCCCGGATGTTGGCGAGGAACTTGTTGCCCAGGCCCTCTCCCTCGCTCGCACCGCGGACGATGCCGGCGATGTCGACGAACGACACGGCGGCCGGCAGGATGCGCTCGGATCCGAAGATCTCGGCGAGCTTGTTCAGCCGCGGGTCCGGCAGGTTCACGACCCCGATGTTCGGCTCGATCGTCGCGAACGGGTAGTTCGCCGCGAGCACCTGGTTCTTGGTCAGGGCGTTGAACAGGGTGGACTTGCCGACGTTGGGCAGACCGACGATACCGATAGTGAGAGCCACGGGCGTCAAGTCTACGGGGCCCGCCTGTGGCTCCCCGCGCGGCCTCCCAGGCATTGTCGTCATGGGATCGGCCTATGCGCTGGGCGTCCTGCGCGCCGTACTCCCCTCCGCGCCGACACGGTGACCGGTGCGCGTGCCGTCGCCGGCATCGGCTCGAGGTCGGACGGCGTGCCCTCCCCCGTTCGGGTGAGCAACAGACCATGCTGAGAGCGTGGCTTTGGATTTCACCGCGATCGACTTCGAGACGGCGAACTCCTCCAGCGCCTCCGCGTGCGCCGTGGGCCTGGCCCGGGTGCGTGACGGACAGGTCGTCGCGCAGACCGGCTGGCTGATCCGCCCGCCTGCCGGCCACGACCGGTTCTTCGAGGTGAACATCGGCATCCACGGCATCCGGCCCGCCGATGTGGCCGACGCGCCGACCTGGGCCGAACAGCTCCCGGTGATGAGCGATTTCATCGGCGATGACATCCTCGTCGCACACAACGCGGGATTCGACATGCGCGTGCTGCAGAGCGCGTGCTTCGCCGCCGCGCAGCCCTGCCCGCCCTACAGCTACGCCTGCAGCCTGCAGATCGCGCGACGCAGCTATGACCTGCCCTCGTACCGGCTGCCGTCGGTGGCCGCGGCCGCCGGATTCCTCGACTTCGCCCACCACGACGCGGCGGCCGACGCGCTCGCCTGCGCGCACATCGTCGTCGACGCGGCCCGCCGCGCGGGCGCCGGCGACCTGGTCGAACTGGCGATGCTGCTCGGGGTGCGTGTGCCGCAGCTGGCCACCCCCGCCGCCGTCGGCGCCTGAGTGTCGCCCCGGCGATGTCGGGGGTCGGCGGCATCCTGTCGGTATGGATGCCACTCTCGCCATCGTCCTGGCCGTCACGTGCCTGCTGGCCGGCGTGCTCGCCGGCTGGTTCGCCGGCGGGGCACGTGCCGCCGGTGCCGCTGCCACCGACCGTGCGTCGCTGAGCGCGCGACTGGCGGCCGCTGACGCGGCCCAGGCTGCTCTGACGGCGCAGCTCGAGCAGCAGCGCGCGCTGCACCGGGAGTTCGGGGCGCAGGCGCGCGCCGACCAGATGGCCCGCGAAGAGCGCGAGCGGCGTGAGCAGCTGGTGCTGCGCGCACTCGCGCCGGTGCAGGAAAGCCTGCAGCACATGCAGCAGAAGGTGGACGAGCTCGAGCGGGAGCGGCAGTCGCAGTACGGGGCCCTCGCCGAGCAGCTGCGCCGCGCGCAGGAGTCGGATGAGGCGCTGCGCAGCACGACCGAGTCACTGGCCGGCGCCCTGCGATCGAATTCGACGCGCGGCGTGTGGGGTGAGACGCAGCTGCGCCGGGTCGTCGAGTCGGCAGGGCTGACCCGATACGTCGATTTCGACACGCAGGCGGCGATCACCTCCGATGCCGGTGCGGGCCGCCCCGACATGGTCGTCCGGCTCCCCGGCGGCAAGGCGCTCGCGGTGGATGCGAAGGTCCCGCTCGACGCGTACGTCGAAGCCAGCGCGATCCCGCTCACCGCCACCGGCGACGAGGCCGTTCGCCGCAAGAGCCTGCTCGACAAGCACGTCCGCGCCGTGCGCGCGCACGTCGATGCGCTGGCGAAGAAGTCGTACTGGGCGGGCCTGACGGCCAGTCCCGAGTTCGTGATCTGCTTCATCCCCAGCGAGTCGCTGCTGGCCGCCGCGCTCGAAGAGGACCCGTCTCTCCTGGACCACGCGTTCGGCCGGCGCGTGGCTCTCGCCTCGCCCGTCAACCTGTGGGCGGTGCTGAAGACGGTCGCCTACACGTGGACGCAGCAGGATGTGTCCGATGAAGCCCGCACACTGTTCGACCTCGGCAACGAGCTGTACCAGCGTCTGGGCAGCCTCACCGGCCACGCCGACGACTTGCGGCGCGCGATCGAGCGCACCGTCGACAGCTACAACCGATTCGCCGGGTCGCTGGAGTCACGCGTGCTCGTGACGGCGCGGAAGTTCCCGGGCATCGACGAGACCAAGCTCGACGCCACGACGCCGCCGGCGGCGATCGAGAAGGCGCCGCGACGGCTGACAGCCGTCGAATTCACCGATGCCGAGGCACTCACGGCGGATGTCGGCGACCTGCGGCTGCGTCTGGACGGTGAGCGCGGCCGCTGACTGCGATCAGCAGGCGACGGCGACGTTCAACCGCCGGGGAAGAAGTTCATCAGACCGACGACGAGCAGCGAGACGCCGACGAATGCGCCGATCATCCACCAGGCGCTGACTTTGTGGCCTTCGGGAGCGCGACGGCGCAGCAGCACATCGGGGCGGCGCGCGGGGTCGACGGGCATCATGATCTGGCCGGTCGGCGGGCTGCTCGATGCTGCGGTCATGTGTTCACTCCTGGATGCGCCCGGGCACCATGCCGCCGGTCACACCGGCACCATTGTGCCAGAGCCAAGCTGGGAGAACGCGAGGCGACGCGCGTCTTCGCGGTCTCGATCAGGTCACGGTCGCGTCGATGTCACGCCGTGGGAGCCGGCCTCGCCGGTTACAGCCACTTGGACGTGAGGTGCTCCGAGGTGATACGCCGCAGCGTCCCGGACACCCCGCGCAGGACCACGCTCTCGGTGATGAGGTAGTCCGGGCCCGAGCGCCGCACACCGTCGACCAGTTCGCCGTTGGTGACCCCGGTGGCCACGAAGATCGTGTTGTTCCCGGTGACCAGCTCGTCGGCCTCGTACACGTAGTCGTCCAGCTTCAGGCCGGCGTCGATGCCGCGCTGCTTCTCGTCGTCGTCGCGCGGCCACAGACGCCCCTGGATGTGCCCGCCCAGCGCCTTGATCGCGCACGCGGTGACGATGCCTTCGGGACTGCCGCCGATGCCGATGCACATGTCGGTGCGGGCATTGTACCGCGCGGCGTTGATCCCGCCGGCCACGTCGCCGTCGCTCATCAGCCGCGTTCCGGCGCCCGCCTCGCGGATCTCCTCGATCAGCCGCGCGTGCCGGGGCCGGTTCAGCACCGACACCACCATCTCGTCGACGGGCTTGCCGAGCGCCTTGGCGAGGCGCCGGATGTTCTCCCCGACCGGGAGGCGGATGTCGACGACGCCCACGCCCGCCGGACCGGTGACCAGCTTGTCCATGTAGAACACCGCGGAGGCGTCGAGCATCGTGCCGCGTTCGGACACCGCCAGCACCGACAGGGCGTTGTTGCGGCCCTCGGCCGTGAGGGTCGTGCCGTCGATCGGGTCCACGGCGATGTCGCACTGCGGCCCGCGGCCCGTGCCGACCCGCTCGCCGTTGTACAGCATCGGGGCGTTGTCCTTCTCGCCCTCGCCGATCACGATCACGCCGTCGAAGTTGACGGTGGTCAGGAAGGCGCGCATCGCGTCGACCGCGGCGCCGTCGGCCAGCTCCTTCTTGCCCCGCCCGATGAACGGCACCGAGCGGATCGCGGCCGCCTCGGTGGCCCGCACCAGCTCCAACGCCAGGTTCCGGTCGGGGTGAAGGGGGCTCATGTCTGCGGTCAGGCTCACCATGGGCCCAGCCTACGGTGCGCGGTCCAATCCAGCCGCCGTTTTCTTGGTCCACGGCGTGAAGGATCCGTGATTCTTTACACAGGCGAAGACCGGGTCGTTCCCCGCCCGGCCCCGCCCCTTCGCCGCGACCGACCCTCTTCGATAGGCTGGCGGTGCAATCCGCCGACGCCGAACAAGGAGCTGACATGCCCGTCGCCACACCCGACCAGTACGCCGAGATGCTGGACCGCGCCAAGGCCGGCGGCTACGCCTTCCCGGCGATCAACGTGTCGAGCTCGCAGTCGATCAACGCCGTCCTCCAGGGGCTGACCGAGGCCGGATCGGACGGCATCATCCAGGTCACCACCGGCGGCGCCGACTACTTCGCCGGCCACACCGTGAAGGGCCGCGCGCAGGGCGCGATCGCGTTCGCGAAGTTCGCCACCGAGGTCGCCAAGAACTACCCGATCACCGTCGCCCTGCACACCGACCACTGCCCCAAGCCCGCGCTCGAGGACTTCGTGCTGCCGCTCGTGGCCGCCAGCGAGGAAGAGGTCAAGGCCGGCCGTGAGCCGCTGTTCCAGTCGCACATGTGGGACGGCTCGGCCGTGCCGCTGGCCGAGAACATCGAGATCGCCAAGGACCTGCTCCCCCGCGTCAAGAACATCAACGCGATCCTCGAGGTCGAGATCGGCGTCGTCGGCGGCGAAGAGGACGGGGTCAAGCACGAGGGCTCCAACGAGGCGCTGTACACCACGGTCGCCGACGTCACCCAGGCCGTCGAGGCGCTCGGCCTCGGTGAGCACGGCCGCTGGATCGCCGCGCTGACCTTCGGCAACGTGCACGGCGTGTACAAGCCCGGCAACGTGAAGCTCCGTCCCGAGCTGCTGGGCGAGATCCAGGCGGGCATCGCCGAGAAGTTCGGCACCGACGCCAAGCCCCTCGACCTGGTGTTCCACGGCGGCAGCGGCTCGACCCCCGAGGAGATCGCCCTGGCGGTGGCCAACGGCGTGATCAAGATGAACATCGACACCGACACCCAGTACGCGTTCACGCGCTCGGTCGCCGGCTTCATGTTCCAGAACTACGACGGCGTGCTCAAGGTCGACGGCGAGGTGGGCAACAAGAAGGCCTACGACCCGCGCGCCTGGGGCAAGATCGCGGAGTCCGCCATGGCCGCCCGCGTCGTCGAGGCGACCCAGCAGCTCGGTTCGGCGGGACACTCGATCAGCATCTGATCAGCGACGCACAAAGTGGATGCCGCGGGCTCGTGCCCCGGCATCCACTTTCTGTATGCGGGACCGCCGCCGCGGCCCGGCTCAGCGGGCGCCGAAGTGCGACGCGATGGCCGGGTCGCCCAGCAGCGGCACCACGAGGCAGCCGCTGACCACGAGGAAGGTGACGATCGCACCGACCAGCGGCATCCACCACGACAGCCGGCCCCGACGCATCCACCGCCAGGACAGCAGGGCGGTCAGCAGCCAGCCGCCGATGAAGACGGCGGTGCCCACACGACCCCACAGCACCCCGGCGGCCACGTTGGTGAATTCCGCGTCGACGCCGACGACGTCCATCCAGGTCTCGGCGAACCCGGTGAAATCGAGCATCTGCGGCACCGCGCTCACGACGGTCACCAGGCCGTAGGCCAGCAGCGCGAAGGTGATGATGCGGTCGGCGGAGCGCGACGGCCGTGCCGCGTCGGTGGTCGGGCGCGGGTGCGGCGGGTGCGGCGCGTAGGGGGTCTCGCCGGGCGTCGGCGGCGCGAGCGCCGGGTCAGGCTGCTGGATCCGCGCCCGCTGCTCCTCCGGCGTCGCGTACTCGCCGTACTGCGGCGCCGGGCGCGGGTCGTCGGGTGAGCTCACCGGCGGCTCCGGCCACCCAGCGCACGCTCGTCGCGCTTGCCCGAGAGGTCCTGACGCAACTCCTTGGGAAGGGAGAACATGAGGTCCTCTTCGGCGGTGCGCACCTCCTCGACATCGCGGTAGCCGGCACCGGACAGCTCCTGCAGCACCTCTTGCACGAGCACCTCCGGCACTGAGGCGCCGCTGGTCACCCCGACCGTCGCCACGCCGTCGAGCCAGGACTGCTGGATCTCATCGGCGTAGTCGACGCGGTAGGCGGCCTTCGCCCCGTGCTCCAGCGCGACTTCCACCAGGCGCACGCTGTTGGAGGAGTTCGCCGAACCGACCACGATCACCAGGTCGGCCTGCGCGGCGACCTTCTTGATGGCGACCTGGCGGTTCTGCGTGGCGTAGCAGATGTCGTCGGAGGGCGGGTCCTGCAGCTGCGGGAACCGTGCCCGCAGCCGGCGCACGGTCTCCATCGTCTCGTCGACCGACAGGGTGGTCTGCGACAGCCAGACGACGCGGTTCGGGTCCTTCACCTGCACGGTGTCGGCCTCGTCGGGCGAGTTGACGACGGTGACGTGGTCGGGTGCTTCACCGGCGGTGCCCTCGACCTCTTCGTGGCCGTCGTGGCCGATCAGGAGGATCTCGTAGTCGTCGCGGGCGAACCGCACGGCCTCACGGTGCACCTTGGTGACCAGGGGGCAGGTCGCGTCGATCGCGTGCAGTCCGCGGTCGGATGCCGCGTTGACCACGGCCGGGGAGACTCCGTGCGCGCTGAAGACGACGTGGGCGCCCTCGGGCACCTCATCGACCTCGTCGACGAAGATGGCGCCCTGGGCTTCGAGCTCGGTCACGACGTGGATGTTGTGCACGATCTGCTTGCGCACGTATACCGGCGCACCGTAGCGCTCGAGCGCCTTCTCGACGGCGATGACGGCCCGGTCGACACCCGCGCAGTAGCCGCGCGGCGCCGCCAGCAGCACCTTCTTGTGTCCGGCCACCGGGGTATTCTGGAGCCGCCCGCGCGCGGCCGGGACGCGGGGCGAAGGCAGACGGACGGCAGTGGTGCTCACACCTCGAGTCTACGGAGCCGCCGCTGGGAAGGGGCCGCACACCCCGGCAGACCCGTGCGGAGAGGATCAGATGACGTCGTTCCAGACGGCCGCAGGTCAGCAGCCGCCCCCCGACGCGGTCAGTCCCCGGGACTCGTCCCCGCAGACGCCCACCTCGGTGTCCCGGCTCAACGAGACGATCCGGGGGTTCATCCAGAAGTGGGGGGCGGTCTGGGTCGAAGGCGAGATCACCGCGTGGAACCTGCGCGGCGGCAACGTCTTCGGGCGTCTCAAAGACACCACCACCGACGCGACGCTGTCGTTCCAGCTGTGGTCCTCGACGCTGCGCCGCCTGCCCGACGACCTGAAGGTCGGCGACCGTGTCGTCACGTGCGTGAAGAGCGAGTACTACGTCAAGAACGGCTCGTTCAGCTTCACCGTGTCCGACATGCGCCACGTCGGCCTGGGCGATCAGCTCGAACGTCTCGAGCGACTGCGCGCGCAGCTGCGCGGCGAGGGACTGTTCGATCCCGCACGCAAGAAGCCGCTCCCCTTCCTCCCGCACGTCATCGGCCTGATCACCGGGGAACGCAGCGACGCCGAGAAGGACGTGCACCGCAACGCCGAGCTGCGCTGGCCGCACGTGCGGTTCCGCACGGTGCACGCCGCCGTGCAGGGTGAGCGGTGCGTGCCCGAGACGATCGCGGCGCTGCAGCTGCTGGACGCCGATCCCGAGGTGGACGTCATCATCATCGCCCGGGGCGGCGGCGACCCGCAGACCCTGCTCGGCTTCAGCGACGAGCGACTGCTGCGCGCCGTGGCCGCCGCTGCGACCCCGGTCGTGTCGGCGATCGGACACGAGAACGACCACCCGATCCTCGACGACGTCGCCGACCTGCGCGCGTCCACGCCGACCGACGCCGCCAAGAAGGTGGTGCCCGATGTGTCGGAGCAGCGTGCCCTCGTCGAACAGCTGCGCAGTCGTGCCCGGTCGCGTCTGACCCAGCGGGTGGCCCACGACATCGCCCAGCTCGAGCAGCTGCGGTCGCGTCCGGTGCTGCGCGACCCCGAGTCGCTGCTGACCGGCCGCGCGCACGAGGTGTGGACGCTCGCGTCCCGCGGCCGCGAGATCGTGCGTCGCAGCCTCGACGCCGCCGCCGCGTCGGCCGCCGAGCTGCGGGCCGCGCTGCGTGCGCTCTCCCCCGGGGCGACACTCGCGCGGGGCTATGCGATCGCGCACGTGGGCGACGGCGTCGTGGTCCGCGACGCCGCCCAGGCCCCCGCGGGCACGTCGCTGGTGGTCACCGTGGCGGCCGGGTCGTTCGCGGCCCGCTCGGAGGGCGCCGTGGCCGAGGGCGGCCCCGGCGACGCGGCATCGACTGTGCCCGGGCCGAACTAGGATGGAGAGCATGTCCCGCGACCCGTCACCCGATGTGGCCGAGTTGTCGTTCGAGCAGGCCCGCGACGAGCTCGTGCGCGTCGTCGCCGAGCTCGAACAGGGCGCACCCACCCTCGAGCAGTCCCTCGAACTGTGGACCCGAGGCGAGGCGCTGGCGGCCCGGTGCGAGCAGTGGCTGCTGGGGGCCAAACAGCGTCTCGATGCGGCTCGCGCCGCCAATGCGGAGTCATGATGGCGAAATCCCCGCGCGTCGTCGCGGAACTCGGTCGCCCCGAGACCCCCGATGAGACGGCGGCCCGTAAGGCTGCGGCGTCGCACGCCTACCGGTCGAGCCAGACCATGCGCAACCTGCTGGTCGCCCTCGGCGTCACCCTCATCGTGGTCCTCGCGATCGTGTGGTCCGTGCCGCGCGGTTCGTACGACGACCCGGCGGAGATCGACGTCGTCGCCGCCGCGCAGACGGCGTCGGCGACCGCGGGCGGCACGCTGATCGTCCCCGAGGTGCCCGAGGCGTGGCGCGCCAACTCCGCACGCATGGAAGGCGCGATGTGGCGCGTCGTCTACGCCCCCGACGACGACCCCGGGTACATCCGCGTCGCCCAGCTGATCGACGCGGAGCCGACCGCCGCCGCGGCCCTGGTGGGCGGCGTCGCCCCCACCGGCACGATCACCGTGGACGGCATCGAGTGGGACGAGTACACCACCTCGGCGTCCGACGACAACGTCTCGTACGCGCTGGCGACGGCCGCCGGCGACGACACCGTCGTCGTCTACGGCTCCGCCACGCCGGCCACGGCGGCCATCGCCGCGGCGGGTGTGACCGACGAAGTGCATCGACTGCGTGAGGAGAGCCAGTGAGCGAACGACCGAGCCCGCAGAAGGTCTGGGAGGAGATGCGCCGCGGCAACGCGCGCTTCGTGGCGGGCAAGCCCCGTCATCCCCGGCAGGACGTGGAGCGCCGACACGAGCTCGAGCACACCCAGAAGCCGCGGGCGGTGCTGTTCGGCTGCTCCGACTCGCGCCTGGCCGCCGAGATCATCTTCGACAAGGGCCTGGGCGACCTGTTCGTCGTGCGCAATGCCGGGCAGGTCGTGTCCGACTCGGCCATCGCCAGTCTCGAGTACGCCGTCGCGATCCTCGACGTCTCGCTCGTGGTCGTTCTCGCGCATGACGAGTGCGGTGCCGTGCGCGCCGCCATCGATTCGACCGACCCCAGCGCCGACGAACTGCCCCCGCACATCTGGCGGCTCATCGCCAAGATCGTCCCGGCCGTCCGACGCCTGCTGCGCGCCGACCCGGACGCCACACCGCAGAACCTCGACGCCGAACTGGTCGGCCGCGAGCATCTGCGCAACACGGTCGACGACCTGCTCGCGTCGTCCAAGCTCATCAGCGACGCCGTTGCCGACGGCCGCCTGGGCATCGTCGGCGCCAACTACCGCCTCGCCGACGGCACCGCCCACGCGCACGTGACCGTCGGCCTGGACGACTGACCGGCGCCGTCGGCGCCGACCCACCCCCACACAGGAAACGAGGACGTGACCGACATGACCGACCCGACCACCGGCATCGAATACCGCATCGAGCACGACACGATGGGTGAAGTCCGCGTGCCGAAGAACGCCCTGTACGCCGCGCAGACGCAGCGCGCTGTGGAGAACTTCCCGATCTCGGGCACCGGGCTCGAGTCGACGCAGATCGCGGCGCTGGCCCGCATCAAGAAGGCCGCCGCCCTGGCCAACAAGGAGCTGGGCACCCTGGACGGCGCCATCGCCGACGCGATCGCGTGGGCCGCCGACGAGGTGGTGACCGGACGGTACGACGCGCAGTTCCCCGTCGACACCTACCAGACCGGTTCGGGCACCTCGTCGAACATGAACATGAACGAGGTGCTGGCCACCCTCGCCACGCAGCGCCTGGGTGCGACCGTCCACCCCAACGACCACGTCAACGCGTCGCAGTCGTCCAACGACGTGTTCCCCACCTCCGTGCACATCGCCGTGACCCAGGCTCTCATCGATGACCTCATCCCGGCGCTCGACCACCTCGCCGTGGCTCTCGAGGCCAAGGCCGAGCTGTGGAAGGACGCCGTCAAGGCGGGGCGCACCCACCTGATGGATGCCACGCCGGTGACCCTGGGGCAGGAGTTCGGCGGCTACGCGCGCCAGATCCGCCTGGGCATCGAGCGCGTGCAGGCGGTGCTCCCCCGCGTCGGCGAGGTGCCGCTGGGCGGTACCGCCGTCGGCACCGGCATCAACACCCCCGTCGGCTTCCCCCAGAAGGTCATCGAGCTGCTGCAGGCCGAGACCGAGCTGCCCATCACCGAGGCCAAGGACCACTTCGAGGCGCAGGCCAACCGCGACGGCCTCGTCGAGGCCTCGGGCGCCCTGCGCACGATCGCCGTATCGCTGACCAAGATCAACAACGACCTGCGCTGGATGGGCTCCGGCCCCAACACCGGCCTGGGCGAGCTGCACATCCCCGATCTGCAGCCCGGCTCGTCGATCATGCCCGGCAAGGTCAACCCGGTCGTCCCCGAGGCCACCCTCATGGTGGCCGCGCGCGTCATCGGCAACGACGCCACCGTGGCGTGGGCCGGCGCGTCGGGGTCGTTCGAGCTGAACGTGGCGATCCCCGTCATGGGCACCGCCCTGCTCGAATCCATCCGTCTGCTCTCCAACGCCATGCGCGTGCTCGCGGACAAGACGATCGAGGGCCTCGAGGCCAACCTCGAGCGCGCGGCCGCCTTCGCCGGCATGTCCCCGTCGATCGTCACCCCGCTGAACAAGGTGATCGGCTACGAGGCCGCCGCGAAGATCGCCAAGCACGCGGTCGCCAAGGGCATCACAGTCCGCGAGGCGGTCATCGACCTCGGGTACGTCGAGCGCGGCGACATCACGCTGGAACAGCTCGATGAGAAACTCGATCTCCTCTCGATGACCCACCCTGGTTGATAATCGGAGTGTGAACCGCACCCCGGCGCTGCCGCAGCGCCGCACCCGCATCGCAGGGCTCGTGCTGGCCGTGGCCGGCGCCGGCTTCGCGGTCGCGGCGCTGGGTATCGGCATCGTGCACCTGGTGACCGATGTGCCGCTGCACTGGGCGGCGGTGGGCGTCTACCTCGCCGTGGCCGTCGGCACCCTGGCGGTTCTGGGCGTGGTGGTGTGGATCGTCGCCGAGGACGTCCCGGCCGATGCCGGCGCCGCCGACTCGGCCGAGACGGCGTTCGACGCCCAGCGGCGCCTGCTCGACGACATCCGTCACGAGCTCAAGACGCCGATCACGATCGTGCGCGGGCATCTCGAGGTGCTCGACCCCACCGACCCGAAGGACGTCACCGCGATCCGTGACCTGGGCATCGCCGAACTCGACCGCATGACGCGGCTCATCGGGGACATCGACCTGCTGGCCGCCGTCGAATCCGACCACTACACGATCGGCGACGTCGACCTGGCGGCGCTCACCCACCGGATCTCGGAGCTGGTCGCCGTGATCCCCGGACACACCTGGAGCATCGAGCACACCGCCGACGCGGTCATCCGCGGCGACCGGGACCGTCTGCTGCAGGCCTGGCTGCAGCTGGCCGACAACGCCGCCAAGTACACGCCGCCGGGCAGCCCCATCGAGCTGGGCAGCGCCGTCCACGCCGGCGGAGCGCAGCTGTGGGTGCGCGATCACGGACCCGGCATCCCGCACGCGATGCGCCATCGCATCTTCCGCCGATTCGACCGCGGCGCCGGCAAGCGCTCCGTGGGCGGCTCCGGCCTGGGGCTGGCGATCGTGGATGCCATCGCGAAAGCCCACCACGGACGCTGTACCATCGCGGATACCCCCGGTGGCGGTGCCACCTTCACCCTGGACGTGCCGATGGGGACGCGCGCGGATCTTCCGACGCCCGTCCGCGCCGGCGACGTCGTCCTGCAGCGAGAGGCCACTGGATGACCCGCATCCTCGTCGTCGACGACGAACCCCACATCGTCTCGTTGGTCACCCGCGGGCTGCACACCGAGGGTTACGAGACCGTCGTGGCCGAGGACGGCCACCAGGCACTCGACCTCGCCCTGGAGGGCGACGTCGACCTCGTCGTGCTCGATGTGGGCCTGCCGGGCATCGACGGCTTCGAAGTGCTCCGCCACCTGCGGGCCTCCGGCAGCGCCGTGCCGGTGATCATGCTGACCGCGCGCAGTTCGACCCGCGACGCGATCGAGGGGCTCGACGCGGGCGCGAGCGACTACGTGCCCAAGCCGTTCGCCGTGGCCGAACTGCTCGCCCGGGTGCGGTCGCGTCTGCGTGAGCGGGCGCCCGCCGCCCCGGTGATCCTCTCCCGCGGTGATGTCACCCTCGACATCCTCGCGCGCCGCGCCACCGTCGCCGGCCGCGAAGTCGACCTGTCCGCACGGGAGTTCGCGCTGGCCGAGCAGTTCCTGCGGCACGCAGGCGAGGTGCTCACGCGCGAGATGCTGCTCAGCCGGGTCTGGGGCCTCGAGTTCGATCCGGGCTCGAACGTGGTCGACGTCTACGTCCGCTACCTCCGCGCCAAGCTCGGTGCCGAGAACATCGTCACCGTCCGCGGTGAGGGATACCGCTGGGACTGACCGTCGGCCGTCCCGCGGCATCCCTCACGGCGTTCAGCTGAGCTCCCCCGCCTCCAGCAGTTCGGTGACCAGGGCGGCGATCGACGACCGCTCGGAGCGCACGAGCGTCACGTGTGCGAACAGGTCGTGGCCCTTCAGCGTCTCGATGACGCTGGCGACGCCGTCGTGGCGTCCGACCCGCAGGTTGTCACGCTGCCCCACGTCATGGGTGAGCACGACGCGGGAGTTCTGGCCGATGCGGCTGAGCACCGTCAGCAGCACGTTGCGCTCGAGCGACTGGGCCTCGTCGACGATCACGAACGCGTCGTGCAGTGACCGCCCGCGGATGTGGGTCAGGGGCAACACCTCGAGCAGGCCCCGCGAGATGACCTCTTCGAGCACGTTGCCCGACACCACCGAACCGAGGGTGTCGAACACGGCCTGCCCCCACGGGTTCATCTTCTCCTGCTGGTCGCCCGGCAGGTAGCCCAACTCCTGACCGCCGACGGCGAACAGCGGACGGAACACGATGATCCGCTTCTGCTGCTGCCGTTCCAGCACCGCCTCCAGCCCCGCGCACAGGGCGAGGGCCGACTTGCCGGTGCCCGCGCGGCCACCCAGCGACACGATGCCGACGTCGGGGTCGAGGAGGACGTCGATGGCGATGCGCTGCTCGGCGGACCGGCCGTGCAGGCCGAACACGTCACGGTCACCGCGCACGAGACGGTAGGAGCCGTCGCCGGTGACCCGCCCGAGCGCCGAGCCCCGCTCGGAGTGCACCACCAGGCCGGTGTTGACCGGAAGCCCCCGCACCTCGTCGCCGGAACCGACCTCGGTCTCGTACAGGTCGCTCATCTCGTCGCCGGAGATGGAGATGCTCGCGATGCCGGTCCACCCCGAGTCCACGGCCTGCTCGGCCAGGTACTCCTCGGCGTGGATGCCGAGGGATGCCGCCTTGACCCGCATGGGCACATCCTTGGAGACCACGGTGACGTGGTGCCCCTCCTGGGCCAGATGCATCGCCACCGCGAGGATGCGGGTGTCGTTGTCCCCCAGTCGCATGCCGGCCGGCAGCACGCTGGGGTCGGTGTTGGTCAGCTCGACCCGCAGGGTGCCGTCCGCGCCGACGGGCACCGGATAGTCCAACCGGCCGTGTTCGATGCGCAGCTCATCCAGGTTGCGCAGCGCGCGGCGGGCGAAGTACCCGATCTCCGGGTCGTGCCGTTTGGCCTCGAGTTCGGTGATCACCACGATCGGGATCACGACCGAGTGCTCGGCGAACCGGAACAGCGCGCGTGGATCGCTCAGGAGCACGGACGTGTCGAGCACGTACGTCCGCAGATCCTGGTCGGCATCCGCCGCGGCATCGTCCAGCTGGTTCGGGTCCTCGAGGTGCTGCTGAGGTACCTGTGTGGTCACGACCCACTCCCCGCCCCGGGCGCATCGGGCCCGGCAGTCACGAGTCGGCCGTTGCCACGAGTCAGTGGGGGGCCGACCCGACCGGGCGCTCTGCCCGATGCCTTGACCGTATGGCCGCAACCGGTCCGCTCCGGCGTCCGACACGCCGCCGGGAGGAGCAGAGAATGTTAATTCTCGGTGTCGTGGGAGGTCGGGCCGCCGGCGGTGAGCTCGGGCGCGCCCGCCACGGCGCCCCGGCGCGCGGCCACGGACGCCAGCGCGTCGCCGAGCAGGACGAACGAGTCGGCGGCGGTGCCGGCGTGCGGGGAGATGCGCAGCATCCCCTCCCGCGCGGTGGCGGCCACACCGTGATTGGCCAGCGCCGCGGCGATCGCGCCCGCCTCGTGGGGCACCGGCGCGAGCGTGACGATGCCGGCGTGATGTTCGCGCGGCGTGACCACCGGCACGTCATACCGGTCGGCCAGCGCGATGACATGCTCCGCCCGGTCGTGCACCTCGGCAGCGATGGCGGCCACGCCGGCGGCGGCGACCTCGCGCAGGGCGGTGACCAGGCGGGCGGCGGCCAGAGCGTCCACCGGCGAGACCGTGTAGGCCTGCGCGTCGGTGCGCGGATCAGGGACACCGACGCTGGTGACATCGCCGGCCATCCCCGTCGTGCCCGACAGCACCGGCTCGATCCGCTCCCGCGCGTCCGGGGAGAACCACGCGAACCCGGTGCCGCGTCCGGCACGCAGCCACTTGTAGCCGTTGCCGCAGACGACGTCCGCGGCAGACCAGTCGGCGTCGACCACGCCGAAGCCCTGGATGGCGTCGACGATCAGCAGCCGGTCGCCGATGACGTCGCGCAGCGCGGTGAGGTCGGCGAGGTAGCCCGTGCGGAAGTCGACCAGGCTGACGGCGACGGCGGTGATGTCGTCGGTGAGGGCGTCGCGCACGGCCTCGGGGGTGACGAACACGTCGGGCCCGGGCGCGGGCAGCTCGCGTACGGTGAGCCGTCCCCGGGCGTCCTGGGCACGGCGGGCTGTGACCGGGATCGCGGGGAACTCCCGCGGGGACACGAGCACTTCGCCGCTCAGCCCGAACATCGCCTGTTGCAGCCCGTGCGTGGTCGACGGCTGCAGGGTCACCTCGTCCACCGGGGCTCCCAGCAGCTCGGCCAACACCTCCTGGGCCTCGCTCGACCGTCCGGCCACCAGGTCGATGCCCGAGGCGCGGCCCGTGCCCAGAAGTTCCGCATCGGCCAGCGCCTCGTCGCGCACCGCCGGGGACAGCGGCCCGTAGGCCGCCCAGTTCAGGTAGCCCGGGTCGGTCGAGAACGACGCGAGATACGAGTCCAGATCGGTCACGCCTCACATTGTGGCACGCGCACCCGGGCCGTTCAGCCGCCGTGGCCCTGCCGTTCAGCCCCCGTAGCGGCGGTCGCGGGTGGCGTAATCGCGGATTGCGCGGAGGAAGTCGACCTCGCGCAGATCGGGTCCGAGCGCCTCCACGAAGTAGAACTCCGAATGCGCCGACTGCCACAGCAGGAAGTCGCTGAGCCGCTGCTCCCCGGAGGTGCGGATCACCAGGTCGGGGTCCGGCTGGCCACCCGTGTAGAGGTGCTCGCCGATCTGTTCCGGGGTCAGGCTCTCGGCGAGCTCTTCGAGGGATCCGCCGTGCTGCCTGTGCTGGACGATGATGCTGCGCACGGCATCCACGATCTCGCCGCGACCGCCGTACCCGACCGCCAGGTTCACGTGCATGCCCGTGTTGCCACGGGTGCGCTCCTCGGCCGTCTCCAGCACGCGCGCCAGCTCGGGCGGCAGGATCTCGGCGCGCCCGACGTGTTTGACGCGCCAGCCCGGCTCGTGCGACAGCGCGTCGGCAAGCTCCGCGATGATCTCGATCAGGTCGGCCAGCTCGCGCGAGTCGCGCTTGCGCACATTGTCGGTCGACAACAGGTACAGCGACACGACGCCGATGCCCAGCTCGTCGCACCAGCGCAGGAACTCACGCATCTTCGCGGCGCCGGCCCGATGGCCGTCGGCGACGGTCGGATAGCCGGCCTGGCGCGCCCAGCGCCGGTTGCCGTCGATCATCATGGCCACATGCCGGGGCACTGCCTCCGGCGTGAGCTGCCGCCGCAGCCGGGAGGAGTAGACCCGGTAGAGCAGTCCCCGACCTTGCCTCTCCGCCGCGCGCGTCACACCCTTACGCTACCGTCCCGGGTGCCGCATGTGCGTTGCGGCATGCTGTGCGGCGTAGGCTCGATCCGTGACCCGCACACCCGCCGACGACGGCGCCGAAATGCCCCAGCTTCCCCTCTTGGATGCCGCGAGCGTCAGCGCGCATGTCGAGCTCAAGCCGAGCTGGCGCGGCTGGATCCACGCCGCGACCTTCCCGGTGGCGATCGCCGCCGGCGTCGTGCTCATCGTGCTCGCCTCGGGCGGCGCGGCCAAATGGGCCTGCGCGGTGTTCATGGCCAGCTCGCTGCTGCTGTTCGGCAACTCGGCCGTCTAC
The DNA here is from genome assembly GCF_053586795.1 of Microbacterium pollutisoli. NCBI lineage: Bacteria > Bacillati > Actinomycetota > Actinomycetes > Micrococcales > Microbacteriaceae > Microbacterium > Microbacterium pollutisoli. The sequence goes on from NZ_JBNYWT010000001.1 coordinate 786,718, forward strand.
CATCGCTTCGACTGGGGCCCGACGACCAAGGCGGTGCTCAAGCGCATCGACCACGCCAACATCCTGCTGCTGATCGCCGGCACCTACACGCCGATCGCGACGCTCGCGCTGCCACCGGACCAGGGCGTGCTGCTGCTGGTGCTGGTGTGGACGGGGGCGCTGCTGGGCATCCTGTTCCGCGTGTTCTGGATCAATGCACCGCGCTGGCTGTACGTCGCCCTATATCTGCTGCTGGGGTGGGCGGCGGTCATGTACATCGTGCCGCTGTTCCAGGCCAGCGTCCCGATGATGGTGCTCGTCATCGTCGGCGGCCTGCTCTACACGGGGGGCGCCATCGTCTACGGCCTCAAGCGCCCGAACCCCTGGCCGGGTCACTTCGGCTTCCACGAGATCTTCCACGTGTGCACCGTCCTGGCGTTCCTGTGCCATTGGACGGCGTGCCTGCTGATCGCGCTGCGCCCGCTCAGCCCTTCGCTGGGGGCGTGAGGTCGTCGCCATCGGGCCGGTCGGCGTCCGGCGCCGTGCGGTCCCCGTCGGCCTGGGCCGAAGCCTGGATCTCGGCGTCGAGCTCTTCGCCGATCTCCGACCGGTAGCGCGCGCGACGGATGCGGCGCAGCATGTCCATCAGCAGCAGCACGACCGCGGCTGCCAGCACGCCGACGGCGATGAAGCCGGCCACGCCCGGGGTCACATCGTCGGGATTCACCGTCGGGGTCGGCGTGGGAGCAGCCGCCCACCAGATCAGTGCATCCATGTGTCCTTCTTCCTCGCTGCGAGCGATTAGCCTGGAAGTCCAGCCTAGAACGGATGCCGCATGACCACCGCCGCCGCCGAGCGCAAGCTCGCCGATCGATACGGCACGTCGCGCCCCCGGCGCAGGGCGTGGGTCGTGGTGGGCCTCGTCGCGGCCGCGCTGATCGGCTATGTCGGCTGGGCGACGGTCTCCGGGGCGCTGAACTCCGTGGACTACGACACCACGGCGTACGAGGTCGATCCGCCGCACCGCGTCACGGTCCACTTCCAGGTGACCGCGCGCCCCGGCACCCCCGTCGCGTGCACGGTGGAAGCCCTCGACACCGAGCACGGCGTGGTCGGCTGGCGGGTCGTGGAATACCCGGCCGCCGAGGCCACGACGCAGAAGTTCGACGTCACCGTCCCCACGGTCGCCGAGGCGACGACGGGATTGGCCAGCCACTGCTGGATCCCGTAAACTGACACCACAACACCCGCGCCCCGGCTCGACGCCGGGGCGTTTGGCTTACGCCCCTGCCGTACCCGGCATCCACCCCCAAGGAGACGATGTGTCCAGCGACAGCACGACCTTCCTCACCCAGGACGCGTACGACCGACTCGCCGCCGAGCTCGAACACCTCTCGACGACCGGGCGCGAAGAGATCGCCAAGCGCATCGAGGCCGCCCGCGAAGAGGGCGACCTCAAGGAGAACGGCGGCTACCACGCGGCCAAGGACGAGCAGGGCAAGCAGGAGGCGCGCATCCGCACGCTGCAGCAGCTGCTCAAGGACGCCAAAGTCGGCGAGGCTCCGGAGTCGGACGGCACCGTGACGCCCGGCACCGTCATCACGGCGTTGGTCGCCGGCGGCGAAGAGGTGTTCCTGCTGGGGAACCGCGAGATCGCCGCGAACTCCGAGCTCGACGTCTACAGCGAGGCCTCGCCCCTGGGCAGTGCCATCATCGGCCTGTCCGAGGGCGACAAGACCTCGTACACCGCGCCCAACGGCCGCGAGATCGCCGTCGAGATCGTGAAGGTCGAGACCTACTCGGGCCAGTGACCGGCCGGGTCAGTCCTCGACGAGCTTCGGGGTGAACCCGGCGTTCTCGAGCACGGAGATCACCTGCGCGCGGTGCTCCTGACCGCGTGTCTCAACGCTCAGCTGCAGCACGACCTCGCTGATCTGCAGACCCTGCCCGTGGCGGGTGTGCAGCACCTCGATGACGTTCGCCCCGGCGATCGCGAGCAGTTCGGAGACCCGGGCGAGCTGGCCGGGACGGTCGGGCAGCGGGATCTGCAGGGTCATGTAGCGCCCGGATGCCGCCAGACCGTGGGAGACGACGCGCTGCAGCAGGAGCGGGTCGATGTTGCCGCCCGACAGGATCGACACGGTCGTGCCGGTCGCGGTGACCTTGCCGGCGAGGATGGCCGCCACGCCGACCGCGCCGGCCGGCTCCACGACCACCTTCGCCCGTTCCAGCAGCACCAGCAGGGCGCGCGCGATGTCGTCGTCGGTGACGGTGACCACCTCGTCGACCAGGTCGCGGATGATCTCGAACGGGATGTCGCCGGGCCGGGCCACGGCGATGCCGTCGGCGATCGTGGGGGTGGTGGCCACCTCGAGCGGGTGGCCGGCCGCGAGCGAGGGGGGGTAGGCGGCGGAGTTGGCCGCCTGCACGCCGATGATGCGCACCGTCCGCCCGGCCGCGGCGGCCCGCGCCTTGATGGCCGCGGCGACCCCGGCGATGAGGCCTCCCCCGCCGATGCCCACCAGGACCGTGTCGACGTCGGGGACCTCGTCGAAGATCTCGAGGCCGAGCGTGCCCTGACCGACGATGATGTCCCGGTGGTCGAACGGCGGGATCAGCACGGCGCCGGTGCGCTCGGCGAACTCCGCCGCCAGCCGCAGCGGCGTTTCGACGGTGGCGCCTTCCAGGACGACGTCGGCGCCGTACCCGCGGGTGGCGAGGAGCTTGGGCACCGGAACGCCCAGCGGCATGAAGATCGTGGCGGCGATGCCCAGCGCCTGCGCGGCCCGGGCCACGCCCTGCGCGTGGTTGCCGGCCGAGGCGGCAACCACGCCGCGCGCCCGTTCGGCGTCGGTGAGCCGGGCCAGCCGGTACGCGGCGCCGCGGATCTTGAACGATCCGGTGCGCTGCAGGTTCTCGAGCTTGAGCAGCACGGGCGCCCCGAGCACGTCGCTGAGGTGCTCGGAGTGCTCCAGCGGGGTGCGCAGGATGACGTCCTGCAGCGCCGCGGCGGCGTCCTCGAACTCGGCCAGGGTCGGGTGCGCGGTCTTCGTGTCCTCCGTCACGCGGGGGTCCTCCTCGTCCGGGGCACGGTGCTCCAGATCAGATCGTCGGGTCGGATGGCGACGTCGCCGGTCTCCCAGCCGCGTCGCGAGAGATAGAGCCATACGACGTTCACGAACGCCGCGAGCGGAACGGCGAACAGGGCGCCGGGGATGCCGGCGACCATCGCGCCGCCGGCGACGACGAGCACGACCGCCAGGGGGTGCACCTTCACGGCGGCGCCCATCAGCAGCGGCTGCAGGATGTGGCCCTCCAGCTGCTGGACACCCAGGACCACCACCAGCATCCACAGCGCGATCCACGGGCCGTTGTAGACCAGGGCGAGGAACACGGCCAGCGCGCCGGTGACGATGGCGCCGACGAACGGGATGAACGCGCCCAGGAAGACGAGCACGCCCACCGGGATCGCCAGCGGCACGCCCAGCAGGAACGCGCCCAGGGCGATGCCGACCGAGTCGATCGTGGCGACCAGCAGCTGGGTGCGGGCGTAGGTCACGACCGTGCGCCAGCCGGCGTGACCGGCCCCGTCGACGGCCGCGCGGGCCCGCGTCGGGAACAGCCGCACCGTCCACCGCCAGATGCCGCCGCCGTCGGCGAGCAGGCAGATCAGGATGAACAGGGCCAGGAGGGCGCCGGTGGCGACGTGGCCGACGGTGCTGCCGATGGCGAGGGCACCCGACAGCAGCAGGTCCACCTGTTCCTGCAGAAGCGTCCAGCCCTGCGCGAGCATGTCGTCGATCTGGCCGGCGGTCAGGTGCAGCGGGCCGTTGATCAGGTAGGTGCGGAACTCGTCGAGCGCGGCCACGGTGCGTTCGCGCACCGAATCCCACTGCAGCCCGATCTGCCACACCGCCAGCCACACCAGGCCCGTGATGATGGCGAGGGTGCCCACCACGGCGATGACGATCGCGAGCCAGTGCGGGAAGCGGTGGCGCATCAGGAACGTGAACGCGGGCCACACCAGCGCCGTCACGAGGATCGCCACCAGCAGCGGGATGACCAGCAGCTTCAGTTCGATGATGAGCCAGATGCCCACGCCCAGGGCGGCGGCCACGATCAGGAGCCGCCAGGCGTAGGCGGTGGCCACGCGCAGGCCGCGCGGTACGCCCTCGGCGATGTCGGTGCTCACCGTCCGGGTGCGCAGCGCGTCGAAGAACTTCCCGCGGGGGGTGTCCTGGCTTCCGCTCACCGTGTCAGTCTAGGCGCGCGTGCGTTCCGCGTTCCGCATGTGTCACCGTCAGAAGCGGTCGGCCATGCGGGTCAGCCGGGCGATGCGATCGGGAATGGGCGGGTGGGTCGCGAACAGGCGGGTCAAGCCGCTCGGGCGCAGCGGGTTGCGCAGCCACAGGTGCGCCGTGGAGGTGTGGGCGCGCCGCAGCGGGGTGTCATCGCCGCCGATCTTGGCGAGGGCGGATGCCAGGCCGTCGGGGTCGCGCGTGGTCATGGCCCCCGTCGCGTCGGCCAGGTACTCGCGCTGGCGCGAGACGGCCGCCTGGACCACGCCCGCCAGCAGGGGCGAGACGATCGCGGCGACCACGCCGAACAGGAGGAAGATCACAGCCGCCTGGTTGTTGCCCGCGCGGCGACCGCCCAGGAACGCGAACCGCAGGAACAGGTCGGCGAGGATGCCGACGGCCACGACGAGGCCGAACACGATCGTCGAGACCCGGATGTCGTAGTTGCGGATGTGGGCCAGTTCGTGGGCGAGCACCCCGTCGAGCTCACGGTCGGTGAGCCGTTCGAACAGACCGGTCGTCACCGTGATCGCCGCCTTGTCGGGCGTGCGGCCGGTGGCGAAGGCGTTCGGAGACGGGTCGGTGACGACGTAGAGCGCCGGCATCGGCGTCCCGGTCGTGATGCACAGGTTCTCGACCAGGCGGTGGAAGCGCGGCGCGTCGGCCCGGGTGACCTGCTGCGCGCCGGACAGCGCGAGGGCCTCGCGGTCGGCGCAGAAGTACTGGACGGTCGCGTACCCGGCGGCGAACACCAGGATGAAGGCCGTGATCCACCAGTTGTTACCCGCCAGCCACCCGGCCACGACGCCGATCAGGCCGAGCGCCAGGAGGAACCCGATGAGGATGAACCAGGTGTTCCGCTTGTTGCGGGCGATCGCCGAGTACATGGCTGCCCGGCGGGGTCAGAACTGGATGCGCGGCGGTTCCGCGATCGCGGCCCCGTCGACCACCTCGAAGAACTCCCGCTCGGTGAAGCCGAGGTTGCGGGCGAAGAGGTTGTTCGGGAACACCTTGATCTTGGTGTTGAGCTCGCGGACACCGCCGTTGTAGAAGCGGCGGGATGCCTGGATCTTGTCCTCGGTGTCGACGACGGCCTGCTGCAGCTGCAGGAAGTTCTGGCTGGCCTGCAGCTGGGGGTACGCCTCGGCGACCGCGAACAGCGACTTCAGCGCCTGCTGCATGTGGCCTTCGGCGACGCCCGCCTCACCGGGCGACGACACCGACAGGGTCTCGGCTCGCGCGCGTGTCACGTTCTCGAAGACGGCCTTCTCGTGCGCGGCGTAGCCCTTGACCGCCTCGATGAGGTTCGGCAGCAGGTCGGCGCGGCGCTTGAGCTGGACGGTGATGTCGCTCCACGCCTCATCGACGCGCACATTGAGCGCGACGAGCGAGTTGTAGGTGGCCCAGAGGTAGATGCCGACGATCACGACCAGACCGACGACGATCAATACCGGGATCAGCCATTCCATAGCACTCCCATCGTTGTGCTCCCAATCCTATCGGCCACCGCCTGACCGCCGCCGGAGCGGGGGCCATCTCTCAGCGGTTACTCACCGAGCACGCGCTCGAGGTACGGGTTGCCGAACGTCCGGTCCGGATCGAGCCGGTCGCGCAGCGCGACGAAGTCGTCGAAGCGCGGGTAGCGCTCGCGCAGCGTCGCGGCGCGCTGGGTGTGCATCTTCCCCCAGTGCGGCCGGCCGTCGTGGGCGGCCATGATCTCCTCGACCGCGGCGAAGTACTCCGCCGGGTCGGCGCGCACGTACCGGTGCACGGCGATATAGCCGGTGTCGCGACCGTGGGCGGTCGACAGCCACAGGTCGTCGGCGGCGGCGGTGCGCACTTCGACCGGGAACTCGATACGCCAGCCGCGCTCGTCGATCAGCGCCCGCAGCCGGGTGAACGCGGCGCCCAGCTGCGCGACCGGCAGGGCGTACTCCATCTCCCGGAAGCGGACCCCGCGGGTGGTCGTGAACACGCGGTGGGAGCGGTCGGAGAACGACCGGCGTCCCCAGACCGCCGCCGAGGCGCGATTGATCGTCGGCACCAGGGGCGGCGCGATGCGGCCGACCGTGCACACGGCCTGATGCACGCCGGTGCCGATGAGCCGGTCGTCGACCCAGCGCCGCAGCGGCGAGAGGGGCGCCAGCGGTTCGGTGGCCGGCATCCGGGTGTTCGTCTTCGTCTGGGCCCGGTCGGTGTGCGGGAACCAGTAGAACTCGAAGTGGTCGGCGGCCGCCGTGCGGTCGGCCAGGGCCGCGACGACGTCATGGACCGGCTCGGCCTGCTCGACGGCCCGCAGGCCGAACGCCGGCACGCACTGCAGCGTGACGTCGACGAGCACGCCCAGCGCGCCGAGGCCGAGCGCGACGGCGGGCAGGAGCTCCTCGTCGTGGTCGTCGTCCACCCGCAGCAGCTCACCGTCCGCGGTGACGAGGGTGGCGCCCACGACCTGGGTGGCGATGCCGCCGAAGCGCGCTCCGGTGCCGTGCGTGCCGGTGGAGATCGCGCCGGAGATCGACTGCCGGTCGATGTCGCCGAGGTTGGCCATGGCCAAGCCGTATGGGCGCAGCAGTGCCGGGATGCGGTGCAGGCGCGTGCCGGCCAGCAGGGTGACGCGGGCGCGGTCCGGGTCCACGGACACGAGGCCGGACAGGTCGGACAGGTCCAGCAGCACGCCGGGCGCCACGGCGATGCCGCTGAAGCTGTGGCCGGCGCCGACCGCTTTGACCTGCAGGCCGCGCGTGGCCGCCGCCTGCACGGCGCGGCGCACAGCCGCGACCGTCGAGGGGTACTCCACCCGCAGTGGGCGGATCTTCTCGGTGCGCCCCCAGTTCTGCCACGCCCCTCCCGGGCGGGTCACAGGAAGCTCTTCCCCTCGCCCCGGTACGTCGGGGCCTCTCCCACGATGCGGTCACCGGAGGTGAGCACGTAACGGTCGACGCGTTCGGCGAGCTCGCCGCTCTTCGCGTGGCGGAACCACACCCGGTCGCCGACGTGGAGGGCGCGGGCGGTCAGTCCCTGCAGCGGGGTCTGCACCTCGCCGGCCCCTTCCCGCCCGAGGGTGCGCAGGCCCTGCGGCCAGACCGCGAGCGGCTGCCGGGAGGCGACCGGCGGGCCCGAGGCGATCCACCCGCCGCCGAGGACGGTGGCGATGTCGGGTGCGGGTTTGCGCACCACGTCGAGCGCGAACGCGGCGGCCGGCGCGGGGCTGAACGCGCGGTAGAGGTCGAACAGGTGACCGGCCAGCAGCCCGCTGCCGGCGGTGGTCTCGGTGACGGACGGGTCGGATGCCGTGGACTCGAGCGACCCGGTGCCCCCGCCGTTGACGAATTCCAGTGCCGTGACCTCGCGCAGTGCGGCGACGATGGCGGCCCGGCGCTGCGCCAGCTCCTCCCGGGAACGGCGCTGCATCCAGCGGACGACGGCGTCGCCCGATCCGGCGTCGTCGGGCTGGCCGGCCACCTGCGCTTCGTACATCATGAGCCCCACCAGCGAGAATCCGGGCCGCTGCGCGATCGCGCGGGCCAGTCGCGTCACCTCCGCGACGTCGTGGACCGGTGAGCGGCGCACGCCGATGTGTCCGAGCACGGGCGCGCGCCAGGAGGCGTCGGCGTCGATGGCCACGCGGATCGCCGGGCGCGACCGGGCGGGCGCCACCGCGTCGACGAGGTCGAGCTGGGCGAGGTCGTCGACCATGAGGGTGATGCGCGCGGCGGCCCGCTCGTCGGCGGCGAGGGCCGCCAGGGCGGCGCGGTCGGCGGTCGGGTAACCCAGCACGATGTCGTCGTGATCGGCGGCGAGCCACAGTGCTTCCGGCAGTGTGAAGGCGAGGATGCCCCGATACCCCGGCATCGCCAGCGCGGCGTCGAGCACCTCGCGCACCCGGACCGACTTGCTGGCCACGCGGATGGGGACGCCGGCCGAGCGCACGACCAGGTCGAGGGCGTTGTGGCGCAGCGCGTCGACGTCGATCGCCGCGACCGGGCCGGGCCGGTCGGCGACGGCGGCGGTGCGGGCCGCCCAATAGCGCGCGGGCGTGCGCCAGGGTTCACCGGCTGCCACGTCGGGCCCGGCGAGCAGGTCGAGGGTCATGTGTGTCAGCCTACGACGCGCGCTGGTACCCCCGCTGGGACTCGAACCCAGACTGAAGCGATTTTAAGTCGCCTGCCTCTGCCATTGGGCTACGGGGGCGTCCCCCGATTATGCCGCAGGAACCGGGGTCACCTGGATGCGACGGGCGCCTTCTCGGCCGGAGCCTTGGCGGCACCGGCATCCGCGTCGGGGGCGACGGGACGCGGGCGCGCGGCGAACTCCTCGAACACGTAACGCGGGTTCTGCACCGTCTGCAGCGACACGTTGTCGCGGGTCAGCCAGAAGTTGTGCCACCAGTCGCCGAACACCCGCCACTTGCGCTCCCACGACGGCATCGCCAGACCGTGGTAGCCGCGGTGCGCGAGCCACGCGATGAAACCCTTGAGGGCGATGTTCCCGGACTGGAAGACCCCGTTGTACAGGCCCAGTCCCGCGACGGCGCCGAGGTTGTTGTGGATGTACTCCTTGGGCAGCTCGCCGCGCAGCACCGCGACCAGGTTCTTCGCCAGCAGCTTGGCCTGGCGGACCGCGTGCTGCGCGTTGGGCACGCAGTAGCCGCCCACGCCGTTGCCGGTCAGGTCGGGCACCGCCGACACGTCACCGGCGGCCCACGCGCCCTCGACGACTTCCTCCGCCGTGCCCACCCGGAGGTCGGCGCGGGTGCGGATGCGTCCGCGCTCTTCGACGGGCAGGTCGCTGCCGCGCACGACGGTCGGGTTGGCCATCACGCCGGCGGTCCAGATGATCAGCTCGGTGGGCAGCACCTCACCGGTGGACAGCTCGACGTTGCCGCCGACAGCGCCGGTGACCTGCGTGTCGAGGTGCACGTACGCGCCGCGCTTGGCGAGGTCCTTCAGCACCCATTCGCTCGTCTTGAGCGAGACCTCGGGCATGATGCGGCCCATCGCCTCGATGAGGTGGAAGTGCGTGTCTTCGAAGCGCAGCTGCGGGTAGTCCTTCAGCAGCGAGGATGCCAGGGCGCGCACCTCGGCGAACACCTCGATGCCGGCGAACCCGCCGCCGACGACGACGACGGTCAGCAGCCGGTCGCGCTCGGGGCCGGGAGGCAGGTTCGATGCCCGGTCGAAGTTGGTGAGGATGCGGTCGCGGATGGCGACGGCCTCTTCGATCGTCTTCAGCCCGATCGCGTTGTCGGCGATGCCGGGGATCGGGAACGTGCGCGAGACGGCACCGGCGGTGACGACGATCTGGTCGTAGTCCTCTTCCCACCCGTCGCCCACCTCGGGGGTGATGGTGGCGACCTTGCGCGCGTGGTCGATGCCCGTGACCTTGGCGGTGATCACCCGCGTGCGCTTGAGGTGACGCCGCAGGCCGACCACGACGTGACGGGCCTCGATCTCGCCGGCGGCGACCTCGGGGAGGAACGGCTGGTACGTCATGTACGGCAGCGGGTCGACGATGGTGACCTCAGCCTCGCCCTTGCGCAAGTGCTTCTCGAGTTTCCACGCGGTGTAGAACCCCGCGTAGCCCCCTCCGACGATCAGGATCTTGGGCACGGTGCTGGTCACGGTCGGAAGAACTCCTTGGAATCAACTGCTTGGCGAACGCGGGTGGCGCGCCGATCGGATGCGTCGGACAGCAGCGGTGACGCCGAGCCCAACCAGTATAGCCGCGAGTGTTCCCCCCAGCAGAGGCACCGTACCGTACATAAGCGTCTGCGCGCTCGGCAGCAGCGGCGAGGTGGCCTCGCTCGGCGGCTCGGCGACCGGCAGCGGCGGCACCTCGACGGGGGTCACCGTGGGGGTCGGCGCGGGAGCGGCCTCCCCGCGTCGATATACCCGGATCCAGTCCCTGAGACTGCCCATCGGGTTGGCGTCCACGCGCGGCACCGTCGCCGATACGGCGCGGTCGGCATCGACGATGCCGTAGCCGTAGAGACGGTCGGGGACGCTCCGAGCGCCCGGCGCCGGGCGGGCGGTCTTGATGATCCGGTTGATCACATTCGCGGCATCCAGCTCGGGGTGCGCGGCGCGCACCAGCGCGGCGATGCCGGCCACGATCGGCGCGGCGCCGCTGGTGCCCTGCCAGATCACCACGGTGCCGTCGGCGGAGACGCCCAGCAGTTCCTCGCTCGGGGCGGAGATGCCGACGGTGATACCGGCGGTGGAGGCCTCCCGGCTGGCCCGGCCCGACTTGTCGATGCCCGCGACCGTCAGCACGCCCGGGATCGTCGCCGGCGCGCCGACCCGCTCGGTGCCGGTGCCGCGGTTGCCGGCGGCGACGATGACGACCGCGTCGTGCTCGTACGCGTACAGGAACGCGTCGTCCCAGCTCTCGTCCCAATCGAGCGTGTTCGTGGTGAACGAGAGGTTGATGACGTCGGCGCCGTTGTCCACCGCCCAGCGCATGGCCTCGGCGACCTGCTCGACGAAGGGCACGGATGCCGAGGACCCGAACCCGATGGATGCCGACAGCAGCGAGGCCTCGGGAGCGACGCCGATCACGCCCGTGTCCGGGCCGGTGCCGCGGCCGGCCGCCAAGGAGGCGACCCAGGAGCCGTGACTGGCATCGACCACGCCGACCGGGGTGCGCCCGTCGGCGGCGCCGACGCCGGAGAAGTCCTTGCCGGCCACCACAGCGCCCTCGAACTCGGTGCGGCCACGGGCGATGCCGGTGTCGATCACCGCGATGCGCTGCCCGGCCCCGCGGGTGACCTCCCACGCATCGGTGATGCCGAACTCGTCGAGCCAGTACTCGGCCGACCGGGCCGGGTCCGGGGGTGGTGGCTCATCAGGCGCGTCGACGGGCGCGGCCGCCGCGCCGGTGAGGAGCGCGACGGCGGTCAGCACCGCCGTCGCCGCCGCCGCGCGGCGCATCACGACGTCGGCCCCACCTCGGCGGGCTGCGCACAGGTGCACCGCTGCGGCGACCAGTCGCTGCGGGCGAGCGCACGGTCGCCGATCGGGTTGACGCCCGGCCCGGCGGCCAGGGCGTGGGCGGCCACCGCGTGCAGGCACTTGACGCGGGTGGGCATGCCGCCGGCGGAGACGCCCTCGATCTCGGGCACCTCGCCGTGGGCGGCGCGGTCGGCGAGGTAGGCGGCGTGGGCGGCGGCGTAGGCGGCGGCCAGCTCCTCGTCCTCGGCCAGTTCGTCGTTGAGCTCACGCATGACGTGCGTGGCCTCGAGCGCGGACATGGCGGCGGTGGCCCCGGGATGGGTGAGGTAGTAGAAGGTGGGGAACGGCGTGCCGTCGGGCAGCCGCGGCTCGGTCGCCACGACGGTCGGGTTGCCGCACACGCACCGGGCAGCGATGCCGATGACGCCGCGCGCCGGCCGGCCCAGCTGCCGGCGCAGCGCCTGCAGGTCTGCGGCGGTGGCGGGAGTCAGCGTGGGGGGCACCGCACCAGGGTACCGGGCCGTTGCTGGGTCGATGCCCAGCGTGTCGCCGGTTCAGCCGTCGGCGCCGCCGGTGACGCTGACCGAGCGGGCCAGTCCCGCACCGGTCACCGAGCGCACGAGCTGCGACATCCAGTCGTTGGCGGTCTCCTCGACCTCGTCGCTGACGGCGACCTGTTCGGCGGGCACTGTGCCGGCCGGCAGATCGTCGTCGATGAGGTACACGACCTCGCCGGGTTTGACGTAATAGAGGCGTTCGCGGGCCTGCGAGGTGATGTAGGCGGGGTCGGCCCACTGCTCACGCTGGGCTTCGAGTGCAGCGACCTCCGCCTCGGTGAGCCGCACCGACTCTTCGAGCGCCGCGATGCGCTGCTGCTGGTCGACGTAGGTGCCGATGGTGGGCACGAGGACGAACGCGGCGAGCACCACCAGGGCGAGCATGATGCCGGTGAAGGCCGACAGCCGGACCCGTGCCATCCAGTCCCGCACATCCACGTTGGGTGCAGTGCGGGCGGCCGGGCCCCGGCCCGGAGCCGGGGTGCGCGAAGAGGGAGCCGTCGGTCGTTGCACGGCTCCCTCCTCTCGTCGTCAGTGCGGCGCGTCAGCCCTGGAAGCGGGGGAACGCCCGGCGGCCGATGAACTCCGCCGCCTCGCCCAGCTCCTCCTCGATGCGCAGAAGCTGATTGTATTTCGCGACCCGCTCGCTGCGGGCGGGCGCGCCGGACTTGATCTGACCTGCGCCGGTGGCCACGGCCAGGTCGGCGATGGTGGTGTCCTCGGTCTCGCCCGAACGGTGCGACAGCATGGCGGTGTAGCCGGCGCGGTGGGCCATGTCCACGGCATCCAGCGTCTCGGACAGGGTGCCGATCTGGTTGACCTTCACCAGCAGGGAGTTGGCCACGCCACGGCTGATGCCGTCGGCCAGACGCTGGGGGTTGGTGACGAACAGGTCGTCGCCGACCAGCTGGGTCTTGCTGCCCAGTGCCTCGGTCAGCGCCTTCCAGTTGTCCCAGTCGTCTTCCGCGAGCGCGTCCTCGATGGTCACGATCGGGTAGTCGGCGACGAGCCCGACGTAGTACTCGGTCAGCTCGGCGGCGGTCCAGTCCTTGTTGTCGAGGCGGTAGACGCCGTCGGTGAAGAATTCGGTGGCCGCGACGTCCAGGCCCAGGGCGATGTCGCGTCCGGGGGTGAAGCCGGCCTTCTCGATCGCACGCATCAGGAAGTCCAGGCCCTCACGGTTGCTGGGCAGATCGGGGGCGAAGCCGCCCTCGTCGCCGAGGCCGGTGGCGAAGCCGGCGGCCTTCAGCTCGCCCTTGAGCACGTGGTACACCTCGGTGCCCCAGCGCAGCGACTCGGAGAAGGTCTCGGCGCCGATCGGCGCGAGGAAGAACTCCTGCATGTCGATGCCGTTGTCGGCGTGCTCGCCGCCGTTGATCACGTTGAACAGCGGCACCGGCAGGATGTGCGCGTTCGGTCCGCCCAGGTAGCGGAACAGCGGCAGGTCGGCGCTGTCGGCGGCGGCCTTGGCGACGGCCAGGCTCACGCCCAGGATCGCGTTGGCGCCGGCGCGCGACTTGTTGTCGGTGCCGTCGGTCGCGATGAGGATCTCGTCGACGACGCGCTGATCGCTCGCCTCGACGCCCTCGATGGCAGGGCCGAGCTCGTCGACGACGGCCGAGACCGCCTTGAGCACGCCCTTGCCGCCGTACCGGCCCTTGTCGCCGTCACGCAGCTCGTACGCCTCGAACGCACCGGTGGATGCGCCGGAGGGGACGGCCGCGCGCTGGACGATGCCGTCGTCGAGCAGCACCTCCACTTCGACGGTCGGGTTGCCACGCGAATCCAGGATCTCGCGTGCGCCTACAGCCTCGATCAGTGCCACAGGGGACTCCTTGCTTGTGGAAGGTGGATCATGGGAGCATCGTCGGTCCGCGTCCGAGTCTAGTGAAGTGGATGCCAGGGCCACAGGCCGTGTGACGCGCGCGGCCCGTCACGGCGGAGGATCAGACGACGAGCGCGACGGCGACGCCGTCCCACCCCTTGGCGTCGAGCGTCTGCAGCGCGGTCGCGTCGAAGCGCGGGTCGGCGCCGAGCATCTCCAGCGCCCGGCGGGTGCCGACCACGTCGGGCCGGGCGCTGCCGGGGTCGGCGACCGCCCCGCCGCGTCCGACGTTGTCGACGACGACCACGGTGCCGGGGCGTCCGAGCCGCACCGCCCAGTCCAGGTACAGGGTGTTGGACTCCTTGTCGGCGTCGATGAACACGAGGTCGAACGGCTCCCGGTCCGCGAGGGTGGGCAGCACGTCGGCTGCGCGTCCTTCGAGGATCTCCACCCGGTCCCCCACGCCGGCCGCGTCGAGGTTCGTGCGGGCGATGCGGGCGTGGGCGGGCTCGGCCTCGATGGTGGTCACCGTGCCGTCGGCCGGCAGCGCCCGGGCGAGCCAGGTCGTGGAGTAGGCGCCGAGCGTGCCGATCTCGAGCACCCGCCGGGCGCCGGCGATGCGGGCCAGCAGGTGCAGGAACTTGCCGTTCACGGGCGCGACCTCGATCGCCGGCATCCCCGCGTCCTGCTGCCGCGCGACCGCGGCTTCGAGAGCCGGATCGTGCCCGACGAGCGTGTCGCTGAAGTAACGGTCGACGGCGCGCCAGCCGTCGGGGGTCGGTTCGGTCATGCGCTCAGCCAACCGGGCGGCCCGCACCGCGTCAAGGCGGGGCGGCCGCGTCGACCCCCGTCAGCGCCCACCCGGCTGCGGCTGCCGCCGGAACTGCCCGGTGGCGGCCAGCACGGCCACCACGACGGCCAGCACGCCCCACGCGACGACACCCAGCGGACCGACCAGCGCCATGTCGGGCGTCTCCCCCGCCGCCACCAGCAGCAGGACGAGCCCGGCCACCGCGTTGAGCGACCCGTGTGCGAGGGCGGCGGGCCACACTGACGCGCTGCGCAGGCGCAGCCACCCCAGTAGCACGCCCCAGGCGACGCAGCCGCCGACCATCAGCAGCAGGCCCGCCAGGTCGGGGCGGCCGAAGTTGTAGCCGAGCAGGATGACCGGCGCGTGCCACAGGCCCCAGACGGCGCCGCTGAGCAACAGTGCGGGCCACGTGCCGAGCGGCAGCAGGGCGGGCAGCAGCCAGCCGCGCCACCCGATCTCTTCGCCCGCGGCGGGGATCACGTTCAGCAGCGCCCCCACCGGGATGAACGCCAGCTGCGTGGCCACCAGCAGCTGCACGGGCGGCAGCGGCGTCCCTTCGGGGACGACGGCGGCGAGCTGCTCGGCGAACCCGGAGAACCCGGCCAGATCGAGGCGGACCAGTCCGATGGCCGCGGTCGCCAGCGCGATGGCGGCGACGAGGACGATCGGGGCGACCAGGGCGATCGCCAGCATCCCGATGAACCGCCCCGCCGGGCGCAGCGGCCACATGCCGAGGAAGCGCAGTCGCCCCGTCGGCGGGGTCTTCATCCCGAACACCACGAGCAGGGTTGCGAGGGTGGGCGTGAGCATCATGAGGGCCAGCAGCGGCGGGGCCCAGGGGTTCGCCAGGCCGCGATCGAGCCACAGCGGCAGCGCCGCGAGCCACGCCAGCCCGAAAGAGGTCAGGACGAAGACGGCGACGGCGCGCCACGGCACGCGGTCGGGGACGACGCCGCCGCCGGCTGCGGGTGCGGCCGTCATCGGTGGGCCTCCGTCGGGCGCGTCGTCTGCGCCCGCGCGGCGAGCGCACCCAGCACCGCGGCGCCGGTGTGCGCGTCGTCCACGGTGACGGTGAAGGTCTTGCCGCTGCGGCGGCGCACCTCGATGCCGGGGCCGGTGCGCAGCACGACGCCGAACCGGCCCGCGGGGCCCCACCGCAGCCCCCACCCGCCGAACTCGGCCATCGGGTTGACCTCGACGACGGCGGCCTGGGTGACCTCTTCGAGCGGCACCCGCATCCGCGGCCAGCCCAGCGCCGAGGTCACCGTGAGGCCCTGGTCGTCGACACGCACGTGGTAGACGAGATTGGCGGCGACGAGCAGGCTCACCAGCACCATCAGCACGGACGTGAGCCACAGGGCGACGGCCTCGGTGGTGGCCACGGCGGTGATCACGGTCACGGCACCGGTCACGACGAGGGCCGCCAGCAGAACGAGGACGCCCGAACGCGACATCGTCGCCCGCTGCAGCCAGACCGCCCGCTCCCCCGGGGACAGCTGCGTCGGCACCGCCGGAGCGGGCGTCGGTTCGAAGCGCTGCCGCGGCTGCGCGAACCAGCCGGCCACCGTCACCACGGCCGCGGCACCCCCGGCGGCCGCCAGCGGCACCCAGATCGACGGGCCGGCGGCCGCGTCGGCCAGCCCGGCCTGCCGGACGGTGGACACCGCCACCAAGACGGTCAGCAGCGTCGACAGGCCCAGCGCGGTCGCCCCCAGCAACCGGTACGCCCCGCCGCGGTCACCGCGCCGCAGGGCGGGCAGGGTCAGCAGCGCCAGCAGCAGCGGGATCCCCAGGCCGCTGCCGGCCAGCAGGACGATCGGCACCCAGGGCGGGCCGAAGGCGTCGGGAGCGCCGCCGGCGTCCCAGTGCGTGGCCACCGGATCCGGGAGTGCGGGCAGTGCCGCGAGCATCACGACCACCCCGCTCGTGACGATGACGGCCGGCAGCACGACCGCGACGAGCACGAAGCGGGTCACGATGCGGCGGGTCTCAGCGGGCATACGGGGTCTCCTCGGTGCGGACGGCGTCGGTGATCAAGGCGGCGAGGGTGTCGGCGGTCAGCCCGAGGGCGCGCCCCTTCGCCGCGAGTGCGACGATGTCGCCGTGCAGGCTCGTGAGCTGCGTGACCGCGTCGGTCAACACGGCGCCGCGACCGCGGCGCATCTCGACCAGTCCCTCGTCGCGGAGATCCTGATAGGCGTGGAGCACGGTGTGCAGGTTGACGCCGAGGGAGGTCGCGACATCGCGGGCGGCGGGGAGCCGCTCCCCCGGCCGCAGCCGGCCGGCCGCCGCATCGGTGCGGATCGATGCGGCGATCTGGGCGAACAGGGGCACCGCACTGTTCGGGTCGATGCGCACCAGCATGCGTCGATTCTATAACAACTAGAACATTGCGTGGTGCCGGGAGCCCCGCCGATGTGCGGACGGGGACGCGGCCCCGCAGACTGGCATCCATGCGCATCACTCCCCGGCGGCTCGCGATCGGCATGAGCCTGTGGATCCCGAATCTGTTCTCCGGCATCCGCGTGAAGCGGTTCGCACCGGACTGGACGTCGGCGACCGTGCAGCTGCACGTGAACGTCTTCACCCGCAACTATGTGAAGACCGCGTTCGGCGGGTCGATGTCGGCGATGACCGACCCGTACTTCTTCATGCTCGTGATGCATCAGCTCGGCCGCGACTACGTCGTGTGGGACACCCGCGGCGAGATCGAGTTCGTCAAGCCCGGCCGCGGCGTGCTCACCGCACATTTCACGGTGCCGCCCGAGAAGGCGGCCGAACTGCGCGAACGCGCCCGCGGCGGGGCGAAGGTGCTCGAGTGGTTCGAGACCCGGATCGTGGATGCCGACGGCGACGTCGTGGCGCGCGTGCGCCGCGAGGTGTACGTGCGGGAGAAGCGACGGGTGACCGAGGCCGCGGCCGGGTGAGCCCGGCGGTTCACCTTGCGGTGGCGGCGACCGGCTAGGGTTCGCCCATGACCGCTCCCTCGCTCTCACGCCGGCTCGGCCTCGCCGACGCCGTGCTCATCGGCTTGGGGTCGATGATCGGGGCCGGCGTGTTCGCGGTATTCGCGCCGGCGGCCGCGGCTGCGGGATCGGGGCTGCTGATCGGGCTGGGCATCGCGGCGGTGGTCGCCTTCGGCAATGCCACCTCGACCGCGCAGCTGGCCGCGGTCCATCCCACCTCGGGCGGCGTGTACGCGTACGGGCGCGCGGAACTGGGCCCCTGGTGGGGCTTCATGGCCGGCTGGGGCTTCGTCATCGGCAAGCTCGCCAGCTGCGCCGCGATGGCCCTCACCTTCGCCGCCTATGCGGCGCCGGCCGGGTGGGAACGGCCGGTGGCCGTGGCCGCGGTCGTGGCGTTGGGCGCGGTGAACTGGTTCGGCATCACCCGCACCGCGCTGGCCACGCGGATCATCGTCGTGATCGTGCTCGCGGCGCTGGCGGTCGCTGTGACGGCCGGAGCGGCGACCAGTGCCGGTGATGTCTTCCCGGCGCTGGACGGCATCGGCGACACCGGCGCATACGGCATCCTGCAGTCGGCGGGGCTCATCTTCTTCGCGTTCGCCGGCTATGCGCGCATCGCGACGCTGGGCGAGGAGGTGCGCAACCCCGCCCGCACGATCCCCCGGGCGATCGTGGCCGCGTTCCTCATCGCCCTGGTCGTCTACGCCGTGGTCGCCGTGGCTGTCCTGGCCGTGCTCGGGCCGGAAGAGGTGGCGGGCTCCACCGATCCGGTGGCGGCGATGGTCGCGGCCTCCGTCTGGCCGTGGGCGGAGCCGGTGGTGCGGCTCGGGGCCGCCGCCGCCAGTCTCGGGGCGCTGCTCGCGCTGATCGCCGGTATCGGGCGCACCGTGTTCGCGATGGCCAGAGAGGGCGACCTGCCGCGGCCTCTGGCGGCGGTGCACCCCCGCTGGCGCGTGCCGCACCGCGCCGAAGCGCTGGCGGTGACCGTCGTGGTGGTGCTGGTCGCGTTCGCCGACCTACGGCTGGCGATCGGATTCTCCTCGGTCGGCGTGCTGCTGTACTACCTCATCGCGAACATCGCCGCGTTCGGGCAGCACGGCCCCGCCCGGCGCTACCCGCGCGCACTGCAGGTGGTCGGCGCCGTCGGCTGCGGCGTGCTGGTGGTCACGCTGCCGTGGCAGGCGGTCGCCGCCGGCGTGGCGGTGTTCGCGGTCGGCATCGCCTACCGGCTCGTCCGGGTGCGACGCCGCAGGTGATCAGGTGTCGTGCTCGATGATCCCGGCATCCTCACGGTGATCGTCGATGCCCCCGGCCGGATACTCGCCGCGCTCGGGCCGCCGACGCAGGTACACCGCGCTGACGACCAGCCCGCCCCACACCAGCAGGATCGAGATGATCAGGAAGACGATGGCGATCGCGGTCACGATGCCCCCTCCTTCGCGTACGTGGGCGGCAGCGCCGGCCAGGGCCGGTAGTCATCGGGCGATCGGTACCAGGGCAGCAGCGAAGCGACGACGGCGATGATGACGATGACCGCGACCGCGCCCCAGCCGAACAGGGTGAGGTACCAGCCCGGCAGGTCGCTGTACCCGTCGACGATCAGGGTGACGATGCGCGAGATCAGCATGTAGCCCAGCACGACCGGCGCCAGGATCCCGACCAGCGCGATCCACGACCGGCCCACCCGGAACGTGGAGACGGCGTTGAGGTGGTCGCGCAGCTCGGGGCCGCGCCGCAGCACCCACATCACGAGGATCGTCATGATGACCGCGGACGCGACGATGCCGACGTTGTTTGTCCACTGGTCGACGACGTCCAGCGCCAGCAGGCCGGTCGTCGTCGAGAACCCGAGGATGGACAGCACGGCCGAGACCACGCCCACCCCGATGGCCGCCGCGCGCACCGACAGCCCGAACTTCTCCTGCACCGCCGCCGACACCACCTGCAGGACCGACACGAGCGAGGTGAAGCCGGCCAGCGCCAGCGATCCGAAGAACAGGCAGCCGAACACAGCGCCGCCGGGCATCTGCGACACGATGGCGGGGAACGTCATGAAGGACAGTCCGACGCCGGTGAGGTTCTCGAGCTGCTCGACGGCCACGCCCTGCTGGAAGGCGAAGAACCCGAGGGTGGCGAACACGCCGATGCCGGCGAGCAGTTCGAACGACGAGTTCGCGAACGCCACCACGAGGCCGGGGCCGGTGAGGTTCGAGCGGCGCCGCCGGTACGAGGCGTAGGTGATCATGATGCCGAACGCGATCGACAGCGAGAAGAAGATCTGGCTGTACGCGGCGATCCACACGTTCGGGTCGGCGAGCGCGGTGAAGTCCGGGGTGAACAGGGCGTTCAGGCCGTCGGCGGCGCCGTCGAGGAAGAGTGCGCGGACGACCAGGATGAGGAAGGCCACCAGCAGCACCGGCAGCGCCCACGCGTTGGCGCGCTGCAGGCCCTTGGCCACCCCGGCCGCCATGACCACGATCGTGATGATCCAGATGGCCGCGAGCGGGATGAGCACGGCGGGCACGAACTCGAGGCTGAATCCGGGTTCGCTGACGCGCACGTACTCCTGCGTGAAGAACTTCGCCGGTTCGTCGCCCCAGCGCTGGTCGAACGAGAAGACGAAGTAGCTGACCGCCCACGCGATCACGACGGTGTAGTACAGCCCGATGACGAACGCGATCGCGACCTGGAACCAGCCGAGCGTCTCGAGCCCGCGCCCGGCCCGGCCGCCCAGGCGCCGCAGCGCCGTGGGCGCGGCCCCGCGGAACCGGTGCCCGATCGCGTAGTCGAGGAACAGGATCGGGATGCCGGCGGTCAGCAGCGCGACCAGGTACGGGATGAGGAATGCTCCGCCGCCGTTCTCGTACGCGACGCCGGGGAACCGCCAGATGTTGCCCAGTCCCACCGCCGAGCCGATCGCGGCGATGATGAACCCGATCTGCCCGGTCCACTCCTCACGGGGAGCCCGGGCACGGGCCGTTTCCGGCGACGTGTCGGCCATGACATACCTCCGCTCCGCGCGCCGGACGGGTGCGTGTCCGCGCTGCCGTGCACGGCACGCTACCACCGCCCCGGCTCCGCCGCGATCCCCGTCCCGGGGTGGACGCCGGGCGGTTGGCTGCGGGGTCAGCTGAGGGGCTTGAGGTCCAGCTCGGCGCGGGTGGTGCCCGCCGACACGGGCGCGAACGACGTGTAGCCGTCGGCGGCGGCGCGTTCGAGCAGCGCCTTGAGGTTCTTGGTGCGCTGTTCCAGCCGCACCCGCGCACCCTCGGAGATCAGCGCCGCCTTGAGCGCGGTGAGCTCGGCCACCGGGACGTCGCGATCGTGGACCAGCACGACGGCGGCACCGGTATCCCCGGAGTCGGCGGCGACAAGGTCGACCAGTCGCTCGAAGCCGAATGAGAAGCCCACGGCGGGCACATCCTGGCCGAGGAACCGCCCGATCATGCCGTCATAGCGGCCGCCGCCGCCGAGCGAGTAGTCCACGGACGGGTGCGCGAGCTCGAAGATCGTGCCGGTGTAGTAGCCCATGCCGCGCACCAGGAACGGGTCGAAAACGAGCGGCACGCCGCCGGGCTCATCGGTGGTGCGGGCGGCGGCCACCGCCTCGCCGATGCCGACCAGGTGCGCGATGACGTCGTCGGCAACGCCCTCGGGCAGGGCCTTGCGGATCTGTGCCTCACCGAACGGCACGTACTCGAGGGTCTGCGGCCGCAGCAGGAAGGCCCGGAACGCGGCCACCGCGGCGGCGTCCGCACCGCGCTCGGTCAGCTCGGCGACGACGCCATCTGGTCCGATCTTGTCGAGCTTGTCGATCGTGATGAGCACGCCGGGGCGCTCGTCGGCGGCGAACCCGAAGGTGTCGAGCATGGCGTCGAGTGCGCGGCGGTCGTTGATGCGGATCGAGCCGCCCTCCAGGCCGAGCGCGTCGAGCGTGTCGAGGCCGGCGACGAGCAGCTCGGCCTCGGCGCGGGCGGACGGATCGCCGATGATGTCGATGTCGCACTGCACGAACTGGCGGTAGCGGCCCTTCTGCGGGCGCTCGGCGCGCCACACCGGCGCGATCTGGATGGCGCGGAACACCGTCGGGAGCTGGCCGCGGTGCGTCGCGTAGAAGCGGGCCAGCGGCACGGTCAGGTCGTACCGCAGTCCCAGGTCGCTGAGCGCCGCGGGGTCGGCGGCCCCGGCGCGGATCGTCTCGGCATCCATCCCCCGCTTGAGGACGTTGAACGCGAGCTTCTCGTTGTCGCCCCCGATGCCGGCGTGCAACCGGGAGTAGTCCTCGACGACCGGAGTCTCGATCTCGTCGAAGCCGTGCGCACGGTAGCGCTCGCGGATGACGGCGAGCACGCGCTCGCGACGGGCCTTGTCAGCGGGGAGAAAGTCGCGCATGCCGCGCGGCGGGTTCACGGATGCCACGGGCCCATTGTTCCAGGTCTCGCGGCGTCGCGATTGTTCGTCCGGGCTGCACCGGCACGACCCGGAGCGCCGCGCGGGCGCGGGCTTCGCCGGACCGTACCCGCGTCGACGGCGTGGGCTTCGCCGACGCTACGCCGCGCCGCCACCCGCTTCGTCGGCGCGGATCTCCTGCTCCAGCAGCCGCAGACGCTCGCGCAGCGCCCGCTCCGCATCCCACCCCCGGCTGCGTGCCATGGCGACCAGGTGCAGCAGCGCGTCGCCGAGCTCCGCCTCCGTCCCCGGCCCATCTGCGCCTCCGTCCCGGTCCCCATCCCCGCGAGAGAACAACTGCGCGCCGAGAGTACGGGAATCACCCGTACCCTCGTCCTCCCGTTGTTCTTTCGCGGTCTGGGGGGTCGAGGGCGTGGGGGTGGAGGTGGGGAGGCGGGCGGCGCGGGAGAGCAGCTTCTGGGCCAGTGCGAGCGAGGGCATGTGCGCGGAGACGCCGTCGAGCACACTGGTGCGCGTGCGCTTCTCGGCGGCCTTGGCGGCGTTCCAGTGCACGAGCACCTCTTCGGGCGTGGTCGCGACCGCGTCGCCGAACACGTGCGGATGCCGGCGCACCATCTTCGCGGTCAGCCCGCGCGCCACGTCGTCGATGCCGAAGGGCTCCTCGCCGTCGCGCGCAGCGATCTCGGCGTGGAACAGCACCTGCCACAGCAGGTCGCCGAGCTCTTCGCGCAGGTCGTCACGACTGCCGGACTCCACGGCGTCGATGAGCTCGGCCGACTCCTCGACGAGGTAGGGCACGAGATCGCGGTGGGTCATCCGCTGCGACCACACGCACCGGTCGCGCACGGCGCGCATGGTCTGCGCCGCCTCGCGCAGCGGATCTACCCCGCCGTCGCTCACGCCGCCGCCATCCCTCACGCCGTGCCCGTTGGCGCTCCCGCCGTCGCTCACGCCGCGCCCGCCGTCGGTCACGTCGCGGCCGGCGGCGCCGCCACCGGGATCGGATTGCGTCGGTAATGCCATGACCGCCACGATACGAGCACCCCGGCGATCACGAGCGAGATCATCGAGCCCACCAGCACGCCGAGCGTGGCCTGGTCGCGGGTTCCGGCGTCCCCGGCGAAGGCGAGCTCGGACAGCAGCAGCGAGACCGTGAACCCGATCCCGCCGAGCGCCCCGGCGGCCAGCAGGTCGCCCAGCGGAAGGCGGACGTCCCCGTGGCGCCGGCCGACGCGCTGCGAGATCCAGCCCGCCGCCGTGATACCGACGATCTTGCCCACCGGCAGCGCGACCACGACCCCCCAGAACGCCGGTGACAGCTCACTGGGCGACACCGCCGGGATGACCACGAGCGCCGACGAGAACGCGAACAGCGGCAGAACCACGCCGTTCACCCACGGTTCGAGCGCGTGCCGCACCCGCAGAGCCGGGGTCTGCACCATGAGCAGCCCCAGGGCGACGCCGGCGATGGTGGCGTGGATGCCGGACCGGTACACGAAGTACCAGGTCGCCACCGCGACGAGGACCATCACGACGGCGATCGGCAGCCGGGCGCGCGTGTCGAGCAGACGACTGAGCACGGCGAACACCGCCAGGGCGACGATCGCGGCGACGATCATGCCGAAGTCGATGTCGGTGGTGAACAGCACCGCGATGAACACGATCCCGACGATGTCGTCGAGGATCGCGAGCGCGAGCAGGAAGATCCGCAATCCCGACGGCAGTCCGCGCCCGAACACGGCCAGCACACCCAGGGCGAACGCGATGTCGGTCGCGGTGGGGATCGGCCACCCGGAAGCCGCCTCGGTGCCGTGCGCGAACAGCACGAACACGAGGATCGGCACGACCACGCCGCCGGTGGCGGCGATCGCCGGCTGCAGCGCCTTGCGGGGCGAGTTCAGCTGACCGCTGGTGAGCTCGAACTGCAGCTCGACCGCCACGACGAAGAAGAACACCGCCAGCAGCAGGTCGGCCACGACATGACCGACCGACATCGTGAACACGCCCGGGATGCCGACGTAGGCCGCGCGGAGAGAGAGGGCCGCGTCGCCCGCGGCCGAATTGGCCACGATCAGCCCCGCCACGGCGGAGCCCAGCAGCATGACGGCGGGGAAGCGTTCGGAACGGAGCAGGCTCATGGGATCCTTCGGGGTCGCCGGACAGGTGCCGACCAGGCTTCCCGGCTCACCGCTACCGAGCGTAACGCGTGCCGGGGGCGTCCTCACAGCCGGTTAGCGTGGAACGCATGCCCGAACCCACTCCCACCGAAGCCCTCGATCTGGTCGGCCGCGGCGACGCCGAGCAGGAGCTGCCTGAACGGATGCGCGCGGACGTGCGCCTGCTGGGGAGTCTGCTCGGCCGCATTCTGCGTGAGAGCGGCTCGCCCGGCCTGTTCGAGGACGTCGAGAGACTGCGCCGCGCCACCATCGACGCGTACACCGACGAATCGCCCGAGGCCTTCGCCCGCGCCGAGCAGATCGCCGAGTCGTTCTCCGTCGCCCGCGCCCACGAGGTGGCCCGGGCCTTCACCGTCTACTTCCACCTGGTGAACCTCGCCGAGGAGAACCAGCGGGTGCGGGTGCTCGCCGAGCGCGACGGCCGGCCCGACTCGCAGGATGCCGGTGACTCGGTCATCTCGGCCTTCGCCCACCTGTCGGCCGAGGTCGGCGCCGAGGAGGCCACACGCCGCCTGCGCGCACTGCGGTTCCAGCCGGTGTTCACCGCGCACCCCACCGAAGCGCGCCGCCGGGCCGTGTCCAACTCCATCCGCCGCGTGGCCGGGCTGCTGCGCGAGTACGACGCCGCACCGGCCGACGGGGCGGCAAGGCGCCGGGCACAGCGCCGCCTGCTCGAAGAGATCGACACGCTGTGGCGCACGGCGCCCCTGCGTGCGGCCAAGCCGACCCCGGTCGACGAGGTGCGCGCGATCATGGCCGTCTTCGACGAGACGCTGTACACGGCCGTGCCGCACGTCTACCGCCGTGTCGACGACGCCCTGCAGGGCACCGCGGCCGGGGCGCGCTCCCCCATCGTGCAGCCGTTCGTGCGGCTGGGCACGTGGGTGGGCGGCGACCGGGACGGCAACCCGTTCGTGACCGCCGCGGTCACCAAGAAGGCGGCCGCCATCGCCGCCGAGCACGTGCTGCGCGGCCTGGAGCACAGCGCCGAGCGCATCGCGCGGACGGTGACCACGTCGGCCGAGTCGACCCCGCCCAGCGCGGAGCTGACCGCCCTGTGGCAGCGGCTGGCCGCCGCCGACGAGGACGGCGCTGCCGATGCCCGCAAGCGTGCCGGGAACGAGCCGCACAAGGCGGTGCTGCTGCTGCTGACCCGCCGCATCGTGGCGACCCGCACCCGCGACGCCGATCTGGCCTACCGCGACCCGGAGCATCTGCTGGCCGACCTGCGCGTCGTGCAGGACTCGCTCGTGGCCGCCGGCGCCCCGCGCCAGGCGTTCGGGCACCTGCAGCAGCTGCTGTGGCAGGTCGAGACGTTCGGGTTCCACCTGGCCGAGCTCGAGGTCCGGCAGCACTCGGCCGTGCACGCGAAGGTGCTCGCCGAGTGCCGCGCCGGCGGGCCGCTCAGCGAGCAGGCGCAGGAGGTGCTCGAGGTCTTCCGGGCGATCGCGCACCTGCAGAAGCGATTCGGGCCGCGCGCCGCCGGGCGTTACATCGTCTCGTTCACCCAGTCCGCCGAAGACCTCGCGGCGGTGCACGAACTGGCCCGCTACGCGGTCGGCCCGCAGGGCACCCCGCCGGTGCTCGACGTGATCGGCCTGTTCGAGACCTTCGCCGACCTGCAGGCCGCGCCCGCGATCCTGGACGAGATCGTCGACCATCCCGCGTTCGCCGCACGACTGGCCGCCACCGGCAACCACTACGAGGTGATGCTGGGATACTCCGATTCGTCGAAGGATGTCGGCCCGGTGGCCGCGAACCTGGCCCTGTACGAGGCGCAGGCCCGGATCTCCGCCTGGGCACAGCGTCGCGGCATCGCCCTGACGCTGTTCCACGGGCGCGGCGGCGCGCTGGGCCGCGGCGGCGGTCCCGCGAACTCCGCGATCCTCGCACAGCCGCCGCACTCGGTCGACGGGCGCTTCAAACTCACCGAGCAGGGCGAGGTCATCTTCGCCCGCTACGGCGAGCCGGCGATCGCCATGCGCCACATCGACCAGGTGGCGGCCGCCACGCTCCTGGCATCCAGCCCCTCGAACGAGCAGCGCAACCGTGCGGCGGCCGAACGTTACGCGGCCATCGCCCACACCATGGACGTCGCCTCCCGCGAGCGGTTCTTCGCGCTGGTCAAAGCCCCCGGTTTCGCCTCCTGGTTCGCCACGGTCACCCCGATGGAGGAGGTGGGGCTGCTGCCGCTGGGCTCCCGCCCCGCCCGCCGCGGACTGTCGGTCGAGTCGCTCGAAGATCTGCGTGCGATCCCGTGGGTGTTCGCCTGGTCGCAGGCGCGCATCAACCTGGCCGGCTGGTTCGGGCTGGGGTCGGCGCTGGCCGCGGTCGGCGACGAAGAGCTGCTTCGCGAGGCCTACGCACAGTGGCCGCTGCTGCGCACGGTCGTCGACAACGTGGCGATGAGCCTAGCCAAGTCGGACGCGCGCATCGCGCGCCGCTATCTCGAGCTGGGCGACCGCGACGACCTGGCCGACCTCGTGATGGCCGAGATGGCGCTGACCCGCGACTGGGTGGTGCGCGTCGCCGGCGGCGGCGAGTTGCTCGCCCACAAGCCCGTGCTGCAGCGCGCCGTCAAGATGCGCAGCCCCTACGTCGACGCCCTCTCGCTGCTGCAGCTGCGCGCCCTGCGCACCCTGCGCGGCGCCACCGGCGAGGTGCCCGAGGACTGGCGGCGCCTGCTGCTGCTGTCGGTGTCGGGGGTCGCGGCGGGCCTGCAGAACACCGGCTGACATGCCGGCGGGGTGCTTCAGTCCACGCGACGGTCGTGGCGGTGCCGCGCCAGTGAGGCGCCGTACCGTTCGGCGAGCTGCACCATCAGGTCGGGGGTGTCCCGGTCGAGTCCGAACACGTACCCGGGGAAGTCGAGTTCGTGCTGCAGCGCCCAGATCTCTTCGTGCTTCTCCGGCGGCAGCAGCTGCGCCGGGTCGCCCACCGCGACCCAGCCGATCGGCACGACTGATTCGGGCGGCAGCACGGTGCGCAGATGGACCACCGCGTTGATGCGCACCTCGCTGTGGGCACCGATGCGGGCCCCGTTGAACACCCGCGTCCCCGTGGCCAGGAACACCTCGTCGGCCACGGTCGCCCCCGAGATGGATGCCATCGGCCCCACCAGCACGTGCGATCCGATGTGCACGGGGTGGGCGGCGCTGGCCCGCACGAGCGCGTTCTCCATGACGATGACGTGGTCGCCCAGGGTGATCGGACCGCCCTCCGCGGTGATGACCGCGCCGTGGAGCACCTGGCATCCGGCCCCGATGGTCACATCACCGGAGATCACCGCGGTGGGGGCGACCACGGCGTCCGGATGGATGCGGGGCGCCGCCCCGAGATGCTCGAACTGCACGGTGTCTCCCTCCCGGGCGCCCTCGCCCGTTGCCGTCAGCGTAGCGCGGTCGATGACATCGAGTCCGACGAATGGGGCGTGAGGGGTTATGGTGGATCGACCCCTTTTGGTGCACCACGCATTCCGCGTGCCCGTGTCGGCCGCACACCCCGCAGGCCCTCGACCGCCCAGTGAACCCGCAGGGCAGGGACGCATCAGCGCCGTCGCAGTCGCGCAAGGGGAACTCAAGACCCTCGGCAAGAAAGCTCCACCTGTGCCTGAAACCCTCGTCGCTCTGCCCCCCATCGTCCGTGATGTCTTCGACAGCGTGGTGGCCCGCAACCCCCACGAGCCGGAGTTCCAGCAGGCTGTGCACGAGGTGCTCGAGTCGATCGCCCCGGTCATCGAAGAGCACCCGCAGTTCGCGGAGAACGGCATCCTGGAGCGCATCGTCGAGCCCGAGCGCCAGATCATGTTCCGCGTGCCGTGGATCGACGACGCCGGCAAGATGCAGGTCAACCGCGGTTTCCGCATCCAGTTCTCCTCCGTGCTCGGACCGTACAAGGGCGGCCTGCGGTTCCACCCGTCGGTGAACCTGTCGATCATCAAGTTCCTCGGCTTCGAGCAGATCTTCAAGAACGCGCTGACCGGTCAGGGCATCGGCGGCGCCAAGGGCGGCAGCGACTTCGACCCGCACGGGCGGTCGGATGCCGAGATCATGCGCTTCTGCCAGTCGTTCATGAGCGAGCTGTGGCGCCACCTCGGCGAGCACACCGACGTGCCGGCCGGTGACATCGGTGTCGGCGCGCGGGAGATCGGCTACCTGTTCGGCACCTACCGCAAGATCACCAACCGCCACGAGTCGGGCATGTTCACCGGCAAGGGCGTGCAGTGGGGTGGCGCCGAGGTGCGCACCGAGGCCACCGGCTACGGCACCGTGTTCTTCGCGCAGGAGATGCTCGCCGTGCACGGCGAGTCGTTCGAAGGCAAGCGCGTCATCGTCTCCGGCTCCGGCAACGTCGCCATCTACGCCATCGACAAGGCCCGCCAGCTGGGCGGCCTGCCGGTGACCGCCTCGGACTCCTCGGGCTACATCCTCGACGAGGCCGGCATCGACGTGGCCCTGCTGCGCCAGCTCAAGGAGGTCGAGCGGGCCCGGATCTCCGAGTACGTCGTGCACCGGCCCACCGCGCGGTTCGTCCCCGGCGCGCAGCCGTGGGAGGTGCCCGGTAAGATCATCCTCCCCTCGGCGACCCAGAACGAGCTGGGCGAGGAAGCGGCCCACATGCTGATCGCCGGCGGCGCGCGTGTCGTGGCCGAGGGCGCCAATATGCCCACCACGCCGGCCGCCGTCACCGCGTTCCAGAACGCGGGCGTGCTGTTCGCGCCCGGCAAGGCCGCCAACGCCGGCGGCGTCGCCACCTCGGCGCTGGAGATGAGCCAGAACGCGGCACGGCAGCGCTGGAGCTTCGCCGACAGCGAAGCCAAGCTGCAGGCGATCATGAAGGACGTACACGACGCCGCCTTCGACGCCGCAGCGCGCTACGGTCACCCCGGCGACTACGTCGTGGGCGCCAACTGTGCCGGTTTCGAGCGGGTCGCCCACGCGATGGTCGCCCAGGGCGTCATCTGACCCGGACGCCGCCTTCCGGCATCCTTCCGCGAGCACCCCGAAGCGCCCGCGCCGTTCAGTCGGCGGCGGGCGCTTCGGTCTGAGGGGCGGGGAACAGCTGGTCCAGCAGCTGCCCCACCCAGGCGATGAGGTCGGCGTCGACGACCGGCTCTCCCCCGGCGGTCGGCAGCGGCACGACCATCGCGTCGCCGCCGGCCAGCAGCTTGGCCTTGGGGTGCAGACGCCGCAGCCGCACCTGCATCGAGTCGGGCAGGTGCGCGGGCGCGACGCGCAGGTTGGGGCCCATCGCGACCACGTCGGTCAGGCCCGCCTGGGCGGCCCGGCGCCGCAGCCGGGCGACGGCGAACAGCCCCTGCACCTCGGCGGGCGGCTCGCCGTACCGGTCGGTGAGTTCGTCGCGCACCAGATCGATCGCCTCGTCGGCGGCACCCGGCGCGGCCGCAGCCGACAGCTTCTGGTAGGCCTCCAGCCGCAGACGCTCGCTGTCGATGTAGTCCTCGGGGATGCGGGCCTGCACGGGCAGCTCGAGCCGCAGCTCGGCCGGTCCCTCGGCCTCTTCACCGCGGAAGGTGGCGACCGCCTCGCCGATCATGCGCAGGTACAGGTCGAACCCGACCCCGGCGATGTGCCCGGCCTGCTCGGCGCCCAGCAGGTTGCCGGCGCCGCGGATCTCGAGGTCCTTCAGCGCAACCTGCATGCCGCTGCCGAGGTCGTTGTTGACCGCGATCGTCTCGAGACGGTCGGCGGCGGTCTCGCTGAGCGGCTTGTTCTCGTCGTAGAGGAAGTACGCGTAGGCGCGTTCCCGAGCGCGCCCCACGCGGCCGCGCAGCTGGTGCAGCTGGCTGAGCCCGTACTTGTCGGCGCGGTCGATGATGATCGTGTTGGCGTTCGCGATGTCCAGGCCCGTCTCCACGATCGTGGTCGACACCAGCACGTCGGCGCGCCGCTCCCAGAAGTCGTCGACGACCTGTTCCAGGGCGTGCTCGCCCATCTGCCCGTGCGCCACGGCGATGCGCGCCTCGGGCACCAGTTCGGCCAGCTGGGCGGCGACCCGCTGGATCGACTGCACCCGGTTGTGGACGTAGAAGACCTGCCCCTCGCGCAGCAGCTCCCGGCGGATGGCGGCCGCGATCTGCTTGTCGTTGCGGGGGCCGACGTAGGAGAGGATCGGATGCCGGTCTTCGGGCGGCGTCTGCAGCGTGGACATCTCCCGGATGCCGGTGACCGCCATCTCGAGCGTGCGCGGGATGGGGGTGGCGCTCATCGCGAGGATGTCGACGTTGGTCTTGAGCTTCTTCAGCTGGTCCTTGTGCTCGACGCCGAACCGCTGCTCCTCGTCGATGATCATCAGGCCGAGGTCTTTGAAGACGACCTTCTCGGTGAGGATGCGGTGCGTGCCGATGACCATGTCGACAGTGCCGTCGGCCAGCCCCGCGAGCGTGTCCCGGGCCTGCTTGTCGGTCTGGAAGCGCGACAGCGGCCGCACCTTGACCGGGAAGCCCGCGAACCGCTCGGTGAACGTCTCCAGGTGCTGCTTGACCAGCAGCGTCGTCGGCACGAGCATTGCGACCTGCTTGCCATCCTGGATGGCTTTGAACGCGGCGCGCACGGCGACCTCGGTCTTGCCGAAGCCGACATCCCCCGACAGCAGCCGGTCCATGGGGATCGGCTTCTCCATATCGGCTTTGATCTCGTCGATCGTCTGCAGCTGATCCGGCGTCTCCGCGAACGGGAACGCCTCCTCCAACTCCCGCTGCCAGGGCGTGTCGGGGCCGAACGCATGCCCCTTGGCGGCCATGCGTGCCGAGTACAGCTTCACCAGCTCGACGGCGATGTCGCGGACGGCCTTGCGGGCCTTGCCCTTGGCGGCGGCCCAGTCGCTGCCGCCCATCTTCGACAGGGCGGGCGCCTCACCGCCGACGTAGCGCGACAGCAGGTCGAGCTGGTCGGTGGGCACGTACAGCTTGTCGCCCGGGTAGCCGCGCTTGGACGGCGCGTACTCGAGGACCAGATACTCACGGGTGCTCTTGACCGCGTTGCGGCCCCCGGTGGACACCTCACGCTGGGTCAGCTCGACGAACCGGCCGATGCCGTGCGTGGCGTGCACGACGAAATCGCCGGGCTTGAGCTGCAGCGGGTCGACGACGGTCTTGCGGCGGGATGCGAGTTTCTTGACGACGCGCTGGTCGCCGCCGATCGTGCGGCCGTAGAACTCGGTCTCCGTGAGCACGGCGAGCTTCGCGTCGGCGGCCTGGAAGCCGCGCTCGAGACTCGAGACGACGATGTGCGCGACACCCGCCTCGGGGGCCTCGGTGAGTTCGGCGACCGTGCGTGCGGCGATGCCGCGCTCGACGAGCACGTCGCGGGCGCGGTCGACCAGGCCCGCACCGGATGCGGCGACCACCACCCGCCAGCCGTCGCCGAGCAGCGCGCCCACGTGCGCGGTGGCGCCGTCGATGTTGCCCTGGAACGACGGCACCGGCTCAGCAGGCACCCGGACGGTGGCCGACGCCTCCAGCGCCACGTCGACGTCGTCGTCCAGCAGACCCTCGGCGGCCGCGTCGGCCTCACCGGAGTCGAACGCGCTGAGCCGCCACCACACATCGCCGCGGGCGGCCGCGGCGGCGCGCAGCTCGGGGAGGGTGAGGAAGTCGCCGGCGCCCAGGTCGACGGGCGCGCTCGCGCCGGCCGTCGCCGCGCTCCACGCGGCGTCGAGGAATTCACGGTTGGTCTCGCCGAGGGTGAGGGCCCGGGTGACGGCGCGCTCGGGGTCGACCAGTGCGACGGCGGTGGCCTCGGGCAGGTAGTCCGGCAGTGCCACGAGCCGGTCGACGACAGCGGGAAGCAGCGATTCCATACCCTCGACAGGGATGCCCTCGGCCATCTTCTCGAGCATCGTCTGCAGGCCCGGGAAGGCGTCCCGCAGCCGGCGGGCGCGCTCGCGCACCGTGTCGGTGAGCAGCAGCTCGCGGGCCGGCAGCAGCGACACCTCGCGGACCTCGCCGGGCAGCGACCGCTGGTCGGCGACCGAGAACGCGCGGATCTGGTCGACTTCGTCACCGAAGAACTCGACGCGGAACGGATGCGCGGCCCCCGCGGGGAACACGTCCAGGATGCCGCCGCGCACGGCGAACTCGCCGCGGCGAGCGACCATGTCGACCCGGTGGTAGGCCAGTTCCACGAGGCGGGCGGCCACATCGCCGAGCTCATGGCCGCGGCCCCCGACGACCAGGTCGATCGGCGGGATGTCGGTCAGGCCCGCGGCCAGCGGCTGGATGGCGCTGCGCACCGACGCGGTCACCACCAGGGGCGCCCGTCCGTCCCAGCGGGCGATGCGTGCCAGCACGTCCAGACGCACACCGACCGTTTCGGCACTGGGGCTGAGCCGCTCGTGCGGCAGGGTCTCCCAGGCCGGGAAGTGCAGCACTTCGGCGCCCGGCAGCAGGGCGCCCAGCGCCGGTCCCAGCGACTCGGCGCGGCGTCCGGTGGGCGCGATGACCAGCAGGGCGGGCGGATGGCCGGCGGCGCGGCGCCGTTCCAGCAGCGAGGCCAGCAGCGGGGCGTCGAGCCCCTGGACGAGCGAGAAGTCGGCGTCGACGGGGGCCGCGGCGACGGCATCCCGGTACGACTCTGCCTGCTCGAGGGCGCGCAGGATCCCGGGAACTGTCACCGGATGAGTCTACGCCCGACCGTCACGCCCGGGGCGCGTGGTGCTTCTGCTGCGCGGCGATCAGGCCCTCGTCGATCAGCTGCTCGACGGCGTCGGCCGCGTCGCCGACGAGGTGGGCCAGCGGGGTGCGCTGCGAGGCGGCGAACGGCTCGAGCACCCAGTCGGCCGCGTCCTGGCGCCCGGCGGGGCGGCCGATGCCGACCCGCACCCGCGGGAACTCCGGGGTGTTCAGCGCTTTGGCGACGTCGCGCACCCCGTTGTGTCCGCCGTGTCCGCCGCCGATCTTGAGTTTGAGGGTGTCGAACGGGATGTCGAGCTCGTCGTGCACGATCACGATCCGCTCGGCGGGCACGCCGTAGAAGCGGGCGAGCGCAGCGACCGGACCGCCCGAGACGTTCATGAACGAGTTGGGCTTGGCCAGCACGAGCTTCGCGCCGCCCGGCCGCAGCCACGTCTCGGCGACGCGCGCGTTCGTCTTGTGCGAACGCAGCGTCTCACCACGCCGCGCGGCCAGCTCGTCGACGACGAGCTGACCGACGTTGTGGCGGGTCAGCTCGTACCGCGGACCGGGGTTGCCCAGTCCCACCACCAGCCAGGTCTCGGCCACGGTATCCGTCCTTTCCGACGACGAAGCCCGCCGCCACCAGAACAGGCGGCGACGGGCTCCGGACACAGCGTTGTCGCTTACTCGGCGGCCTCTTCGGCGGCAGGCGCCTCGGCCTCTGCCGCGGCGGGCTCGCCCTCGGCCTCGGCGGTCTCGTCCTCCAGGACCGGCGCGGCCGGCACCGTGATGGCGACGATCAGCGTCTCCGGGTCGGTGACCAGCGCGGCACCCTTCGGCAGCGTGAGGTCGCCGGCGAGGATCTGCACGCCCTCTTCGAGACCCTCGACATCGACCTCGATGCTCTCGGGGATGTGGGTGGCCTCGACCTCGAGCGACACGGCCGCGTTGTCGAGGTTGACGATGGTGCCGGAGAACGACTCGCCCACGACGGTGATCGGGACGTCGACGTGGACCTTCTCGCCCTTCTTGACCACGAGCAGGTCGATGTGCTCGATGATCTGACGCACGGGGTCCTTCTGCACGTCCTTGATCAGCGTGAGCTGGGTCTTGCCCTCCAGCTCGAGCTCGAGGACGACGTTGGCGCGACGCACCAGCAGCGAGAGCTGGTGGCCGGGAAGCGCCACGTGGACGGGCTCGGTGCCGTGTCCGTAGACGACAGCGGGGATCTTGCCCGCAGCCCGCAGGCGGCGCGCGTAGCCCTTGCCGAAGCTGTCGCGCAGCTCGGCCTGGACCGTGGTGTCGGTCGACATGATTGTTCTCCTTGCGGGCCGTCACGGCCCAGACGGTGGTCTGTGTCTCGACTCGAACGCGCACGCGTGAGGAGAGCCGTGAAGCCCGCATCACCGCGTCGATCACGGACGTCGTTGCAGACGGCCCTCGCCGAGGTCCCCCCCAGTCTACCAGCGCCCGGCTAGGATGATGAACGTTCCGCTTCGCACCGCCACGCACCGAGGAGTCGCCATGGATTACGGCTGGTTCACACACGTCCTGTTCTGGGCCATCGGCGCGATGGCCGTGGTCGGCGGCGTCACCGCGATCGGCGCGATGTGGTCGATGGGGCGTTCGAACTCCTACAAGGACTGACCGCTCCCCCGAGGCGCCCGCGTCAGCCGCGGTCGCCGAAGTGGTCGACCACCGCGGCGAATGCGCGCGCCACGACGTTGTCGACCGTGTCGTCGATGTCGACCACGACGCCCGCCTCGTCGGTTTCGAGCGGCTCGAGGGTGTTCAGTTGCGATTCCAGCAGCGCGGGAGGCATGAAGTGCCCGGTGCGCGCGGCCATGCGCTGCGACAGCACCCCGACACTCCCCGACAGGTGCACGAAGAACACGTCGCCCCCGGAATGGGTGCGCAGCACGTCGCGGTACCGGCGCCGCAGCGCCGAGCACGCGACCACCGACGGGGTCCGGCCTCGGGTCTCGCGCTCGATGAGCTGGGCGACCCGCCGCAGCCACGGGGCGCGGTCCTGATCGGTGAGCGGCGTGCCGGCCGCCATCTTCGCCAGTGCCTCTTCGGAGTGCAGCGAGTCGGCGTCGGCGTACAGGCCGCCCAGTCGCTCGGCCAACGCAGCCGCGACCGTGGACTTCCCGCACCCGGACACCCCCATCACCACGATGGCGGCGGCACGTTCGGCCGCACTCACCGCGCGTGCACCGTTCGGCGTCCGGTCTCCTCGATGTGCACAGCGTCCTCCTCGGTGGCGGTGGCATCCAGTCTGCCGGTACACCGTCCGTCACATTGCCGACAGGCGCCCGGCGTTGACTACTACTCTGGAATCCGTGCGCCGTGACCGACGGCCACGATCTCCCCATTCCAGCAGAAGGAGTACGTGTGTCTTCGAATACAGACGCCGTTGCCAACATCGGAGTCGTCGGCCTGGCGGTGATGGGCTCGAACCTGGCCCGGAATCTCGCCAGCCGTGAAGGCAACACCGTCGCCGTCTTCAACCGGACGTATGCGAAGACCGAAGAGCTGGTCACCGAGCACCCCGAGGCCGGGTTCGTCCCGGCATCCACCTACGCCGAATTCGCCGCGTCGCTGCAGCGGCCCCGCACCGCGATCATCATGGTCAAGGCCGGACGGGCGACCGACGCGGTCATCGACGAGCTGATGAACGTGTTCGAACCGGGCGACATCATCGTCGACGGCGGCAACGCGCTGTTCACCGACACCATCCGCCGCGAGAAGACCGTGCGCGAGCGCGGCTTCAACTTCGTCGGCATGGGGGTCTCCGGCGGTGAGGAGGGCGCGCTGCTGGGCCCGTCGCTCATGCCCGGCGGCCCCGACGAGTCGTGGGTGACCCTCGGCCCGATCCTGAAGAGCATCGCGGCCGTCGCCGAAGGCGAGCCGTGTGTGACCCACATCGGTCACGACGGCGCCGGCCACTTCGTCAAGATGGTGCACAACGGCATCGAGTACGCCGACATGCAGCTGATCGCCGAGGCGTACGACCTCATCCGTCGCGGCACCGGCAAGACCCCGGCCGAGATCGCGGACATCTTCGCCGAGTGGAACACCGGTGAGCTGGAGTCCTACCTCATCGAGATCACCGCCGAGGTGCTGCGTCAGACCGACGCGGCCACCGGGAAGCCGCTCGTGGACGTCATCGTCGACGAGGCCGGCGCCAAGGGCACCGGCGCCTGGACGGTGCAGACGGCGCTCGATCTGGGCGTGCCGGTCTCGGGCATCGCCGAGGCCACCTTCGCCCGGTCGCTGTCGAGCCACCGCGAGCAGCGCGACGTGTCGGGCGACCTGCCCGGCCCCGCCGACGACGCCTTCTCGGTCGACGACGTCGACGCGTTCATCGAGCAGGTGCGCCGGGCGCTGTACGCGTCGAAGATCGTCGCCTACTCGCAGGGCTTCGACGAGATCCGCGCCGGAGCCGCCCAGTACGGGTGGAACATCGACCTGGGCGCGGTGTCGAAGATCTGGCGCGCCGGGTGCATCATCCGCGCCCAGTTCCTCAACCGCATCGCCGACGCCTACGCCGCCGAGCCCGAACTGCCGGTGCTGCTGACGGCCCCGTACTTCGTCGAGGCGCTCGCACAGGCGCAGGACGCGTGGCGGCACATCGTCGCCACGGCTGCGGGCGCCGGCATCCCCGCCCCCGCGTTCAGCTCGTCGCTGGCCTACTACGACGGCCTGCGCGCCGAGAGGCTTCCCGCCGCCCTCATCCAGGGGCAGCGCGACTTCTTCGGCGCCCACACCTACCGCCGTGTCGATAAGGAGGGCACCTTCCACACGCTGTGGTCGGGTGACCGCTCCGAGGTCGATGCCGAGGACACCCACTGACGACCGCCGCGCTGCGCGTCCGGCGCACGGCCGCACGCATCGTGCTGGCCGTGCTCACCGGTGTGTACCTGTGGGCGGTGGGGTGGATGACGCTGACCGTGCGGCCGTACGGCAGCGACATCGCCTCAGCCCTCGACCGTCTGCTGGCATGGTTCGCACAGCGCCCGTCCACCGCCTGGATCACGTTCGAGCGGGTCGAGTTCGGGGCGAACGTGGCGATGTTCGTGCCGCTGGGCGTGTTCGCGGTGCTGTGGTTCGGGGTGCGCGGATGGTGGACGGCGCCACTGCTGGGCCTGCTGCTCAGCGGCGCCATCGAGGCCGTCCAGCTGCTGTTCCTGCCCAGCCGCTACCCCGACGTCCGCGACCTGGTGGCCAACACGGGCGGGGCCGTGGTGGGGATGCTGATCATGCTGCTGCTGGCCTTCCTGCTGGCACCCGCCCCGCCGCGGCGGGCGGCTAGGGTCGACCCATGACACGCATCCTCTACCTGGGCGGCACCGGCGTGATCAGCACCGCCTGCGTCACCCGGTCGCTCGCCGAAGGTCATGACGTCACCGTCCTCAACCGCGGCTCCCGCCGCCGCGCGCTGCCGGCGGGC
This sequence comes from Microbacterium pollutisoli, assembly GCF_053586795.1. Classification (NCBI taxonomy): domain Bacteria; kingdom Bacillati; phylum Actinomycetota; class Actinomycetes; order Micrococcales; family Microbacteriaceae; genus Microbacterium; species Microbacterium pollutisoli. The sequence continues at coordinate 823,779 of NZ_JBNYWT010000001.1, forward strand.
GTGCGGGAGGTCGTCGCCGACGTGCACGACAGCACGGCGGTGCGCGCGGCGCTCGGCGACGAGGAGTTCGACGTCGTCGCCCAGTTCGTCGCCTTCACGCCCGACCAGGTCGAGCGCGACCTGGCGGTGTTCGAGGGCCGTGTCGGCCAGTACGTGTTCATCAGCTCGGCATCGGCGTATCAGAAGCCGCCGCAGCGGCTGCCGATCGACGAGTCGACCCCGCTGCGCAACCCGTTCTGGCAGTACTCCCGCGACAAGATCGCGTGCGAGGACGTGCTGACGGCCGCCTACCGGGAGCGCGGGTTCCCGCTGACGATCGTGCGCCCTTCGCACACCTACGACGACACGATGATCCCGACGATGGGCGGGTGGACCGACATCGCGCGGCTGCGCGCCGGCCAGCCCGTCGTGATCCACGGCGACGGGACCACCCCGTGGACCCTCACCCACGCCGACGACTTCGCCGTGGGGTTCACCGGCCTGCTGGGGCACCCGGGCGCGATCGGCGAGGCGTACACGCTGACGGGCACCCACGCCCCCTCGTGGAACCAGATCTACCGCTGGCTGGCGGATGCCGCGGGCGTGCCCGAGCCGGACTTCGTGCACGTGGCATCCGACACCATCGCGGTGCACGCCCCCGAACTCGGCCCCGGACTGGTCGGCGACAAGGCGCACCCGGGTCTGTTCGACACCGGCAAGCTGCGCGCGCTGGTGCCGCAGATGCGCACCACGGTGACCTTCGACGAGGGCGCGCGGCGGATCATCGCGCACTATGACGTGCACCCGGACGCCCAGCGGGTGGACCCCGCCCGCGACGCGGCCTTCGACCGGATCGTCGCGCACGCGCGGGCGACCCGGTGACCGGCAGACTCACAGCACGGGCATAGCCGACGCCATAGCGATCTCACAGCGAGCACACGACAATGGAGGCATGCCCTCCTCGCCTGCCCTTCAGCGTCCGGACGGCACGCCGCTGCGCGTGCTCGTCGTCGACGACGAGCAGATGCTCACCGACCTGCTGTCGATGGCGTTGCGCATGGAGGGCTGGGACGTGCACACGGCCGGCTCGGGCTTCGAGGCGCTGGAGCGGGCCGCCGAGTTCCGCCCCGACGCGGTCGTGCTCGACATCATGATGCCCGATCTCGACGGCATGAGCGTGCTGCACCGGCTGCGGCATGCCGGCAACGATGTGCCGGTGCTGTTCCTCACCGCGAAGGACGGTGTCGCCGACCGGGTGGCCGGGCTCACCGCCGGCGGGGACGACTACGTCACCAAACCGTTCAGCCTCGAAGAGGTCGTCGCGCGGCTGCGCGGCCTGATGCGGCGCGCCGGCACGGCGACCTCGGGCGAGGACGACCCGATCCTGCGGGTGGGTGACCTCACCCTCAACGAGGACTCGCACGAGGTGGAGCGCGCCGGCGCCCAGATCGAGCTGACGGCCACCGAGTTCGAGCTGCTGCGCTACCTCATGCGCAACCCGCGGCGCGTGCTGTCGAAGGCGCAGATCCTCGACCGGGTGTGGAGCTACGACTTCGGCGGGCGCTCCAGCGTCGTGGAGCTGTACATCTCGTACCTGCGCAAGAAGATCGACGCCGGCCGGGAGCCGCTCATCCACACCGTGCGCGGCGTCGGCTACATGATCAAAGCACCCCAGTGACCGCAGCCGTCGACACCCCGACGTCGCGACCGCGGCGCCGGTGGAGCCTGCAGACCCGGCTGATCATCACCGTGGTGTCGTTCGTCTCGCTCATCGTGATCACGGTGGGCCTCGCGACCGGGGCGATCCTGCGCACGATGATGGCCGGAGGCCTCGACGCGCAGGTGCGGGCCGCCGCCGCCACCGTCGAAGTGCACCTGACGGCGACCGCCCAGGACGTGCTGTCGCAGGGATGGCAGGAGCCGGGCACGCTGCTGGTGACGCGCACCCTCGTGAACACCACCGGTGCCGTCGTCGGGCCGGACGGCCGGGTGGAAGTGCTCTCCCGCGAGGAGGTGGCCGATGTGCTCGGCGTCGTCACCCGCGACGGCATCTCGACGCTGACGGTGCCCGGCCGCGGCGAGTACCGGGTCAAGGTCGAGCTGCAGCGCGCCGGGTTCTTCACCGTGGTGGGGCTGCCGACGTCGGAGCTGACCCAGACGGTGCGCCAGATCATCACGACCGTGGCGCTGCTGACCGTCGGCGGGCTGCTGGTGCTGGCCGCCGTCATCGCCACCCTCATCCGCCACTCGCTGCAGCCTCTGCGCGCCGTCGCCGACACCGCCACCCGGGTGGCGACGCTGCCGATGGCCGAGGGTGCGGTGTCGATCCCCGAGCGGGTCCCGGCGCGCGAGGCCGACGACCGTACCGAGATCGGCCGGGTGGGTGCGGCGCTGAACACCCTGCTCGACCACGTCGACGCGTCGCTGTCGGCCCGGCAGCGCAACGAGGAGCGGATGCGGGCGTTCGTCGCCGATGCCAGTCATGAACTGCGCACTCCCCTGGCATCCATCCGCGGATATTCCGAACTCTCCCTGCGGGCGCTGGCGCAGGCGGACGCCGCCACGGCTGCGGAGACGACGGCCCAGTCGCTGGAGCGCATCCAGGCGCAGTCCCTGCGGATGACCGCCCTGGTGGAGGACCTCCTGCTGCTGGCCCGCCTCGACGAGGGCACCGAGCTGACCTACGAGTCGGTCGACCTGACGCGGCTCGTGGTCGACGCGGTCGCCGATGCGCGCGTCGCCGGCCGCGACCACGAGTGGGCACTGGATGTCGGCGACGAGCCGGTCGTCGTCGCCGGTGACAGTGCGCGGCTGCAGCAGGTGGTCGCGAACCTGCTCACCAACGCTCGGGTGCACACCCCGGCGGGCACGCAGGTCACCGTGGACGTGGTGCGCGACGGCACGCAGGCGGTGGTGCGTGTCCACGACGACGGCCCGGGCATCGACCCCGCCATCGCCGACTCGCTGTTCGAGCGCTTCGCCCGCGCCGATGCGTCCCGGGCCCGCAAGACGGGCGGCACGGGGCTGGGGCTGTCGATCGCGCAGGCGATCGTGGCCGGTCACGACGGTACCCTCACCGTCACCAGCGTTCCCGGCTCGACGACGTTCGAGGTGCGGCTGCCGGCGCGACCGCCCGAGCCGGACGCGCCGGCTCAGTAACCCGAGAACGCGTCGGTCGTGATCGAGCGGGCGCGCTCCAGTGCCGGTGACAGATCGGCGATGAGCCCGGGCGGGCCCGAGATGTACGCGTGGCGCGTGGCGATGTCGGGCACGACCTGCAGGAGCCCGTCGGCGTCCAGCCGCACGCCGCGCGCCCAGCGCCAGTGCGCGGGCAGGCTCGCCGGCTCGTCCCGCGTGAACACGATGACAGGGATGCCGGCCGCCTCCAGGTCGGTGCGGAACGCCAGCTCGCCGGCGTCCGCGGCGACGTAGACGAACACCACGTCGCGCTTCTGGTCGGCCAGGCGCAGGTGCCGCAGCTGCGACACGAACGGGGTGACGCCGATGCCCGCGGCCACCATCAACACCGGCGCGTCGGCCCGGCCCGGCAGCACGAAGTCGCCCCACACGCCGGTGACCGCCAGTTCGGTGCCCGGTTCGAGCGCTGCGAGCGCCTTCTTGTACGTGGACTGCGACCCCTCGCGCAGGGCGATCTTCACCACCGGCAGCTCTTCCGGGGCCGACACGATGCTGAACTCCCGCCGCGTGCCGCGGGCGTCGGGGTGCGGGTGCGGCACCTCGAGCTCGAGGTACTGCCCGGCGGCGAAGCGGAACCGGCGCTCGGCGCGGAAGCTCAGTTCCCGCACGGTCGGCGTGAGCTCCTCGCGGCCCAGCAGCACGAGGCGCACGGCGGTGCGCAGCGAGAACACCACGGCGACCAGGTTGCCCACCAGCAGGGCCCGCTCCTGCCCGAGGCTCACCTCCCCCAGGACGATGGGCCAGCCGGCGAGCACGCCCACGACGGCGGCCACGACGAACTGCTGCCAGCGGCGCGGCGGCAGCGTCAGCGGCTCCGACAGCATGAAGGCGCCCAGGAACAGGAACGGGGACGACCACAGGACCTGCCAGAGCACCGGCCCCAATTCGAACGCGAACCCGGCGCTGCGGTACTGCACCGTGGCGTGGACGACCGACACGGCCACCGCGATCACCACGAACACCGCCACCACCCGCACCTTCTCGGTGCGCAGCAGCACGATCAGTCCGGCGACGACTACCGGGACGGCCAGATACGGCGTGCCCACCCACCACGACGAGGCGCCCAGGTCGGGCAGCCAGATGCTGAGGACGGTGACGACGGTGGCACCCACGGCGGCGGGGTTGAACACATGACGCCCCTGCCAGGCCAGCACCACCTTCGACACGGACGCGGCCACGGCGGCGACCGCCAGACCGACCAGACCCCACAGCTCGACAGTCGGCCGCAGCACGAACAGGAGGATCAGCGCCGTGATCAGCGTCGCCTCCCAGCGCCAGGCCGTGCGCAGGATGCGGTGCGTGATCACGTCGGTCAGGCCGCCGGCCGCCGCCAGCACGGCGACCGCGGCGAGAAGCTCGCCGGGGTGGGGGCCGACGAGCCCGGCGACCGACAGGGCGAGGGCGACCACGGCCAGCGCGACCAGGGCGAGGAGCACGAGCCGGTACATCGACACCCGGCCGACCACCGCGAACGCGCGGTTCCACCAGGAGGTCCAGGTGACCGGCACGTCACACCACCTCCAGCGGGTGGTGCGCACCGGCAGGGGGCGTCACCCGCACCGGGTCGCCCGGGTGTACGACGCCGCCGGCGACGACGATCGACATGACCCCGGCCAGGCGCACGGTGGTGCCCGTGTCGTCGACGTGGACGAGTTCCTTCATCAGCCCGGGCGACAGTCCGTTGATCTGGGCGCAGGGGTTGCGAAGACCCGTGAGCTCGACGACGGCGTGCTCGCCCAGGGCCAGCCGTGTGCCGCGCGGGAGCGCCAGCAGGTCGATGCCGGAGGTGGTGATGTTCTCGCCCAGCCCGCCCGGTTCCACGCGGTGTCCGCGCCGGGCCATCTCGGCGAACAGCTCGGCGTGGATGAGGTGCACCTGGCGCAGGTTCGGCGCGGTCGGGTCCCGCCGCACGCGGGACCGGTGCTGCACGGTGGTGCCGGCGTGGGCGTCGCCGTCGACACCGATGCCTTCGATGAGGGTGATCGACGAGCGGGTCGGCTTGGTGAAGCGATGGGCGTCGTCGCGGGCCACGGCGACGACCTTTCCGGCGGCAGACGTCTCGGTCACCGTTCCACGCTACTGGGTCGTGAACAGCTCGGCCGGGCAGCCCGGCGACCATTCCAGGCGCCCGTCGGTGGTCATCCGAACCCATGCCACGCCTGACCGGGCGGCCAGGGCCGGGCCGCCGTCGAAGAACAGGGCGGTGGCGAGCCCGTCGGCCCACATGGCCGTCTCGGCGACCGCCCACGTCGCGGCGATCGTGCGCACCGGGTGCCCGGTGCGGGCGTCGAGCACGTGATGCAGCCCGTCGCCCCACGCGCGACGGTTGACCGCCGAGGCGCACAGCGCCGCATCGGTCACCTCCCAGACGCCGACGGCGCGTCGGGGGTCGAACGGGTGCTCCAGCGCGGATGCCAGGGAGTCGCCGATCAGCGGATTCACGGCACCGCCGGTGGCGTCACTGAGCGCGGCGAACGCGTCGAGCATGGCGGTCGCGTCGACGGGCGCCGGCACCGTACCCGGCTGCCGCGCGAGCGCCCGGACGAGTGAGTCGCCGCGGAACCGCGACCAGGTCGCATCGAACGTCTCGACGAGCGCGGTGATCCGCGCCCGGGCAGCCGGCGTAAGCGGCGTCGCGGTGTCGATCCGCCACCGGGTGCCGATCGCGTCGAACCGCCAGGTGGCATCGGCCGGTTGCGCGGTCACGCGTCACTGTGCCGCTTCGGCGCGGATCGCCTCGAGGGCCTCGTGGAACCCGCCGCTGGTCAGGGAGGAGCCGGCGACGCGGCTGACCTGCAGCTGGTCGATGTCCTCGCCCACGACGATGTCGGCGATGCCGCCGATGAACTCGCCCTGGTGCTGCCTCGACTCGCGGGTCTGCGGGTCGCCGACCACCTCGACGGCGGTGACGATGTCGTCGGCGAGCGTCACCGTGACGGTGATCTGCTCGAGCGTCTCGGGCGTGCGGTAGACGCCCTGTGCGGTGTAGGTGCCGTCGGCGTAGTCGCCGGTGCCGCCGCCGGCCGGTGCACTGCCGGGGGCGTCCGGGGGCGCGGCGTCCGGTTCGTCGCCGGCGGGCGGGTCGGCGGGGCCGGCGCAGCCGGCGAGGGTGAACGCCGCGGCGAGGCCGAGCGCGGCCGCGCCGGTGCGCAGCTGCCGGCGCGCGGACGGGGTGGTCATCGGCAGTCCTCCCGGGGATGTGGACCGGTGTGGGCCTTCATCCTGACGGTGCGCGCTATGAGCCGCCTGCGAACGTGCGGCGGCGGAAGGCTTTGAGCACCTCGACGGCGAGGAAGACGGCGACCGAGAACGCGAGCGGCAGCAGCCAGGCGGTGACGCTCAGCGGGCGGGAGTCGAACAGGCCGTGGAACCACGGGACGTAGGTGTAGAGGACCTGCAGCACCAGCAGCGCGAGGGCCGACAACCACACCGCCGGGTTGCCGCGCAGCACGTCGACGGTCAGACTCGACCGCCCCAGGAACCGGCAGTTGAACAGGTAGGCCAGCTGTCCGAGCGCCAGCATGAGCACGGCCTCGGTGCGCGCCGTCTCCAGGTCGTGGCCGGCGGCCAGCGCGAGCGAGAAGACCGCGAGGGTGGCACCGCCGATCAGCAGCGACACGACGAGCACGAAGCCCAGTTCGCGCAGGTTGATGATCGACCCGCCCGCTCCTCGCGGCGGCCGGTCCATGATGCCGCGTTCGGCGGGTTCGTAGGCCAGCGCGAGCGACAGCGTGAGCGCGGTGATCATGTTCACCCACAGCACCTGCACCGGGGTCAGCGGCAGGGTGAAGCCGAAGACGACGGCCACGAGGATCACCAGGGACTGGGCGCCGTTGGTGGGCAGCAGGAACACGACCGACTTGCGCAGGTTGTCGTAGATGCGCCGGCCTTCGCGGATAGCGCTGCGGATCGTCGCGAAGTTGTCGTCGGCGAGCACGATCTCCGCCGCTTCCTTCGTCGCCTCGGTGCCCTTGATGCCCATCGCGACGCCCACGTCGGCGCGGGTGAGCGCCGGAGCGTCGTTGACACCGTCACCGGTCATGGCGACGACCTCGCCGCGCGACTGCAGGGCGCGGACGATGCGGATCTTGTGCTCCGGGCTCGTGCGCGCATACACGTCGACGTCCGGCGCGACGGCCTTCAGCTCCTCCTGCGTGAGCTGTTCGAGCTCGGTGCCGGTCAGCACCTGCGCGTCGCCGTCGGGGACCAGGCCCATCTCCCGGCTGATCGACAGCGCCGTCCCGGCGTGGTCCCCGGTGATCATCTTGACCTTGATACCGGCACGGTGGCAGTCGGCGATCGCGTCGATGGCCTCGGGCCGCGGCGGGTCGAGGATTCCCCACAGGCCGAGGAACTCCAGATCGACCAGTGAGTCGACGGTCACGTCCTCGGCGCGGGTGGGTTTGCGCGCGGCGGCCAGCACGCGCAGCCCCTGACCGCTGAGTTCGTCGATCGCCGCGGACCAGAACACGCGGTCGAGCGGTTCGGCGCCGTCCGCGCCCCGCTGCGTGAGCGCCCGCTCCAGGAGGCGGTCCGGCGCCCCCTTGACGAGGATGGCGCGTGCCCCCTCGCGCGACTCGTGCAGGGTCGCCATGAACTTGTTCGCGGAGTCGAACGGCACCGCCGCGCGGCGCACCATGCCGTCGTCGCGCGCGCCGCCCTTCATCGCGACCACCTTGAGCGCGCCTTCGGTGGGCTCGCCGACGAGCGTCCAGCCGTCGGTGGCCGCGTCCCGCACGATGTGCGCGTCGTTGCAGAGGGTGGCGACCGCCAGCAGCGCCGACAGGTCGTCGCCCGGCGCCGCGCCGTCGGCGGCGGTGATCGTGCCGGCCGGGTCGTAGCCGAGGCCGGTGACGTCGTAGGCGGCGACCGGGGTGATGATGCGCCGCACCGTCATCTCGTTCTTGGTCAGCGTGCCGGTCTTGTCGGAGCAGACCGTCGTGACCGAGCCGAGCGCCTCGACGGCGGGAAGCTTGCGGGTGATGGCCTTGCGCCGCGCCATCTGCTGCACCCCGATGGCGAGGGTGATGGTCACCAGGGCCGGCAGGCCCTCGGGGATGGCGGCGACGGCGAAACCGATCGCGGCCGAGATGAGCTCGGCGAAGGGCATCCCGTGCAGGTAGCGGCCGATCAGCAGCATGACGGCGGCCATGCCGAGGATCACGAGCGTGAGCACTTTGCCGAATGCGGCCAGCTGCTTGGTCAGCGGCGTGTCCAGCGAGCCGGCCTCGCCCACCAGCGCTTGGATCTTGCCGATCTCGGTGCGGGCGCCGGTGCCGGTCACGATGCCGCGACCCTGGCCGGCGGCGACGATGGTGCCCGAGTACGCCATCGAGGTGCGGTCGCCGATGCCGGCATCGTCCGCGACCGGGGCGACATCCTTCGACGACGGCACCGACTCCCCCGTCAGCGCCGCCTCCTCGATGCGCAGCTGCAGCGCCTCGGTCAGCCGCAGGTCGGCGGGCACCTTGTCGCCCGGCGTGAGCCGCACCACGTCGCCGGGCACGAGGTCGGCGGCCGGGACCGTCGCCCACGCGCCGTCGCGGAGCGCACCCGCCTCGCTGGAGAGCATGCCGCGGATGCCGGCGAGCGCCTTCTCGGCGCGCCCCTCCTGCACGAAGCCGATGATCGCGTTGATGACGGCCACGGCCATGATCACCGAGAAGTCGAGCCAGTCGCCCATGACCGCCTTGATGGCGGCCGCGCCCAGCAGGATGTAGATCAGGGTGTCGTTGAAGTGCGTGAGGAAGCGCCGCCATGCGGGCAGCCGTTCGGGCTCGGGGAGCACGTTGGGCCCTGCCACGGCGAGCCGCTCGGCGGCCTCCGCCGTGGTCAGCCCGGCGGGTGAGACGCCGAGCGCCTGTGCGACGGCGTCAGTGCCGAGGGCGTGAGGCCGCTCGACATCCAGGGGGGTGTCGGTCGCGGGCCCGGTCATCGCCGTCTCTCAGGCCGCCCCGTCGAACATGCTGGTGACCGATCCGTCTTCGAACACTTCCTTGATCGCCCGGGCCAGCAGGGGCGCGATGGGCAGCACCGTCAGGGCGGCGAAGCGCTTCTCGGCCGGCAGCGGAATGGTGTCGGTCACCACGACCTCGTCGATCGCGGCATCCTGCAGCCGCTCGACGGCGGGGTCGCTGAAGATCGCGTGGGTCGCGGCCACGATGACGCGCTCGGCGCCGTTGGCCTTCAGCGCCTGCGCAGCCTTGACGATCGTGCCGCCGGTGTCGATCATGTCGTCCACGAGCAGACACACCCGGCCGGCCACGTCACCGACGATCTCGTTGACGGTGACCTGGTTGGCCACGTTCGGGTCGCGCCGCTTGTGGATGATCGCCAGCGGCGCGCCGAGGCTGTCCGACCACTGGTCGGCGACACGCACGCGGCCGGTGTCGGGCGAGACGACGGTCAGCTTCGCGCGGTCGTCGTCGCTCAGGGTCTGCTGGAAGTGCTCCAGCAGGACGGGCTTGGCGAACAGGTGGTCGACGGGCCCGTCGAAGAAGCCCTGGATCTGCGCGGCGTGCAGGTCGACGCTCATGACCCGGTCGGCCCCGGCGGTCTTGAACAGGTCGGCGACCAGGCGGGCGCTGATCGGCTCCCGGCCGCGGCCCTTCTTGTCCTGACGCGAGTACGGGTAGTACGGAGCGACCACGGTGATGCGCTTCGCGGAGGCGCGCTTGGCGGCATCCAGCATGATGAGCGTCTCCATGAGCCACTCGTTGACCGGCGGGCCGAACGACTGGATGATGAACGCGTCGCAACCGCGGATGGAGACCTCGAACCGGGTGAGCATCTCACCCGAGGCGAAGGTGCGGTGCTCGGTGGGCACCAGTTCGGTGCCCAGGGCCGCAGCGACCTCGGCCGACAGCTCGGGGTGCGAGCTGCCCGAGGCGACGACCAGCCGCTTCTTCGTCTTGGCCACCAGGCCCGGTGCGATGCCGCGCGCCGCGTCGAGGTCAGTGTGCTTCTTCTTGCGACCCATCGTCCGCCTTCTGTGCAGACCGAGCACGGGTGGCGGCCTCGGCAGCACCTGTTCCCGGTCGGTTCTTCTCGACCCACCCCTCGATGTTGCGCTGGGGTGCGACGCTCAGTGCCAGCGCGCCGGCGGGGACGTCCTTGCGGACGACCGCTCCGGCGCCGGTTTTCGCGCCATCTCCGATCCTAACGGGCGCGACGAACACGTTGTGCGAGCCGGAGTGCACCTCGTCGCCGATCTCGGTGCGGTGCTTGGCCAGATCGTCGTAGTTGGCGGTGATGGCGCCGGCGCCGATGTTGACGTGGCGGCCGATCGTCGTGTCGCCGATGTACGACAGGTGCGGCACCTTGCTGCCCTCGCCGATGGTGGAGTTCTTGGTCTCGACGAACGTGCCGATCTTGCCGCCGGCGGCCAGGCGGGTGCCCGGGCGCAGGTAGGCGAACGGGCCGACGCTCGCGCCGGCGCCGATGACGGCGAGCGTGGCGTCGGCGCGGCGCACGGTGGCGCCCGCGCCGACTTCGCAGTCCTCCAGGGTCGTGTCGGGGCCGATCGTGGCCCCGGCGGCGACGGTCGTGGCGCGCAGGATGTGCGTGTTGGGCAGCACCGTGACGTCGGGGGCGAGGGTGGCCGTCACGTCGATCCAGGTGGTGGCCGGGTCCTGGATCGTGACACCTTCGAGCTGCCAGCGGCGCACGGTGCGGGCGTTGAGGAGCCGGCCCGCCTCGGCCAACTGTGCCCGATCGTTGACCCCGAGGGTCAGGGCGACGTCGTCGACGAGGGAGGCCGCGACGGCACGCGCGTCGGAGCGCAGCAGCCCGATGACGTCGGTCAGGTACTTCTCCCCCTGCGCGTTGTCGGTGCCCACCCGGGCCAGCTGCGTGCGCAGGTCGGTCGCGCGGAAGACGTAGACACCGGCGTTGATCTCGGTGACGGCGGCCTCGGCGGCGCTGGCATCCTTCTGCTCGACGATGCGGGCCACGCCGCCGTCGGTGTCGCGGATGATGCGCCCGTACCCGGCAGGGTCGTCCACGACGGCGCTGAGCAGGGTGGCGGCCGCGGCCCGGGCCCGGTGGTCGGCGACGAGGGCGGCGAGGGTGGTGTGGTCCAGCAGCGGCACGTCGCCGGAGAGGACGAGCACGTCGCCGGCGAACTCGCCGAGGTGGTCGAGGGCGACTTCCACGGCGCGGCCGGTGCCGGGGATCTCATCCTGGTCGACGACGACGACCTCCGGCGACACGCCGAGCACGGCGTCGGCGACCTGGTCCCGCTCGTGGCGGACGACGACGACCACGTGGGCGGGCGCGAGGTCCCGGGCCGTGTCGAGCACGTGGCCCACGAGCGGTCGGCCGCCGATGCGGTGCAGCACCTTCGGCAGCGCCGACTTCATGCGCGTGCCCTGACCGGCCGCGAGGATCACGACGGCGAGCGAGGTGTCGAATGTGGTGTTCGTCATGCTCCGCCGCCAGGACTCGAACCTAGACCTCACAGCTCCAAAGGCTGTCGTGCTGCCATTACACCACGGCGGACCGCGACCGGATCGGGCCGCCCGTCAAGTCTGCCACGCCTGCCGGGGCGCTCCGTGTCACCGCGTCACGCGCACCGCCAGTTCGGTGCCGGCGGTGACCCCGGCGGCGTTGACGAACTCGACGACGTAGCGGTGCGTGCCGACGGCGGCGCCGACCACGTCCAGGCGCGCGGTCTGGGCCCGGGGCGTGTCCGCGGTCAACTCGCCCTCGGCCACGAGCACCCCGTCCTCGTAGAACCGGTAGGCGGTCGCGTTGGTGCCCCACCACAGGTTCGCGGTCACGGTGTAGCGCCCGTCGCGGTCGTGGTTGTCGTGGCTGAGCACGGGCACTCCCGGCGCCGCGTCGGTGACCGTCACCGTCAGCGGCGCGGTCTCGGTCTCGCCCTGCGTGTTGGCGAGCACGGCGGTGTATCGGTACGTGCCGTCGGTGCGCCCGGAGATCGGGATGGCGGCCCGCTGCGCGCGGATGCCGTCGTAGGTCAGCGGCACGGCGGTCAGGAACACGCCGTTCTCGTACAGCCGCAGCGAGGACGCGTTGGACCCCCACCACAGGTTCATCGTGATCGTGTAGTCGCCGTCCTTCAGGCCCGTGTCCCACCCGTTGTCGTGCGAGAGCACGCCGCGGGCCGGCGCGGCGGTGGCGGTGTCGGCGTCTCGGGCGACGAGGGCCGCCTCGGTCTCGGCGACGAGCCGCAGCGCGTCGGTGATGAGGGCCTGTTGCGGCCAGGCGGCGGCGAGCACGATCCGCGCCGTCTCGAGGGCGGGCGCGACGCGGGCGAAGGATGCCGGGGTGTACGCGTCGGGGTCGTGCGCGGCCAGGGCGTCGACGGCCGAGGCGAGGTCGGTCGTGTCGACCGGGGTGCCGGCACGGGCCAGCCGCACCTCGTCGACCGTGCCCCATGCTCCGGCGGAAAGGGCGGCCTCGAGCGCGACGGTGACCTCGCCGCCGGCATCGACCGCGAACGGCGCGGTCGTGGCGGTGTCGAAGGCCTGCCAGCCGGTGAGGGTGAGGTCGGCGGCGGTCGTGCCGGCGTCGGTGGTCGCCCGCACGCGGAGGGTGTCGGCGGCGCCGGTGTCGCCGCCCTGCGCGGTCGCCGACAGCGTGTAGGTGCCCGCGGGGACGCCGGTCAGCTGCTGCGAGACGGTGAACGCGTACGGGCTGTCCGACCAGAAGCTCACGGCGCGCTGTCCCGCGGCGGCATCTCCGGTTGCGCCGATCTGCGCGCCGCTGCCGGTGATCGACCACGCGGTGGCGTCGGGGTCTTCGAAGCCGGGGTCGATGACCCACTGGCGTGCGGTGACGGTGACGGTGGCGTGGGCGGTGAGCCCGCCGGCGGTGGTGCCGGTGAGGGCGTATTCGCCGGCGCCGGTGATCCAGCCGGCCGCGTCCGACCAGGTGACCGCGGCGGTGTCGACGGTGCCGTTCCAGGCGACGACGTCGACTTCGTCCGGCAGCGTGAGCGGGTCGCCCTCGACGGTGGTGACGGTGACGGGGACGACGGTGGATGCCGGGGCGGGGCCGGTCAGCTCCAGCGCCGCCATCGCGGCCTGCAGCCGGGTCAACGCGGCATCCATATGAGCGGCGGCGGGCGCGGCCGAGGCGAGGACCACGTCGGCGATCTCAAGCGCCGCGTCGAGGGCGGCGGCCGAGTCGGCCGTGATGATGTCACGGTCGATCGCGTCCGCTCGGGTGACGGCGGCCTGCAGCGCGGAGGTGTCGGCCCCGTCGGCGGCGCGGGTGACGACGATGTCGTCGAGCGTTCCCCACGCTTCGGCCGGCAGGTCGGCGCTGATCGTGACGGTCGCGGTCCCGCCGGCCGGCACGGCCACGGCATCCGTGGTCGGTGTCGCCCAGTTGCGCCAGCCGTTCAGGGCGACCGGCGCCGAGGCCTCGGCGTCGCCGGCGGTCAGGGTGATCGTGACCGTGCCGGTCTCGCCCTCCCCATCGCCCTGCGCGGCGACCGACGCGGTGTACTCGCCGGCTGCCAGTCCGGTCAGCTGCTGGGTGAGCGTGAACGCGAAGGGCGCTGCCGAGTAGAAGTGCGCCGAGCGCTCCCCGCTGTGCGGATCGTCGGTGGCCCGCAGCCGCAGCACGTCGCCGGTGGTCTGCCACATGCTGACGTCGACGTCTTCGAAGCCCGGGTTGGCGACCGCGTTGACGGCCAGGACGGTGACGGTCGCCGTCGTGTCGTGGCCGCCGGCGGTGACCCCGGAGACGCGATAGGCGCCCGGGCCCGACATGAAGTCGGCGGCCTCGGACCAGGTGACCGCCTCGGCGGCGGTCGACCCGTCGTTGTAGGTGAGCTGCACGGTGGCCGGCAGCGTGACCGGCTCGCCGTCGACGACGGTGATCGTCGGATTCTCGACGGCGGTGACCTCGAGCGGGGCGGTGGCGCCGGTGCGGGCGTAGGCGAAGACGCTGAGCGACTCGAGCGGCGTGCCGGAGGGGGCGAACAGGGCCTGGTTGTCCCACGCGGATCCGCCGAACCATACTCCCGCGTCCTCGGGGTCGTACTCGGCGGCGTAGCTGGTGGCCCAGCCCGAGCCGTCGCGCTCCCAGAGCAGCTTGTTCTGCGCGAGCTGGTCGGGCGGCCCCACCGGAAGCCAGGCCGGCTCCCAGTAGTACACGCCGATGCCGGCGTCGCCCACGTCCACGACGGCCTGGATGACGTCGCGCACGGCGGTGGCCTGCCCCTGCACGCTCACCGGGTACCGGGTGGCCTCGCTGGGCAGGTCGATCGTGTTCCCGTGCCCGTCGGCATCGTCGAGGGTGTACGCCCAGCTGGTCTCGGCGACGATCACCTGCTTGTCGTAGGTGTCGGCGACGTCGGTGAGCACAGCCGTCAGGTTCTCGAGGGTGCCGTGCCAGTACGGGTAGTACGAGGAGGCGAACACGTCGTAGTCGACGCCGGCCGCCGCCAGGTTCGCGGCGTAGGTGGCGTACCGGCCGGTGCTCTCGGGGTTGGTGACGTGCACGGCCACGAGCGCGTCGGGCAGGGCCTCGCGCACCCCCTCGGCACCGGCGGCCAGCACCTGGCCCATGGCGGGCCAGCCGGTCACCCCGGCCACGCCGTTGTTGGTCTCGTTGCCGACCTGCACCATCCGCACGTCGACGCCCGCGGCGGCGAATCGCCCGAGCGCGTCGACGGTGAACTGCTTCACGGCCGCGGCGGTCTCCGCCGTCGACAGGCCCTCCCACGCCTTCGGGGCCTGCTGCTTGCCGGGGTCCGCCCAGAAGTCCGAGTAGTGGAAGTCGACGAGCACACGCAGCCCGGCGGCGGTGGCCCGTTGCCCGATCTCGACGGCGCGGTCGACGTCGACGTCGCCGCCGCCGTAGCCGTGCCCGTCGGCATTGAAGGGGTCGTTCCACACCCGGACGCGCACGTCGGTGATCTCATGGTCGGCGAGCACGTCGAACAGGTCTGCGGGCGCTCCGGTCTCGTCGCGGAACACGACGCCGGATTCTTCGAGCGACAGCACCGACGACACATCGACGCCGTTGATGAAGTCGGCGGGCAGGTTCTCGACCTTGTGCACGACGATCCCGGCCTCGACCGGGGGCTCGTCGGCAGCGGCGGGCGCCGCCAGGGCGCTCAGGGAGAGGGCGGCGATCGCGGCCAGGGCTGCCGAGCGCAGGGAACGTGCGCGCATGGGTCGATCTCCTTCGATCGAATGGGCTGTTACCGGTCACAGTAACAGGCGGCCACGGCGTGCGCCAGAGCCCGGGATAATCGATGCATGGCGCCCCCGCATGACGAAGTCGACCGGATCCTCGAAGCCTGGGTCGGCGAGCGCCCCGACCTCGACTTCTCCCCCCTGGAGGTCCTCTCGCGGGTCGACCGGCTCTCGCGGCACCTCGACCGTGCCCGCCGGGAGGCGTTCCGGCGCAGTGACCTCGAGGCGTGGGAGTGGGACGTGCTGTCGGCGCTGCGGCGCGCCGGCGAGCCCTATCGGCTGAGCCCCAAGCAGCTGCTGCAGCAGACGCTCGTCTCCAGCGGCACGATGACCAACCGCATCGACCGCCTCGTCGGCCGTCGCCTCGTGCGGCGCGAGGCCGACCCCAGTGACGGGCGCAGCGTGCTGGTCGTGCTCACCGACGACGGCCGCACCCGGGTGGACGCCGCGATCACGCGTCTCGTGGACGCCGAGGCCGCGCTGCTCGAAGGGCTGTCGCGCGCAGACCGCGAGCGCCTCGCGGGGCTGCTGCGCAAGCTCAGCCTCAGTTTCGGCGGCTGACCCGCACTGTCGCCCGGGTCGGCGACATCAGGCCTCGAGGGCCTCCCCCAGTTCGAGCCACTGCAGCTCGAGGTCGTCGCGCTCGGCCTCGAGCTCGCCGATCACGCGCATCTTCTCGCCGAGCCCGACGTAGTCGCCCTGGTCGTGGTCGGCCAGCGCCACGCGGTGCCGATCGATCTGGCCGGTGAGCTTCTCGATGCGGCGGTCCAGGGAGGCCAGTTCCTTCTCGGCCGCGCGGCGCTCGGCGCCGCTGAGCGCGGGGGCCCCGGCATCCGTTCCACCGGTCGCACCGCGGTCCAACCGTGCGGCACCGTCGTCGGCCTGCCGCGTGCGGGCGGCCTGGCGCAGGCGCAGGTACTCGTCGACGCCGCCGGGCAGGTGGCGCAGGTGGCCGTCGAGGATGGCGTACTGCTGGTCGGTGACCCGCTCCATGAAGTACCGGTCGTGGGAGACGACCAGCAGCGTGCCGGCCCACGAGTCGAGCAGCTCCTCGACGGCGGCGAGCATGTCGGTGTCGAGGTCGTTGGTGGGCTCGTCGAGGATCAGCACGTTCGGCTGGTCGAGGAGCACCAGCAGCAGCTGCAGCCGCCGCTTCTGCCCGCCGGAAAGGTCCTTCACGGGCGTCGACAGCTGTGCCGACGCGAAGCCCATGCGCTCGAGCAGCTGCCCCGGGGTCAGCTCCGTGGCCTTGGACCCGGTGCCGAACGTGTAGCTGGTGCGCAGCCGCGAGACGACGACACGCACCGGTTCGTCGAGGTGCGGATCGAGCTCGTCCATGCGCTGGGTGAGCACCGCGACCTTGACGGTCTTCCCGCGTTTGACCCGGCCGGAGGTGGGTTCGACGGTGCCGGCGATCAGCCCCAGCAGCGTGGACTTGCCGGCGCCGTTGACGCCGAGGATGCCGGTGCGCTCGCCCGGGGCGATGCGCCACTCGACGCCGCGCAGCACCTCGCGCGCCGGCTCGTCACCGACGGCGGGGTAGGTGACCCCGGCATCCAGCAGGTCGACCACGTCCTTGCCCAGGCGGGAGACGGCCAGGGAGGTGAGCGAGACCTTGTCGCGCAGTTCGGGCACGTCGGCGATGAGCTCGTTGGCCGCGTCGATGCGGAACTTCGGCTTCGAGGTGCGGGCGGGGGCGCCGCGGCGGAGCCACGCCAGTTCCTTGCGCGCGAGGTTCTGCCGACGCTGCTCGATGACGGCGGCCTGCCGGTCACGCTCGACGCGCTGCAGGATGTAGGCGGCATAGCCGCCCTCGAAGGGCTCGACGATGCGGTCGTGCACCTCCCAGGTGCGCGTGCACACCTCGTCGAGGAACCAGCGGTCGTGGGTGACCACCAGCAGCGCGCCGGTGGTGGGCGACCAGCGGCGTTTGAGGTGGGCGGCCAGCCACGCGATCGCCTCGACGTCGAGGTGGTTGGTCGGCTCGTCCAGGGCCAGCACGTCCCAGTCCCCGGCCAGGAGCTTGGCCAGGGCGACGCGGCGGCGCTGGCCGCCGGAAAGCGTGCTCAGCCGCGCGTCCGGGTCGAGGTCGCCGACCAGTCCCGACAGCACGTCGCGGACCGCGGCGTCGCCGGCCCATTCGTGCTCGGGCCGGTCGCCGACGATCGTGTGCCGCACCGTGCCGTCGTCGTCGAGCACGTCGGCCTGGTCGAGCATGCCGATGCGCACGCCGCCGCGGACGGTCACGCGGCCCGAGTCCGGTTCGCGGCGCCCGGCGAGCATCGCCATCAGGCTCGACTTGCCGTCACCGTTGCGGCCGACGATGCCGATGCGGTCGCCCTCGTCGACGCCGAGCGAGACGCCGTCGAAGACGACTTTGGTCGGGTATTCCAGGTGCAGGGCCTCGGCCCCCAGCAGATGTGCCATATCCCTCCGAGCGTAGTCGCCCGGCCGCGGGTGTCCGCCCGTTCCGCCCACGGCGTGGACCGCCGACGGCTGCGCCCGGGCGGAGTCAGTACCAGTAGCTGAGGCGCGGGGGCACCGACCACGCGAACAGTCGCGCGACGCGCTCGGGATCGGCGGTGTGCACCCGTCCGGCGTGCGCGAGCGTCGCCGCCGACACCCCGCCCAGGACGATCGACGACAGTTCGGCCACGCCCAGCCGCACCACGAGGTCGTCGGGCTCGCCGTCGCCGGCGGACACCACTGCACCTCCGTCGGGGTCGGCGGTCAGCACGTGGCGTCCGCTGGTGAAGCCGAACGGGTCGTCGATCTCGAGCACGATGCGGTCGGCCCGGTCGTATCGGCGCGCGGTGAGGACTGCGGCCACGTCGAGGATGCGCAGGTAGTGGTGGTCGCGCACGGTGATCTTGGCTGCGCGCTGGTCGGCGATCATCCACCACAGTGGCTCGTCGGTCGACAGCTCGCTCGCCTCGATGGTGCCGATGAGGTCCATCGACAGCAGGAACCGCCACAGGCCCGCGTAGGCCTCGTCGGTCGCGGCGATGAGGGAGGCGACACGGAGGGTGGATGCCGCGTAGTCGTCGTGGTTCTCGTGCACCGTGTAGGTCACCAGACCGTCGATGTCGCCGGCCGGGGACCGGTACTGCAGGGCGCGCAGCTCGCCGGCCTTCTCGGCATCCGGACGCGTCCGTGTCTTGCGGTCGGCGTGGTCGTCGGAGAGGGCGATCTCGCCGGGGCGGTCGAGCCGCACGCGGGCGTGCAGCTGCGGCACGAGGGCGCGCGCCGCGTCCCGGCTGATGAAGTCGATGCGTCCGGGCGCGATCGGGCCGACCCACCCGGCGCGGCGCACGTCGAGCTTCCAGGACGTGGCGGGGGCGGCGGGGCCGAACCCGAACCGGCCGTAGATGCCGGACTCGCTCACGGTGAGCGCGGCGATCGGGACGCCGAGGGAGGCCGCGGTGCGCAGCTCGCCGCCCATGAGGCTGCGCAGCAGCCCCTGCCGGCGGTGGGTGGGCGCCACGGTCACCGCGCTGATCGCGCACGCCGGGACGGCCACGCGGCCGGGGAGGGTGAGGTCGGCCACCCAGGACGCGAAGGTCGCGACCGGGACCTCGGGCTCCGGCGTCTGCGGGTCGTGCACGCCGATCTTGCGGCGGTACGCGCCCCGCTCGAATGAGGTGTCGCGCTGCAGGTCGGTGGGTTCGGCGTCGAGGAATCCGCGGGCGACGGCGCGCTGCCAGCCGGTGAACTGGGTCAGGTCCGCGTCGTCCTCACGCCGCACGTCGAGGCCGCGCTGGGCCAGGGCGTCGAGCAGCTCCCGGTCGACGGGGGCGGTGTGGTGGCGGGCGGTGAGATCTGTCATGCGAGGCCTTCCGTGAGGGTGGGTGTCGCGGGCGGGGCGGGGATGCCGGTGGCGCTCACCCCAGGACGCGGGCGCCGGGGACGGGGCCGTGCACGGCGAGGGCGTCGTGACCGCGGGCGACCAGGGCGCCGGCGACCTCGGTGGCGTGTGCGGGATCGTCGGCGACGAACGCGACGGTGGGGCCCGAGCCGGAAACGAGGCCGCCGCGCGCACCCACGTCACTTCCGTCGGCGAGGACCACGGCCAGGTCGGGGCGCAGCGCCAGCGCGGCTGCCTGCAGGTCGTTGTGGACGACCTCGGCGAGAGCTCCGGCATCCCCCGAGCGCAGGGCCTGCAGCACCGCCGCGTCCACGCGGGGCGTGTCGCGCGCGGGGGCGATGTCGGCTGCGGCGCGCAGCGCGTCGAGGTGCCGGTAGACGGCGGGCGTCGACAGGCCGTCGTGGTGGGTGACCAGCACCCAGTCGATGCGGCCGCGGGCCAGGGCGGGGGTCAGCTCGTCTCCGCGGCCGGTGCCCACGGCGGTGCCGCCCAGCAGCGCGAACGGGACGTCGGCGCCCAACTCGGCGGCCAGTGCGTGCAGCTCGGAGCTCGACAGCGGCGCACCCCACAGCTCGTTGCAGGCCACGAGCGCCGCCGCGGCGTCGGCCGAGCCGCCGCCCATGCCACCGGCGACCGGGACACCCTTGTGGATGTCGAGGTGCACGCCGGTGTCGACCCCGGCAGCGCGGGCCACCAGCCGCGCGGCGCGCAGCGCGAGGTTCGTGTCGTCCAGCGGCACGCCGGTCACGTCGACGGCGCCGGTGACGCTGACGGTGAAGTCGTCGGCCGGTGTGGCCACGACGTCCTCGTACAGCGACACGGCCTGGTAGACCGAGGCGACCGGGTGGTAGCCGTCGGCCTGCACGTCGCCCACGTCGAAGAACACGTTGAGCTTGCCGGGGGCACGCACGTGCACCCGGTCGGCGATGTAGGCGAGGCTCACGCGTTCGTCGATTCGGCCCACAGGTCGACATCGATGCTGTCGCTGAGCGCATCGATGCGCTCGAGCTCCTCGGTGTCGAAGGCCGGGCCGTTCAGGGCTGCGACGTTCTCGTCGAGCTGCTCGGGCCGCGAGGCGCCGATGAGGGCCGAGGTGACCACCGGATCGCGCAGCACCCACTGGATCGCCATCTGCGCGAGCGTCTGGCCCCGTCGCTCGGCGATGAGGTTCAGGCTGCGGAGGGCCGCCAGGCCGTGGTCGCTGAGGCGCTCCTGCGGCAGCGAGGACCGTTTCTGGGCGCGCTGCGCGGTGCCGTCGCCGAGGTACTTGCCGGTGAGCAGCCCCTGCGCGAGCGGGGTGAAGGCGATGGCCCCCATGCCCTCCTGCCGGAGCACGCCGGTCAGGCCGTCCTCGACCCACCGGTTGAGGATCGAGTAGGCCGGCTGGTGGATCACGAGGGGCGTGCCGAGGCTGCGGGCGACGGCCTTGGCCGCGGCGGTGTGCTCGGCGCTGTAGGACGAGATGCCGACGTAGAGCGCCTTGCCCTGCCGGACGAGGGTGTCGAGTGCCCCGACGGTCTCCTCGATGGGGGTGACCGGGTCGTAGCGGTGCGAGTAGAAGATGTCGACGTAGTCGAGGTTCATGCGCTGCAGCGATTGCTCGGCGCTGGCCAGCAGGTACTTGCGCGAGCCCAGCGTGCCGTAGGGACCGGGCCACATGTCCCACCCGGCCTTCGACGAGATGATCAGCTCGTCGCGGTAGGGCGCGAAGTCCTCACGCATCATGCGGCCGAAGTTCGTCTCGGCCGACCCGTAGGGCGGGCCGTAGTTGTTCGCGAGGTCGAAGTGCGTGATGCCGCGGTCGAAGGCGTGGCGCAGCAGCGCACGCTGGTTGTCGAAGGGGATGTTGTCGCCGAAGTTCCACCACAGGCCGAGCGAGATCGGCGGCAGGTAGAGCCCGCTGTCACCGACCTGGCGGAACGAGGCGAGGTCGTACCGGGTGGATGCCGCCGTGTACGGCCGGTGGAGATCTCCCCCGCGGGTGGGCGGGAAGCGGTCTGCGCTGTCGGTCATCCCTCCAGGCTACCGACCGGTCCGCCCCGGTGGGAGACGGCGTCGTCAGCCGGCGGCGGCGCGCGCGATGGCCGTGAAATCGTCGATCGTGAGCTGCTCGCCGCGTGCGGTGGGGTCGACGCCGGCCGCTTCGAGGACGCTGCCGGCCTGCGCCGCCGAACCGCCCAGCACGCCGGACAGCGCCTGCCGCAGCATCTTGCGGCGCTGCTGGAAGGCGGCGTCGACGATGCGGAAGGTGCGGGCGCGTTCGTCGTCGTCGCCCCGGGGCTGCGGGTCGCGCGTGAAGGCGACCAGCACGCTGTCGACGTTGGGCACCGGCCAGAACACCTGGCGTGAGACGGTGCCGGTCAGCCACCAGGGGCCGTACCAGGCGGCCTTCACGCTGGGCGCGCCGTAGATCTTGGATCCCGGCGGGGCGGCCAGGCGTTCGCCGACTTCGGCCTGCACCATGACCACGCCGCGGGCGATCCCGGGGAAGGTCTCCATGAAGTGCAGCAGCACCGGCACGCTGACGTTGTAGGGCAGGTTGGCGACGAGGACGTTCGGGTCGCCGGGCAGCTCGGTGACGCGTAGCGCATCGGCGTCGACGACGGTGAGGGCGCCATCGGGCACTCCGTGGGTGCGGGCGGTGTCGGGCAGCCGTTCGGCGAGGCGGTGGTCGATCTCGACGGCGGTGACCGAGGCGCCGGTCTCGAGGATCGCGAGCGTCAGCGATCCGAGCCCCGGCCCGACCTCGACGACGTGGTCGGTCGCGGTGACCTTGGCCGCGTGCACGATCTTGCGGACGGTGTTCGCGTCGACGACGAAGTTCTGCCCGAGCCGCTTGGTCGGTGTGACGTCGAGTTCGGCGGCGAGTGCGCGGATCTCGGCGGCACCGAGCAGGGTCACGGACATGCGCTCCAGCCTACCGACGCCGCCCGTCGCCGCCGTTCGCGCCCCCGCATCGAGCGGCCTCCCTCACCCTCCGCCCAGCCCATGTGAGTTCCCACGCACACAGCCCGCCGTGACTCGCTCCCCGGCCCATGTGAGTTCCGGCGCACAGAGCCGCCGCGGTTCCGTTCCCCAGCTCATGTGAGTTCCCGCGCACACACCACCGCAGTCGCTTCGCCCGCGCATGTGAGTTCCGGCGCAGACGCCGCCGCGGCGGCTCATGCGCCAGTCCCTCGCCAGCGCATGTGAGTTCCGGATCACACAGCTCCGCCGCAGTTACCTTGCGAACCTATGTGAGTTCCCGCGCACACACCGCCACCGCAATTGCTTCGCCAGCGCATGTGAGCTCCGGCGCACAAGCCGCACCGCCACCGCGACTCCTACGCCAGCCCATGTGAGTCCCAGCTCACACAGTGCCGCCGCGATTCATTGCCCAGTTCATGGGAGTTCCCGCGCACACAGCGGCGCCGCGGTTCCGTTTCACAGCTCATGTGAGTACCCGCGCACACACTGCCGCAGTTGCTTCGCCGCGCATGTGAGTTCCGGGTCACACGACGTGTGTGAACGGGAACTCACATGGCTTCCAGAGAAGGACCCCGAGACCGAGAAGGAGCATGAGCAGAACCCCACGTCCGAGAACAAGCCGAGCAGCCCACATGCCAAACCCGAGCGGTACCCACCCGAGAAGGATCCGGGGCCGACCCGAAACCGCACGCACCGATCGGCCGGGGCTCAGCCCGCCGCGGCGCGCGCGGCCTGCGGGAGCGCCGAGATGATCCGGTCGAGGGCGGCGGCGTCGTGCGCGGCCGTGACGAACCATGCCTCGAACGCGGACGGCGGCAGGGAGACGCCCGCATCCAGCATTGCGTGGAAGAACCGTCCGTAGGCCGCGGTGTCCTGCCGCTGGGCCGTCGCGTAGTCGGGCACTCCCCCGGCGACATCGGCGCCCCAGAACACGCTGAACAGCGTCCCGGCCCACTGGACGACATGCGGCACCCCGGCAGCCGTCAGCGCCTCGGTGACGGCGGTCGCGACGGTGGTCGCCGCGGCGGTCAACCGTGCATAGACGTCCGCGTCAGCGTGGCGCAGCGTCGCCAGACCCGCCGCCACGGCCACGGGGTTCCCCGACAGCGTGCCGGCCTGGTAGACGGGGCCGGTGGGAGCGAGCAGATCCATGATGTCGGCGCGGCCCCCGACGGCGGCCACCGGCATCCCCCCGCCGATCACCTTGCCGAAGGTGACCAGGTCGGGCACGACGTCTTCACCGGCGGCCTGGAGCACGCCGGCGTAACCGGTGGCCGAGGCACGGAACCCGGTGAGCACCTCGTCGCTGATCAGCAGCGCCCCGTGGGCGCGGGCGATCTCGGCCAGGAACGAGGTGAACCCGGCCGCGGGCGGCACGACCCCCATGTTCGCGCCGGCGGCTTCGGTGATCACCGCCGCGATCCGGTCGGGATGGGCGGCGAAGACCTCGGTGAGCGCGTCGCGGTCGTTGTAGGGCACGACGAGGGTCTGCGCCGCGATGGCTGCGGGCACACCCGCCGAACCGGGCAGTGCGAACGTGGCCAGGCCCGAGCCGGCCTCGGCGAGCAGTCCGTCGGAGTGCCCGTGGTAGTGACCGGCGAACTTCACGAGCAGGTCGCGGCCGGTCGCGCCGCGGGCCAGCCGGATCGCGGTCATCGTCGCCTCGGTGCCGGTGGACACCAGACGCACCTTCTGTGCGGCGGGCACGCGGTCACGGATGACGCCCGCGAGTTCGGCCTCCGCCGGGTTGGGCGCGCCGAAGCCGAGCCCGCGGCCGGCCGCGGCGACGACGGCCTCGATCACGGCCGGGTGTGCGTGACCGAGTAGGGCCGGACCCCATCCGGCGACGAGGTCGACGTATTCGCGACCGTCGGCATCGACCAGATACGGGCCCTGGCCCGAGACGAAGAACCGGGGGGCGCCGCCCACCGACCCGTAGGCGCGCACCGGCGAGTCGACCCCGCCGGGGATGACCTCCAGCGCCCGGGCGAACAGGGCTTCGTTGCCGGTCATCCGAGATCCTTCCCCTCGCGCAGCCATGCGGCCGCCTCGAGCGCCCAGTACGTGAGGATGACCTCGGCGCCCGCGCGGCGGATCCCCAGCAGCGTCTCGCCGATCGCGCGGTCGCGGTCGATGAGACCCGCGGCGGCCGCGTGCTCGATGAGCGCGTACTCGCCGGACACCTGATACGCCCACACCGGCACCGCGGAGACGTCGACGACGCGGGCGAGCACGTCGAGGTATGGGCCGGCCGGCTTGACCATGACGACGTCGGCCCCCTCGGCGATGTCCGCCAAGGCCTCTTCGACGCCCTCCCGACCGTTCCCGGGGTCGAGCTGGTAGGTGCGCCGGTCGCCGGTGAGGGTCGATTCGACGGCGTCGCGGAACGGTCCGTAGAACGCGGACGCGTACTTCGCCGCATAGGCCAGGATCGCGACATGCGCGAATCCGGCGGCATCCAGGGCGGCACGCACGGCGGCGACCTGGCCGTCCATCATGCCGGACAGCCCCAGCACGTCAGCGCCGGCACGGGCCTGCGCGACGCCCATCTGCGCGTAGATCTCGAGCGTGGCGTCGTTGTCGACGGACCCGTCGGCGGCCAGCACGCCACAGTGCCCGTGGTCGGTGAACTCGTCCAGACACAGGTCGGACTGCACGGTGAGCCGCCCGGCGGCCGCTTCCCGCGCGACCGTGATGGCGCGGTTGAGGATGCCGTCGGGGTCGACGGCCCCGCTGCCGGTCGCGTCGCGGGTGGTCGGCACGCCGAAGAGCATGATGCCGCCCAGACCCGCCGCCGCAGCGGCCTCGACCACGCCGGGCAGCGCGTCGAGGGGATGCTGCGACACTCCCGGCATGCTCGCGATCGGCACCTCGGCGGTCGCGCCCTCCTTGACGAACACCGGCAGCACGAGGCGCGCCGATGTCAGCGAGGTCTCCGCGGCGAGGCGCCGCAGCGCCGGGGTCGCGCGCAGGCGGCGTAGACGTCGGGTGGGGAATGTGCTCATGCGGACTCCTCCGAAACGGTTCGGGCGGCGAGTTCGGCCAGCAGCGCGTCGACGCTCTGCGTCTGCGCGGTGTAGCCGACCGTGTAGCCCAGTCTGGTCGCATCGCGTGTGGTGCCGGGCCCGATCGAGGCGATGAGCACCCGATCGTGCAGCTGCGGCACCTGGCGCCGGAGCTCCCGCGCGACGCTCAGCGAGGTCAGCAGCACGACGTCGAACCGGCCGTCGCGCAGGGCGGCGGCCACGGTCGGGTCGAGGTCGATGCCGATCGTCCGGTAGGCGATGCACACGTCGACGTCGAAGCCCTGCAGTTCGAGTTCGTCGCTGATGACGGCCAGGGCGAGGTCGCTGCGCAGCACGAGGCAGCGTCCGGTGCGCTCCGGCGAGCGGTCGACGCACCACTGGGTGATCATGGTGGCCGCCGACGACGGGCCGACCGGCACGAACTCGACCTCGAACCCCGCGTCGGCCACGGCGCGGGCGGTGGCGCGTCCGACGGCGGCGATGCGGGTGGTGGCCGGCACATGGATGCCCTGTGCGACGAGCTGCTCGATGCTGGCCGCGCTGGTGACGAACAGCCAGGTGTACTCGCCGGCGGCCAGCGCCGCGAAGGCCCGGTCGCGCGCGGCGGTGTCCCGCGGCGGCGCCGAGGCGATCAGCGGCGCGACGACTCCCGTCGCCCCGTACCGCGTCAGTTCGGCGTGGACACGGTCGCCCCACGCCCCGCCGCGCGGGATGAGCACGCGCGCGCCGCGCAGGGCGCCACCGGCCAGGGCCCCTGTCATCGGGCGGCTCCGGGGAGGTCGGCAAGCTCGGCGGCACCGCCGTCGATCAGCTCGGCGACGACGTCCTCGGCCAGGGCCGCCGCGGCATCCGCTGCGGCGACCGCGGCGAAGTCGACGACGCGGTGCCCACGCACCCGCCGCGTTCCGTCGAGGGCGTACACCTCGGCCTCGAGCACGAGCGCGGCGCCGTCGCGGGCGGCGGCGATCGCGACCGGCGCGGCGCAGCCGGCTTCCAGGCGCCGCAGGACGGCGCGCTCCACGAGCGCACACGTCTCGGTCTCGGGATCGTTCGCGGCCTGCACGAGCGCGGCGATCTGGTCGTCGCCCTCCCGGATCTCCACGGCCAGGGCGCCCTGCGCGGCGGAGGTGGGCCCCTCGAACAGCTCGGTGATCACGCCTTCCAGTCCGATGCGGCGCAGCCCGGCCTCGGCCAGGACGATCGCGTCGAACTCGCCCGAGGCCACCTTCGACAGCCGGCTCTCGACGTTGCCGCGGATGCCGTCGACGACCAGGTCGGGCCGGCGGGCCAGCAGCTGGGCGACGCGGCGTGGCGAGCCGGTGCCCACGCGCGCGCCAGCGGGCAGCTCGGCCAGCGTCAGTCCGTCGCGGGCGCACAGCGCGTCACGGTGCGAAGCGCGCGGCGGGACCGCGGCGATCACCACGCCCGGCAGGGGCGTCGTGGGCAGGTCTTTCATCGAGTGCACGAGCAGGTCGCACTCGTCGCGCAGCAGCGCATCGCGGAGCGCGGACGCGAACACGCCGGTGCCGCCCAGCTGCGCGAGCGGGCCGGTCAGCACATCGCCGTCGGTGGTGATCTTGACCAGTTCGACCGGCACACCGGTGGCGGCCGTGATGGCGTCGGCGACGGTCTGCGACTGCGTGGTGGCCAGTCGGCTGGCGCGGGTGCCCAGCCGCAGCGGCGTGCGGGCGGTCACGGTGCGACTCCGGCCAGTGCGGGGCGGAAGCCCCGGCGGGTGTTCTCGCAGCATCCGGGCCGGCACACGTCGTATGCGGGGCAGAGGTCGGTCAGATGCGGGCGCTCGGCGGGCGGCATGCCGTGCAGGCGCTCCTCGACGAGGTCGGCCAGCCCGGCGACGAACGCGGGGTTCGCGCCGGGGGTCGCGGTGCGCACCGCGACCAGACCGAGCTCCTGCGCGGTCTCGATCGCTTCGGTGTCGAGGTCCCAGAGCACTTCCATATGATCGCTCACGAATCCCAGCGGCACGATGAGCACGGCGGTGCGCCGGCGCGCCGGGAGCTCGGCGAGTGCGTCGTTGATGTCGGGCTCGAGCCACGGCACCTGCGGCGGGCCCGACCGGCTCTGGAACACGAGCTGCCACGGGCACGGTCCGCCCAGTTCGGCCATGATGCGCTCGGCCACGGCGAGGTGCTCGGCCACATACGCGCCGCCCGGACCGTACCCGTCTTCAGGCGCGCCCGACCGGTCGGCGTCGACGTTCGGGATCGAGTGCGTCGAGAACAGGATCTCGACATCACGCGCGATGTCGATGCCCTGCGCGGTCAGCTGGGCGATGCCGTCGCGGATGCCGTCGATGAACGGCGTGACGAAGCCGGGGTGGTCGAAGAACGAGCGCACCTTGTCGATCTCGACCTTGCCGGACAGGCCCGTGGCCTGCACTGCGTCGGCGAGGTCCTCGCGGTACTGCCGGCACGACGAGTACGAGCTGTAGGCGCTCGTGGCGATGGTCAGGAACGTGCGGTGGCCGTCGTCGTAGGCCTGCTGCAGCGCCTGGTCGAGGTAGGGCGCCCAGTTGCGGTTGCCCCAGTACACCGGCAGCGTGTGTCCGCGGCCGTCGAGCTCGGCCTGCAGCGCGGCGCGCAGCAGCCGGTTCTGCTCGTTGATGGGCGACACGCCGCCGAAGTGGCGGTAGTGGTGCGCGACCTCTTCGAGCCGCTCGTCGGGGATGCCGCGGCCCGCGGTGACGTTGCGCAGGAACGGGATGACGTCGTCCTGCCCCTCGGGTCCGCCGAAGCCGAGCAGGATGACCGCGTCGTAGTCGACCGGCCCGGTCGCGAACGGTTCACCGGCCCGGGTGGCGGACGTGCCGGCGGGCACCACGGCGCCCTCGGCGACGAACGCGGGGCGGTCGGCGGCGGGCACCTTGGGCCGGCAAGCGGTGGTCGGCTGCGCGTCCATCAGCCCAGCACCTCCGCGAGTTCCGCGACCTCGATGCGCCGCCCGGTGTGGAACGGCACCTCCTCGCGCACGTGGCGACGCGCGTCGGTGGCGCGCAGGCCGCGCATGAGGTCGACGATGCTGACCAGGTTGTCGCTCTCCATGGGCAGCAGCCACTCGTAGTCGTTCAGCGCGAACGCCGAGATGGTGTTGGCGACGACGTCCGAGTACGTGGCCCCCTTGCGGCCGTGGGTGGCGAGCATGTGCGCGCGCTCCTCGTCGGGCAGCAGGTACCACTCGTGGCTCCGCACGAACGGGTACAGGCACAACCAGTCACGGGCGCGTTCGCCGCGCATGAATCCGGGGATGTGCCGCTTGTTGAACTCGGCCTCGCGGTGCACGCCCATGGCGCTCCAGATGCAGGTGAACTCGCGCAGCGCCTCGGTGCGTCGGAGGGTGCGCAGCGCCTTCTGCAGAGCGGCGGCGTCGTCGTCGCCGGGGGCCAGGTGCAGCCAGACCATGAGGTCGGCGTCGGCGCGCATACCGGTGACGTCGTAGAGCCCGCGGAGGGTGACTCCGGCGTCGGCCAGCGCCACGATCTCGTCCGACAGCGCGGTCAGCGCCTCGGGCGTCGGTGCGGCCGTCCGGGGACGCGGACCGGAAAGGATCGCGAACAGCGCGAAGCCGACGGGGTTGTCTTCGAGCGCGTTCTGGTCAGACATGGACTCTCCCTTGTGAGGCGGCGGATGAGGGGGCGGAGGTGAGCTCGCGGGCCAGGGCCCGGGCGTGCGGGACGATCGAGGCGAGGCCGGTGCCGGCGGCGGCTGCGCCGGCGAGGTGGATGCCGGTGCGCGCCAGCGCGGCGGCCTGCGGCGCGTCGACCGGCGGTGCCGCGACGGCGTCGGTCCAGATCCGGTCGACGACGTCGAGGACGTCGACGGTGTCGGCCGGGATGCCGGTGAGGCGGGCGATCTCGCCGGCGATCTCGGCGGGGGTGTCGAGCCCTGCCGCGTCGGCGTCGCGTGCGGACAGCCGGACGATGTGACGGCTCGCGCCGCCGGAGCGTGGGGCCGCGGCCGCCCACTCCCACTTCGCGGTCACGTGGGTCAGTGCCTTGGCGGCGCCGGGTACATCCGGGGCGACGATGACGCCGGTGCCGACCGGGTGACCGTCCAGCCCCGGGGCGTGCACGAGTGCCGCGATGACGCGCACCCGCGCGTGCGCGGCGACCGGCGCGGGATCGGCCGGTGCCAGCAGGGCGCGCGCGGCTGCGGTGCCGGTGGCCACG
This sequence comes from Microbacterium pollutisoli, assembly GCF_053586795.1. Classification (NCBI taxonomy): domain Bacteria; kingdom Bacillati; phylum Actinomycetota; class Actinomycetes; order Micrococcales; family Microbacteriaceae; genus Microbacterium; species Microbacterium pollutisoli. The sequence continues at coordinate 853,173 of NZ_JBNYWT010000001.1, forward strand.
ACGACACGGCGCGCCGCGATCTTGTCGCCGTCGGCGGTCGTGATGTGCACGAGGCCGTCGACCGCGTCGAGCGCGGCGACCACCACGCCGGTGCGCAGCACGGCCCCGTGCCGCACGGCGGCGGCATGGACGGCAGCCGGCAGCTGCCAGACGCCGCCGGTGATCCCGGCCACCGCCGACCCGGCGCGCTGACCGTCGGCGACGGAGGCGGCTGCGGCCAGCAGCGACCCGCCGGCGGTGAACGCGCGCCACAGGGCCGGGTTGAGCTGGGACAGGCGCACGGCCGAGGCCGGCCGCGAGTAGACGCTGCGGCACAGCGGGTCGACGAGGCGCCGCGCGAGCACCGCCCCGCAGCGCTCGGCGACGAGTTCGGCCAGCGACGGCTCCGGCCCGCGGGGCGCCGGCATCGACCGTTCGGCGGCGGCATGCTCGGCGGCCGCCGGCCCGATGATGCGCACGACGTCGTCCGCGAGCGGGTCGGCGGGGATGCCCAGCACGGTCCGCCGCGGCAGCGGTGCGATCTGCACGGCGCCCTCGCCCGGGGTGTCGAGGAAGGCGAGGTGGGCGCCGCCGGTGCCCGGCCGGGTCGCGCGCAGTTCGGGTGCGACGTCGGCGAGCAGCTCGGCGACCCCGGCGGTGCGGGTCGCGAACGACTCGGCGCCCACGTCGACGGACACACCGCCCAGCAGTGCCGGGCGCACCATGCCGCCGGTGCGGTCATCCGACTCGAGCAGCTCGACCGAAAGACCGGCTCGCGCGGCGTCGTGGGCGACGACCAGTCCCGCGATGCCGCCGCCGACGACGACCAGATCGCGTACGGTCACCGCGGCCGCCACTCGTGGACGGTGCGCACCACGGCGGTGAGGGCCTCGGGACCGGTCTCCATCGGCACACCGTGGCCGAGGTTGAACACGTGGGCGCGGGCGGCGCGGCCGGCTTCGAGCACCCGGTGCACGGCGGCGGTGCGCACCGGTTCGGGCGCGAACAGCAGCGCCGGGTCCAGGTTGCCCTGCACCGTGACGTCACGACCGGCACGGCGGTACGCCTCGTCGAGCGGCACCCGGTAGTCGACGCCGAGCGCGTCGACGTCGATCGAGGCCATGTCGGCGAGCACCTCGCCGGCGCCCACCCCGAAGTGCACCAGGGGGATGTGCGGCACGCTGTCGGGCACCGGCAGCGCGCGCACGTACTCCAGCGCCGCAGCCGAGGCGGGCAGCACCGTGGCGCGGTAGTCGTCCGGGGCGACGCCGCCGGCCCACGAGTCGAAGAGCTGCCCGGCGCTGGCACCGGCATCCACCTGCAGCGCGAGGAAGCGCCCGGTGACCTCGGCGAGCCACATGGTGAGGTCGCGCCAGGCGGCGGGGTCCTCGTGGATCATGCGGCGTGCAGCGAGGTGGTCGCGCGAGGGTCCGCCCTCGATGAGGTAGGCGGCCAGCGTGAACGGTGCTCCGGCGAAGCCGATCAGCGGCAGTGGCTCGCCGCGCTCGGCCGACAGCTCGGCGAGCATCTCGGTGGTGCGGGTCACCGCCTCGACGATGGGGCCGCCGCGCTCGGTGACCAGGGCCGGGTCGATGCGCACGGTGTCGGCGATCTCCCGGGCGGTGCGCAGCGGTCGGGCGAACACGGGGCCGCGACCGGCCACGATCTCGACGTCGATGTCCAGCAGCTTCAGCGGCACGATGATGTCGCTGAAGAAGATCGCGGCGTCGACGCCGTGGCGGCGGACCGGCTGCATCGTGATCTCGCTGGCCAGCGCCGGGTCGAGGCAGGCGTCGAGCATGCTGCCCTGCGCGCGCAGCGCCCGGTATTCGGGCAGCGAGCGGCCGGCCTGACGCATGAACCATACGGGGGTGACGTCGGGACGGTCGCCGAGCAGCGCCCGGACGAGGCGCGACGCGCTGGTGCCGTGGACGGAAAGGGGGTGAGTGGATGCCGGGATGATGACGCTCCTGGGATCGGTTAATCGTTATACTAGCCGGGATCTCTGGAGGTTCCGAACGGTGCTCGTCTGCCTGACCGCGCATCAGCGCACCACTCCGCTCGAGGCCCTCGAGCGGCTGTCCGTCATCGGCGACGACCTGGCCCCGCGGCTGCGCGATGCGCACGAATCGATCCGCGGCGCCGTCGTGCTGTCCACGTGCAATCGGTTCGAGGCGTACTTCGACCTGGCCGACGACCCGGAGCTGCCCTCCCCCATCCCCGCGATGGATGCCGCGATGGAGCAGCTGTCGGATCTGGTGGGCCTGCCCTATCGCGCGGTGCGCGACACCGTCGACTTCGCACACGGCAACCGCGTCGCCCATCACCTGTTCGCCGTGGCCTCCGGGCTGGACTCGGTCGCCGTCGGCGAGGAGGAGATCTCGGGCCAGGTGAGCCGGGCCCTCGCCGCCGCGCGCGACCGCGGGATGACGACCGCATCGCTGGAGCACCTGTTCCAGCGGGCCGCCGAGACCTCGCGCGCCGTGAAGAACGGGACCCAGCTCACCGAGTCCGGACGGTCGCTCGTGCGACTGGCCGTCGATCTGGTCTCCTCGCGGCTGACCTGGGCCACCGCCCGGGTGCTGCTGGTGGGCACCGGCCGCTACGCCGCCGCAGCGCTCGCAGCGCTGCGCACTGCGGGAGCCCAGGACATCCGGGTGCACTCCCGTTCCGGCCGGAAGCGCTTCGCGCAGCAGGAGCACCTCACCGTCGTCTCCGTCGACGACTACGCGACCGAGGCCGCTGTGGCCGATCTCATCGTCACGTGCACCACGGTGACGGATCGCTTCGTGCTCGACGCCGACGCGCACGCCGAGGCGCGCGGCACCCGCACCCAGCCGCAGATCATCATCGACTTGGGCATGCCCCGCAACGTCGACCCGCGCATCGGCGACTTCGACGGGGTCGAGCTGCTCGACCTCGACACGATCCGCGTGCACGCACCGGTCGACGAGACCGCCACGATCGGGCAGGCGCGCGAGATCGTCGCGGCGTCCGCCCGCCGTCATGCCGCCGCCCGCCGCGTGCACGAGGTGTCGGGAGAGGTCGTGCACCTGCGCCGCTTCGTGCAGCACCTGGTCGACGACGAGCTGACCCGCAACCGCCGCGCCGGGGCGCCGCCCGAGGTGGAGAGCGCCCTGCGGCACCTGTCGGGCGTGCTCGTGCACCATCTGATCGCCCAGGGACACCGCCTGGCCGCGAGCGGGGCCGGCACCGCGTGGGCCGACGCGGTGCGCACCGTGTTCCCCGACCTGCCCGCCGACTCCGACCCCGCGTCATGAGCCGGGTCACGCTGAAGGACATCGCCGAGCGCGCCGGCGTCTCGACGGCGGCGATCAGTCAGGCGCTCAACGACCGCGGCAACCTGCGGCCCGAGACGAGGGACCGTATCAAGGCCGTCGCGGCCGAGCTCGGCTATGTCCCCAACAAGGTCGCCACGGCCCTGCGCCGCGGCAGTGCGATGTCGATCGGGTTCGTGCTCTCCGAGGAACACGGCGACGAGTCGTCCCGCCGCTGGGCCGTGCAGCGGGCGCGCCAGCTCGACGCCCTCGTGCAGGTCGCGGCGGCGCACGGGTTCACCGTCACGGTGCTGCCGCAGTCGCGACCGGACCTCGTCGGCGGTGCACACGTCGACGTGCTGTACGTGCCCGACGGTCAGGGCAGCCACGAGGTGCTGCGCGCGGCCGCCGCACGCGGCATCCCGATCGTCGCCGACGACCTGTATGTCGACACCGCGCGCGGGGTGAGCATCCGCACCGGATACGACGCGGCCGTGCGCGCGGGCCTGGAGCTGCTGGCCGATGCGGGTGCCGAGCGCATCGCGTTCCTGGTCGATGAGGGCTCGCACCCCCGCGACGAGATCGGCACCACCGCATTCCAGACGTGGAGCACGGTGCGCGGGCGCACACCGCTGGTGGTCACCGTCGATGCCGCCCGGCGGACGCTGTCCCGCGTGGTGCGCGACGTGGTCGCCGACGGCGCCGATGCCATCTTCGCGTTCTGCGAGGACGGCCCCGACATCTACCTGCAGCTCGAGTCACGCGACCTGGTGATCCCGCGCGACGTGCAGCTGGTCGCCCTGTGCACGACCGAGTGCGCGCTCAACGACCGTCTGTCGGTCACCCACGTCTGCGTGCACCCCGAGCGTGCCGCCGACGCGCTGTTCTCCGCGCTGCCGCGGGTGGAGAACACCAACGGCCCCGTGGTCGTCGACCTGCCGTGGGAGCTCGTCAGGGGTTCGACGACGCGGTAGCCGGAGTCCGGGTCACTCGAACGACCCGTAGACCTCGCGCGTGTTGGCCGCCAGCTGTGCGCACAGCTCGTCGACGTCGATGCCGAGTTCGGCGGCCATGAACCGCACGGTCACCGGGATCAGGTACGGCGCGTTGGGCCGGCCGCGGTGCGGGGTCGGCGTGAGGAACGGCGCGTCGGTCTCGACAAGGATGCGCTCACGTGGCGTGACGGCCAGTGCGTCGCGGAGGTTCTGCGCGTTCTTGAAGGTGATGTTGCCGGCGAAGCTCAGCCAGTAGCCGCGCGTGGCGGTGTAGCGGGCCATCTCGGCGTCGCCGGAGAAGCAGTGGAACACGGTGCGCTCGGGCGCCCCGACCCGCTCCAGCGTCTCGAGCACGGCGTCGTGCGCGTCGCGGTCGTGGATCTGCATGGCGATGCCGTGCTTCTTCGCCAGCGCGATGTGCGCTTCGAAAGCTTCGAACTGGGCGGGGCGCCCGTCGTCGTCGGTGCGGAAGAAGTCGAGCCCGGTCTCCCCGATCGCGCGCACGCGCGGCTGTGCGGCCAGTTCGTCGATGACGGCGATGGCCTCATCGAGACGCCCTTCGGCCGCGTATGCGGGTGCCTCGTTCGGGTGGATCGCGACGGCTGCGAGCACGCGGGGGTGGGATGCCGCGGCGTCGGCCGACCAGCGACTCGACTCGATGTCGCCCCCGGCCTGCACGACGCCGATCACGCCGACCTCGGCCGCACGCTCGAGCTGCTCGTCGAGGGTGCGTGGCTCATCGCCGTCCGAGATCTCGAGGTGCGCGTGGTTGTCGTACACCGGCACAGCGAGCGGCTCCGGCGCCGCCGGCCACCGCACGTCGCGGCTGCCGTCGTTGTAGCGCTCGCGGATGTAGCCGCTGGGGTCGCTCATGCCGGGCCTACTGCTCGACGCGCGGGAACAGCGGCGCGAGCGTGTGCACGGTCGTCCGCGGGACGAGCTGCCCCCACCGCCCCGCGTCGCGGATCGGCTGGTCGACGAGCTGCCCGTCCTGCCCGAGCGCGTCCCACAGGGTGGCGGTCGCGGCGGGCATGATCGGCGAGAGCAGCACGGCGAGGGCACGCAGGCTCTCGGCGGCGGTGTACAGCACGGTGCCCAGGCGGGCGCGCTGCGCGTCCACCTTGGCCAGTGCCCACGGCTCGGTCTCGGTGATGTAGCCGTTCACCGCGTCGACAATCGTCCAGATCGCGTCGATGGCCTCGTCGGGCCGGAAGTCGGTCATGTGCCGGTCGGCCGCCGCTGCGGCGTCGGCCACGGTCTGCTGGATCTTCCGGTCGAGCTCGGTGTATTCGTCCGGCGTCGGAACGACGCCGTCGAAGTAGCGGCCGATCATCGCGACGGTGCGGGATGCCAGGTTGCCGAACCCGTTAGCCAGCTCGGCCTGGTAGCGCGCGGCGAGGTCCTCCCACGAGAAGGAGCCGTCCTGCCCGAAGGCGATGGCCGAGAGGAAGTAGAACCGGTAGGCGTCGGAGCCGAACACGTCGGTGATCTCGGTGGGCGCGATGCCGGTGAGCTTGGATTTCGACATCTTCTCGCCGCCCACCAGCAGCCAGCCGTGGGCGAACACACCGCGGGGCACGTCGAGCCCGGCCGCCATGAGCATCGCGGGCCAGATGACGGCGTGGAAGCGCAGGATGTCCTTGCCCACGACGTGGTAGGCCGGCCAGCGCCGCGCGAAGTTCTCCTCGTCCTGGCCGTAGCCGACGGCGGTCGCGTAGTTGAGCAGCGCGTCGACCCACACGTAGATGACGTGCGAGGTGTCCCACGGCAGCGGGATGCCCCAGTCGAACGTCGAGCGGGAGATGGAGAGATCCTTCAGGCCGCTGCGGACGAACGAGATGACCTCGTTGCGCGCCGAGGAGGGGCGCACGAAGTCGGGCTGGGTCTTGTAGAGCTCGAGCAGTCGGTCCTGGAACTCGCTGAGCTTGAAGAAGTAGTTCTTCTCCTGCAGCAGCTCGAGTGGCTTGGAGTGGATCGCGCAGACCTTGAGGCCTTCGAACGGCCCGGTGCCGTCGACGATCTCCGAGTCGGGCTTGAACTCCTCGCAGCCCACGCAGTACAGGGCTTCGTACTCGCCGGCGTAGATGTAGCCGGCGTCGTAGAGCCGCTGGAAGAACACCTGCACGCTCTTCTCGTGCCGCTCCTGCGTCGTGCGGATGAAGTCGTCATTGGCGACGTCGAGGGTCTCCAGCAGGGGGAACCAGGACTCGCTGACGAGCTTGTCCACCCATTCCTGCGGGGTGACGCCGTTGGCCGCGGCCGCGCGCAGCATCTTCTGGCCGTGCTCGTCGGTGCCGGTGAGCATCCAGGTGTCGTCCCCCGACTGCCGGTGCCAGCGCGCGAGCGCGTCGACGGCGACCGTCGTGTACCCGTGGCCGATGTGCGGAACGTCGGACGGGTAGTAGATCGGGGTCGTGATGTAGAAACTGCCGGTGGTCACCCGTCGATTCTAGGCTGGACCGGTTCGATGCCCGCCGCGTGTGACGCCGGCTCGTCGGGCCACGGGGGCAGGTACGTCGGGTAGACGGGGAACAGCCCGAGGTCGGGCTCGCTCGCGAAGTAGCGCTCGGTCTGCCGTCCGCGCATCCCCCGCCGTGACTTCCGCGCCGGCCCTCTCGTCTTCACCTGTGCGAGCCCGGCGAGCGGATCGTGGTCGCACCGGTTCTCGTGGTCGTAGCCGGCCGCGCCGGCCATCTTCTCGCGCAGTTCGGCCAGCGCCACGTCGATGCCGTCGAACGCGCTGCGCTTCAGGTAGTACCAGCGCCACTGCTGATCGCCCACGACACCGACGAAGTCGGCATCGCGCAGCACCCGGAGGTGTTTGGAGATGGCCGTGCGGCTGACGCGGAACTCGGCACCCACCGCGGCCGCAAGCTCGCCCGCCGTGTGCTCGCCGCTGGCCAGCACCTCGACGAGTCGCCGCCGCACCGGCTCTGCCATCACCTCGAATGGATCCATGCCGCGCACCCTACGGCGCACCTCCGACATCCCCGCCGCCGCAGCCACAACGGTGGCCACACGCGCCTTCCTCCCGAAAGAGCCATGTGAGTTCCACGTCACACACGATCTCGCTCACGCGAACGCTGCCACCCTCTCCTCCAGACACCATGTGACTTCCGCTGCACACAACGGCGGCCACAGACATCATGTGACTCCTCCGGACACCATGTGAGCCGGAAGTTACATGGACTGCGAGGAGACACCCTGCGGATTGGTCGAGCAGCCGCGGGCCGGTCGAGCCGCCCAGCGGGCCGGGCGTGGCACCCAGGGGACAGCCGAGCAGACCAACCGCGCGGATCAGGCGCTCTCGCGCACCACGAGCGCGGTGGGCAGGACGACCGAGTCCGGGCGCTCGCCGCGGATGACGTCCAGCAGCATGTCGACCATCAGTGTGCTGATCTGCGTCCAGGGCTGGCGCATCGTCGTCAGCGGCGGCTCGGTCGTCTCGGCCAGACCCGAGTCGTCGAATCCGGCGACGGCGACGTCCTCGGGCACGCGTTTGCCCGCGCGCCGCAACGCCGATACGGCGCCCGCGGCCATGACGTCAGAGGCCGCGAAGACGGCGTCGATGTCGGGGGCGCGCTCCAGCAGCGTCATCATCGCCGCGGCACCCGCCTCGCTCGAGTACACATCCTGCACGACCAGCTCGGGGTCGAACCGGTCGCCCATCTCGGCCCGGAACCCGACCAGCCGGTGCCGGCCGCCCGGCGTGTCGTTCGGCCCGGTGATCACGCCGATGCGGCGGTACCCGCGGCCGATGAGATAGCGGGTCATCTCCCGCGCCGACGCCTCCTCGTTCACCGAGACCGTCGGCACGGCCACCGGGTCACCCAGCGGGACACCCGTGCACACCGTCGGGACGCCGGCCGCGATGAGCGAAGCCAGAAGCGGGTTCGACTCGTGCGACGAGATGAGCAGCACGCCGTCGACGTGGCCCGCGCGCACATAGTTCTCCACGTTCGCCCGTTCCAGGGGCGTGTCGGCCACCAGCAGCACGAGCGTCATGCCGCGCTGTGCCAGTGCCTCGGTCGCCCCCCGCAGCAGCAGCGCGAACGTCGGGTCGTTGAACAGCAGATGCTGCGGCTCGGTCAGCAGGAACGCCACCGAGTTCGCGCGCCCGGTCGCCAGGCTCCGCGCCGCATGGCTGACCGTGTAACCGGTGGTCCGGATCGCCTCTTCCACAGCCGCCCGCGCCTCCGGCGACACCCAGTGCCCGCCGTTGATGACCCGCGACACGGTGCCGTGCGACACGCCGGCCACCGCGGCCACATCACGAATCGTCGGTCGTCGCGCGCTTGAGGGCCCCACGCGCCGACTCTATCGCGCAGCCGCAACCGGAGGCGGTAAGGCCCCACGGCACGACCTTCCTCGCTGTGACCGGTCACAGTTCGGTAACGGCGGCGGGCGCCGAACCGAAAGGCCGCCTAGACTGGGACACGACACTGGGACCGGTCACAGGTGCAGTTCGCACCGTTGCGATCGCGTCCGCGAGGAACGAGGAGAAGGACAATGAGCTCCCCGCGCTGGCCCGACCTGGACGCGATCGCCTACGGCGGCGATTACACGCCCGAGCAGTGGCCCCGTGAGGTGTGGCGCGAAGACGTCGCCCTCATGCGCGAAGCCGGTGTCAACCTCGTCAGCATCGGCATCTTCGCCTGGGGACTGCTCGAGGTCCGCGAGGGCGAGTTCGACTTCGCCTGGCTCGACGAGGTCATCGAGCTGTTGCACGCCAACGGCATCAAGGTCGACCTGGGCACACCGACCGCTTCGCCGCCCGCCTGGTTCTTCGCGAACCACCCCGACGCGCGCGTGGTCACTCGCGACGGCGTCACCCTCGGCTTCGGCGCCCGCGGCATGGCCTCCCACTCCGCCCCCGCCTACCGCGAGGCCGCCGTGCGCATCGCCACCGAGCTCGCGAAGCGCTACGGCGATCACCCCGCCGTCGTGCTCTGGCACGTGCACAACGAGTACGGCGTGCCCGTGGGCGAGGACTACTCCCCCCACGCCGTACGTGAGTGGCGGCTCTGGCTGCAGGAGCGCTACGGCACCCTCGACGCGCTCAACGCCGCCTGGGGCACCGCCTTCTGGGGCCAGCACTACGGCGAGTGGGAGCACATCGGGGCTCCGGCCGCGGCCCCCAGCGTCGTCAACCCCGCCCAGCGCCTCGACTACGCGCGGTTCACCGACCACCAGCTGCGCGCCTGCTTCATCGCGGAGCGCGACGCGATCCGCGCGCACAGCGACCGGCCGATCACCACGAACTTCATGGCGAACCAGCACAACGGCTGCGACCTGTGGGCGTGGGCCCGCGAAGTCGACGTCGTCTCGGACGACCACTACCTGTGGGCCGCCGACGAAGAGGGCGAGATCGGGCTGGCGATCGCCGCGGACCTGACCCGTTCGGTCGGCGGCGGCAACCCGTGGATCCTGATGGAGCACTCCACGTCGGCCGTCAACTGGCAGCCGCGCAACGTCGCCAAGCGTCCCGGCGAGATGGCCCGCAACTCGCTGGCGCACCTGGGCCGCGGAGCCGACGGCATCCTGTTCTTCCAGTGGCGCGCCGGCCGCAGCGGGGCCGAGAAGTTCCACTCCGCGATGGTCCCGCACGCCGGCACCGACTCCCGCGTGTTCCGCGAGGTCACCGACCTCGGCGCGAAGCTGGCCACCCTCGGCGAAGTGCGCGGGTCGCGCGTGGATGCCGATGTCGCGATCCTGTGGGACTTCGAATCGTTCTGGGCGCAGGACCTCGAATGGCGCCCGAGCGAGGACCTCAGCCACGCCGAGCGCATCCGCGCGTACTACGAGCGGCTCTGGCGCGACGGCATCACCGTCGACTTCGCCTTGCCCGGGCACGACCTTTCCGGCTACAAGCTCGTGATCGCGCCCGCCCAGTACCTGCTGCGCACGGTCGACGCCGACAACCTCAACCGCTACGTCGAAGCCGGCGGCACCCTGCTGGTCTCCTACTTCTCGGGCGTCGTAGACGAGAACGACGCTGTGCACGTGGGCGGCTTCGCCGCACCGCTGACGCCGTCACTCGGCATCCGCGTCGAGGAGCACCTGCCGCTCCGGGAAGGCGCGACCGCCACCGTCGAGTTCGACGGACGCCCGCTGCGCACCGACGTCTGGCAGGAGGACCTCGTCCTCGCCGGCGCGGAGGTGCGCGGCCGCTACCTCAGCGGACCGGCCGCCGGCGCCCCCGCCATCACCCGGCGCGCGCACGGCACCGGACACGGCTGGTACGTCAGCACCCGTCCGGACGCGGAAGGACTGGCCGCGATCATGACCGAGGTGTACGCCGACGCGGGCATCGCCCCGGCGGATCTGCCCCCGGGCGTCGAGGCCGTGCGCCGCCGCGGAACCGACGCGGACTACCTCGTCGCGATCAACCACGGGACCGAGACCGTTTCGTTGTCTGTTTCCGGCACGGATCTGTTCACACAGACCGCTGCCGAGGGCATGCTGGAACTGGCGGGCGGCGACGTCGCCGTCATCCGCACGCCGCACACAGCCGGAGAGGGAGGTTCGCACTGACGCTCCCCCTCACCACCCCGTGCGCAGGCATCGCCTGAGCACACCGCACTGAGAAAACCGGTTGCGCCCACCCGGCGCAGCCACCACCATCGGTCGTAAGGGCGCGACCTCACCTCGAGGCCCGCAGGATCGACCACCTATGGAAGGAAAATCCATGCGCAAGATGGCAATCGGCATCGCCGCGCTCGCGGCGTCCAGCCTTCTGCTCGCCGGCTGCGCCGGCGGCGGCTCCGAGGCTCCGGAAGAGCCGGACGAGCCGATCGACGCGAGCGGCGTGACGCTCACCGTCTGGACCGACGAGAACCGCAAGCCCGCCATCGAGGCCGCCGCCGCGGCCTTCGAGGAGGAGACCGGCGCCACGATCGAGCTCGTTCAGAAGAACTTCGAGGACATCCGCGCCGACTTCACCAACCAGGTTCCCACCGGCGAGGGCCCCGACATCACCATCGGCGCCCACGACTGGCTCGGCGGCCTCGTGCAGGCCGGTGTCGTCTCGACGCTCGACCTGGGCGACAAGGCGGGCGAGTTCGAGCAGGTCGCGCTGGACGCGATGACCTACGACGGCCAGCTCTACGCGCTGCCCTACTCGCTCGAGACGATCGCGCTCATCCAGAACACCGACATGGTCGGCGAGGACGCTCCGGCGACCTGGGACGACATGATCGCCGCGGCCGACGCGGCCGGCGCCGAGCGCGCGATCGCGATCAACACCGCCGGTCAGACCGGTGACGCCTACACGATGTACGGCTTCCAGACCTCGTTCGGCGCCCCGGTGTTCGTCCAGGACGACTCCGGCTCGTACACGAGCGAGGTCGGCATGGGCGGCGAGGCCGGCGAGGCGTTCGCGGCCTGGCTCGGCGAGAACGGCGAGACCGGCACCGGTGAGATCTCGACGACCGTCGACTACGACATCAACAACGAGCTGTTCGCGTCCGGCAAGGCCGCGTACACGGTGCAGGGTCCGTGGGCCATCGAGGCGCTGACCGCTCAGGGTGTCAACATCAAGGTGAACCCGATCCCGTCGGCCGGCGGCGAGACCGCGTCGCCGTTCGTGGGCGTGCAGGGCTTCTACCTGAGCGCCGAGAGCGACGAGCCCCTCGTCGCGCAGGAGTTCCTCGTGAACTACCTCGCCACCGAAGAGGCCCAGCAGGCCCTCTACGACGCCGACCCGCGCATCCCCGCGTGGACGACCGTCGCCGAGAAGGTCTCCTCCGACCCGGTGATCGCCGGCTTCCTGGCCTCGTCGCAGAACGGCGTGCCGATGCCCTCGATCCCCGAGATGGGTCAGGTCTGGGACCTGTGGAACGCTGCCCAGGTGCAGATCATCAAGGGCGCCGACCCCGCGGCGACCTGGAACCAGATGATCACCGACCTTGAGGCCGCGATCGGCTGATCCCGCTCCGGGGGTGGATGCCACCGCATCCACCCCCGGATCTCACCTGAGCTGAAGGAGATGACATGACGGTTCCGCAGGGAACGCTCGCCCCGCCGCCGGATGCCACCGCGCCACCGGCACGCCCGGAACCGCACGGCCGCCGCTGGGCGGGCATGGGCTGGGGCTTCCTGGTGAAGCTGTTGATCATGGCGGTGATCAACGCCTTCGGGCTGATGGGGATCATCGCCGCGTTCCGCGCGGAGTCGTGGCTCATCTTCAGCGCAGCGGTCATCCTCCTGGTGGCCGCCGACATCATCTACTTCACCAAGCGCGCACTGCCGCTGAAGTACCTGCTGCCGGGCCTGACCTTCCTGCTCGTGTTCCAGGTGTTCATCTTCGGCTACACCGCCTACATCGCCTTCACCAACTACGGCGCCGGCCACGTGGGCTCGCAGGAGCAGGCCGTCAACGCCGCGCTCAGCCAGGGTGAGCGGCGCGTGGACGGGTCGCCGACCTACCCGCTGTCGGTCGTGGAGCAGGGCGGCACGCTCGGCTTCGCCATCAACGACGACGGCCGCATCATGGTCGGCTCGGCCGACCAGCCCCTGCAGGACGTCGGCGCCGCCGGCAGCGGCGCACCCGACGAAGTGCCCGGCTGGAACGTCCTGCCCCGCAGCGTCCTGATCCAGATGCAACAGGAGGTCGTCGCGCTCCGGGTGCCGATCTCCGACGACCCGAACGACGGGTCGATCCGCACGCGCGAAGGCACCACCGGCGCCGTGTACCTGTCGACGATGGTGTGGGATGCCGAGGCGCAGACCATCACCGACACCACGACCGGAACGGTCTACCACGCCACCGATGCCGGCCGGTTCACCTCCGACGACGGGCAGAGCCTGGCGACCGGCTGGACCGTGAACGTCGGCTTCGCGAACTTCGCCCGGCTGTTCACCGACCCCGCACTGTTCCAGCCGTTGGCGATGGTGACGCTGTGGACCTTCGTCTGGGCGATCCTGTCGGTGCTCATCCCGTTCGCGATGGGCCTGATCTTCGCGATCATCTTCAACGACCCACGGGTGAAGGGCCGCAAAATCCTGCGGACCCTGTTCATCCTCCCCTACGCCTTCCCGGCGTTCATGTCGGCGCTGCTGTTCCGCGGGATGTTCAACGCCGAGTTCGGCGTGATCAACGAGCTGTTCTTCGGCGGGGCCAACATCGACTGGCTGGGCGATCCGTGGCTGGCCCGCGGCGCCGTGCTGTTCGTGAACGTGTGGCTGACCTACCCGTACTTCTTCCTCGTGTGCACCGGTGCGATCCAGGCGCTGCCGTCCGACGCGCTGGAAGCGGCCTCGATCGACGGCGCCGGCCGGTTCCGCCAGCTGCGCTCGATCATCCTGCCGCTGGTGCTGGTGTCGACCGCGCCGCTGATGATCTCGTCGTTCGCGTTCGCGTTCAACAACTTCACCGTGATCTACATGTTCAACAACGGCGGCCCGGCCATCCCCGGGGCGCCCTACGCGCTCGGGGCCACCGACATCCTCATCTCGGCGATCTACGACATCTCCGGGGTCTCCGGCGGCAAGGCCGACTACGGCCTGGCCAGCGCCCTGTCGATCCTCGTGTTCATCGTCGTCGGCCTCATCTCCGCGCTGGCGTTCCGCCAGACCAAGAAGCTCGAGGAGTACCAGTGATGTCCGCTCCCGCACAGCCCGTGACCGCCACCGTGCCGCGCGGTGCCGCCGCCCCGAGCCGCAGCAGTGCGCGCCGCAAGCGCTGGCTGCTCGAGGTCGGCTGGAAGTACCTGGTCGCCGCCGTCATCCTGTTCTACGCGATCTTCCCGCTCGTGTACGTGCTGTCGGCCTCGCTCAACCCGAGCGGGAGCCTGGCCGCCAGCAACGCCCTGTTCAGCGCTTTCGACCTGTCGAACTACGCGAGCCTGAGCGACACCGCGTACTGGACCTGGTACGGCAACACCCTGCTGGTCGGCGGCGTCTCGGCGATCGGCGCCGTGCTGATGGGCGCCGCCGCGGCGTACGCCTTCTCCCGCTTCCGCTTCACGGGGCGCCGGGTGGGCCTGACGGCGCTGCTGATCATCCAGATGTTCCCGCAGGCGCTCGCGTTCGTCGCCATCTTCCTCATGCTGCTGGCGCTGGGCGAGGTGTTCCCCGCACTCGGGCTGAACTCGAAGGTCGCCCTGATCTGCGTGTACCTGGGCGGGGCCCTGGGTGTGAACACGTTCCTCATGTACGGGTTCTTCAACACCGTGCCGATCGAGATCGACGAGTCCGCGAAGATCGACGGCGCCACCCACGCGCAGATCTTCTGGAAGCTGATCATGCCGCTGGTGACCCCGATCCTGGCCGTGGTCGCCCTGCTGGCGTTCATCGCGGCGTTCGGCGATTACATCGTGGCCAAGATCGTGCTGGTCTCCGAAGACAACTGGACCCTCGCGGTCGGCATGTTCCAGTGGGTGTCGAACCAGCTCGCCAGCAACTGGGGGCTGTTCGCCGCCGGCGCCGTGCTCGCATCGATCCCGGTGCTCGCGCTGTTCCTGTCGCTGCAGCGCTACATCGTCGGCGGTCTGACGGCCGGTTCGGTCAAGGGCTGACGCTGCGGGCGGCCAGCGCCGCCTGATACAGCTCGCGCGACGAGCGACCCGTGGCGGTGGCCACCTCGCCGGCGGCATCCTTCAACCGGATGCCGTCGGCGACCAGCCGCAGCACTTCCGCGACGGCCTCCTCCTCCGACACCCCACGCGCCGGAGCGCCGGAGACCACGACCACGATCTCCCCGCGCACCCCGTCGGCGGCCCAGTCCGCCAGCTCCGCCAGCGGACCGCGAACGACCTCTTCGTGCAGTTTGGTCAGCTCGCGGCACACCGCCGCTCGCCGGTCGGCACCGAACGCGTCGGCCATCGCCGTCAGGGTCTCGGCCAGGCGGGAGGGTCCTTCGAAGAACACCATGGTGCGCGGTTCGGATGCCAGTGCCGACAGCGCCGCGCGCCGCTCCCCCGCCTTGCGCGGCAGGAACCCCTCGAAGGTGAACCGGTCGGTGGGCAGGCCGGCCACGGCGAGCGCGGTGATCACGGCGCTGGGCCCCGGGAGGGCGGTCACGGTGACCCCCTGTGCGACGGCTTCGGCCACCAGCGCGAAGCCCGGGTCGCTGACGGTCGGCATTCCCGCGTCGCTGAGCACGAGCAGGTCGGTCTCGGCGGCCTGGGCGACCAGTTCGGCGGCCCGCTGCTTCTCGTTGTGGTCGTGCAGGGCCAGCAGCCGGGGCCGGTTCTCGACGTTCAAGGCGCGCAGCAGCCGCTGCGCGGTGCGGGTGTCCTCGGCGGCGACGACCGGGGCCGCCTCCAGCGCGGCCACCAGCCGCGGCGACGCGTCGCCCAGATTGCCGATCGGGGTCGCCGCGAGGATGATCACCGCCCCAGCATAGGCTTGTCCGCGTGACCTCCGCCGTGCCGCTGCTGCCCGCTCCCGGGTCGTTCGTCGACCGCTGGCGCGAGCGCTACGCGGCCGACCCAGCGCTGCAGCGCCGGTACCGCTGGCTCGTGCCCACGCTGGTGACGCTGCTGGCCGGCGTGCTGCGGATCGTCAACGTCGGACACCCGCACGCGCTGGTGTTCGACGAGACGTACTACGTGAAAGACGCGTGGTCGCAGTGGAACCTCGGATACGCGGTGACCTGGCCCGACGACGCCGACGCGCGCTTCGTCGCCGGCGAGACCGATATCTTCACGACCGACCCGAGCTTCGTGGTCCACCCGCCGCTGGGCAAGTACCTCATCGGCCTGGGCATGGCCGTCTTCGGCGCCGATTCGTCGTTCGGCTGGCGCATCGCCGCGGCACTGTGCGGCACGGCCTGCGTACTGGTGCTGTACCTGCTCGCCAAAGCCCTGACGAACTCCGTGGCCTTCGGTGGCGTCGCCTCGTTCCTGCTCGCGATCGACGGCATCGGCATCGCGATGAGCCGCGTCGCACTGTTGGACATCTTCCTGACCCTGTTCATCCTGCTGGCGTTCTGGTTCCTGGTGCTCGACCGACGCCGCCACCTCGACCGACTCGCCGACCGCGTCGTGTACCTCGACGGCGATCCGCCGCGGTGGGGCCCGCTGCTGTGGAACCGGCCGTGGGTGATCGCCGCCGGCGCGGCGGCCGGCGCCGCCACCGCCGTGAAGTGGTCCGGCGTGTGGGTGCTGGCCGCGATCGGCATCCACCTCGTCGTCACCGACGCGCTCGAGCGGCGCCGGCTCGGCATCGCGGCGTGGCCGATGGATGTCGTGCGTCAGGGTGCGGCATCCTTCGTGCTGCTGGTGCCGGTGGCTGCCCTGGTCTACCTGGCGTCATGGACGGGCTGGCTGGTCACCGACGGCGGGTACGGACGGCACAAGGCCGACTCAGCGCTGGCGAGCCTGTGGGAGTACCACGTCACGATCTACAACTCGATGGCGACCATGGACACCGCGCACAACTACATGTCGCCGGCGTGGGCGTGGGCGTTCCTGTGGCGTCCCACGTCGATGTACGCCGCGAGCACCGCCGACGGCGAGGCCGGCTGCGCGAGCGCGAGCGGCTGCCTGCAGATCATCTACAGCATGCCCAATCCGCTGCTGTGGTACGCCGGTGTCGCCGCGGCGGCCTGGCTCCTGTACCGGTTCGTCGTCGCCCGGGACGGGCGGCACGCGGTGGTGCTGACCGCCCTGGCGGCGACGTGGCTGACGTGGCTGCTGTTCCCCGAGCGCACGACGTTCCAGTTCTACACCGTCGCGATCATGCCGTTCCTGCTGCTCGCGCTCACCTTCGCCCTGCGGGCGATCAGTGGTGCGCGGCATGCGCCGCCCGACCGCCGGCTGACCGGACAGCGCGTCGTCGGGGTGTTCCTCGTGTTCGCGGTGCTGCTGTCGGCGTTCTGGTACCCGCTGTGGTCGGCGATCGAGGTGCCCTACGAGTTCTACCGCCTGCACAACTGGCTGTCCGGCTGGGTCTAGTTCACCTCGTTCGGGTGCGACGACACCCGGCCCCCGCGCTCGAGCGCGGTGATCGCGGCGACCTCGTCACCGGTCAGCTCGAAGTCGAACACGTCGATGTTCTCGCTCATGCGCTCGGCGCGGTTCGACTTCGGGAACACGATGAACCCCTGCTGCAGGTGCCACCGCAGCACGACCTGCGCGGGGGTCTTGCCGTGCGCGGCGGCGGCCGCCACGACCGGCTCTTCCTCGAACAGCGGGTACTTGCCCTGACCCAGCGGCCCCCACGCCTCGATGCGGATGCCGCGCTCGGCGGCGTAGGCCGTCACGTCACGCTGCTGGTAGGCCGGGTGCAGTTCGATCTGGTCGACGGCCGGGACCACGCCGGTGGCCGCGATCACGGCATCCAGATGCTCGGGAAGGTGATTCGAGACCCCGATGCTCGTGGCCTTGCCGGCCTCGCGCAGGGCGACCATCTTCTCCCACGCGTTGACGTAGTGGCCGTTGGCCGGAGCCGGCCAGTGCGACAGGTACAGGTCCACCCGGTCGAGGCCGAGCTTGTCGAGGCTGGCGTCCAGCGCGGCGACAGGCTTGTCCCCGGCCTGCTCGGTGAACCACAGCTTGGTGGTGATGTACAGCTCGTCGCGGGGGATGCCGCTGGAAGCGATCGCCCGGCCGACCCCCTCCTCGTTGCCGTAGATCGCGGCGGTGTCGATGTGCCGGTAGCCGGCTTCGAGGGCCTCGCTCACGATGCGCTCGGTCCCGGCCGGATCCACCTTGAAGACGCCGAAGCCGAGCTGCGGGATGGTGTGGCCGTCGTTGAGGGTGATCGTGGGAATGCTCATCCATTCAGCCTACGGCGGCGCTCGTCATACGATGGAACGCTATGCCCTCTCCCGAACCCCGCATCTCGTACCCGCCCGAGCTGCCCGTCAGCGCCGCGCGCGACGAGATCGCGCGCGCCATCGCCGACCACCAGGTCGTCATCGTCGCCGGAGCGACCGGGTCGGGCAAGACGACGCAGCTGCCGAAGATCTGCCTCGAGCTCGGGCGCACTTCGATCGCCCACACCCAGCCGCGCCGCATCGCCGCGCGCACGATCGCCGAGCGCATCGCCCAGGAGCTGGAGGTGCCCCTGGGCGGCGCCGTGGGCTACAAGGTGCGCTTCACCGACCAGGTCGGCGCCGACACGAAGGTCGCGCTGGTCACCGACGGCATCCTGCTCAACGAGATCCACCGCGACCGCCTGCTGCGCCGCTACGACACGATCATCGTCGACGAGGCCCACGAGCGGTCCCTGAACATCGACTTCCTGCTCGGGTATCTCGTGCGCATCCTGCCCGAGCGGGCCGACCTGAAGGTGATCATCACCTCGGCCACCATCGACCCGGAGAGCTTCGCGAAGCACTTCGCCGGCCCCGACGAGGCCCCGGCGCCGATCATCGAAGTCTCGGGGCGGACGTATCCGGTCGAGATCCGCTACCGCCCGCACGACGACCCGGACGCCCCCGACGACGTCGACGGACTGCTGGCCGCGCTCGCCGAGCTCGATCGCGAGCCCGACGGCGACGTGCTGGTGTTCCTCCCCGGCGAGGCCGAGATCCGCGATGCGGCGGATGCCGTCCGCGGCATGTACTCCGCGCAGGCGCGCCCCACCGAGGTCCTGCCGCTGTACGGGCGGCTGTCGGCGGCCGAGCAGCACCGCGTGTTCGAGCCGTCCACCGTCGCCGGGGTGCGGCGCCGGGTGATCCTGGCCACCAACGTGGCCGAGACGAGCCTGACCGTGCCCGGCATCCGCTACGTGGTGGATGCCGGGACCGCGCGCATCTCGCGCTACAGCAACCGGTCGAAGATCCAGCGGCTGCCGATCGAGCCGGTGTCGCAGGCTTCGGCGCAACAGCGCTCCGGACGCGCCGGCCGCACATCGGCGGGCATCGCGATCCGCCTGTACAGCGAAGAGGACTTCGCGTCCCGGCCCGAGTACACCGAGCCGGAGATCCGCCGCACGTCGCTGGCCGCGGTCATCCTGCAGATGCTGGCGCTCGGGTTCGGCGACATCGCCGCCTTCCCGTTCCTCACCCCGCCCGACAGCCGCGGCGTGAAGGCGGCCTTCGACCTGCTCACCGAGCTGCGCGCGGTGACCCGCGGCCGTGACGGGCGCGGGGAGCCCCGCCTCACCAAGATCGGCCGCCAGATCGCGCGGCTGCCCATCGATCCGCGCTTTGCGCGCATGCTCATCGAGGCGCAGCGGCTGGGCGTGACCCGGGACGTGCGGGCGATCGTCGCCGGGCTGTCGATCCAGGACGTGCGTGAACGCCCCTCCGTGGACGAACCGGGCAAGCGCGCCGAGGCCGATCGGCTGCACGCACGGTTCACCGACCCGACCAGCGACTTCCTCACCCTGCTGAACCTGTGGAACCACCTGCGCACCCAGCAGCGCGAACTGGGCTCGAGCGCCTTCCGCCGCCTCGTGCGCGCCGAGCACCTCAACTATGTGCGCGTGCGGGAATGGTTCGACGTGCACCGGCAGCTGCGGCAGCTCACCGGCGACGCCCGCCGCTCCGACGGCCCCGACGAGGCCGGCACCGAGGCGGCCGCCGACCCGGCGCTCGTGCACCACGCGATCCTGTCCGGCCTGCTCTCGCACATCGGCATCCTCGACACGCGCAGCCTCGCCAAGCAGGGCGGGGGCAAGGATCCCTCGCGACGCAAGCCGCTGGCCGAGTACCGCGGGGCGCGGGGCGCGTCGTTCGCGATCTTCCCCGGGTCGGGGCTCCGCAAGGCCTCGCCCGACGCGGTGATGGCCGCCGAGCTCGTCGAGACCTCGCGGCTGTTCGCGCGGACCGTCGCGGTCATCGACCCGGCATGGGCCGAAGAGCTCGCCGGCGACCTCGCGCACCGGTCCCTCTCCGACCCGCACTGGTCGAAGGATGCCGGGGCGGCCGTCGCCGCCGAGAAGGTGACCCTGTTCGGGGTCGAGATCATTCCCCGGCGCCGCGTGCAGCTGGCCCGCACGGACCGGGAGCTGGCCCGCGAGCTGTTCCTGCGCCACGCCCTGGTCGACGGCGAGTGGAACACGCACCACCTCGACAAGCGGCTCACGGCGTTCGAGCGCCGCAATCTCGAGCAGCGTCGCCGGTTGGAGAAGCTCGAGGAGCGCGAGCGGCGCCGCGACATCCTCGCCGGTGACGAGGCCGTGTACGCGTTCTACGACGCGCGCATACCCGCCGACGTGTTCGACGTGCGCTCGTTCGAGACGTGGTGGCGCGAGCAGATCACGGCCACCCCGCACCTGCTCGACCTCACTGAGGCCGACCTGGTCGACGACGCCACGCGCGCCGACGAGCGCGCCTTCCCGACGCGGTGGCAGCAGCGCGATCAGACGCTGTCGCTGGCCTACCGGTTCGAGCCCGGCGCGCCCGACGACGGGGTGAGCGTCGTGATCCCGCTGCCCCTGCTGGCACAGGTGACCCCGGACGGCTTCGACTGGCAGGTGCCGGGCCTGCGCGACGAGCTCATCGCGGGGCTGCTTCGGGCCCTGCCCAAGGCGATCCGGCGGCATGTGGTCCCGGCGGCCGATTGGGCGGCACGGCTGGGCGCGGAACTGGTGGGCGCCGGTCCCGAATCGCACGACGGGATGCCGCCGACCTCGTTGCGGGCCGCCCTGGCCGCCCGCATCCAGCACGTCGCGCACCAGCCGGTCAGTGCCGACGACTTCGAGATGGACCGGGTGCCGGCCCACCTGATGATGTCGTTCCGTGCCGTGGATGCGCGCGGGCGGACCGTCGGCTCCTCCCGCGACCTGACAGCGCTCCAGCGGCAGCTCGCCGACCGCGCCCGCGACTCGGTGGCGCGCTCGCTCGCCGCGCCCGGCCGCGGCGGCGGGCGCGGCCGGGCGGGTGGCGCGGCGGATGTCGCAGGAGCGGCCGGCCCCGCACGCGGTCCGGTCCCGGGCGGGGCCGACCGCGCCGGCGTGGTCGAACGCCGCGGGCTGACCACGTGGGAGGTCGGCGACCTGCCCGACGTGGTCGACACGAAGGTCGCCGGCGGTGTCGTGCGCGGCTACCCCGCCCTGGTCGACGAGGGGTCTTCGGTCGCGGTGCGGATCGAGGCGACCGCCGAGCGGGCCGCGGACCTCACGCGCACCGGCATCCGCCGCCTGTTGCTGCTGGCCGTCCCATCGCCGGCCCCCTATGTGCTCGAGCGCCTCACCGCGAACGAGAAGCTGGCGCTGGCCGCCTCGCCGTATCCGTCGGCGAAAGCGCTCATCGAAGACGCGCGGGCCGCGGTGGCCGACGCCGTACGCGGTGACACCCCGGTCCGCACGCAGGCGCAGTTCGAGGCCGTGCGCGACCGGCTTTCGGCCGTCGTGGTCGACGAGCTGTTCCAGACGGTGTCGCTGACCGCGCGGATCCTCATGCTGCAGCGCGACGTCGACAAGGCGGTGCGCGCACAGAACTCGATGACGCTGCTGGCGGCGCTCGGCGACGTGAAGGCCCAGGTGGCGGGTCTCGTGCACCCCGGGTTCGTCTCACGCACGGGCGTCACGCGACTGGCCCACCTGCCGCGCTACCTGCAGGGCGCGCTCGAGCGGGTGCAGGCGCTGGCCGACAACCCGGGGCGCGACCGGCAGCGCATGACCGAGTTCGAGCGGGCCGCGGCGCTGTTCGCGGATGCCGGGGGCACCATCCCGCTGCCACCCGACGCACCGCCGGCGCTCGCCCACGTCCGCTGGCTGCTCGAGGAGTACCGCGTGAGCCTGTTCGCGCAGCGCCTGGGCACCGCCGAGCCCGTGTCGCTGCAGCGGATCACCAAGACCCTCGCCGGGCGCTGAGCGCCCCCGCCCGCGGTGCGGCGGAATAGGCGCCGAGCCGGCCCGGTTGGCCTGGATATGACCACTGCGCTGACCTACTCGGCCCTCGGCGGCCCCGACGTCCTCGAACTCAGCGACCTGGGAGCCTCCACTCCCGGACCGGGTGAAGTCCTGGTGCGCATCGAAGCGTCCGGCGTCAACCCGATCGACCACAAGCTCCGCTCGGGGGCGCGCTCCTCGGCCCCACTGACCGGACCCCGCCGCGTCGGCAGCGACGGCGCAGGCGTCGTCACCGCCGTCGGCGCCGATGTCGACGGCTTCCGCGTCGACGACGCCGTGGTCGTGTTCGGCGCGCAGGGCACCGCCGCCACCGACCTGATCACCACCCCGGCCCAGCTCACCCCGCGCCCCCCGCAGGTGTCGGCGGCCCAGGGCGCCGCCCTCGGCATCCCCGTCGGCACCGCCTACCAGACCCTCCGGTCGCTGGCGGTCGGACCGGGCGACACCGTGCTCGTCCACGCCGGTTCGGGATCGGTCGGCCAGGCGGTGATCCAGCTCGCCGTCCTGTGGGGCGCCACGGTCATCGCCACCACGAGCGACCGCCGCGCCGACCGGGTGCGCGAGCTCGGCGCCACCCCGATCTCGTACGACGCAGGAGTCGCCGACCGCGTGCGCGCCGCCGCACCCCAGGGCGTGACCGTGGCGATCGACCTCGCCGGGACGGACGAGGCCCTCGCCTCGTCGATCGAGCTGGTCGCCGACAAGAGCCGCATCGCGACGCTCGTCCGCGGGGCGGACGCCGCCGGCCTCGGCATCCGGGCCTTCTCGGGCGGCAGCCCGCAACCGCTCACTCCGCAGCAGCTGATCTGGCGTGCCGAGGCCGTGCCCGTCACCGTGAACCTCATCGCCGCCGGCCGGTTCTCGGTGGAACTGGGCCCGCAGTTCGCGCTGGCCGATGCCGCCGCCGCGCACCGCGCGGTCGAGGAGGGCGTGGACGGAAAGGTCGTGCTCATCCCCTGACCGGATGCCGGGTACGAGCGACCCGGTGCACACCGATAGTCTCGACGCATGACCGGACTGCGTTGGGGAATCCTTGCCACGGGCGGTATCGCCCACCTGTTCACGAGCGACCTGCGCACCGCCGGCCTCGATGTGCGCGCCGTCGGCTCGCGCCGCCCGGAGGCGGCCGCGCAGTTCGCGCAGACCTTCGACATCGACCGGGCGCACGGCTCCTACGAGGCCCTCGTGGCCGACCCCGACATCGACATCATCTACATCGCCACGCCGCACAGCCACCACCTGGAGACCGCGGCCCTGGCCCTGGAGCACGGCAAGCACGTGCTCATCGAGAAGCCGGTGACCCTCGACGCCGACCAGGCGCGCGCCATCGGCGACCTCGCCGCCGACAACCGGCTGCTGGCGATGGAGGCGATGTGGACGCGCTACCTGCCGCACATGATCCGCATCCGCGAGATCATCGCCGCCGGCACCCTCGGCCAGATCCGGGCGCTGCACGCCGACCACACCCAGCGCATCACCGCCGACCCCGCCCACCGGCTCAACGCCCTGGAGCTGGGCGGCGGGGCCCTGCTCGATCTGGGCATCTACCCGGTCTCGTTCGCCTGGGACATCCTCGGCGCGCCGGAGACCATCACCGCCGCCGGCCGTCTGGGCGACACCGGCGCCGACACCGAGGTGGGCACCGTCTTCACGCACGCCGGCGGCGCCGTGTCGACGACCCTCACCTCATCACGGGCCGCCGGTCCCAACACCGCGCACATCATCGGCACCGAGGCCCGCATCGACATCGACCGGGTCTGGTACTGCCCGACGTCCTTCCGCGTCACCGCACACGACGGCACCGTGCTCGAGACGTACGAAACACCGGTGCCCGGCCGCGGCATGCAGTACCAAGCGCTGTACGCCGAGCAGCTCATCGCGGCCGGGCGCACCGACAGCGACCTGCTGCCCTTCGCCGACAGCATCCGCATCATGGGCACGCTCGACGAGATCCGCGCGCAGATCGGGGTGCACTACCCCGCGCGCTGAGCCGCCGCTACCCCGCCGCGGGCCCGGTGCCGGTGTCGCCGCGCTCGGCGCGCCGCCGGGCGATCTCCGCGCGCAGCCGCTCCTCTTCGATCTCCCGCTCCAGCGCCGCCAGCTGCTGCTCGGTCGACAGGCGCGGTGCCACCGGAGCCGGGGCCGGCGGAGCCGAGGCCCACGGCGCGAACTGCGGCGGGGCCGGGCGCGCCTCGCGCACGGGGTACTCCCGGCCCAGGGCGAACCACAGGATCGTGCCCAGCATCGGCAGCATGATCACCAGGATCAGCCACACCGGCTTCGGCATGTGCTTCACCTGCCCGCTGTCGCGCAGGATGATGTCCACGATCGCGAACACCATGGCGGCCAGCACGATCAGCGAGAGCAGGGGCATGCCGTGAGTCTATGGCCCTGCTGTGCGCGTACTCAACGTGCCTGCGCCGCGGGCGGCCGGACTGTCAGACTGGGGGCATGCCTGAGCTGCAGAGCGCCCGCGTCGCCGTCTACCTCGACTTCGACAACATCGTCATGAGCTGGTACGACCGGGTGCACGGGCGGAACGCCTACTCCCGCGACCGCCAGCGCATCGCCGAGAACCCCGCCGAGCCCGAGATCGCCGAGCGCCTGGCCGCCGCCACGATCGACGTGGGCGCGATCATCGACTACGCCGCCTCGTTCGGCACGCTCGTGCTCACCCGCGCCTACGCCGACTGGTCGTCCCCGGTCAACGCGGAGTACCGGTCGCAGCTGGTGGCCCGCGCCGTCGACCTCGTGCAGCTGTTCCCCGCGGCGGCGTACGCCAAGAACGGCGCCGACATCCGCCTGGCCGTCGACACCGTCGAGGACATGTTCCGGCTGCCCGATCTCACCCACGTCGTCATCGTCGCCGGCGACAGCGACTACGTCCCGCTCGCCCAGCGCTGCAAGCGCCTGGGCCGCTTCGTCGTCGGGGTCGGCGTGGCCGGCTCCACCGCGAAGTCGCTGGCCGCCGCATGCGACCAGTTCGACGCGTACGACACCCTGCCGGGGGTGCAGGCGCCGACCACGGAGAAGCAGAAGAAGGTGGATGCCACCGCTTCCCCCACCCGGCGGCGCACCAAGGCCGACCCCACCGCCGAGCTCCTGCGCCGCGCGCTGCGCCTGGAGCAGGAGCGCACCGACGAGGAGTGGCTGCACCTGTCGGCGGTCAAGAACCTGCTGCGCCGCATGGACCCGTCCTTCAGCGAGAAGGCCCTCGGGCACCGCTCGTTCTCTGACTTCGTCAAGGCCTACCCGGCCGTCGCCGACCTCGACGAGTCCACCAACATCGTGCGCGTGCGTCTGCACACCGACACCTGAAACAGGCCGTGCACTGGCGCACATCGCCTGTGCGCGCACGATCCTTGAACCTGAACGACCTCTCAGCTAGCGTCGCGATCGCGGCATCCCCCCTGCCGCCGCGCTCTACAAGGAGGTACCGCGCCTGGTCGTGACCTTCTCGGTCACCTACCTGAAGATCGCGCTCGAGATGGAGACCAGCGCCATCCTGGCCATCTGCCTGGGCCTGGTGATCCACTCGTTCATGTACGCACCCCAGCCGTCGATCATGTCCGAGATGTTCCCCACCCGGATGCGGTACTCGGGGGTCTCCCTCGGCTACCAGGTCACTTCCATCGTGGCCGGGTCGCTCGCCCCGATCATCGCGTCGTCGCTGCTGTCGAGCTTCGGCAACTGGATGCCGGTGGCGATCTACCTCGCCATCGCCGCGGCCATCACGCTGGTCGCCGTCGTGTCCATGCGCGAGACGAAGGGCATCTCCCTGCACGAGATCGACCAGGTCGACCGCGACCGGCTCACCGCGGAGACCGCCGCGATCCGGACCCCGCAGAATCGCTGATCCGCCGCAGATCGTCGGCCCCGAACCCGTCGCGGTTCGGGGCCGACGCGGTACAGTGGCCGGTGTGGTGCGCCGCAACACTCCACCCGGATCGCAGTCCTCACTGCGGGAAGCGAATCGAGCACGACTGCTCGATGCGCTCAAGCGGCATGGGCGCCTGACGCAGATCGAGCTGGCCGGCAGCACCGGGCTGTCGCCGGCCACCGTCTCGAACATCGTCAAGGAGCTCACCGCCTCCGGCATCCTGCACACCTCGTTCACCTCCCGCAGCGGACGGCGGGCCACCCTCGTCGCACTCGCCCGCGAGGTGGGCCTGGTCGCCGGGGCGCACTTCTCGACCCGGCAGCTGCACATCCAGATCGCCGACGCGACCCGTACCACCGTCGCCGAGACCTCCATCCCGCTCGCGCCCGGCCACCGCCATGACGCCGAACTCGACCGGCTGAGCATCATGCTCGGCGAGATGATGGAGTCGCTGGGCGGCACGATCGGCGATCTGCTCGCGATCGGCCTGGGCGTGCCCGCCCCCGTCGACCCGCGCAGCGGCATGATCTCCACCCCCGGCCTGCTCCCCGGGTGGGAGGGCATCGACATCGCGACGAGCCTGTCGACCCGCACCGGGCGGCCTGTCTTCGTCGACAGCGAGCCGAACCTCGGCGCCCTCGCCGAAGCCCGTGAGGGCGCCGCGCGCACCGCCTCCTCGTCGGTGTACATCCGGGTGGGTCACACCATCAGTGCGGGCCTGGTCGTCGGGGGCGATCTGTTCCGCGGCGCCAGCGGCAAGACCGGTCAGATCGGCCATATGACGATCGACGAGAACGGGCCCATCTGCCGGTGCGGCAACCGCGGCTGCCTCGAGATGTACGCCGCCGGCCCCGCCCTGCTGGCCCTGTTCCCGCCCGACGACGGCATGCAGCGCCTGCGCGACCTGCTCGCCGCCGCGGATGCCGGGGTCTCCGGCGCGCAGCGCGCCTTGGCCGATGCCGGCCGCCACATCGGCATCGCCGCCGCGAGCCTGTGCAACCTGTTCGACCCGGAGGTCATCGTCGTCGGCGGCGAACTGGCCGGCGCGGGCGAGATCCTCATGGCCCCGATGCGCCACTCGCTGCAGCGCTCCGCCCTGGCGGCCGCCGGCGGTCTGCCGGAGATCGTGGCCAGTTCCTACGGGGAGTGGACCGAGACGCGAGGAGCGATCGCGGTGGCCCTCGACCACGTCCGGGTCGATGCGGGCGTGGCTGCGATCACGGCATGATCCGGCTGGTGTGCCTCGCCGTGGCGGCGATCCTCGCCGCGTGTGCGCTGACCGGCTGCACACCCCGCGGCACGAGCGCCTACGGCCCCATCGCCCTGCTGCTGCCCGACAAGAAGACCGCGCGGTACGAGACCTTCGACCGGCCCGTCTTCGAGCAGCGCATCGCCGAGCTGGGCGACTACGACGTGATGTACGCGAACGCCGACCAGGATGCCGCGCGCCAGCAGCAGCAGGCCGAATCGGCGCTGGCCGCCGGCGCTTCGGTGCTGGTCCTCGACCCGGTCGACGGGCGTGCGGCCGTCACCATCGTGACCGCCGCCAACGCGCAGGGCGTGCCGGTCATCGCCTACGACCGCATGATCGCCGGCGGGGAGATCGCCTTCTACATCTCGTTCGACAACGAACGGGTGGGCACCCTGCAGGCCACCGCCCTGGTGGCCGAGCTCGAGGCGCGCGGGCTCGGCGACGCCGCCATCCTCATGGTCAACGGCTCCCCCACCGACAGCAACGCGTCCCGGTTCCGTGAGGGCGCCCGCGCGGTCATCGACGCCAGCGACCTCACGCTGCTCGCCTCGTACGACACGCCGGACTGGAGTCCCGACAAGGCGCAGGACTGGGTGGCGGGCCAGATCTCCCAGTTCGGCGACCGCATCGCCGGGGTCTACGCCGCCAACGACGGCACCGCCAGTGGTGCGGTGGCCGCGCTCCGGGCCGCCGCGGTCGATCCGTTCCCGGTGGTGACCGGTCAGGACGCCGAGCTGACCGCCCTGCAGCGGATCGTCGCGGGCGACCAGTACATGACCGTCTACAAGGCGCTGAAACAGCAGGCCACCCTCGCCGCCGACGCGGCCGTCGACCTCATCCACGGGCGCGAGATCGCCGCGGAGACCACCGTCGACGGCACCCCGGCGACCCTGCTCGACCCGGTCGCGGTGACCGTCGACGACATCCTCGACACCGTCGTGGCGGACGGCTTCTGGACCGTCGACGACATCTGCACGCCCGCCTATGCCGACGACTGCGCCGCCGCGGGTATCCTCTGAACTCCATGAGCATCCCCCACCGCGCCGGCCGGCCCCGCGAGCAGGTGCTGTCGATGCGCGGCATCGACAAGCACTTCGGTGCCGTGCGCGCCCTCACCGGCGTCGACTTCGACGTCAACGAGGGCGAAGTGGTGGCCCTGGTCGGCGACAACGGCGCCGGGAAGTCCACCCTCGTCAAAGTCCTCGCCGGCGTCCATCCGCCCGACGCGGGCACGATCCGGTTCGACGGCGAGCCGGTGCACATCGGCAGCCCGGCCGCCGCGCAGGAGTTCGGCATCGCGACCGTCTTCCAGGACCTCGCACTGTGCGACAACCTCGACGTCGTCGCCAACCTGTGGCTCGGGCGGGAGCTGGTCGACGGTGCGCGTCTGGACGAGGTCGACATGGAGCAGCGCACCTGGGCGCTGCTGCGCGAGCTGTCGGCCAAGATCCCCTCGGTGCGCACGCCGGTGGCGTCGCTGTCGGGCGGTCAGCGCCAGACCGTCGCCATCGCCCGGTCGCTCATCGGCGAGCCGCGCGTGGTCATCCTCGACGAACCCACCGCGGCGCTCGGCGTCGCGCAGACCGCCGAGGTGCTCAACCTCATCGAACGGCTGCGCGAGCGTGGGCACGGCGTCGTGCTGATCAGCCACAACATGGCCGACGTGCTGGCGGTGGCCGACCGCATCGTGGTGCTGCGCCTGGGGCGCAACAACGGCGAGTACAACGCCGCCGAGGTCACCAGCGAAGTGCTCATCGCCGCCATCACCGGTGCCGTCGACAACTCCGTCAGTCGCCGATCGGCCACCGCGCCCGAGCCGGCCGTGCGCACCGACGGCACGATCATCCCGCTGAGCGCACGCGGTCGCCGTCGCGACGGGGGCGCCTCGTGACGACGGACCTCGACGACGTCGGCGTGAGCAGCACCGCCGCCCGCGCGTGGGCGCGGCTGCGCGGAGGCGACCTGGGCGCGGCGCCGGTGATCGCCGGCCTCGTGGTCATCTGGGCGGCGTTCCAGGTGCTCAACCCGGTGTTCCTGTCCAGCCGCAACCTCGTCGACCTGACGATGCAGTGCGCCGCGATCGGCACCATGGCCCTGGGCATCGTGCTGGTGCTGCTGCTGGGCGAGATCGACCTGTCGGTCGGATCGGTGTCGGGGCTGGCGTCGGCCATCCTGGCGGTGACGTTCGTGCAGTTGCAGTGGCCGCTGGTGGCGGCCATCGGCGCGGCCCTCGCCGCCGGGTGCCTGGTGGGGATGCTCTACGGCATCCTGTGCATCCGGCTCGGGCTGCCCAGTTTCGTCATCACCCTCGCGGGCCTGCTGGGCTTCCTCGGCGTGCAGCTGTGGGTGCTGGGCGACGCCGGCTCGATCAACCTGCCCTTCGACTCGTGGCTCGTGCAGTTCGCGCAGCACCTGTTCCTGCCCGCGTGGGCGTCGTACCTGGTGGTCGTCGCCGCCGTCGGCGCCTACGCCTGGTCACTCGTGCAGCGCTCCCGGCGCCGGGCGGCGGCCAACCTCGACAGCCAGGGCTACCGGAGCATCGCGCTGCGGGCCGGCGCCCTGCTGACGGTGCTGCTGGTGGCCGCCTGGTATCTCAACCAGTCCCGCGGCGTGGCGGTGATGTTCCTCGTGTTCCTCGCCCTGGTGGTCGTGGCCCACCTCGCGCTCACCCGCACGCGCTGGGGGCGCGCCGTCTACGCGGTCGGCGGCTCGATCGAAGCGGCGCGACGTGCCGGCATCCGCGTCGACCGCATCTACCTGTCGGTGTTCGCCCTGTGCTCGACGCTGGCCGCCACCGGCGGCGTGCTCGCGGCCGCCCGGCTCGCCGCCGCCAACCAGAGCTCGGGCGCCGGCGACACCCATCTCAACGCCATCGCGGCCGCCATCATCGGCGGCGCGTCGCTGTTCGGCGGCCGCGGCACCGCCTTCGCCGCGCTGCTCGGCGTCATCGTCATCCAGTCGATCTCCTCCGGGCTCACGCTGCTCAACCTCGACGCGTCGATCCAGTTCATGATCACCGGCGTGGTCCTGGTGCTCGCCGTCACCGTCGACGCCCTGTCGCGCCGCAGCCGCGCCGCCAGCGGCCGCGCCTGACACCGCTGCGTTCACCGGTCGAACCGGGTGCGGCAGATGCGAAAGCGTTACGTTCAAGTCTTGACGCCAAGACGTGAACGCATCATGATCGTCTTCAGCGCACCGACGCGCTGCACCCGAATCGCTCGATGACGAGAGGCGAATGATGAAGAAGTCTTCCCTGTCCACCCTTGCCGCCGTCAGCGGCCTGGCCCTGCTGGCCCTGACCGGCTGTGCCGGCGCCGGCGACCCCGCCCCCACCGGCGGGAACGGCGACGGCGACGGCGACGGCGACGTCACCGCCGCCCGCGCCTGCGTGATCCTGCCCGACGCGGCCTCCTCCCCCCGCTGGGAGAACTTCGACCGCAAGTACCTGCAGGAGGGCCTGGAGGCCGCCGGCTTCGAGGTCGACATCCAGAACGCACAGGCCGACACCTCGAAGTACGCGACCATCGCCGACCAGCAGCTCACGCAGGGCTGCGGCGTCATGCTCCTGGTCGACTACAACGGCGCCGCCGAGGGCGTGGCCACCAAGGCCAGCGGCCAGGGCATCCCGGTGATCGCCTACGACCGTCCGTTCACCGGTGCCGACTACTACGTGTCGTTCGACAACGTCGAGGTCGGCCGCCTGCAGGGCCAGACCGTGCTCAACGGCCTCGAGGCCGCCGGTGTCGACCCGGCCGACGCGCAGGTGTTCTACATGGGCGGCGACCCGACCGACGGCAACGCCGCCATGTTCCGCGCCGGCGCGGTCGAGGTCATGGAGGGCGCGGGCATCACCCCTGTGGCCGAGCCGACCGGTGTCTGGGACGGCGCGAAGTCGCAGACGAACTTCGAGCAGGCCCTCACCGCCAACGACGGCAAGGTCGACGGCGTCTGGGCGGCCAACGACACCAACGCCGACGGCGTCATCAAGGTGCTGCAGGACAAGAGCATCACCGGGGTGGCCGTGTCGGGTCAGGACGCGAACCTCGAGGGCCTGCGCAACATCCTCACCGGGTGGCAGACCGCGACGGTCTACAAGCCGGTCAAGATCGAGGCCGAGGCCGCCGTGGAGGTCGCCATCGCCCTGCTCAGCGGTGAGACGCCCAGCGCCGACCAGGAGCTCGAAGACGGGACGCCCTACATCGCCGTGACGCCCCAGCTGGTGGGCCCGAACGAGGTCAAGGACGTCGTCGCCGCCGGTGACGCCTCGGCCGACGAGGTGTGCGCCGGTGAGATCGACGGGGTCAGCCTCGCCGACAAGTGCGCCGAGTTCGGCGTGCAGTAAGCAGCCATCGGGCGAGGGGCGTCGCGTCGTCACCGGCGCGGCGCCCCTTCGCCACCTCGCCGCCCGCACCCGAAGCACAAGGAAGCGAATCCATGACCACCCCCATCATCGAACTGCGGGATGTGAAGAAATCCTTCGGTCCCGTCAACGTCCTGCGCGGCGTGAATCTGAAGGTCCATCCCGGCAAGGTCACCGCCCTGGTCGGTGACAACGGCGCCGGCAAGTCCACCCTCATCAAAGGCCTGGCCGGCGTGCAGCCCTACGACGACGGCGAGGTGCTGGTCGACGGAGTCCCCGCCGCTCTGCACACGCCCCGTGACGCCGCCCACCTGGGCATCGAGGTCGTCTACCAGGACCTCGCCCTGTGCGACAACCTCGACATCGTGCAGAACATGTTCCTCGGACGTGAAGAGATGTCCACCGGCACCTTCGACGAGGGCCGCATGGAGCGCGAGGCCTCCGACACGCTGCGGTCACTGTCGGTGCGCACCGTCAAGTCGGTGCGCCAGAAGGTGTCGAGCCTGTCCGGCGGGCAGCGCCAGACCGTCGCCATCGCCCGCGCCGTGCTCAAGAAGGCGCGCGTGGTCATCCTCGACGAGCCCACGGCGGCGTTGGGCGTGGCCCAGACCGAGCAGGTCCTGAACCTCGTCGAGCGGCTGAGCGAGCAGGGCGTGGCCGTCGTCCTCATCAGCCACAACCTCGCCGACGTGTTCGCCGTCGCCGACGACATCGCCGTGCTCTATCTGGGCCAGATGGTCGCGCAGATCGACGCGGCCGACACGACCCGCGACGACGTCGTGGGCTACATCACCGGCACCAAGGTGCCCGCCGGCGTCGAGCTGATCGGCACCAGCAACATCCCCGTGGGAGGCGACGCATGACCGCGCAGACGACTCCGCGCACCGCCGCGGCACCCGACCCGGTCGCCGGCGACCTCATCGGCAGCGGTGTCGAGGGTGGCCTGGCCGAGCAGTTCACCGCCTGGTGGCAGCGCGTCCGCGGCGGCGACATGGGGGCCCTCCCCGCCATCGCGGGGCTGGTGTTCCTCGCCATCCTGTTCGGTTTCCTCAGCCCGTACTTCCTCACGCCCACGAACTTCGCGAACCTCATGAACCAGGCCGCCTCGCTCGTGGTGCTGGGGATGGCCCTCGTGTTCGTGCTGCTGCTGGGCGAGATCGACCTGTCCGCCGGGGTCACCGGCGGCGTGTCGATCGCCGCGTTCGCGGTGCTGAATGTCAAGTTCGACGTCCCCTGGCCGCTCGCGCTGCTGCTCGGCTTCGGCGTCGGCTTCGCCACCGGGGCCCTCATCGGGTTCCTCGTGGCGCGCGTCGGCATCCCCTCGTTCGTCGTCACGCTGGGACTGTTCCTGGGGTACCAGGGCCTCGCGCTGCTGATCATCGGGGCCGGCGGCCTCTACCCGATCAACGCCCCCGAGCTCATCGCACTGCAGAACGGCCGACTTCCGGTGTGGGGCGGCTGGGTGATGCTGGCGGTCATGCTGGCGATCTCCGCGGGCATGTCGTTCTGGGATCGCAGCCGCCGCACCCGTGCCGGGGTGCCCAACCGGGCGATCTCGCTGGTCTGGATCAAGCTCGGCGTCATCGCCGTGCTCGGCGGGGCGGCCGTGGCCATCCTCAGCCTCAACCGCTCCCAGTCGGTCATCCCCATCGAGGGCGTGCCCGTCATCGTGCCGGTGGTCCTGGCGATCCTGTGGATCGGCACGTTCGCCCTCGACCGCACCCGTTTCGGCCGGTACGTGTACGCGATCGGCGGCAATGCCGAGGCGGCCCGTCGCGCCGGCATCAAGGTGCGCTGGGTGAAGTGGTGGTGCTTCGTGATCTGCTCAGGCTTGGCCGTGATGGCGGGACTGTTCGCGCAGACCCGCATCGGCTCGGTCGACGGCGCCGCCGGCCGGGACATCGTGCTGTCGGGCGTGGCCGCCGCCGTCGTGGGCGGGGTGAGCCTGTTCGGTGGACGCGGACGGCTGCTGCACGCCGCCATCGGTGCCCTGGTGATCGCGTCGATCACCAACGGCCTGGCACTGCTCAAACTCGGGGCGGGCATCAACCTGCTGGTCACCGGCGGCGTGCTGATCCTCGCCGCGACCGTCGACGCCCTGTCCCGGCTGCGAGGGGGCAACGTCAGATAGCCGCGGGTAGGCTGGCGGGGTGAGCGAGGCGACACAGCAGCCGATCGTGCGCATGCCCGACGGCACGGTCAAGCAGACAGGGCCGCTCACCGGCACCCGGGTGTGGACCGTGCCGGGGCGGGCGCATCGCCCGCTGACGGCGGCGCGCCCCGAACCCCGCCGGCTCGCCCGCGGCGAGCACACCCGCCTGTGCGCGTTCTGCCCGGACCGCTACCTCGAGACCACCCCCGAGAAGGCGCGGCTGGTCGGCCCGGACTTCGTCGAACATCGTCACGTTCCGGCCTCGCGGCTGTTCGACAGCGTCGCCGAGTTCCGCCGCTTTGCGAACCTGTTCGAGATCGTGTCGGCCGAGTACTGGCGGGAGAACCACGGGTTCCGCCAACCCGCCGCGGTGTTCGAGTGGGCCCAGGAGTACCTGTCCGATCCCGCCGGCCGCGCGCACATCGAGCAGCTCGCCGCGGTGCGCGCGGCGGCGTCGGGCACCCAGGTCTCGCTCGAGGAGGCCGCGCTGGACCTGCTGGGCGGGTCGCACGACGTCGTGGTCGCACGGCGCCATGTCGTCGACGACGCGCAGACCGACGATCAGCTGGTCTCGTCGGGCGTGCTGAGCTCCGACGAGCATGCGGCCTACTTCGCCTTCACGGTGCGCTCCCTCGCCGAGATCCAGGCCGCCCAGCCCGGCGCCGCGTACACCGCGGTGTTCCAGAACTGGCTGCGGCCGGCCGGCGCCTCGTTCGACCACCTGCACAAGCAGCTGGTCGCGATCGACGAACCGGGGCCGCAGGTCGACCGCGAGCTGCGCATGCTGGCATCCGACCGCCATCTCTATCAGCACCGGGAGGTGGATCTCGCCGTCGGGCAGCGCCTGCTGGTGGCCGCCACCGACGGCGCGGTCGCCTTCGCCGGCGTCGGGCACCGGTACCCCGCGTTCGTGGTGTGCTCCACCTCCGATGCGAACCTGCCGCAGGAGCATTCGGATGCCGGCATCCGCGCGGTCTCGGATCTCGTGCACGCGCTGCACGCGGCCACCGGCGTGCACGTGCCCACCAACGAGGAGTGGCACTACCGGCCGCCGTCGGCCCCGTGGCCCATGCCGTGGCGGGTCGTGCTGAAGTGGCGCATCTCCAACCCGGCCGGGTTCGAGGGCGGCACGAAGGTGTACGTGAACACGATCGACCCGTGGGAGCTGCGGCGCCGCGCGGTCGAATCACTGCTCGACCTGCGGGCGCAGGGCCGGCTGGCATCCGGCATCCGCATCGGTGACGAGTGCGTGCCCGCCGACGCACGGCTGCGCTACGCGGACGGGTCCGACGGCGAGTGAGCTTCTTCCCCTTCGATGCGCTCCGTCGCTGGCCCGACGTGTCGGGTTCGGACCTGGTCGCCGCCGACACCGCCGACCGTCTCATCCTCGATGAGGCGGATGCCGCACTGGCCACCGCCGGCGACGGCGAGATCGTCGTCATCGGCGACGGCTATGGCGCGTTGTCGCTGGCCGCCGCGCACGCCGGCGCCCGCGGCGTGCGGGTGCACCAGGACGCGGTGACCGGCGAGCGGGCCCTGGCCGCCAACGCCGAGCGGCTCGGCCTGACGGTGCGGTCGATGCCGCTGAGCGCCGACCTGGTCGCCGGAGCGCGGGTCGTGCTGCTGCGCCTGCCCCGGTCGCTCGACGCGCTGCGCGACATCGCCGGGCTCATCGCCGCCCACGCCGCCCCCGACGTCACGGTATATGCCGGCGGACGCATCAAGCACATGTCGCTGTCGATGAACGACGTGCTGCGGGAGCACTTCGACACCCTCGATGTCACGCACGCCCGGCAGAAGTCCCGGGTGCTGATCGCCCGGGGGCCGCGCAACGGGCGCGACCCGGTGCCGGCGGCCGGCCGCGACGGCACCCTCGAGCTGCGCGCCTACGGCGGCGCGTTCGCCGGCGCGCGGCTCGACATCGGGACGCGGCTGCTGCTGGCCTACCTCCCCTACCGGCCACCGGGCGGCACCGCCGACGACCCGTTCATCGATTTCGCGTGCGGCACCGGTGCCGTGGCCGCCCATTTGGCCCTGCGGCATCCGAAGCACTTCGTCTATGCCACCGACACGTCGGCGGCGGCGGTCGCCTCGGCGCGGGAGACGATGCTCGCCAACGGCGTCGCCGACCGGGTGACGGTGGTGCGCGACGATCTGCTCAGCCGGCGTCCCGACGCGGGCGCCTCGTTCATCGCCCTGAACCCGCCGTTCCACAGCGGCGGCGCCGTGACCGACCGGGTGGCCCTGCGCATGTTCGAGGAGGTCTCCCGCGTGCTGCGGCCCGGCGGTGAGCTGTGGTGCGTGTGGAACTCACCGCTGAACTACCGCAGCGAGCTGGAGTCGCTGGTCGGCCCCACCGTGCAGATCGCCCGCAACGCCAAGTTCACCGTCACCCGGTCGACCCGATCCTAGAGGTGCCCATGACCACCCCCACCCGGACCGCCCCCATCACCCCGCGCGCCCTGTTCCGCACGTTCGCCATCGCCGAGATGTTCACATGGGCGGGGCTCATCGCCGCCCTCATCCTGCGCGCGGTCGGCGTGGCCGAGTTCGTGCCGATCGCCGGCGGCATCCACGGTTTCGTGTTCCTCTGCTACGTCGCGAGCACTGTGTTCGTCTGGGTCAATCAGCAATGGCGGTTCGGCCTGGGACTGACCGGCGTGCTGCTGGCCATCATCCCGTTCGCGACCGTTCCGTTCGAACTGCGACTGGACCGCCGCGGTCTGCTGGCCGGTGACTGGCGCCTCGCCCCCGGCGGCGCTCAGCCGGTCGGCTTCGTGGAGCACGTGCAGGCGTGGGTGCTGCGGCGCCCCCTCCTGTCGGTCATGCTGCTGCTCGCGCTTCTCGCCATCGTGTTCGTGACGCTGCTGTGGCTCGGCCCGCCGATCCCGAAGAGCTGAGCGGACCCCACGACCGAGGCCGGCCGGCGGCGCGGCGGGTCAGACGACGCCGGCGCGGATGCCGTCGAGCGAAGCCGCGACGTTCGGCATCCGCTGCGTGAGCGCGCCGTCAAGCTGAGCGAGCCGGTCGCGGGCCTCCTGCAACACGCGGGCGCCCTTGTCGGTGAGGCTCAGGTCGCTGGCCGCGCCCGCCTGCGCGGTCGCGTCGGTGACGAGCCCGTCGTCGACGAGGGTGCGCACCGCCGTGTGGGCCGACTGGACCGTGATGTGCGAACGGCGGGCCAGCTCGGAGAACGAGATGCCGGGCTCGGCGTGGATGTGGCCGAGCAGGCCGAACTTGCGCGTGGAGATGCCCAGGTCCTTCAGTACGGCGGCCAGCTGGGTCTCCCACGTCGCCGACACCGCGAGCAGCGCGATGACGGGACTGAAGCGGGGCGCGTCTTCCGGCATACGCACAATGCTAGCGATCCGCCGTCGCCGGCCGGAACGACCCGTCCGTTTCTCTTGCCCGCCGGCCCGGGCTTGATCCCGGTCAAGGCGCGGGAGGGCCCGGCTGCGTACAGTGGGCCGCGCCACCGGGAACAAGTCCCCGGTCACGGTTGGAAAACCGGCTGAGAGAAAGGCACTGTCATGACCACGGCATCCCCCACCGTCCACACTCTGCTGCGCGCCGAAGGGTTCTCGTGCCCCTCGTGCGTCGCCAAGATCGAGAAGCAGGTCGGACGCCTCGACGGCGTCTCCCGCGTCAACGTGCGATTCGCCTCCGGACGCATCGAGGTCGAGCACGATCCGCGCCGCGTCTCCGCCGACGATCTCGTCGCCGCGGTCGCCACGGCGGGTTACCGCTCGACCGTCTCGTCGTATTGACCCCGTGAGTCGAAGGGCGGTCATCTCATGAACACGCGGCGCACCCGGCGGTGGGGCGGTGGGCTCGTCCCGGCCGTCGCGGGACTGCTGATCCTGATCGCGCTCGCCCTCCCGCACCTCGGCGGCGGGGCGGCCGATGTCGCGCTGGCGCCGCGATGGTGGCTGGATGCCGGTGGGCACGCGCACGGGCCGGGCACCGCGTTCCGGCTCTCCGACGCGACCCTGCTCGCCGCCGCGGCCGTCGCCGGCTTCCGCATCGTGGTGGCCGCCGTCCGCGCGCTGCGGGTGCGGTTCCTCAGCATCGATGTGCTGGTGTCGGTGGCCGCGATCGGCGCCGTCGTCATCGGCAACTTCTGGGAAGCCGCGGCGGTCACCTTCCTGTTCGCGGTCGGGCACGCGCTCGAGACGCGCACGATGGACAAGACCCGCGCGGCCCTGGCCGCCCTGGTGGCCATCGCCCCGGACCGGGCCATCGTCGTGCGCGACGGCGCGCAGGTCGAGATCGCCGCCGCCGAGGTGCCCACCGGTGAGACCGTCCTGGTCAAGAGCGGCGCGAAGGTCCCGGTCGACGGCGTGGTGAGCGCCGGCAGCGGTGCGATCGATGAGGCGTCGATCACGGGCGAGTCGATCCCGGTCGAGAAGGGTCCGGGCGACCGCGTGTTCGCCGGCACCGTCTCCCGCGGCGGCTTCCTGCAGGTGGAGGCGACCGGGGTCGGCGCCGACACCACGCTGGCCCGCATCATCCACCGCGTCGAAGAGGCGCAGGACGCCCGGGCGCGGACCCAGGCGTTCATCGACCGCTTCTCGAAGGGCTACACGCCGGCTGTCATGCTCCTCGCCCTGATCGTGGGGCTGGTCACCGGTGATGTCGTGCTCGCGCTGACCCTGCTGGTCATCGGCTGCCCGGGCGCACTGGTCATCTCGATCCCGGTGGCGATCGTGGCCGGCATCGGCCGGTCGGCCCGCCGCGGCATCCTCATCAAGGGCGGCGAGCACCTCGAGACGTCCGCGCGGATCACGGCCGTCGCCGTCGACAAGACCGGCACCCTCACCGAGGGCCGGCCCCACCTGACCGATGTGGTCGTGCTCGACGATGCGCTGGACCGGCGCGATGTGCTGCGCTGGGCGGCGGCCGCCGAGGCCGGGTCGGAGCACCCGTTGGCGCGGCCGATCGTCGCCGCCGCCGAGGCCGAGGGGGTGGCGCCCACCGGGGTCCCCACCCGGGTCATCCCCCTGACCGGCCAGGGCATCGTCGCCGCGGTCGACGGACGCCGGGTGCTCGTGGGCAATGCCGCGCTGCTGGCGGCGGACGGCGTGCACGATGACGCGCGGGCACGGGCGGTGGCCGAAGACCTCGCCCGGGCCGGACGCACGGCGATGATCGTCGTCGTCGACGGGGCCGTCATGGGCGTCGTCGCCGTCGCCGACGCGATCCGCGAGGGCGCCGCGGAGATGGTCCGCCGACTCCATGCAGCCGGCGTGCAGAAGGTCGTCATGCTCACCGGCGACACCCGGCCGGTGGCCGAAGCGGTCGGCCGCGCCGTCGGCATCGACGAGGTGCACGCGGCACTGCTGCCCGAAGACAAGCTGGCGGCCGTCGCACGCCTGCAGAGCGAGGGGCACACCGTGGCCATGGTCGGCGACGGTGTGAACGATGCGCCCGCGTTGGCCGCTGCCGACATCGGCGTGGCCATGGGCGCGGCCGGATCGGCGGTGGCCGTCGAGACGGCCGATATCGCCCTGATGGCCGACGACCTGCTGAAGCTCCCCGAGGCGATCGGGCTGGCGCGGCGCACCGTCCGGGTGTTGCGACAGAACATCGCGATCGCTCTGGTGACGGTGGTGCTGCTGCTGGCCGGTGTCTTCGCCGGCGGGGTGACCATGGCGGTGGGCATGCTCGTCCACGAGGGTTCGGTGCTCCTGGTGATCCTGAACGCGATGCGGCTGCTGCGGCCCCGGCGCGATCCGGCCACGACGGCGGGCGGTCGCCGATACTGGAGAAAGGAGAGGAGGGGGCATCATGACCTCGTCATCACTGGATCAGGGCGATGATCCGTGCGTGCGCAGGGTGCCGCTGTTCCAGGCGCTGACCCTCGCCGAGCAGCGTGAGGTCGCCGCGGTCGCGCGTCCGACCCGGGTCGCGCAGAACGAGCACGTGTACGCCGCGGGCGCCGACGTGTCGCAACTGGTCGTGGTGCACACCGGACGGGTGAAGGTGGCCCGGACGAGCGCCGACGGCCACGAGCAGATCCTCCGGGTCCTCGGCCCCGGCGACTTCATCGGCGAGTCGGCCTTCCTCACCGGCATCCACCCCGACCACACCGCGACCGCGCTGGAGGACTCGCGGCTGTGCGTGTTCCGGCATGCGGATCTGGGCATGCTGATCGACCGGCACGCGAGCATCGGCCTGCGCATGCTGCAGAGCGTGAGCCGGCGGCTGGGCGAGGCCGAGGCCCGGCTGGCGGCGGCCATCTCCAGTGACGTGAGCGCGCGATTGGCCGACTATCTGCTCGGCCTGCCGGCCCACGCCGAGCCCGACCGCCACCCCGAGGTGGTGCTGCCGCTGGCCAAGAAGGACGTCGCCTCGCTGCTGGACACGACCCCCGAGTCTCTGAGCCGCCAGCTGCGTGCGCTGACCGATGCCGGCGTGATCGCGCAGGGCACCGGCGGCCGCATCACGATCCAGGACGTCGATGCCCTCAGCGCCCTGGCAGGGCACCTCTGAGCCGGCGTGCTACCGGGTGAAGCGGGCGATGGCTTCGGCAGCCTCCGTGAACTTGGCGTCCGCCTCCTCACCGCCGAGCACCGCCGCATCGCGGAGGCAGTGCCGCATGTGGTCGTCCAGCAGCCCGAGGCCGACGTTGCGCAGGGCGGAGGTGAGCGCGGAGATCTGGGTCAGGATGTCGATGCAGTACTGCTCTTCGTCCACCATCCGCTGCAGCCCGCGCGCCTGCCCCTCGATCTTGCGCAGCCGGGCCAGGTAGCGGTCCTTGTCGCTGATGTATCCGTGGTGGGCGGATGCGTGCGGCTCGGCGTCGGCGTGCGTTTCGGTGTCCGTCTTCATGGTTCTCCCCCTGTGGTCACTTCTTCTCGTCGACGAGTTCGCGCTCGGCGGCCGAGATCGCCGTACCCACCGGTGTCTCGACGCCGCCGCGTGTCGATCGGAATCCGCGCAGCGTGAGCGAGTTCGACACCACGAACACCGACGAGAAGCCCATTGCGATGCCGGCGAGGGCCGGGTTCAGCAGACCGAGGGCGGCGACCGGGATCAGGGCGACGTTGTAGGCGAACGCCCAGAACAGGTTCCCCTTGATCGTCCACAGCGTGCGGCGGGACAGGCGGATCGCGTCACCCGCCGACCGCAGGTCGTTGTTCATGAGGGTGATGTCTGAGGCCTCGATCGCGACATCGGTGCCGGCACCCATCGCCAGGCCGAGATCGGCCTGTGCCAGGGCGGCGGCGTCGTTGACCCCGTCGCCGACCATCGCGACGCGCGCACCCTGCGCCTGAAGCCGTTCGACGGCGGCGACCTTGTCCTCCGGCAGGACGTCGGCGATGACGTGCGCGGCGTCGATGCCGACCTCGGCCGCGACCGCCGCCGCCGCCCGGGCGTTGTCCCCGGTGAGCAGATAGGGCGTGAGCCCGAGCTTCGTGAGCTGCGCGATCGCCGGCGCCGACGAGGCCTTGACCGTGTCGCGGACGACGACCACGCCCGCCGAAACCCCGTCGATGGAGACCGCGACGGGGGTCGCGCCCCGGGCCTGCGCCGCGTCGAAGGCCTGCGCCAGCGCCGGGGGCAGCGCGCCGTCCGGGCGGCCCACGACGACGGTCTGCCCGTCGACGACGGCGGTCACCCCGCGCCCGGCGGAGTTGGTGAAGCCGGTGGCGGCGGGCAGTTCTCCCCGCGCCGACGCGGCCGAGACGATCGCCTTCGCGATGGGGTGCTCGGAGCCCACCTCGACCGCGCCCGCCCGTGCGAGGACGGTGTCTTCGTCGAAGCCGGCTGCTGCGCGCACGTCGGTGACCGACATGACACCCTCGGTGACGGTGCCGGTCTTGTCCAGGACGATGGTGTCGACCTGACGCGTCGATTCGAGCACCTCCGGGCCCTTGATGAGCAGGCCGAGCTGGGCGCCGCGCGAGGTGCCCACCAGCAGCGCCGTCGGCGTGGCGAGCCCGAGCGCACAGGGGCAGGCGATGATCAGCACCGCGACAGCCGCCGAGAACGCCCAGTTGACGTCGCTTCCCTGCAGCAGGTGGACGATCAGCGCGAGCGCAGAGACGGCGATCACGGCGGGCACGAACACCGCGGAGATCTTGTCGACGAGTCGCTGCACGGGCGCCTTCTTCGCCTGCGCCTCGGTCACGAGCTTGGCCATCTGGGCGAGCGTCGTGTCGGCGCCGGTGCGCGTGACCTCGACGAGCAGCCGACCGGACGTGTTGATGGTGGCGCCGGTGACGAGGCTGCCGGGGGTGACGTCGACCGGCACCGATTCGCCGGTCAGCATCGATTCGTCGATCGCGGATTCGCCCTCCACGACACGGCCGTCGGTGGCGAGCTTCTCCCCCGGGCGCACGACGAAGATGTCACCGACCGCCAGTTGCGCGACGGGCACCCGCACCTCACGGCCGTCGCGGATCACCGCCGCGTCTTTGGCGCCCATGTCGAGGAGCGCCTTGAGGGCCGCCGACGAGGCCCCCTTCGCGCGCACCTCGAACCAGCGGCCGAGCAGCAGGAAGGTGATGACCACCGCGATCGTCTCGAGGTAGATATGGTCCATGCCGTCCGCGCGGGGGAGAAGGCTCATCTCCATGGTCATGCCGGGGTGCCCCGCG
This sequence comes from Microbacterium pollutisoli, assembly GCF_053586795.1. Taxonomy (NCBI): domain Bacteria; kingdom Bacillati; phylum Actinomycetota; class Actinomycetes; order Micrococcales; family Microbacteriaceae; genus Microbacterium; species Microbacterium pollutisoli. The sequence continues at coordinate 895,423 of NZ_JBNYWT010000001.1, forward strand.
GTGCCGAAGAACAGCGCCCACACAGACCACGCGTAGGCGGCGGTGGTGCCCAGCGACACGAGGGTGTCCATGGTGGTCGAGCGATGCCGGAGGTTGAGCAGCGTCGCGCGGTGGAACGGCATGCCGCCGTACAGGTAGATCAGGGTCGACAGCACGAGGATGAGCCACTGCCAGTTCATGAACTGCAGGGCCGGGATCATCGAGATGGTCACGACCGGCACGGAGAGGATCGCCGACCACACGAGGCGCCGGCCCAGGTCCTTCGCCTCGGCGAGGCGCGCCTGTTCGTGCCGGTCGACGGGTTCGTCGGCATCCGAGGTGGCGGCGGGCTCCTCCTCGGTGACCATCGTGAAGGCGTCGTAGCCGGCGCCGCGAACCACGTCGATGAGCTCGGCCTCGGTGATCTTGCTCGGGTCGTAGTCGATCGACGCGGTCTCCGTGGCGTAGTTGACGATCGCATCCGCGCCGTCGACCTTGTTGATCTTCCGCTCGATCCGTGAAGAGCACGACGTGCACGTCATCCCCGTCACCCCGAGTTCGAGGTGGACGTAGTCAGTGCCGTCCGTCAGTGTCACGTGCTCTCCCTTCCCGAGAGGGTTACGCCTTGAGCGTGTAGCCGGCTTCGGCGACCGCGGCGGCGACCTGCTCGTCGGTGAAGTTCTCACCCGTGACGCTGACCGTGCCGGCAGCAGCGGATGCCAGGACTTCCGACACGCCCGCGATCTCGCCGACCTCTTCCTTGACCGACATCTCGCAGTGTCCGCAGGTCATGCCCTCGACGAAGTACTCCTTGGTGGTGGCAGCCATGGCCCATCCTTTCGCTCCGATGCCAGCGTTCGCTGCCATCAGTGCGATTCTATACCCCCTAGGGGTATGGGTGGGGTCTGCGACTGAACTCGCACAACCGCGGCCCGGCGATCTTCAGCGAGCACTCCATGGCCCTGCTCCTCGCCGAACCCGAGGAGGTGGCCATCCCGGAACTGACCGCGGCATAATCAGAACCAGCTGACCCGCACGGTGTTGAGAAACTCCACCACTCAGCGGGACGTCACCCCCTGGGGCGCGCGGAACACCTACTGATCGGACCTTTTCTGCGAATGCCGGCGCACTCAGTGGCACGGAGTGGCACGACCCCGCCGGCGCATCGAAGTCGAATTCCGGCTGCTGAGCCACCCCGCTCTCGGCAAAGAGGTGCGCGCGTGCCACCCCCGTGCCACTCCGAACGGCCATTCGAGTTCATTGCTGTCCTCCTCTGTCTCTTGAGAGAAGGCACAAGAGAGGCCCGAATCCGCAGATTCCTGCAGTTCCGGGCCTCTCACCAGCCGTTTCGGGCCGGAGTCAGAATCGGGAGGTCAGAAGTCCCAGTCGTCGTCTTCGGTGGCCACGGCCTTGCCGATGACGTACGAGGAGCCCGACCCGCTGAAGAAGTCGTGGTTCTCGTCCGCGTTGGGCGAGAGGGCCGACAGGATCGCCGGGTTCACGTTGGTGACGGTGGCCGGGAACATCGCCTCGTAGCCGAGGTTCATGAGGGCCTTGTTGGCGTTGTAGTGCAGGAACTTCTTGACGTCCTCGGTCAGCCCGATGCCGTCGTAGAGGTCCTGCGTGTACTGCACCTCGTTGTCGTAGAGCTCGTACAGCAGCGAGAACGTGTAGTCCTTCAGCTCGTCGCGCTCGGCCTGCGTGAGCTTCTCGAGGCCCTTCTGGTACTTGTAGCCGATGTAGTAGCCGTGCACGGCCTCGTCACGGATGATGAGGCGGATGATGTCGGCCGTGTTGGTCAGCTTGGCTTTGGACGACCAGTGCAGCGGCAGGTAGAACCCCGAGTAGAACAGGAACGACTCGAGCAGGGTCGAGGCGACCTTGCGCTTGAGCGGCTCGTCGCCACGGTAGTAGTCCATGACGATGCGCGCCTTCTTCTGAAGGTTCTGGTTCTCCACCGACCACCGGAACGCGTCGTCGATCTCGGGCGTCGAGCACAGCGTCGAGAAGATCGACGAGTAGCTCTTCGCGTGCACCGACTCCATGAACGCGATGTTCGTGTAGACGGCCTCCTCGTGCGGGGTGAGCGCGTCGGGGATGAGCGAGACGGCGCCGACGGTGCCCTGGATGGTGTCCAGCAGGGTGAGCCCGGTGAACACCCGCATGGTGGCGGTCTGCTCTTCGGGGGTGAGCGTCGCCCACGACTGCACGTCGTTGGACAGCGGCACCTTCTCGGGCAGCCAGAAGTTGTTCACGAGACGGTTCCACACCTCGAGGTCCTTGTCGTCCTGGATGCGGTTCCAGTTGATCGCCTGGACGTGATCGATGAGCTTGAGCGATTCGGGGGTCATTGCTTCTTTCCTAAAAATCCCAGATCAGAGCATCACAGCATGCAGCTGACGCACTCGGACATGTCCGTGCCCTCGAGCGCCATCTGCCGCAGACGGATGTAGTAGATCGTCTTGATGCCCTTGCGCCAGGCGTAGATCTGCGCCTTGTTGATGTCGCGGGTGGTGGCGGTGTCCTTGAAGAACAGCGTCAGCGACAGGCCCTGGTCGACGTGCTGGGTCGCGACCGCGTAGGTGTCGATGACCTTCTCATAGCCGATCTCGTACGCGTCCTGGTAGTACTCCAGGTTGTCGTTGGTCATGAACGGCGCCGGGTAGTAGACGCGGCCGATCTTGCCTTCCTTGCGGATCTCGATCTTCGACGCGATCGGGTGGATCGAGCTCGTCGAGTTGTTGATGTACGAGATCGAGCCGGTGGGCGGCACCGCCTGCAGGTTCTGGTTGTAGATGCCGTGCTTCTGGATCGACTCCTTCAGCTCCACCCAGTCGGCCTGCGTCGGGATGTGCTTGCCGGCGAACAGCTCCTTGACCTTCTCGGTCTCCGGCTCCCACGCCCGCTCGATGTACTTGTCGAAGAACTCCCCCGACGCGTACTTCGAGTTCTCGAACCCGTCGAAGGCGACGCCACGCTCGATCGCCAGCAGGTTCGAGGCACGCAGCGCGTGGTACAGCACCGTGTAGAAGTAGATGTTCGTGAAGTCCAGGCCCTCTTCGGAGCCGTAGTGGATGTGCTCACGGGCCAGGTAGCCGTGCAGGTTCATCTGGCCCAGGCCGATGGCGTGCGAGCGGTCGTTGCCCTCCTCGATGGAGCGCACCGACGAGATGTGGCTCTGGTTGCTGACGGCGGTCAGGCCCCGGATGGCCGTCTCGACCGTCTTGCCCAGGTCCGCGGCATCCATCGCCAGCGCGATGTTCATCGAGCCCAGGTTGCAGGAGATGTCCTTGCCGATCTGGTCGTACGAGAGGTCCTCGTGGTACGTGGTCGGCGTGTTCACCTGCAGGATCTCGCTGCACAGGTTGGACATGTTGATGCGCCCGGCGATCGGGTTGGCCCGGTTCACCGTGTCCTCGAACATGATGTACGGGTAGCCCGACTCGAACTGGATCTCGGCGATGGTCTGGAAGAACTCGCGCGCCTTGATCTTGGTCTTCTTGATGCGGGCGTCGTCGACCATCTCGCGGTACTTCTCGGTGACCGAGATGTCACCGAACGGCACGCCGTAGACCCGCTCGACGTCGTACGGCGAGAACAGGTACATGTCCTCGTCGTTCTTGGCCAGCTCGAACGTGATGTCGGGCACGACCACACCCAGCGACAGGGTCTTGATGCGGATCTTCTCGTCGGCGTTCTCACGCTTGGTGTCGAGGAAGCGCAGGATGTCCGGGTGGTGCGCGTTGAGGTACACCGCGCCCGCGCCCTGCCGGGCACCGAGCTGGTTGGCGTAGCTGAAGCTGTCTTCGAGCAGCTTCATGACCGGGATGATGCCGCTGGACTGGTTCTCGATCTGCTTGATCGGCGCACCCGACTCGCGGATGTTCGACAGCAGCAGCGCCACGCCGCCGCCGCGCTTGGACAGCTGCAGCGACGAGTTGATGCCGCGCGAGATCGACTCCATGTTGTCTTCGATGCGCAGCAGGAAGCAGCTGACCAGCTCGCCGCGCTGTGCCTTGCCCGCGTTGAGGAAGGTCGGGGTGGCCGGCTGGAAGCGGCCGGAGATGATCTCCTCGACCAGGTCGATCGCCACCTGCTCGTCGCCGTCGGCGAGCGCCAGCGCGGTCATCACGACACGGTCCTCGAAGCGCTCGAGGTACCGCTTGCCGTCGAAGGTCTTCAGCGTGTAGCTCGTGTAGTACTTGAACGCGCCGAGGAAGGTCTCGAAGCGGAACTTCTTGCTGTACGCGAGGTCGTTGAGCTTCTGGATGAACTCGTGCGAGTACTTCGCCAGCACGCTGCCGTCGTAGTACTCCTTCTCGACGAGGTAGTCCAGCCGCTCCTTGAGCGAGTGGAAGAACACCGTGTTCTGGTTCACATGCTGCAGGAAGTACTCCCGCGCCGCACGCTTGTCGGCGTCGAACTGGATCTTGCCGTCCGCGCCGTAGAGATTGAGCATCGCGTTGAGGGCGTGATAGTCGAGCCCATCGAACCGCGCGTCAGTCTTGAAGGTCGTCTCGGTCACTGCAGCTTCCACCATGATTCCAATCCGTCGCGCACACGGGCGACGTCCTCGGCCGTGCCGAACACTTCGAGCCGGTACAAGTACGGCACGTTGCACTTGCGGCTGATGATCTCCCCGGCCAGGCCGTAGGCCTCACCGAAATTCGAGTTCCCCGCGGCGATCACACCGCGGATGTTGCTCCGATTGCGCTCGTCGTTGAGGAACCGGATGACTTGCTTGGGGACCGCGCCCTTCTCGTGGTTGCGGCCCTGCCCCCCGCCGTAGGTGGGAGTGACGAGCACGAACGGCTCGGTCACCACCAGCGGCGCTTCCCGGGCATGCAGCGGGATACGGGATGCCGGCATGCCCAGCTTCTCGATGAACCGCGCCGTGTTGCCCGACACGCTCGAGAAGTACACGAGCAGCGGCGCGCTGGTCGCCGTCGCCGTGTTCATGGTCTCAGACCAGGCGGGATGCCAGCTCGTCGATCTTGTCGGGACGGAAGCCCGACCAGTGGTCCTCGTCGGTGACGACGACCGGCGCCTGCAGGTAGCCCAGCGACTTGACGTGCTCGAGGGCCGCCGGGTCTTCGGACAGGTCGAGGATCTCGTAATCGATGCCCTTCGAATCCAGTGCCCGGTACGTCGCGTTGCACTGCACGCAGGAAGGCTTGGTGTAGACCGTGATCGCCATGATGAACCGGCGTCTCCCCTCAAAGATCTGTGTTTCCCCGGTGAAGCCCGACCGGGAGTCCAATACTACATATGGGTACCGACATTCGTTAGCACCACAAGGGATAGTAGTTACATCCGTGTAGTTTTCCCACCTCTCTCCCCAGGTACAACACATGTTGTCCACCATTTCATCCACAGGTGCCCGGCGTGTCGCGGGAGGGGAAAAGCGCTGAATCACGCGCCTTTCGTCACCCGCGGTCTCCCCCTGTCCACAGGCCCGACGATAGGACCGGGTTCCGACATCGATCTGCCTGTGGAAACTCGTTCCGGCGTGTCGTCGGCGTGTCGCGCCCGGAGGTACCGTGGAGGGGTGGCGGGCTACCGTGATCTTCTTCGCACTCCGGGCGTCGCGCGCATCATCGCCGCCCAGCTGACGGCCCGCTTCCCCAACGGCATGACGAGCCTGGCGATCCTGCTGCACATCGAGCAGATGACCGGCTCCTACGGCGCCGCCGGCCTCGTGCTGGCGGCCACCTCGGTGGGCCAGGCCGTGTCGGGCCCGGTCACCAGCCGGTGGATGGGCGTGTGGGGCATGCGCCGCGTGCTGACGCTGACCACCGCCGTGTGCGCCGCGGCCATCCTGGTGCTCGCCCTCGCCCCGATGGCACTGCCCGGCTACATGCTGTTCGGACTGCTCGCGGGTCTGTCCACACCCCCGGTCCAGTCGGCGGTACGCACGATCTACCCGAAGCTGGTGACGTCGCGGCACCTCACACCGCTGTTCTCCCTGGATGCCAGTCTGCAGGAGATCATCTGGGTGCTCGCGCCCGTGGTCATCACCCTGGTGGCCACCCAGGTCGGCACCGTACCGGCCCTGCTGCTGATCGTGGTGTTCCTCGTCGGCGGCGGCGCGTGGTTCATCGCCTTGCCCGAGGTGGGCCGGGTCCGGATCCCCCGCGCGCGCCGTGGGTTCGGCCGCGTGCTCGGAAAGCCGGTGGTGCTGCTGGCCACCATCACCGGGTTCCTGCTCATCGGGGCCACCGCGGCCGTCGAGGCCGGCGTCGTCGCCACCTTCGGCCACGGCGGACTCGAGGCCGGGCTCGTCCTGGCGGTCTTCTCGCTCGGCAGCCTCGCCGGCGGCCTGTCGTTCGGGCACATCCCCATCGGCCGGTGGGCCATGGCGCGCCGCCTGGCGATCTTCACCGTGGGCGTGAGCGCGACCGTGCTCTCCCTGACGTTCTGGTGGCTGGGCGCGTCGCTGTTCGTCGCAGGTCTCGGCATCGCGCCGGCGCTGGCGGTGATGTTCGCCATGACGTCGGCGAGCGTGAAGTTCAGCGAGACCGCCGAGGCGTACGGGTGGATCAACACCGGACAGCTCATCGGTGCGGCCGCCGGCTCCGCCGTCGCGGGCTTCCTCATCGACGGCGTGGGCCCCGTCGGTGCCTACTGGGCCGGTGCGCTCTTCGCGGTCGCCGGCGTGATCGTGGCCGTCACGTGCGTACGCGGATTCCCCGACCTGCGCGGCCGCGACGTCAGCCCCATCCCCGACACCGAACCGGTCACGACCATCACCTGACCGGTCGTAGTGTGGAGGGCATGCCGGCGCCTGTGACCCTGCCCCGCCTGTCCTGGGGGTCGCCCCTCGCCCCGCGCCGCGCCCTGCTGGTGCACGGGCTGGGCTCGAACGCGGCGCTCATGTGGCGTTACGGGGTCGCGCTGGCCGATGCGGGCTGGCGCGCCGACGCGGTCGACCTCCGCGGTCACGGCACCGCCCCGCGCGCCCTCGACTACTCGATCGCCGCGTACGCCGTCGATCTGCAGCATGCCGCGACCGACGACGACGCCCCTTGGGACCTCGTGGTGGCGCATTCCCTGGGCGGCGCGGCGGCGGCCGTGGCCAGCGCCGATGCGCCCGCGTGGACACGCCGCCTCATCCTCATCGACCCGGCCATCGCGCTGAACGAGCGCGACCGCGCCGTCGTCCGCAACAGCCAGGAGCGCTCGTTCGCCGACCCCAGCGTGGCCGCCGTCCGCGCCGAGCACCCCGATTGGCACGAGCACGACATCGAGCTGAAGGCGCTGTCCGCGCAGCAGGCGAGCCTGTGGGCGGTGGAGCAGACCAGCGCCCAGAACACGCCGTGGGACGTCCGTGGGGCCGCCGCGCGCCTGACCGTCCCCACCCACATCATCGCCAGCGACCCGAAGGTGTACTCCATCTTCAAGGGGGCCCTGGCCGAAGAGGTGCTCACCAACCCGGTCATCACGATGTCGGTCGTCACCGGCGCCGGCCACTCCCCGCACCGCGACCGCCCCGAAGACACGATGCGCCACCTGCACGACGCGCTGGCCTGACCGGCCGCGCCCTCGGCATCCTTTGCCCGCCGACACCGCGCCACCCCGGCGCCGACGGGGCCACAATGGTCGGGTGACATCCTTCGATGCGACCACCCATCTGCCCGACGACCTGCTCGCCCGCATCCGCGACCGCGCCGCGCAGGTCGACCGCGACAACGTCTTCCCTGACGACGATCTCGCCGACCTGGTGGATGCCGGATACCTGAAGATCCTGGTGCCCGAAGACCTCGGCGGCGCGGGCCTCTCGCTCGCGCAGGCGTCCGTGCTGCAGCAGCGCCTGGCCACAGCGTCGCCGGCGACGGCCCTGGCCGTCAACATGCACCTGGTGTGGACCGGGGTCGCCAAGGTCGCCGGCGACCGCGGCGTGGACACGATGCGGTTCGTGCAGGAAGGCGCCGCCGCCGGCGAGATCTTCGCGTTCGGGGTCAGTGAGGCCGGCAACGACCTCGTGCTCTTCGGCAGCGACACCGACGCGGTGCCGCAGCCCGACGGGTCGTACACATTCACGGGCACCAAGATCTTCACCTCGCTCGCCCCGGTGTGGACGCAACTGGGCCTGCACGGCCTGGACACCACGAGCGCGGACGGACCGCGGCTCGTGTACGGGTTCGTGCCCCGCACCGACGCGGTCGTCACCCGCGACGACTGGGACACTCTGGGCATGCGCGGCACCCAGTCGCGCACCACCGAGTTGCACGGCGCCACCGCCCCGGCCGACCGCATCGTGCGGCGCCTGGCCCCCGGCCCGAGCCCCGACCCGTTCGTGTTCGGGATCTTCAGCGTGTTCGAGCTGCTTCTGGCGTCGGTCTACACCGGCGTCGCCCGCCGCGCGCTCGATGTGGCCGTCGAGGTCGCGCAGACCCGCAGGTCGAAGAAGACCGGCACGACCTACGCGCAGGACCCCGACATCCGGTGGCGGGTGGCCGAGATGGCCCTCGCCTACGACGCGATGCTCCCCCAGCTGGCCGCCCTCACCCGCGACGTGGACGAGCGGGTCGACCACGGCGCGCTGTGGTTCGCCAAGCTCAGCGGCGTCAAGCACCGCGCGGCCATGACGGCCAAGCAGGTCGTCGACCAGGCCATGCTCGTCGCCGGCGGCTCGTCCTACTTCACGCGCAGCGAGCTCAGCCGCCTCTACCGCGACGTGCTCGCGGGGCTGTTCCACCCCTCCGACCCCGAATCCGCACACAGCACGGTCGCCACCGCCTGGCTCGGCCCCATGGAGGCGTGAGCGCGCACCTGGCAGGATGACCACATGGCGCGCACTCCCACCGACCTGCTGAGCATCGCCGACCAGGAGCGTCGGCACGGCCTGCGGGTGATGAAGGGGGTCGCGCTGGGCGCCCTCCTGCTCATGGCGATCGTGTTCATCGTCGCCTTCGTGCTGCAGGACCGGTATCCCTGGCTGGGGTACGTGCGCGCCGCGGCCGAGGGCGGCATGGTCGGCGCGCTGGCCGACTGGTTCGCCGTGACGGCCCTGTTCCGGCATCCGCTCGGCATCCCGATCCCGCACACCGCGATCATCCCCCGGCGCAAGGACGAGATCGGGCGGAGCCTGGGCGACTTCGTCGAGACGAACTTCCTGGAAGGCGAGGTGGTGCGCGGCAAGCTCGAGCAGACCGCGATCGCCCGCCGCGCCGGTCAGTGGCTGCGCGAACCCGAGCATGCCGATGTGGTGGCCGCCGAGGCCGCGACGATGGCCGCCGGCATCCTGCACGCCCTGTCCGACGACGAGGTGCAGGACCTCATCAGCGATCTGGCCCGCGAGCACCTCATCGACCCGCAGTGGGCGCCGGCGCTGGGCGGGTGGCTGAGCCGGGTGGTGGATGCCGGTGCCCACCACGGCGCGGTGGATCTCGCCGTCGACAGCATCACCACGTGGCTGCACGCCAACCAGCAGGCCTTCAGCGGCCTCGTGTCGCGCCGGCTGCCGTCGTGGGTGCCGTCGATCGCGATGCGGCTGGTGGACGACACGGTCTACCACGAGGCGGTGAAGTTCGCCGAGGCCGTGCAGCGCGACGCCGGCCACCCCGCCCGCGCCGCCGTCGACGGATACCTGGCGCGGCTGGCCGACAGCCTGCAGCACGACGCGGCCACGATCGCCCGTCTCGAAGACGCCAAGGGCGCCGTGTTCGACAGCCCGCGCGTGCGGGAGCTCGCCGCCGAGGCGTGGCACACCGCGAAGACGGGTCTGCTGCGGGCGCTGGAGGACCCGGCCAGTCCGCTGCGCCGCCGGGTGACCGCCGCCCTCGCCGAGATCGGCGGGCGTCTGGCGACCGATCCGGCCCTGCAGCAGCGGGTGGATGCGCGCATCACCGACGCCGCTGTGTTCCTGGTCGACCGGTATCGGCACGACATCGCGTCGATCATCACCGACACGGTGGAGAAATGGGACCCGGCCGAGACCACCGAGAAGATCGAGCTGATGGTCGGCCGCGACCTGCAGTACATCCGCCTGAACGGCACGATCGTCGGCGCCCTGGCGGGCGTGGCGATCTACACGATCGCGCACCTGGTGCTGGGATGAGGGACCGATGAGCGTATCCGCATTGAGCGCCGACCCGCTGTGGCCCCGCGCGGGCGGGTGGCCGGCACCCGCCGGCGACGACTGGCTCGACGCCGTGCTGCTGGGGGTGCCCGCCTTCCGCACGTCGCTGTCGCCGACCGGCGCCAACGCCACGCCGCCGGCGGTGCGCGATGCGCTGCGTCGCTTCAGCGCGACGCTGCTGGGGCCGCCGCCGATCAACCTCGAGGAGGTGCTGCGCCTCGCGGACGCCGGCGACATCGTCGAGCCCGACGGTCCCGCGGGCGAGGCCCGCACGCGGGAGCGGGTGCGGGAGCTGACCGAGCGAGCGGGCCTGCTCATCGCCCTCGGCGGCGACAACTCGGCCACCTACGCCGTCGCGCAGGGCGCCGGGGCGGCGGGGCTGATCACGCTCGACGCGCACTTCGACCTGCGCGACGGCGTCTCCAACGGTTCGCCCGTACGTCGCCTGATCGAAGACGGCCTCGACCCCCAGCGCGTCGTGCAGATCGGCATCGCCGACTTCGCGAACTCCGCGGCCTACGCGCACCGCGCCGCCCACCTGGGCATCACGGTCATCACGCTCGATGACGTGCGGCGCCGGGGTCTGGCCGATGTCACGGACGAAGCGCTGGAGGTCGCCGGCGCCGACGGCGGCGAAGTGCACCTCGACATCGACGTGGACGTGTGCGACCGCGCCGTCGCCCCCGCGTGCCCGGCCTCGGTGCCCGGGGGCCTGCAGGCGTGGGAGCTGCGCGCGCTCGTGCGGGCCCTGGCATCCGACCCCCGCGTGCGCAGCGCGGACATCGTCGAAGTGGATGCCACGGCCGACACCACCGACGGGTGCACGGTGCGCCTCGCGGCGCTGTGCGTGCTCGAGCTGCTGGCCGGAAGGGCGCGGACATGACGACACTCGTGCTGGTGCGGCACGCCAAGAGCGACTGGGGGCAGCCCGGGCTCGACGATCACGACCGGCCGCTGAACGCGCGCGGAGAGCGGGATGCGCCGGTGATGGCGGCCCGGCTAGCGGCGACGGGCTTGCGCCCCGAGCTCGTGCTGTCGTCGACGGCGCTGCGGGCGCGGACCACAGCGGCGGCGTTCGCCGAGGCGCTCGGCGCCGAGCTGCGGTTGGACGCGGACCTGTACGGCGCCCCCGGGTCGCGACTGCTGGATGCGGCAGCCGCGACCGGACTGCCGCACGTGGTGGTCGTGGCCCACGACCCCGGGATGACGGTGCTCGCCGAGCGGCTCTCCGGCGGCGGCATCGGCCACATGCCCACCTGCGCGGTCGCGACCTTCACCTGGCACACCGACGACTGGGACGTCGCCACCGCCGTCGACCCCGACGACTGGACCGTCGACACCCCGCGCTGAGGCGCGGCGGGCCGCGGGCGGGTCGGGTCGCGGGCCGGCGGCGGGTCGGAGTCACGGCGCCGGCGCGCCTACGCCGGCGCTGCGCCTCCCAGGTAGACCGTGTGCACGAGCGGCACGCCGGGGCGATAGGCCAGGTGCACGCGGGTGGGGGCGTCGAGCACCACGAGGTCGGCCCGCGCGCCGACACCCAAGTGGCCGACGTCGTCGCGGCGGAGGGCACGGGCGCCCCCGGCCGTCGCGGCCCACACCGCCTCGGCCGGGGTCATCGCCATCTCGCGCACCGCCAGGGCGATCATGAGCGGCATCGAACTGGTGAAGCTCGAGCCCGGGTTGCAGTCGCTCGCGATCGCGACCGTCAACCCGGCGTCGATCAGGCGGCGGGCATCCGGGTAGGGCTGTCGCGTGGAGAACTCGACGCCGGGCAGGAGCGTCGCCACCGTGTCGGATGCGGCGAGGGCGGCGATGTCTGCGTCGTCGAGGTACGTGCAGTGGTCGACGGATGCTGCGCCGAACTCGACGGCCAGCCGCACCCCCGCGCCGGGGCCCAGCTGGTTGCCGTGCACCCGCGGCGCGAGACCTGCAGCGATCCCGGCGGTAAGGATGACTTCGGACTCCTCCGCAGTGAATGCTCCGCGCTCGCAGAACACGTCGATCCACCGGGCGTGCGGCGCGACGGCATCGAGCATCGGCCCGCGCACCAGGTCCACGTAGGCGCCGCGGTCGTCGGCGTACTCGGCGGGCACGACATGGGCTCCGAGGAAGGTCACCTCGTCGGTCACCTCGGCCGCCAGCCGGGCCAGCCGGGCTTCATCGTCGACGGTCAGCCCGTAGCCGGTCTTCACCTCGAAGGTCGTGGTGCCCTGCCCGCGCAGTTCGGCCACGAACCCGGCCAGGCGTGCCCGCAGCTCGTCGTCACTCGCCGCCCGCGTGGCCGCGACCGTGCGCCGTATGCCCCCTGCGGCATACGGCGTGCCACTCATCCGGGCTTCGAACTCGTCGGCGCGGTCGCCGCCGAACACGAGGTGGGTGTGGCTGTCGACGAACCCCGGGATGACGGCCCGCCCGCCCACATCGACGACCTCGACGTCGTCATGGCCGGCTACAGCACGCGCATCCGCCGCGGGACCGAACCACGCGATGCGGCCGTCCTCGATGAGCAGGGCGGCGTCACGCAGCGTGCCGCACGGATCACCGGGCGTGGCGACGTTGGTCGTCAGCTCGCCGATGCCGGTCAGCAGCGTCCTGGTCACAGCCCGGCATCCCCCGCCTGCGACACCGCCGGCCCGTCAGCCCCCATCTCCGGCACCGCCGCCCCGGCATCCATCATCGGCACGTTCAGCCCCCGCTCGCGCGCCACCTCGACCGCGCGGTCGTACCCGGCATCCACGTGCCGCATGACACCCGTGCCGGGGTCGTTGACGAGCACCCGGGCGAGCTTCTCGGCGGCCAGCTGAGACCCGTCGGCGACGATGACCTGCCCGGCGTGGATCGACCGGCCGATGCCGACGCCCCCGCCGTGGTGGATCGACACCCACGAGGCCCCCGAGGCCGTGTTGAGCAGGGCGTTGAGCAGCGGCCAGTCCGCGATGGCGTCCGAGCCGTCGGCCATCGCCTCGGTCTCGCGGTAGGGCGAGGCGACCGATCCGGCGTCGAGGTGGTCGCGGCCGATGACGATGGGTCCGGCCAGCTCTCCCGAGGCCACCATCTCGTTGAACTTCAGACCGGCGAGGTGGCGCTCCTGGTAGCCGAGCCAGCAGATGCGCGCGGGCAGCCCCTCGAAGTGCACGGCGTCGCCGGCCTTCTCCAGCCACCGCACCAGACCCGCGTTGTCGGGGAACAGGTCGCGCACGGCGCGGTCGGTCTTGCGGATGTCCTCCGGGTCGCCCGACAGTGCCACCCACCGGAAGGGTCCGCGCCCCTCGGCGAACTGGGGCCGGATGTAGGCGGGCACGAACCCGGGGAAGGCGAACGCGTTGTCCAACCCGCCGAGCTTCGCCTCCGCGCGGATCGAGTTGCCGTAGTCGAACACCGCGGCGCCGGCGTCCTGGAACCCGACCATCGCGGCGACATGACGTGCCATCGAGGCCCGTGCGGCGGCGGTGAAGCCCTCCGGATCGCGCGCGGCCTCGGCGCGCCAGTCGTCGAAGGCGATGGATGCCGGCAGGTACGCCAGTGGGTCGTGCGCGCTCGTCTGGTCGGTCACGATGTCGATGGCGACGCCCCGTTCGAGCAGGGCGGGGAAGACCTCGGCGGCGTTGCCGACCACCCCGACGGATAGTGCCTCGCCGGCATCTTTGGCGGCGAGGACGCGGGCCACCGCCTCGTCGAGCGAGGAGGTGTACTGGTCAAGGTAGCCATGGTCGACGCGGCGGGCAAGTCTCGATTCGTCGACGTCGACGATCAGCACCGCTCCCCCGTTGAGGGTGACGGCGAGCGGCTGCGCGCCGCCCATACCGCCGGCCCCCGCGGTGAGGGTGAGGGTGCCGGCCAGGTCGTCGCGGCCGAGGGAGCGGGCCACGGCGGCGAAGGTCTCGTACGTGCCCTGCAGGATGCCCTGCGTGCCGATGTAGATCCACGACCCGGCGGTCATCTGCCCGTACATGGTCAGACCCAGCTGCTCCAGGCGGCGGAACTCGGGCCACGTCGCCCAGTCACCCACGAGGTTCGAGTTGGCGATGAGCACGCGCGGGGCCCACTCGTGCGTGCGGAACACGCCCACGGGCTTGCCGGACTGCACCAGCAGCGTCTCATCCGGCTCGAGCTCGTCGAGGGTGCGCACGATCGCGTCGTAGGCCTCCCACGACCGGGCGGCGCGGCCGGTGCCGCCGTACACCACGAGGTCTTCGGGGTGCTCGGCGACCTCGGGGTCGAGGTTGTTCATGAGCATGCGCTTGGCGGCCTCGGCGCCCCAGCTCTTCGCGGTGCGCTGGGGGCCGCGCGGAGCGCGGACGGTGCGGGGTTCGGTCACAGCATCCTCCTCGATGCGGAATCGGTGGTCGCGGCGGTGTCCAGCACCGTGCGCACCACCTCGGCGACGGCGCCCGCGGCCACGAGGCCGGTCACAGCCTCGATGTCGGGCGAGACGAAGCGGTCCGGTCCGGGCCCGCCGGCCGCGCTGCGCACGAGGTCGCGCACGGCGCCGGTGCCCGGTCCGGGTTGCAGGGGCGCGCGCAGGTCGAGGGCGCGGCATCCGGTGATCAGTTCGATCGCGAGCACCCGGGCCAGCCCGTCGATCGCCCGGCGCAGCTTCCGGGCGGCGGCCCAGCCCATCGACACGTGGTCCTCCTGCATGGCCGACGACGGGATCGAGTCGACGGACGCAGGCACGGCGAGGCGCTTGAGCTCCGAGACGATGCCGGCCGCCGCATACTGGGCGATCATGAGCCCCGAGTCGACGCCCACTTCGTCGGCAAGGAACGGCGGCAGCCCCTGGCTGCGGCTGCGGTCGAGCGCCCGGTCGGTGCGGCGTTCGGCGATGGAGGCGAGGTCGGCGACGGCGATCGCGAGGAAGTCGAGCACGTAGCCGACCGGCGCACCGTGGAAGTTGCCGTTGGATTCGACGCGGCCGTCGGGTGTGATGACGGGGTTGTCGACGGTGGATGCCAGTTCGCGCGCCGCGATGGTCCGCGCGTGGTCGACGGTGTCCCTCGCCGCTCCGTGCACCTGGGGCGAGCAGCGCAGTGAGTATGCGTCCTGCACCCGGGTGCACACCGCGGGGTCGCGGTGGCTGGCCACGATCGGCGAGTCGGCCAGCAGTGCGCGCAGGTGCGCGGCCGAGGCGGCCTGGCCCACCTGGGGGCGCAGGGCCATGAGGTCGGCGGCGAACACCGCGTCGGTGCCCAGCTGGGACTCGACCGAGATGGCCGCGGCGGCATCGGCGGTCAGCAGCAGCGCGTCGAGGTCGCTGACGGCCAGGGCCAGCATGCCGAGCATGCCGTCGGTGCCGTTGATGAGGGCCAGGCCCTCCTTCTCTTCGAGCACGAGCGGGGTGATGCCTGCGGCTGCGAGGGCTTCGGCGGCGTCCGCTTCTTCGCCGTCGCGGGTGCGGACGCGGCCCTCGCCCATCGCGGCCAGTGCGACGTGCGACAGGGGGGCGAGGTCGCCCGAGCAGCCCAGCGACCCGTACTCGCGCACGATCGGGGTGATGCCGGCGTTGAGCATCGCCGCATAGGTGTCGACGACGACGGGACGCACGCCGGTGCGGCCGGATGCCAGGGTCTGCAGTCGCAGCAACTGCAGCGCCCGCACGACCTCGGTCTCGATCTCGGGCCCGGTGCCGGCGGCGTGTGAGCGGATGAGACTCGCCTGCAGCTGCCGGCGGCGTTCGGGGGCGATGAACGTCGTCGCGAGTGCACCGAACCCGGTGGAGATGCCGTAGTGCGGCTGCGGGTCGTCGGCGAGCTGCTCGACGAGGGCGCGGGAGGCGGCGACGCGGTCCCGGGCTTCAGGGGCGATCTCGACCCGGGCGCCGTGCCGCGCGACGGCGACGACGTCGGCGATTGAGAGGATGCCGGCGCCGACGATGATGGTGGTCATGCTCTGATTCCACCCGGCGCGGATGCCGGAGGCCAGGCGTCCGTGGGATCCTGTGTCTGTGATCCCAGACAGTGGTGGTGGTGGAACATCGCTGCCGCCCGCGCAGGTGCCGGCCGCGCGCCCGCAGGTGCCCGCCGCTGATGCCTCGGCGACGCTGGCCGACCGCCCGCAGGTGCCCGCCGCCGATCAGACGCTGCGGATCCTGTCGTTCCTGGCGCGGCAGCGCGGACCGGTGGCCGCCCGGACGCTCGCGACGGCGTTGGGGATCCCCCGCTCGAGCGTCTACCACCTGCTGGGCGTGCTCGCCGCGCACGACTTCGTGGTGCATCTGCCCGGCGAGCAGCGCTGGGGGCTCGGCGCGGCCGCGTTCGAACTCGCGGGCGGCTATGCACGGCAGGAGCCCCTGGCCCGGCTGGGCCGCCCCCTCATCGCCGCGCTGGCCGACCAGGCCGGCGAGAGCGCGCACCTGGCGGTCATTACCGGCCGGGACGTGCTCTACATCGTCGAGGAGCGCGCACCGCGCCGCCCGGCGTTGGTGACCGACGTCGGCGTCCGGCTGCCCGCGCACCTGACCGCGTCCGGCCGCGCGATGCTGGCCGCGCTCCCCCGCGAGCAGGTGCGGGCGCTGTTCCCGGATGCCGCGGCTTTCGCCGACCGCACCGGCCGAGGTCCGCGCACCCCGGCGCAACTGCGCGAAGTGCTGCGCGCCACCCGGGCCGACGGCTTCGCGCGCGAAGACGGCGAGGTGACCATCGGGTTGCGCTCGGTCGGCGTGGTCGTGCGCGACCATGCCGGGTGGCCCGCGGCCGCCATCGCGCTCACCTGGCCGGGCGACCTCGAGCGCGACGAATCCCCGCTGGTCGCGCTCGCGGCATCCACCGCTGCCGAGCTCGAACGTCGTATCGGGCGGCGCTGACGCGGCCGACCTGTGCGGCCGTGATGTCACCGGCCCGCCCACCGCCGTCGGAGACCGCGCACCGCGCTCAGCGGCCGCTCGGGGTGCCAGAACAGGTCCTCGGCGATGGCGCGATACGTCACGTACCCCGACCGAGCGGCTTCCTGGTCACGGCGCCTGTCCTCCTTCTGCTGCCGCCAACTGCTGTGGTGGGCCTCGCTGTCGCACTCGATGATGAGCCAGCCGTCGACCAGGAAGTCGACGCGTCCGACGCCGGGGATGTTCCGCTGGATCTCGATGCGGCATCCGAGCCGGCGCAGCATCAGCCGCATCAGGCTCTCGGCACCCGACTCGCACCGGCCGTCGAGGTGGCCGCGGAGCACCCGGAAGCGACGCGGCAGCGCGGCGAACACCTCGTTCAGTTCCGCTTCACCGATCAGCCGGAGGTGCAACGCCGAGTCGAGCGTGGCGATCGCCGCGCGCACCGTCTGGCACTGCACAGCGGCCACGACGGCATCGACGATGTCGACGCTCGCCCAACCATCCGGTCGCCGGTGAGACCAGTGCCGCCGCACATCGCGCGGCGCCGTCCGCAGCCTGGACCGGTTGTGCGGCAGCTCCACGTGCAACCGATCGCACCCGTCGAGCACGAACACACCCCACCGCGCGAGCTCCGACACACAAGTGAGCCGACCACCGACCCTACAGGCAGCCACGCAGTCTGCGTCCGCGTCCTCCGGGAGGTAGACGTCCTCCCGCGCCTGCACGAGTCGGCCGTCGGCGACGTCGGCGCTGATCCGCCGCGCCGTCCATCCGCCGGCTCGCAGATCCGACCGCCGGCACGTCGCCCACCGGCGCGGAACCGGCTTCTTCTCCCGCCTGCGACGGTCCCGGTACCCCCGAGGCACCGGACGTGACCAGGCGCGGTCACCGACGGGAAACTCCATCCCCTGACCGTGGCACTGTCGCCGCCGGTGGATGCCGGATTCCCACCGAATGTGGACAGCTCGGCCCCGCACCCGTGCTGGGGAGGAACCAGTGGCACTCGACCCGTTCGGTTCGGTTCGGTGCGGTTCGGTGCGGTGCGGTGCGGTTCGCAGGAGAGTTTCCGCCGCACGGCGTGTCCAGGCCGCGACACGCCCGGGATCCGGAAAATCCCCTGCGAACCGAACATCACAACCCCAGAACACCGATGGATGCCGGGGCTCTGTGCCGCGCGCGGCCACCGACGGGTCAGCCGCGGGAGAGCATGGCCCGCGCCGGCCTCCTGGACGAAGCCGCGCACGTCGTCGACGGCCTGCTCCCCGCCGCCGAGGGCTTCGCGTTCCGGATGCCGGAGCTGCACAGCGGCGACCCGCGCGGCACCGGACCCGACGCGCGACCGGCGCCGGTCCCCTATCCGGCGGCATGCCGACCGCAGGCGTGGAGCGCGAGCGCCGCGATCACGTGCTTCGAGATCATGCGGCGACGCTGACG
Source organism: Microbacterium pollutisoli (assembly GCF_053586795.1). NCBI lineage: Bacteria > Bacillati > Actinomycetota > Actinomycetes > Micrococcales > Microbacteriaceae > Microbacterium > Microbacterium pollutisoli. The sequence continues at coordinate 913,740 of NZ_JBNYWT010000001.1, forward strand.
GCTAACCGACACCTCACCGGCATGCAACCCCCTCGGCAAGCCGGCCGCCGCATGCCTATGGTCGCCGCATGTTCCCCGCAGACATCCCCGACACCGAACAACTGCTCGCGCTCGTGGATCACCGCGACCCGGCGAGCGTGACCATCACGATCGAGTCGTCGCCGCTGCCGAGCGAGCACGAGCGCATCCGTATCAGCCTGCGCAACGCGATCGACGAGGCCGAGCGCCAACTCGGCGAGAAGGACCTGCCGCACGGCGCGGCACGCGCGGTCATCGAGCCGCTGCGCGGTCTCCTCGACGACGACGAGTTCTGGCAGCACCAGTCCCGCTCCCTGGTGGTGGTGGCCGCCCCGGACCGGCTCGAGGCGTTCCGCCTGCCGAGCGTGCTCACCGAGCACGTGGCCGTCGGCGACCGCTTCGACACCGGCTCGCTGCTGCGCGCGATCGCGTTCGACCACCGCGCGTTCGTTGTCGAGCTCACGCGCAGCGACGCGCGGCTCATCGAGTACGGCGCCGACCACCGCCCCATCGAACACGACCTCGCGCTGCCCGACGACCATGCGCTCATGCTCAAGCACACCACCACCGGCGGCCGCTTCGACCGGCACCGCGCCGATGGCGCCACCGGCGACCGGCCCGAACGGGAGAAGTACGCCCGCGTCGTACAGGACGAGGTGGTCCGGGTCGTGCCCGACGACGTGCCGCTCATCCTCGCCGCCTCGGCCGACCTCGACCCTGCCTACCGCGCCGTCAACACCCACCCGCTGCTGCTGGCCGACGGCCTCGAGCCGCACCCCGGTTCGCTGGACGACCAGCGGCGCACGGCCGCCGTCCGCGAACTCCTCGACGCGCACTACGCGGCCGAGGTCGACGCCTGGCGCGAACGCTTCGGATCACTCCGCGCCGAAGGCCTCGCGACCACCCGCCTCAAGGAGGTCGCCGCCGCGTCGGCGTCGGCCGGCATCGCGGAACTCTATTTCGACATGGATGCCACGGACGAAGGCGTCATCGACGAGTTCGGCGTCGTTTCCCGGGTCGACGAGCCCGGCCCCGACACCTACGCCGTCGTGGACGAGATCGCCGCCCGGGTGCTGCGCAGCGGCGGAACCGTGCGCGCCGTGCGCAACCGCGACCTGCTCGACGGGTCGCCGGTCGCGGCCGTGCTGCGGTTCCCGCTCCCGTCCTGACGCCCGGATGTGGGCACACAGCCGAACCGCGGGCACCCGCCGTTCCGTTCGCAGGAACTTTTTCGCACGCCCGGCGTGTCACCCTGGCGACACGCCCGGGATCGCGATTCCGTCCTGCGAACCGAACACCCGCACCAACCCGCCGCTCAATCGACCCGGGCGACCGTGCCGCCGGTGAGCGCGACCAGCTCGGCGAAGGTGAGCGGGAACACCGTGTGCGGCGTGCCGCCGGCGGCCCAGATCTCGGGGTAGGCGGCCAGCGCCTCGTCGACGATCGTGGTCAGCGGGGCCGGGTGCCCGGTGGGGGCGACGCCGCCGATGGCCTGACCGGTGGCATCCCGCACCTGCTCGGGCGTCGCCCGCTGGATCTTTCCGCGTCCCAGGCGCTCGGCGAGCGCCGCGGTGTCGACCCGGTGCGCACCGCTGGTCATCACGAGGAGCGGCTCGCCGTCCGACCAGAACACGAGGCTGTTGGCGATCGCGCCGACCTCGACACCGAGGGCGGCGGCCGCCAGCGGTGCGGTGGCGGCGGCGTCGGGCAGGACGACGATGTCTCCGGTGATGCCCGCGGCGCGCAGGGCGTCATGCACGAGGCGGCTGCGGGTGGGCAGGTGGGCGGCTTGCTCGGTCATGGCCCCAGCCTAGAATGAGGGGGGATGCCGCAACGCCGCGACGTCCCCAGCGCAGCGCCCACAAGGCCGGCCGAAAGAGGAACGCGATGACGCACCTGCCCCTGCCCGAGTTCACCCACGAGCGCGTGGAGGTGATCACCGGACCCCGCAGCGGTCTGTTCATCGCCGTCGCGCTCCACTCCTCCGTTCTCGGCTCCGCGCTCGGCGGCGCCCGCCTGTGGACGTATCCGCACTACAGCGACGCCCTCGGCGATGTGCTGCGCCTGTCGGAGGCCATGACGCTCAAGAACGCGGCGGCCGGTCTGGATGCCGGTGGCGGTAAGTCCGTCATCCGGCTCGAACCCGGTCAGACCCTCGAGGGCGACCGGCGCCGCGCCGCGTTCCTCGACCTGGGCGATGCCGTCGAGATGCTCGGCGGCCTGTACCGCACCGCCGAGGACGTCGGCTCGACGACCGAGGACATGCTCGTGGTCAGTGAGCGCACCGCGCACGTGGTCGGCCTGCCCGACACGGTCGGCGGTTCCGGCGAGCCGGCCGGTCCCACCAGCATGGGTGTCTACGCCGCGTTGCGCGCCACCCTGGAGCGCGTCACCGGGTCGCCTGAGGTCGCCGGGCGGCGCATCACGGTGTCCGGTCTCGGCCAGGTGGGCAGCCGGCTCGCAGTGCGCCTGTCGGCCGAAGGCGCGGTGCTCACCGTCACCGACGTCAACCCCAGCAAGCTGAGCCTGGCCGCCGACCTCGGCGCGCAGTGGGTCACGCCCGGCACCGAGCACCTCGTGCCGGCCGACGTGTTCGTGCCCGCGGGCATCGGCGGCGTGCTCACCGACGAGGTGATCGACGACCTCGCCGCCGCCGCGGTGTGCGGCCCCGCCAACAACCCCCTCGCCGACCACTCCGGCGCGCAGCGGCTCGCCGACCGCGGCATCCTCTACGCCCCGGACTTCGTCGTCAACGCGGGCGGCGTCGTCTATCTCGACCTGGTGGCCAAGCAGTGGGGCACCCGCGACGAGATCATGGCGCGCGTGGACGCGATCGGCGACACCGTGCGCACCGTGTTCGACACCGCCCACGCGCGCGGCATCACTCCACTGGCCGCCGCCGAGGCTCTCGCCGCCGAACGCCTCGAGGCCGGGCGCCGCGTGACCGCCTGACCGCGGCCGCACGACCCCGGTACCCAGTCCCCGACATCCTGACACTGGGTTCCGACCGTCCGGTATGTCATGATGGTCGCACTCGGCGATGACGCCGAGGTCCAGCGATTCAAGGGAGAAGCGCCTCGTGTTCCACAGCCCGTTTCCGGACATCGAGATTCCAGACGTCAGCATCTACGACGACCTGTTCGGCACCCTGACCGCCGAAGACGCCGCGCGCGTCGCCCTGGTCGACCCTGCGACCGGGGCCGAGACGACGTACGGCGCGCTCAAGGCGCAGGTCGACGCGTTCGCCGGTGCGCTGGCGGCCCGCGGGGTCGGAACCGACACGGTGCTGGGTCTGCTGTGCCCGAACGTGCCCGCGTTCGCGACCGTGTTCCACGGCATCCTGCGTGCCGGCGCGACGGTGACCACGATCAACTCCCTCTACACCCCCGGCGAGATCGAGAAGCAACTGCAGGATGCCGGTGCCTCCTGGCTCATCACCGTCAGCCCCCTGCTCCCCCAGGCCGCAGTCGCGGCGGCCGCCGTCGGCATCCCCGCCGACCGCCTGATCGTGCTCGACGGCGCCGAGGGGCACCCGAACCTGCGCGAGCTGCTCACTGAGCAGCGCACCCCGCCGGAGGTGACCTTCGACCCCGCGACCCACGTGGCCGTGCTGCCCTACTCGTCGGGGACCACCGGCATCCCCAAGGGCGTCATGCTCAGTCACCGCAACCTCGTGGCCAACGTCGCCCAGTGCCGCGTCAACATCGACCTGCGCGAGACCGACCGCGTGCTGGCGGTGCTGCCGTTCTTCCACATCTACGGCATGACCGTGCTGCTCAACCTCGCGCTCAAGCAGCGCGCGAGCCTCGTGACGATGCCGAAGTTCGACCTGGTCGAGTTCCTCACCATCATCCAGAAGTTCGGGTGCACCTACCTGTACATCGCCCCGCCGATCGCGGTCGCCCTGGCCAAGCACCCCGTCGTCGACCAGTTCGACATCTCGACGGTGCACACCGTGTTCTCCGGTGCGGCCCCGCTCGACGGCGAGACGGCCGAGATCGCCGGCCGGCGGTTGAACACCCGCATGATGCAGGGCTACGGCATGAGCGAGCTCAGCCCCGTGTCGCACGCGATGCCGTACACGCGCGACGACATCCCGGTCAGCTCGGTGGGCTGTGCGCTGCCGAACATCGTGTGCAAGCTCGTCGACACCGCCACCGGCGAGGAGATCACCGAGTACGACGAGGACGGCAAGACGCGCCCGGGCGAGCTGTGGGTCAAGGGCCCCAACGTCATGCTCGGCTATCTGAACCAGCCCGAGGCGACGGCCGAGACCCTCGACGCCGACGGATTCCTGCACACCGGTGACATCGCCGTCGCGCACCGCGGCGACTACTTCTCGATCGTCGACCGGGTCAAGGAGCTCATCAAGTACAAGGGCTACCAGATCGCCCCGGCCGAACTCGAGGCGCTGCTGCTCGGGCACCCGAAGGTGATGGATGCCGCCGTCATCGGCGTACTGGACGACGACAAGCAGGAGATCCCCAAGGCATTCGTCGTGCCGGTGCCCGATTCGGGGCTGACCGAAGACGAGGTCATGGCGTTCGTGGCCGAGAACGTCGCCCCCCACAAGAAGGTGCGCCGGGTGGAGTTCATCGACCAGATCCCGAAGTCGTCGGCGGGCAAGATCCTCCGCAAGGACCTGCGGAGCCGGGAGGTCGTGGCCGCCGGCTGACCGCCGGGCCGGCATCCCCTGCCGAGATGCTCAGACCTGCGCGGGCGTCGGGGCGTCGGCGCGGTGCCGGGCGCCCAGCGCGAACACGGCCCCCACGAGCACGGCCGCGACGGTGATCCAGATGAGCACGCGGTAGTCGGTGACGGCCAGGAACCCCGCCCCGACCACCGAGATGACCGTCTGCGGGAGGTTGATGCTCACGTTGCCGGCCGCGGCGGTGCGCCCCTGCAGCGCGTCGGGGGTCAGCCGCTGGCGCATCGTGGCGAAGTCCACCACCGTCACGGGGATGCCCAGCCCCGCCACCACCATGCCGACCGAGGCGAGCGTGAGGGATCCGAAGGTCAGCAGCGCCGACCCGGTCGCCAGCAGCACGAGGCCGAGTGCGGCGGCCCGTCCCTCGCCGAGCCGGGTGACGACGGTGGCCGAGAGGATGCCGCCGACGAGCGCCCCGGCGCCCTGCAGCGGGACGAGCCAGCCGATCGTGGCCGGGTCGACCTGCATGGCCTCCAGGGCCGGGAAGATGATGATGTTCAGCAGCCCGGTCGCGCCGAATGCGATCGCGATGGCGAGGGTGATGCGGCGCAGCGCGACGACGCGGAACAGATGCTCGAACCCGGCGACCAGCTCGCGCAGGTAGCCGCGGCCGTCGGCGGCCGCGGCCGGGGCGTCGGCGGCCGGCAGCCACAGCAGCACGACCGCGGCCACGGCGAAGCACGACGCCGTCAGGACCACCACGGCGTGGGCGCCCAGACCCACGTACAGCGCGGTGCCGATCAGCGGCGAGACCAGTCGCAGGCCGTTGTCGATGGTGGAGAGCACCCCGTTGCCGCTGGCGAGCTGGTCGTCGCGCAGCATCCCCCGGATGATGCCGGACTGCGCCGCCGCGGTGACGTAGCCGCCGGCGCTGTACAGGAAGATCACCGTGTAGACCAGCCACAGTTGCCCGGGCCCGTGCACGAGCAGCAGGGAGAGCACGAGCGGCACGAGCACGACGTTGTTGCCGACCAGCAGCGCCTTGCGCGAGACCCGGTCGGCCAGCATGCCGATGAACGGCGCCAGCAGTGCCGGCAGGCCGAGCGCGACGAACACGAACGCCGCCGCGACATCCGACCCGGTGAACTCCTTCACCCAGACCGCGACCATGAGATACAGCGCACTGTCCCCCAGGTTCGTGAACACCCAGGCGGCCGACAGGCGGCGGAAGCCGGGTGCCTCGAACGCGACGGGGCCGCGGCGGTGGCGCGGGGCGGCGGTGGTCATTTCGGGTCCTCGGTGGGCGCGGTGGCGGGCTCGGCATCCGGGCCGGCGGGGTCGGGGTGGGCGAAGGCGGTCATGCGGGAGTAGCGGGCACCCTCGGGGCGCAGCGACGGGTCTCTGTGGCGGCCGGCGAACCGGTCGGTGATCTGCTGCAGATCGCGGCTGAGCTCGGCCAGCTCCTCCGCGGTGGCCCAGAACGTCGACCGGGTGAACGTGCTCGCCTGCACCCACTCGTCGGGCTCGGCGCCGATGCGCTCGAAGTACGCGCGGATGCGGGCCGCGTCGAGGTCGAGCCCGAGCAGGGCGATCTCGGCGACGGCGGTGAGGGATGCCGGTTGGCCGGCCTCGGGGCGCATGTCCCACGACGGGGCGCTCAGGCGCCAGGGCTTCTCCCGCCCGCGGGCCGCAGCCCGCTCGATGAAGCCGTACTTCTCGAGCATGCGGAGGTGGAACGAGCAGCTGGCCGGTGACTCCCCCACCAGCTGCGCGCACTCGCTGGCCGTGAGCTCGTCGTGGTCGTTGAGCAGGTCGAACAGGCGGATGCGCAGCGGGTGCGCGAGCGCGCGCAGCCGGGCGGGATCGGTCACGCGTTGCGACGTCCGGTCGGTCATGCCGATGACGCTACGCTATGAAAGGTTCCTTTCGCAAGACTTCTTTCATTTCCCTTTCGATGCGGCCGCCCTCACGCCGTGATCAGGTCGCGCCGGCGGAACCCCGCGACGCCGAGGGCGACCAGCAGGCCCGCGACGACGGTGAGCGCACCGACCGCCGGCCACGCGATGTCCTCGGCCGGGTGCTGGCCGACGTGCCGGAAGACCGAGGTGGCGAGCACCCCGTCCTCCAGTTGCAGCATGTCACCGAACAGGCTCACGACCGCCCCGTACCCGAACACGATCCAGAGCAGTCCGATCAGCCGCGGCGCGGCACCGTAGAGCGCGGCGGTGCCGGCGAGCAGGACCCACACTGCGGGCGCGTGGACGAGGTGCCCCCACAGCACCGGGCCGAACAGGTCCCCGTCACCGGTCGCGAGCGCGGCGCCCAACCCGGTGCCGAGTCCGGCGAGGGTCAGCAGCCACACGGCGCCGACCCCGGACACCAGCACCCACGAGAGCAGCCAGCCGCTGCGTGACACGGCGGCGGCGAGCACGGGCTCGGTGCGCACCTCCTGCTCCTCCCCCCGCAGTGCCTGCACCGCGAGGATCGCCTGGACGGCGACCATCATCGCGAAGTACACGCCCATGAACCCGAGATACCCGTCGATCATGCCCTCGGCGCCGCCGAAGGCCTGCAGGAACACCTCCGGCATCCCCGCCGCGTTCTCGGCCATCGGCTGGACGAAGGCGCCGAAGGTCAGTCCCGCCACCAGGAGGGCCAGTGACCACCAGGCCAACGCGGCGCGCTGCAGCCGGAACGCGAGGGAGACCGGGCCCCGCAGCCAGGCCGGCGCGGCGGCTCCTCCGAGGCGATCGGGGAGGATGCCCGCGGCCAGATCGCGCCGCGACTGCAGCGCGAACCCGGCGGCGGCGAGCACGACGAACGCCGTGAGGGAGATCAGCAGCGGCCACCATCGGTCGAGTGTGAGCGGGGCCGTCTGCTGTGACCACCCGAACGGCGACAGCCACGACAGCCACGCCAGGTCCCCGTCCTGCACTCTCGACATGTCCCCGAGCCCGCGCACGAGGAAGGCTCCCGCAAGCACGGCGCCCGCGATCCCCGATGCCGCGCGGGAGAACGGCGAGAACTGGACGGTGACGGCGGCCACGCCCGCGAAGACGAGGCCGACTGCACCGATGCTGCAGGCGAACAGCACGCCGGACGACAGCGGTCCCGCCGCCGGGGACACCTGGAAGGTGACGGCCATGAGCCCGGTCATCACCACGTTCATGCCGACGACGAGCACCAGGGCGGCGGCCAGCGGTGCGTGCCGGCCCACGACGTTCGCGCGCACCAGCTCGGCCCGCCCGGTCTGCTCTTCGAGCCGGGTGTGCCGGGTCACGGTCATGATGCTCATCAGCGCCGCCCCGATCATGAGGAAAACGCCGTACAGCCCGACCAGGAATCTGCCGAGGGTGATGTCGTCGAACCCGTATCCGGGCCCGCCGATGAGAGCCATGACCGGGTTGGCTGCGAACGCGGCGAAGCTGCGCAGGGATTCGTCGTCGAGGACGAGCCCGAGGGCGTTGGCGAAGTAGGCGAGCAGCAGCGTCAGGCCGAGCACCCATGCGGGTAGCCGCACCCGGTCGCGTCGCAGCAGGAATCGCAGCAGCTCCCCCATGCCGGTGAGGGGTCCGCCGCCCGCACCGCCGGACGGGGAGGGGTGCGAGGATGCCCGCCGGGTGGCCGTCGCCATGGCGCTCATGAGGCGCTCCGGGTCAGGTCGTCCCCGTAGTGGCGCAGCAGCAGCTGCTCGAGGGTGGGCGGCGAGGCGGTGAGCGCCTGCACGTCGTGGGACGACAGTTCCCGCATGATCTCGGGCAGGTGGTGTGCATCGACGTCGAAGCGCAGCCGGCCGCCCTCCTGGCGCACGTCGTGCACACCGGCGCGCTCGGCCAGCCCGACGATGGGGACCGCGGTCGTCACGGTCACCGCGGTCCGCGAGAGGTGTCGCAGGTCGGTGAGGGTGCCCGATTCGACGACTCGTCCGTTGCGGACGATCGAGATGCGGTCGGCGAGCACCTCGACCTGGGCGAGGATGTGGCTGGACAGCAGCACGGTGCGCCCCTCGGCCTTGGCCTCGCGGATGCACTCCTGGAAGACGGCTTCCATGAGCGGATCGAGACCGGCCGTGGGCTCGTCGAGCAGCAGCAGGTCGCCATCGGATGCCAGCGCGGAGATGAGCGCGACCTTCTGCCGGTTGCCCTTGGAGTAGGTGCGCCCCTTCTTCCGGGGGTCGAGGTCGAAGCGCTCGATGAGCTCATCGCGCTTTCGGGTGTTCACGCCGCCGCGCAGCCGGGCGAACAGGTCGATGGCTTCGCCGCCGGTGAGGCCGGGCCACAGTTCGACGTCGCCGGGCACATAGGCGAGCCGGCGATGCAGAGCGACGGCGTCGTTCCACGGGTCGCCGCCCAGCACCCGCACGTGCCCTGCGTCGTGCCGCAGGATGCCGAGCAGGATACGGATGGTGGTCGATTTGCCGGCGCCGTTGGGGCCGAGCAGCCCGTGGACCTCGCCGGGTGCGACCTCGAGGTCCAGCCCGTCGAGGGCGCGCACCGCGCCGAAGCTCTTGTGGAGATCGCTGATGCTGAGGGCGGATGCCGGGGCATCGCCCGAACGTGCAGGGGTCATGATTCGCTTTCTGTCGTCGGGGGTGTTCCTTTCTGTTCTGCGGGCGCGGCGGGCGGGTCGTGCTGGCTTCCCGGTGTGGCCCGGGGGCCGGAGGCCACCTGGCCGTCGGGGACCGCCTCGATGAATCCGTGCTGATAGAGATCCGACAGGTAGGGCATGAGCCGGGCCATGGACTCGGGGAGGTCGCGGGTGCCCAGCGCGTGTCGGATGCGGGGCTCCAGCATCATCGGCGCCAGTCCCAGCATGGCGAGGGCGGCGGCCTGCGCCCGCCGGTCCTCTGCCCGCCGCAGCACGTATCCGGCGAAGCCGTCCTCGATGAGCTGCTCGGTCAGGTCGATGTAGTGGTCGAAGAAGCGCTGCCCTTGTTCCGAGGGATCGAGGAGGGACTTGACCAGGTAGTCGGCGTGCGTGCGCATCCGGTCGTCGTTGAAGATCGCGGCTGCGACGAGCGACGGGGCCTGGTCGGCGTTCTCGCGCTTCTTCCGGGTGAGCGAGTCGAACACGTAGTCGTCACACGCCGCCCGCAAGTCCTCTTTCGAGCCGAAGTGGTGGATCACCAACCCTGCGGAGACGCCGGCGGCGGCCGCGATGGTGCGGATGGTCGTGCGCTCGAAGCCCTGGGCGGCGAACGCCGCCACGGCCGCATCGCGAATGCGATCGGCGGTCTGCGGACCCGCCTGTGGGCGCCGTGCGGGTGAACTCACGTTCCGGATTAAACACCTGTTCAATCACGGGGTCAACACCCTCTGGGCTACGGCCGCCGCCCGCTCTCACGGGTGACGTCATATGCCCCACCACAGCCCGCGGCACACGTCCAGACACGAAAAATGCCCCGTCATCAGACTGGGCATTTATCGCGTTTCTCGATTGGTGGACCTCCGTAGAGAGTTTGAGAACCCCTGCCCACATCTGAGAACCTTGTCTTCGCGCAGGTCACGGGGCTTCTACAACCACGACCAGCGCTCCTCTGAGCCCACCGTTACCGACTCCAGGGGTCGAGTGGTGCGATCACTTGGGATGGCTCAAACCCTCCTTCGCCCGGAGCAGATCGACGATCTGGTGGCGCAGTACCGCGAGGGCGCGACGCTCGTGGAGCTGGCATCCGTGTTCGGCGTGAACCGCCGCACGGTCGCCACCCACCTCACCCCGCGGGAGGTGACGATCCGCCGTGGACGGTTCGATCCCTCCCGCATCCACGAAGCAGCCGACCTCTACCTCAGCGGGTTGACGCTGGTAGAGGTCGGCGTGAAGGTCGGGGCAGGGCCCCAGGCGGTCCGGCAAGCGCTCGCTTCACACGGTGTCGTGATCCGGCCGGGTGGGGGCCGTCGTTCGCGCATCACGGCAACCGCTGCCGTGGGCGGCTGAGCCTAGACATGAAGAGCTGGCTCACGGGGGCTTGCCTCGACGAGCGAGTCGTGGCGCTGGTGACGACGGATCGCGGACTCGCGCAGGCGCGCGCGAATGAGCAGAACGACGCTCACGGGTCCCATGAGGATGAACTTCAGTGCGTTCCAGCAGGCCCACAGGACGACGAGGTGGAGCCAACCGGGGCCGCCGTCGGCTGCCGAGCTAGAGCAGTGGCTGGCGATCAGGACGTAGGGAAGCGCGAGCATCGCGGGTATCCCCCACTTGAGTTCGCGACTGGTGCGGATGGCAGCAAGAGGTCCTCGTTGTAGGTGGTCGGCGTGTTGACCTGGAGGATCTCGGAGCACAGGTTCGACATGTTGATCCGACCCTTGATCGGGTTGGCCTTGTTCACCGTGTCCTCGAACATGATGTATGGATAGCCCGACTCGAACTGGATCTCAGCCAGCGTCTGGAAGAACTCGCGCGCGTTGATCTTCGACTTCTTGATGCGCGGGTCATCGACCATCTCGCGGTACTTCTCGGTGACCGAGATGTCACCGAAGGGCACCCCGTACACGCGCTCCACGTCGTAGGGCGAGAACAGATACATGTCCTCGCCGTTCTTGGCGAGCTCGAACGTGATGTCGGGCACGACGACGCCGAGCGAGAGCGTCTTGATGCGGATCTTCTCGTCCGCGTTCTCGCGCTTGGTGTCGAGGAACTTCATGATGTCGGGGTGGTGCGCCGATAGGTACACCGCACCGGCACCCTGCCGCGCCCCCAACTGGTTGGCGTAGCTGAAGACGTATTCGTTCCGGCGGGGATCGGCGGCATCCTGACCGACGAGGTCATCGACCAACTGGACGCGCGCGCGGTGTGCGGCCCCGCGAACAACCCGCTCGCGGACCATGACGGTGCCGACCGGCTCGCGGCGCGGGGCATCCTCTACGCCCCGGACTTCGTCGTCAACGCCGGCGGGGTCATCTACCTCGACCTGGAAGCCAAGCGCCTGGGCACGCGCCCCGAGATCATGCAGCGCGTCGCGGGGATCGGCCACACCGTGCGCCGGATCTTCAACGAGGCGCGGACGCGCGGAATCACGCCGCTCGCCGCCGCGGAGGGCCTGGCGGCTGAGCGCCTTTCGGGCGGGACGCGGACGCCCGCCCTGGTCTGAATCTGCGGCCGCGCGGGGCTGAACCGGCGGCCGCGCGGGGCTGAGCCGGCCTCCGCAGAGGCACGACTCTCGCTCACCCCGTTGCGCGGGTGCGCGAGGCAACACCGTGCCGCACCATCGCGCGGCACACATCCGGCGTTCCATGTCGCGTTACCCATTGTTTACATGGAACCCCTTTCCATGTTGAGACCGTTCACCTACAGTTGCCGACATGGAACAGCGTGCCACGTCGTACCACTCGCAGGGGCTCACCCGTGCAATGGCGACTCTCCGCCTCCTCGGCAAGGCGACCGCCCCGCTGGCGCTGGCCGCGATCTCGAGCCAGCTCGACGTGCCGAAGTCGACGGTGGTCCGCCTCCTGCTCGTGATGGAGGAAGAAGGATTCGTGCGCCGCTCCGGCGAGCCCCCGGCGTACTCGATCGGCCACACGATCCATGAGATCGCTGAGGGGTACCGGCCGCCGAGCATGGCGGAGATCACGGCGCCCGTCCTCAGCCGACTCGCCGACGACGTGGGCTTCACCGCGAACCTCGGCGTGCTGGAAGGGCCCTCCGTCCTCCACCTGCACGTCGCCGAACCGCAGCGCGCTCTGCGGTTCGCCACTGGCGGCATGCTCGACTTCGCCTACTGCACGGGACTGGGGAAGCTCCTCCTGTCGCTGCTGCCCGACGAGGCGATCGACGCTCATCTGCCGGACGTGGAGCCCTACCCCAGCTGGACCCCGCGCACCATCACGACGCGCGCGGGAATCGTCGCCGAGCTCGAACGCATCCGCGCGGCCGGGTTCAGCGTCGACGATGAAGAGCGCAACCGCGGCGTCACCTGCATGGCCGTCCTCCTGCCGACAGAGGATGCGCCCGCACTGGCGCTGTCGGTCTCCGCTCCCAGCGGCGAACTGGACGAGTCCGCCCGCGAGAGCCTGCTGCCCGTCCTGACCGCGGCTGCCGCCGAGCTCGCCGCCCTGCCGGACTTCGACGCCGCGCTCACGCCCCTGCGCACCCGGATGGCTCTCTCGTGATCGTCGACGTGCACAGCCACTGCCACCAGCCGGAGCACTGGGGTCACGAGCACGAGGACCACTGGCAGGGCGCGTACGGTGGCGAGCCGTACCCCGTCGTGACGCCGGAGTCGTACGACACGGTGATGCGGGATGCGGGAGTCGACGTCGCGATCGTGTTCGGCCTCGCCGCCTCACAGGCCGGTGTGCGCACGCCGAACGCCTTCGTCGCCGACTTCGTCTCGAAGATGCAGACACCCGCGATTCCGTTCTGCTCGATCGATCCACTCGACGCGGACTGGCGCGACCAGCTCGACGAGGCGATCACGCTCGGATTCCAGGGAGTGAAGCTCTATCCCGTCCTCTCGCTGTTCGATCCGCTCGCACCCGAGTTCGACGACTTCTACACGACGCTCACGGCGCACGGCATGGTCGCGCTCTGGCACATGGGCGCGACCCCCAGCCCCATCGGCCGGCTCGCCGTCAGCCAGCCGCTCGTGATCGATGAGGTCGCCCGGCGACACCCCGACCTGACCCAGGTGATGGCCCACATGGGTCACCCGTGGCAGCGGGACACGAACGTGGTGCTGCGCAAGAACCGGCGGGTCTTCGCCGACGTGTCGGGTGTCCCTTCGCGACCGATGGATGCGTTCTTCGCGCTCGTCGGGGCCCAGGAGTGGCACACGGTCGACAAGCTCGTCTTCGGCTCCGACTACCCGCTGTGGACCCCCGTCGAGGCGATCGCGAACCTCCGCTCGATCGCGCGCTTCCGAGCCGGAAACCTGCCGTTCGTGGCCGACGAGACGATCGAGCGGATCATCCACTGCGACGCGCTGCGGATGCTCGAACTCGCCGACCCCCGTGTCGGAACCCCTCCCGTTGACCCACCCTCATCGCACCAAAGGAGCACCACGTGACATCCGTCTCCCGCCGCCTCGCCGAGGCGGCAGAGCGCATCATTCCGGGCGGAGTGAACTCCGCAACCCGCAGCATCGGGTCCCCCTGGGCGTGGAAGTCGGCCCACGGGGCGACCATCACCGACATGGACGGCGTCGCCTACACGGACTATCACGCGGCGTTCGGGGCGATCCTGCTCGGGCACACCGATGAGCGCGTCAACGACGCCGTCACGCGCGCGATCGCCGACATCGACCTCGTGGGTCTGGGCACGACCGAGCTCGAGGTGCAGGCCGCACAGCTGATGGTGGATGCGATTCCGAGCGCCGACATGGTCATCACGACCATGAGCGGATCGGAGGCGACGTTCCAGGCGGTCCGACTGGCGCGCGGGACCACGAGTCGCCCCTACATCCTGAAGTTCCAGGGCTGCTTCCACGGTTCCTATGACGCGCTCGCCCGCAACGTCATCTCGACACCCGATCGTGCGTGGCGCCGCGACCCCAACTCGTCCGGCATCCTGGACGATGCCGTCGACCACACCCTCATCGCGGAGTTCAACGACCTCGCCTCGGTGGAAGAGCTGTTCGCGCAGTATCCCGACCAGATCGCCGCCGTGATCCTCGAGCCGGTGCCGCACAACGTCGGCGCCCTGCTCCCCGAGCAGTCGTTCCTGCAGGGTCTGCGCGACATCACGCGCGCGCACGGCTCCGTCCTCATCTTCGACGAGGTGATCACGGGCTTCCGGCACGCGCTCGGCGGTTATCAGGAGGTCTGCGGCGTGATGCCCGACCTCACCACCTTCGGTAAGGCGATGGGCAACGGCTTCCCGGTTGCGGGCCTGGCCGGTACCGCCGAACTCATGACGAATTTCACGCCCGCGGGCGGTTCCGTCATGCTCGCGGGCACGTTCAACGGCAACGCGGCCTCGATGGCGGCGGCGATCGCGACGATCACGGTGCTCAAGGATCCCGCGGTCGACTTCTACGGTCACGTGTATCGCCTCGGCGACCGAATGCGCACGGGACTTCAGGCGATCGCCGACGAGCACGGCATCGCCGCCCGCATGACCGGACTCGGGTCGGTGTTCATCCCCTACTTCCTCGACGGGGAGGTCCGCGGGTACCGCGATCTGCTGCGCAACAACGACGTGGCGTACGCCACGTTCCACCGCCGCATGATCGACAAGGGCTCGTTCATGTACCCGATGGCGCTCAAGCGGAACCACATCTCGCTCGCGCACACGGAGGCCGACATCGATCGGACGCTCGCGCAGGCGGCGGACGTGCTTCCCGCGATGGCGCGCGAGGGACTCTTCGAGACCGCGAAGGCCGCCGTCTGACATGTCGACGATCTCCCGGACCGTACTGCGCGGAGGCCTTGTCGCCGACGGGCTCGGCGGTGAGCCGTTTCTCGGCGATGTGATCATCGCCGAGCAGACGATCGCCGCCGTCGTTCGCGCCGAGGAACGGCCCGGCGGCGGGTACGACGCGGAGATCATCGACTGCACGGGCCGCATCGTCGCGCCGGGATTCGTGGACATCCACTGCCACTCCGACCTCAGCCTCCTCGAATACCCGGAGAACGAGAGCCGCATCACGCAGGGCATCACGACCGAGGTCGTCGGCAACTGCGGCATGACGCCGGCTCCGGACGGGCACGATGCCGCGGGGCTCGCGCGCGTCATCAGCACGATCGACGTCACCCCGGATCTGGGGTGGACCTGGACCGATGTCGCGGGATGGATGCGGGCGCTCGACGACTGCCCCACGACCACGAACGTCGCCGCCCACATCGGGCACGGTTCGGCCCGGTTCGCCGCCGCCGGCACGCGCACCGAACGCCTCGACGACGACCAGTTGGCGCGGCTCGAGCGCGAGATGGAGGACGCGTTCGCGGCGGGGGTCGTGGGCGCGAGCGTCGGACTGATGTATGCGCCCGGAGAGTCGGCGGATGCTCGGGAGCTGGCACGGGTCGCGCGCGTCGTCGCCGCGCACGACGGCGTCCTGTCGGCGCACCTGCGCGACTATCGCACGAGCGCCCTGCGCGCCTCGATCGACGAACTGGCCGACGCCCTCGGCGACGAGGGACCGCGCCTGCAGATCTCCCACCTGCGCGGACTGAGTTCCGGCTCGGGCGAGGGGGACCGCTTCACGGATGTGCTCGCGCACCTGGAGGCGCTGCGGACGTCGAAGGACATCGCCGCCGACGCCTACCCGTACGTGCACGGGCACACGACGCTGATCCAACTGCTGTCTCCCGAACTGCGTGCCGCGGGCCCCGACGCCGTTGTGGCCGCTTGCCTCACCGACCCGACCGCGGTCGCGGGACTCCTCCGTTCCGCCGGCTACTCCCCCGACCAGATCATCGTGATGAAGGCCGCGCGCACTCCTGACGCGGTGGGCCGCGATCTCACTGCCGACGCCGGCGACCCGTGGATGCGGCTTGTCGACCTACTCATCGCGAACGGCGGTCTCGTCGATGTCGCGGTCGAAAGCGGCCGGTGGAGCGACGTCGAGCTGACGCTGGCAACGCCCTGGATCAGCATCGCCTCCGACGGCACTGCCTTGAACCGCAGCCACAGCGCATCCGCCGCCCACCCCCGTTCCTGGGGCGCCTTCTCCTCCGGATACCGGCGACTGCGCGGGCACGGTACGCCCCTCGGCGAGACCGTCCGGCGCCTGACCACCGCACCGGCTG
Source organism: Microbacterium pollutisoli (assembly GCF_053586795.1). Taxonomy (NCBI): domain Bacteria; kingdom Bacillati; phylum Actinomycetota; class Actinomycetes; order Micrococcales; family Microbacteriaceae; genus Microbacterium; species Microbacterium pollutisoli. The sequence continues at coordinate 930,090 of NZ_JBNYWT010000001.1, forward strand.
CTCGCGTCGGGCTTGCCAGCGGCCTCGTCCCCGGACACCGCGCCGACGTGATCGTGCTCGACGACCGCACGTTCGATTCGCCGGCGACGTTCTCGCGGCCGGCGCAGCCTTCCGTCGGACTCGACCACGTCTACGTCAACGGCTCCGCCGTCATCGCCTCCGGGCGCCCCACCGCGGCGCGTCCGGGACGGCTCATCAGAAAGGGACAGCAGTGACTGAGCATGGAACGCCTCTGGGCGTCGGAATCGTGGGGGTCGGCGGCATCGCACTCTCGCACATGGCCGCACTGCGCACCATGACGAGCGCGACGCTCGTCGCCGTGTGCGATGTCGCCGCCGACCACGCCGCCGAGGTCGCCCACCTCGAACGATGCGCGGGCTACGGCAGCGTGGAGGAGCTGCTGGACGACGACGAGGTCGAGGCCGTGATCGTCTGCACTCCGAACATGACGCACGAGCAGCTCGGCCTGCAGGTGCTCGCGGCCGGAAAGCACCTGCTGATGGAGAAGCCCCTCGCCTTGACCGGCGCGGGTGCACGCTCCCTTGCGGCGGAGGCAACGGCGCGCGGTCTCGCCCTGGCGGTCGGTCACACCCACCGCTTCACCGATCAGAGCCTGGCCATCCGCCGCGTCATCGATCGCGGCGACATCGGCGTCCCGCGCTTCGTCCGCATCGTCATCAACGGCGGTTGGATCTGGCCGGGATGGCAGTCCTGGGTACTGAACCCCGAGCTGTCGGGAGGACACTCCCTGCACAACGGCGTCCACCTCGTCGACCTCGCGACGTGGTGGATCGGCGAGCCCGCCACGAGCGTCTTCTCCGCCGGGCAGCACGCCACGAGCGAAGCGCTCGACATCTACGACTACCTCGTCATGGAACTCGGCTTCGACGGCGGCGCAGCCGCCGTGTGCGAGATCAGCCGCGGGGAGCGACCCCGGAGCGCCGGCTACCTCGAGCTCACCGTTGTCGGCACCGAGGGCGTGGTCTCGCGCACGTGGGACGCCGAGGGCGTGCTCGCCTGGACCGACACAGGTCTCACGGCGTGGGGCGTCGACGGCGCCGGTGACCGCGCGTTCGTCCGCGAACTCGAGGCGTTCGTCGCCGCGATCCGTGGTGACGGCGAGGTGGTTCCCCCGCTGTCGGCGGCGATCCACGCGGTCGACATCGCCGTGGCGTCCGAGGAGTCGCTGCGCGAGTCCCGCACGATCCGGATCGGAGCATCGGCATGAACCTCGCCGCCCACCCCGGACTGTCTCGCGCCCTCACCGCGGTGCGCGGCGCCGAGATCGGCCTACTGCGCTCCGTGGCAGTGGACCTCGTCGTCGCCGACACGTCGGCGGGCGGCGGAGACGCACTCGGCATGGTCGGACCCACCGCCATCGACATCCTGCGGCGGGCGACGGGTCCCGCATCCGTCGACCTCCAGTCACACGCGACGGCCGACGGCGGGGCCGTCACCTTCCTCGGACGAACCGAGCGGACCGTCGTCGTGAACGCCCACGTGTCGGTCGTCGCCGGTGCGCACCGCGAATACGTGCGGGCAACGGCCCGCTTCGTCGGCACGCACGGCTCCGTGTTCGTCGACCTCCTGCGACCAGCGCTCGACGTGCGCACCGCCACCGGGACGACCCGCGTTCCCTTCGGTGTTCCCGGGCCGGATGTCGCGCCCGGCGAGACCGCCGCGATCCTTTCCGCGATCGCCGACTCCGCGCGATCCGCACAGACCGTATCGACCACCTGGTGACGGAGGACTCAACAGCATGAAGTGGATGACATTCGACGACGACGGCACCGTGCGCCACGGATACGTCGCGGGCGATGACGTGATCGTGACCGGCGACGGCGACCTGATGGGGGTGGTGCGGGGCGAGGCCGCAACCGCCGAGGTCGGCCGCCGCCCGCTCGCGGGTGCGCGCATCCTCGCTCCGCTCCTGGCGCCCGGAAAAGTCATCGCGGTCGCCGCGAACTATCAGGAGCACGTCAAGGAAGCCGGTCACGCCTCCCGTGACCAGAAGACCGCGACGCCGCGCCTGTTCTTGAAACCGGATACCGCGATCACCGGGCCCGATGCGCCCGTCGCGCTCAACCCGATCACGCAGCAGCTCGACTGGGAGGTCGAGATCTCGGTCGTGATCGGTCGGCAGGCGCGGGATGTGACGGTGGATGCGGCGCTGGACCACGTCTTCGGCTATGCCACGAGCAACGACATCTCGGCGCGAAGCCTCGACCTGGGCATCGAACGCGACGGCGAGGCCTGGACGGGATTTTTCGACTGGCTGGAAGGCAAGTGGCTGGACGGATCGGCGCCGATCGGCCCGTATCTCGTCACCGCCGACGAAGTGCCCGACCCGCAGAATCTCGAACTCACGCTCGAGGTCAACGGCGAGATCATGCAGCGCGGCAGCTCGACCGACATGGTGCACACCATTGCCGAGCTCGTCTCCTTCAGCTCGCGACTGATGACCCTCAACCCCGGCGACGTGATCATGACCGGCACGCCGTCCGGTGTCGGTGCCACCACCGGCGTCTTCCTCAAGCCCGGTGACCGCATGGTCGCCGAAGTCCAGGGACTTGGTTCCCTGGTCACCCCGATCGTGGCGGCCGACAGCCGCCCGGAATAGCAACACCGCATCACAACAAAGCAATCACCCACATCGCAATCACGAGGAGCAACCATGCGAACCCGTATCGCCGCAGGCGCAGTCGCGCTCGGCCTGACCACGGCCCTGCTGGCCGGCTGCACCAGTGGCAGCACCAATGAGAGCGAAGGACCCGTCGACGACCCGACGTCGGCGAGCCTCTACCTCTACCAGAAGCCGGTCCAGTTCAACCCGCTGGCGCCGGGCCAAGGTGCCGAGCAGCTCACGATGTCGCTCGTCTACAACGGGCTGTTCAACGTCGGCCCCGACTTCGAACCGGTTCCGCGGCTCGCCGAGTCGTGGGACATGTCGGACGACGCCAAGACGTACACCTTCCACCTGCGCGACGGGCTCCAGTGGAGCGACGGCGAACCGCTTACGGCAGAGGACGTCGTCTTCACGTACAACCTGTTCGCCAACCCCGAGGTCGCCAGCGCCAACACGGCGCCGTTCCGCGGCGTCGTGGGATTCGAGGACGTGCAGTCAGGTGCCGCGGACACCGTTTCGGGCATCGTCGCGACCGATGATCAGACCGTCACGATCGAGCTGACGGACGCGACACCTGGATTCCTCGCCTTGTTCGGCGGCGGTTACGGGATCCTCCCCGAGCACGTGCTCGGCGAGGTCGCCCCCGGCGCGATCATGGAGGACGAGTTCTTCAAGCTGCCGACAGTCAGCTCCGGGCCGTACATCATGAAGGAGTTCAACGTCGACGAGAACGTCATTCTCGAGGCGAACCCCAACTACTGGTCCGAAGTGGGCATCGATACGCTCTACCTGCAGATGCTGACGAGCGACGTCGCCACGGCCCAGTTGGCGACCGGCGAGATCGATCTCGTCCAGATCTCACCGCAAGACCTCGGCACGGTCGAAGCGCTCGACGGCGTCTCGGTCACGTCGGCTCCCTCGCCAGGCTTCCTGCGCCTTCTCGTGAACTTCGAGAAGTTCCCGGATGAGCGCATCCGTCAGGCGTTCCTCTACGCGATCGACCGCGACGGCATCATCGCCGGCGTCCTGGGCGGAAACGGTGACGCGATCAACAGCACGATCATGACCCCCTGGGCTCTCCCGAATGACCTCGAGAAGTACGAGTACAACCCCGAGAAGGCTGCCGAACTCCTCGCCGAGGCCGGATTCGACATGTCTCAGGAGCTCAAGATCAGCTGGATCCCGGGCACCGCGGATCGCGATGCGGCCGTTGCAGTCGTCCTCGAGAACCTGAAGACGGCGGGCATCAACGCCGTCGCCAACCAGATCGAGAGCGCGAACCAGTTGGGCATGATCGAGAACGCGGAATACGACCTGATGATCTCGGGTGGCGGAACCTACACGCCCGATCCCACGGTGTCTGCCAACGCGCTGCTCTGCGACCGCGTCTACCCCGCGGGAGGCAACACGTCGCTGTTCTGCAACCCGGAGCTCGACGCGCTGCTGAACGAGGGCGCGATCACTGCCGATCCGGACGAGCGCGCCGCGATCTACCAGGATGCGGCACGCCTCGACAACGAGCAGGTTCCTTACCTGTGGCTCTACGTGCCCTCCACACTGTGGGCCGCCAGTGACCGTCTGCAGGGGTTTGAACCGCACGGCGACTTCGCCAACGGGTTCTGGAACGCCGCAGACTGGACGGTGACGGACTGATCCCATGCTGAGGTCCCTCATCACACGTCTTCTCTCGAGCGTGGCCGTCTTCCTGCTCATCGCGGTGGGACTGTTCGCCCTCGTTCGCCTCGCCCCCGGCGACCCCGTCGAAATGATGGTGCCTCCGGACGTGCTGGGTGAGGATCGAGAGGCTTACACCGCGGCGGTCCGTGAACGGCTCGGTCTCGACCAGCCGATCGCGGTGCAGTTCGTCCGGTGGTTCGGCGCGCTGATGTCGGGTGACCTCGGCTATTCCTACACGAACGGCCGGCCGGTCGGCGAGCTTCTCGCCGACCGGCTGGGCCCGACGGTCCTGCTGATGGGGAGCGCGCTCCTCATCGGGCTCATCATCGCGGTGCCCGCCGGGGTGATCGCGGCCGTGCGCCGCAACACGGTGGCCGACTACGCGATCAGCACGGTCAGCGTCATCGCGATCGCCGTTCCGAGCTTCTTCCTCGGAATGCTCGCGATCTATGTCTTCGCCGTCAAGCTCCACTGGCTGCCCTCCTCGGGAATGCACAGTGTGGGCAAAGACGGCCTCGGCGACCTGATACTCCACATGATCATGCCCGTGGGGCTGCTCGCCCTCGCGATCTCGGCCTCATTCATTCGCTATGTGCGCAGCGGCGTTCTGGAAGAGCTCGGCAAGGACTACGTCCGCACGATCATCGCGAAGGGCGGAACACCCGCCCGCGCGCTGCGCCACGCGCTCCGCAACAGTCTCATGTCGCTGATCACGGTGCTCGCGATGACGATCCCGGTCACGCTGTCGGGCGCGGTCGTGCTCGAGCAGATCTTCGCGTGGCCCGGCATGGGGCAACTCGCGATCTACGCCCTGACCAACCGCGACTACCCCATCCTCATCGGGTTCGGCCTCTACATCGCCGTGCTCGTCCTGGTCTGCAACCTGATCGCCGACCTGTCCTACTCGTTCATCGACCCGAGGGTGAGGACGGCACGATGATGAAACGCCCCAGTCTCCTGTCCACCTCGACGGTCAACCTCGTCGAGGTCGCCGAGACGACCTCTCCCGACAAGCTCGCGGTCCGGCGGTTCCTCCGCAACCCGACCGCCGTCGTCGGGCTGGTCATCCTGCTGATCACGGTGATCGTGAGCGTGCTCGCGCCGTGGATCAGCCCCTACTCCCCCACGGCGATCGACCTGACCGCAGTCCGCCAGCCGCCCTCGCCCGAGCACTGGCTCGGCACGGACTCGACCGGGCGCGACGTGCTCAGCCGACTTCTCGCCGGCGGGCAGATCTCGCTGCTCGTCGGATTCTCGGCGGCCCTCATGGCCGTCGTGATCGGAACCCTCGCGGGCGTCGCCGCCGGGTGGTTCGGTGGAGCGATCGACACGATCCTCAGCCGCCTCATCGACATCATGCTGTCGGTGCCCGCCGTCCTCGTGATCATCGTCCTCGCGGGCGTTATCGGACCGAGCGTGCCCATGCTGATCCTGGTGATCGCGTTGCTCGCGTGGGGGTCACCCGCGCGCATCGCCCGCAGTGTCGTCCTGAGCCTGCGCGAGGAGGAGTTCGTGCAGGCCGCGCGCGCCTTCGGGTCGCGCACCGGCTTCATCTTCTTCCGGCACCTCGTGCCGGGCGTGCTCCCCCCCATCGTGGTCTCGGCGACCCTGCTCGTGGCGGAAGCCGTCCTGCTGGAGTCCTCGTTGTCGTTCCTGGGCGCCGGCGTCCAACCGCCGCAGTCCAGCTGGGGAAACATGCTCAACGAAGCGCAGTCGCTGACCGTTCTGTCCTCGATGCCGTGGCTGTGGGTGCCGCCGGGCGTCATGATCGCCGTCACCGTCCTGTCTGCGATGGCGGTCGGCGACGGCATCCGCGACGCGATCGATCCTCGGAAGAACAACTGACATGACGAACGAGACTTCCCCCGCGCTGCTCGCCGTGCGCGACATCACCCTGGACATCTCGACCCCGCAGGGAACGGTGCGCATCCTCGAGGATGTCGCGCTCGAGATCCATCCGGGCGAGATCGTCGGCGTCGTCGGCGAGTCCGGCTCCGGCAAGAGCATGACCGCGCTCAGCGTGTTGCGCATCCTCCCTTCCGGCGCCCGCATCGTCAGCGGCAGCATCGAGTTCGAAGGCGTCGACCTGGCGTCGCTCGCGCCGAGCAAGATGCGCAGCATCCGCGGCCGCCGGATCGCCATGGTCTTCCAGGACCATATGACGACGCTTGACCCCGTCGCCTCGATCGGAAAGCAGATCGAGGAGGCCTACCTCATACACCACCCGCGTGCTTCGAGTGCAGAGGCGCGCGCGAAGGTGGTCGAGACCCTGACGCAGGTCGGTGTCCTCGACGCCTCGGAGCGGGCGAAGCAGTACCCGCACCAGTGGTCGGGCGGAATGCGCCAGCGCGCCGTGATCGCGATGGCCCTTGTCAACGACCCCGACCTCATCATCGCCGACGAGCCGACCACGGCCCTCGACGTCACCATCCAGGCCGAAATCCTCGCGCTGCTGCGCGAACTGCGCGATCGGCGGAGCCTGTCCATCATGCTGATCACCCACGACATGGGAGTCATCGCCGACATGGCCGACCGTGTGGTCGTGATGAAGGACGGACAGGTCATGGAGACCGCCGAGACGCACGCCCTGTTCGCCGCCCCCGAGCATCCGTACACGCGCAAACTGCTGGACGCCGTCCCGCAGCCGTCGGGCACGACGTCCGAACGTGTTCCCGTGACCGAAGACGTCCCCGCCGCGCTCGAGGTGCAAGACCTCGTCGTGCAGTACAACAAGGGGTGGCGTCGCGCGGGATTCACCGCAGTGAACGGAGTCAGCTTCACCGTGCCCGCGGGCACGGTTGTCGGCCTCGTCGGCGAGTCGGGCTCGGGGAAGTCCACGATCGGGAAGGCCGTCGTCGGGCTCGCGCCGATCACCTCGGGCAGCATCCGGGTCGGCGGTGTCGCCCTGCAGGAACTGCGCGGGGCCGCCGCGCGCGCCGCACGCGAGACGTACGGCATGGTGTTCCAGGACCCCGCCTCCTCGCTGAACCCGAGGATGACGATCGGCGAGTGCATCGCCGAACCTCTCGTGGCGCACCGTCAGTCGATGTCGCGCGCGGCGCGACGCGCGCGCGTCGTCGAACTACTCGAACAGGTGGAGCTGCCCGCCTCGTGGCGAACCCGGTTCCCCAACGAACTGTCGGGAGGCCAGCGGCAGCGCGTCGGCATCGCGCGGGCACTCGCCCTCGAACCCGAACTGCTCATCGCCGACGAACCCACCTCGGCACTGGACGTCTCGGTCCAGGCCGCCGTGCTGGACGTGTTCCAGGGTCTGCAGCAGCGCCTCGGGTTCTCGTGCCTGTTCATCAGTCACGACCTCGCCGTCGTCGAACTGCTCGCGGAGAACGTCGTCGTGTTGCAACACGGCGAGATCGTCGAGCAGGGCGACGCCCGGACGGTGCTCAACGCGCCGCAGACCGACTACACGCGCCGCCTCGTCGCCGCCGCGCCGCTCCCCGACCCCGTACGTCAGCGGGCCCGCCACCTCACGAAGGTCACCACCGTCTAGCACGTCCCTCACCCATCACCCGACCGAAGACCCACCAACCCAGGAGAAAACGCAATGCGCATCATGACCGTCTACGCCCATCCCGCCGACACGATCACCAACTGCGGTGGCACGCTGGCACTGCACGCGGATGCGGGTGACGAGATCGTCGCCGTGATCCTCACGCACGGCGGACGCATCCACCCCAACGTGTACGCCGAGGAAGCCCGCAAAAAGGACGCGGACCCGGCCCTCGTCGCCGCGGGACGAGCGGAGATCATCGAGAACAAGAAGGGCGAACTGCGCCGCGCGGCCGACATCATCGGCATCGGCACGATCGAGTTCCTTGACCACGACGACGCGATCAGCGTCGTGCGCGAAGACATGGTGGATCAGGTCGCCGAACTGATCGCGAAGCACCGCCCCGACGTGATCATCGCCGACTACCCGCAGAACCCCGTCGTGACCAACTCGGCGCACACGATCGCGACGATGACGCTGATCGCCGCGCTCGACCGCGCCGCCCAGTTCCTGAAGAACCTGGACGGGAGGGAAGAGGTCAACGTCAAGCAGGTTTTCCTGGGCGGGCTTCCCGTGCTCACGAACGATGCGCTGTCCACGTACGGCGTCCGCAACGACCTCCTCATCGACATCACCTCGGTGGTCGGTCGGAAGATCGCGGCGATGGACTGCTTCGTCAGCCAGGGCTACGGCGGACCGTTCGCCCGCAAGCTCATCGAGGCGAGCAACGGTGAGTTCGGCCGTTGGGCGGGCGTCGCGCTCGCCGAGCCGTACGTCCGATTCCGCAGCGAGACCCGGGCGCTGCTTCCGGTGACCGAGTATGCGGAGGCGGCCGATCCGCTCACCCGCCACGTCACTTACTCGCAGTTCGACGTGCGGCGCGAGTTCCCGCTCGCCTGATCGCAGCCTCATCCGATGCGGGGTCCGCTCGCCTGATCGCCGCGGACCCCGCATCCACCTACCCCGTCTGGAGAAACCTCGTGACCGCCGCCTCGGACTTCATCGGCCGCCCGATCGAGCAACTGCCGACACCGGCTGTGTTGATCGACGTGCCGACCGTGCGTCGCAACATCGCGCGGATGGCCGACCTCGCGCAGGGCTTCGGCGTCGAGCTGCGCCCGCATTGGAAAACGAGCAAGAGCGCGCAGATCGCGCGGATGCAGGTCGACGCCGGCGCCGTCGGACTGACGGCCGCCACGGGCGCCGAGGTCGAGGCACTCGTCGCGGCGGGGTTCACGGACATCTTCTGGGCCTATCCGCCCGTGGGCCCGCACCGCGTCGCGACCGCGATGCGAGTCGCCCAGCAGGCCCGACTGATCGTCGGGGTCGACTCCGTCGCATCCGCCGCACCACTCTCCGCGGCCGCCGCGAGCGCCGGGATCGAGATCGAGGCCCGCCTCGAAGTCGACTCCGGGCTGGGACGCACGGGCGTAGACCCCGCCGACGCCGTCACGGCCGCGCGGGCGATCGCCGCGTTGCCGGGGCTGCGGTTGGAGGGCGTGTTCACACACGAGGGCCAGGTCCAGGGCGTGGGTGCGGATCCCGAACGCCGCACGGCGGTGGGGACGGCCGCGGGTTCAGTCCTCGCCGAGACCGCGGCGCGCATCCGTGCGGACGGACTCGAGCTGACGAGCGTCTCGGTGGGTTCGACGGCCGGCGCGCGTTCTGCCCCGGCCGTTCCCGGGATCACCGAGGCCCGCCCCGGGACGTATGTGTACGGGGACGAGAACCAGGTCGCGATCGGCACGATCGATCCGGCCGACACCGCCATGACCGTGCTCAGTCGCGTGATCAGCACCGAGCGCGGCGAGCCCGTGCTCATCGACGCCGGGATCAAGGCCATGAGCTCCGACGGCTCCATGCACGGCGATGGCCGCTTCGGCACCGTCGTCTCCCCCGGCGGGGGCGTGCTCGCCACCGGGCACGAGGAGCACGGGTTCATCCGCGGTTCGTCGCACCTGCGGGTCGGCGACCTCATCCGCATCCGACCCAACCATGCCTGCGGGCTCACCAACATGCACTCGCGCGTCTTCGCCATCGAGGACGACGTCGTTGCCGACATCTGGCCCGTCCTGGGTCGCCACTAGCGTCACCACGAGAAAGGAACTGCTGTGCAGCAGATCACCGCATCCACCGCCCCGGCCCCGGCCGGGACCTACTCCTCCGGAATCGTCAGCGGGGGTTTCCTGTTCCTCGCCGGACAGGGCCCGTTCAACCCCGACGCCTTCATCGTCGGCGAGACGTTCGCCGATCAAGTGCGGCAGACGTTCGCGAATCTCGAGGCCGTTGCCGCGGCGGCGGGCACGTCGATGCGCAACGCCGTCCGCATCGGCGTGTACCTCAATGACATGTCCGACTGGGCCGAATTCAACGAGGTATCGAAGGAGTTCCTCGGCACGCCGTACCCCGCGCGCACCTCGATCCAGGCCGACCTGAACGGGTTCCTCGTCGAGGTCGACGCGATCGTCGCCCTGCCCACGGAGGTCTGACGGACGTGGAGTTCCTGCGTGTCGGGACGGCGGGCGAGGAACGCGCCGTCGTCCGCGAGGGCGGCGTGGCCTATGCCCTCGACGGTCTTGCTGCGGACATCGACGGCGCGTTCCTCGCGGGCGGTGGAATCGACCGTGTCCGGCGAGCACTCGTCGCGGGAGAGCTGCCCGCCACGAGCATCGAGGGCGAACGGATCGGCGCCCCCATCGCGCGCCCCACGGCGGTGATCTGCATCGGCCAGAACTACGCGGCGCACGCGGCGGAGTCGGGTGCGGAGCCGCCGAGCGAACTGATCGTGTTCTTCAAACACCCCAACACCGTCGTCGGGCCGTTCGACGACGTCATCCTCCCCCCGGGCGCCGCGAAGCTCGATTGGGAGGTCGAACTCGGCGTCGTCATCGGCTCCGTCGCGAACCGTCTCGCCTCACGCGAGGAAGCGGAGGCGGCCATCGCCGGATATGTCGTCACGAACGACGTCTCGGAGCGCGAGCACCAGCTCGTCACGTCTCTCGGGCAGTGGTCCAAAGGCAAGAGCGCGCCGACGTTCTGCCCCGTCGGTCCTGCGCTCGTCCCCGCTGCCGAGGTTGATCCGGGCAACCTGCGCCTGTGGTCCACGGTGAACGGCGACGCCCGCCAGGACTCGACGACCGCGGACCTCATCTTCGACGTGCCCACGATCGTGCAGAACCTGTCGCAGTACATGCAGCTCGAGCCCGGCGACCTCGTCTGCACGGGCACGCCGCAGGGTGTCGCGCTGTCAGGTCGCTTCCCGTACCTCGCCGTCGGTGACGTGATCGAGATGGGAGTGTCGGGACTGGGCGCGCAGCGCTCCCGGGTCGTGGCGACCGCCGGTTACCGGTGATCGAGTAGCGCGCAGCGCGTCCCACCGGTGATCGAGTAGCGCCCGCAGGGCGCGTATCGAGATCCCGACCACCGACGACGCACGCACCCGGGACGGCCGGCTCCGGTGTTGGTCACAACCCCGCAAGTTCGGGCAGCAGCGCCTTGGCGATCAGGAAGTAGATGATCAGTCCCGTGCCGTCGACGATCGTGGCGATCATCGGCGCCGACGCGACCGCGGGGTCGACGCGCGTCTTCATGAGCACGAGCGGCAGGATCGAGGCGATGAACGCCGCCCACAGCACGATCGCGACGATCGTCAGGATCACGGTGGCGATGACGGCCCAGCCGACGCCGAGCGTGAACGCCCGCACGAGCCCGGCGACCGCCATGGTGAGGGCGACCAGCGTCGCCGACGTCATCTCTTTGCCGAGCACGCGGCCGATGTCCCGCATCCGCACCTGACCGGTCGCGATCGCGCGCACGAGTGTCGTGGTGATCTAGGTACCCGTGTTGCCGCCGGTGCCGATGAGCAGCGGGATGAAGAAGGCGAGCGCGACGACGGCTTCGAGTTCGTCCTCGAAGAGCTGCATGACGGTCGCGGTGTAGGCGGATGCGACGAACAACACGAGCAGCCACACGATGCGCTTGCGCCACAGCAGCCACGGCGACGCGCGGAGGTACGGAGTGTCCAGCGGCTGGGATCCGCCCTGGAGCTCAGCGTCCTCCGTCGCTTCCTCCCGCGCGATGTCGGCCGCCGCGTCGGCGATGATGATGCCCAGCAGCCGCCGTTCGGTGTCGATGACGGGCACCGCGAGCAGCCGCTGATCGAGCACGGTGCGCGCCGCCTGCTCGGGGTCATCCAGCGGGGCGACGCTGATGACGTCGTCGTCCATGAGGTCGGCGACGAGGGTGCCGGCGGGCGCGAGCACGAGCGCACGGAACGCGACGACGCCGACGAGACGCTCGCGCCCATCGACGACGTAGACGTAGCCGCCGGACTGCGCGTCGGCGCGCAGCTGCGCCGCACTCGCGCGAACCGACGTGATCGCTTCCGCGGCGGTCACGTCGGCAGCGACGGTGAGGGGACTACTGGGCGAAGTACGAGTTCGACGCGCACGTGTCCCCGACCGCGAACATGCACGACGCCATCACCGCGGTCGAACTCGCCGTCGCCGAAGCCGAGAGGCTGCTCGGCCACCCGCTGATCGATGACTGTCAGGTCGACGAGGCAACCGGGGAATTCCTGCCGGTCTTGACGATCATCACGGACAACGGCGGCCCGTTCCGCTCGTTCACGTTCGAAGCGTTCATCGCGCTCCACCCCGAGCTGCGGCACGTCCGCACGAGGGTCCGCACGCCCGGTCAGAACGGGTCACGCGAACGCGGTTTCGGGACGATGAAGTACGAGTGGCTGTTCCGGGAAGAGATCGACGACGGCCTCCAACTCGTCGAGCACGTGAACGCCTACCGGCAGGACTACAACCACGTCCGACCACACGAAGCGATCGCTTGGAACCGGCCCGCCGACGTCTACGCCGGCACCGCCGACCCCACCATCCCCAACTTCGAAATCGAAGAAACCCTGCCAACTACTTGACGCGGGACAGCCTCAGCCCCGCGTTCGTCACCGCCGTGCGTAACCACATCGAAGCCGCGCTCAACGACCAGGTCGCCGCGCAGCAACTGCTCCGCAAGAACCTCGAAGACCAACTCGCACAGCTCACCGTCAAAGAAGACAACCTCCTCGACCTCGCCGCCGATAGCTCGCTCCCGCAAGAACGCATCCGCCAGCGCCTGCGCGACATCGCCCGTGACCGGCGGCGCGTGACCGAGCAACTCAGCGAGGTACACGGCGACCTCTCCAGCGGCCGAGCGTTCCTCGACGCCCACCTCGATCTGCTCGAGAACCCCTACGAGCTGTATCTCCACGCCAGTGAAGCGACCCGACGCAAGCTCAACCAGGCGGTCTTCGCCCACGTCTACGTCGCCCACGACGAAGTCGTCGGCGACGACATCCGCTCTCCGTTACGGGAACTTCTCGCCGCCGAACGCGGCTGGGAAGCCCTCACAGCGGGCGCAACACCCGAGGCCGCCCGCGCCGCCACTCTGGCCGCGACAGCGCGCCACAGCGGCCCAGAAACGCCAAAAGCCGCCCCGAAGGGCGGCCTGGCCGAACTAACAAACCTCTGGCTTGACCTGCCTGGCGGCGTTTACGAGGACGCCGATTGCAGTAAGCCTCTTATGGTGGACCTGAGGGGATTCGAACCCCTGACCTCTTCATTGCGAACGAAGCGCGCTACCAACTGCGCCACAGGCCCAAGAACCTGAAGTAGATTATCACGCTCGCGGGCACCCGATTGACCGCGTGCCGCGTCCACATGGTGGAGGCAGCGTGAACCCCGCCTACTGGCCGGCGGCGCGGCGCTCGAGCAGCGACCGCACGTGCGCTTCGATCTGCGCGTCGTCGGCGGGGCCGGTGAAGGTCTCGGCGGCAGGGCGGGCACGGCGTGCGGTGTCGATCGACGGCGGCGCGGCCTGCGCGGCCCGTTCGCGGATCGCGTCGTCGACCGCGGCCCGGCGCACGGCGTCGCGGGCGGCGGCCCCGTCGAGCACGGCGGCGGCGCGCGAGCCCGCCGACGCGGTGAGCGGCCGCGGAAGCTCCCGCGGCGTCCACGAGGGCGTCTCGGGGTCCATGATCCGGCCGGGGGCCGATGCCACGGTGCGGCCGACCTCGACCGGCGCCACGCGGGCGACGGCACGGCGCTGCACGGCCGCCATCTGCCGGAGCACGAGCGCGCACGCGGTCAGGAGGGCCACGCCGGCCCAGAGCAGCAGCTGCCCGGCACCGGCGATCACCTGTGCGATGCCCCAGCCGGTCAGCGCGACGGCCGCCACGGCCAGGACGGTCGTCGCCAGGCGGACGCGGCGGCGGGCCTGGGCACGGCGCAGAGCGGGCTCGGCCAGCGCCGCGGCGGCCTCACGGCGGGCACGCTCACGGGCGGCGGCGATCTGGGCGCGCGTGGCCGCGGATTCGGCCTTGGCCTGCTCGCGGGCCGCGACCGCTTCGGCCTTCGCCCGTTCCCGGGCGGCGAGCGCCTCCGCACGGGCGCGTTCCCGCGAGACGGCAGATTCGGCGCGGGCCCGTTCACTGGCGACGGCGGCTTCGGCACGTGCGGCACGCAGCTGGGCGCGGGCGACGTCGAGCTCGGCCTGCTCGCGTTCGGTCTGGGCGCGCTTGGCCAGCTTCTGCTGTGCGGCGGCGGTGCGGGCGTTCAGCTCGAGCCGCACCTCTTCGGGGGTCTCGCTGGTCTCCGCCAGCACCCGCAGCGCGCGGTTCAGTCGCAGGGCGTTGCGCTCGGCCGCGTCGTACTGGTGCCGGCCGTGCCACGACGGCAGCAGGTAGATCAGCCACAGCCCGACCGCCACCAACGCGATCACCCCGCCACCGAGAACCTGCCCACCCATGTGGTCAAAGGTAAGCGGATCAGGCCCTGCGAGCCCGGCGCCACACCGCGTGTCTGAGGTTCGAGTTCAACTCGAAGGTTCCCGTGTCACGAGGGCAGCCGGTCGGCAGGCGGCACGGCGGCCTGTTCCGTCGGCGCCCGACCCGAGATCCAGCGCTGCAGCACGCCCTCGGGCACTTCTTCCCGCACGAGCGCGAACGCGTAGTGGTCGCGCCAGTCCCCGTCGATGTGGATGTACCGGCGCCGCAGCCCCTCATAGCGGAAACCGAGCTTCTCGACGACGCGGAGGCTGGCCCGGTTCTCCGGCCGGATGCAGATCTCCATCCGGTGCAGGTTCAGCTCCGTGAAGCACAGGTCGGTGGCCAGTGCGACGCTGGTGGGGGTAATGTCGCGGCCGGCGAACCGCTCGCTGACCCAGTAGCCGATGGTGGCCGACGCCAGGGACCCGC
Organism: Microbacterium pollutisoli; assembly: GCF_053586795.1. NCBI lineage: Bacteria > Bacillati > Actinomycetota > Actinomycetes > Micrococcales > Microbacteriaceae > Microbacterium > Microbacterium pollutisoli. The sequence goes on from NZ_JBNYWT010000001.1 coordinate 945,147, forward strand.
GCGCGATGCCCCACACGTTCAGCTGCCCGGCGATCTGGCCGTGGTACTCCATGACCAGCGGCACTCCCCCGCCGTCACGGTACTGCTGCAGCAGCCGGCGGATGCCCACGCGCATGTCGAACGACACCGGCCCGTCGGGGCTCGTCGCCTCCCACGGCCGCAGCCACGACCGGTTGCCCAGCAGTTCGTCCTGCAGGGTGCGCGCATCGCGCTGCCGTACGAGGCGGATCGCGATCGGTCCGTGCTGGCGGGGTGTCGTCAGATCCACCCGCGTACTCCTCGACGAGGCGGCGTCAGATCTGCGCCGCGAATTCCTTCAGCCACGGGCGGATGTCGGGGCCGAGGTCGTCTCGATCCGCGGCGATCTGCACGATGGCCTTGATGTAGTCCACCCTATCGCCGGTGTCGTAGCGGCGGCCGCGGAACACGACGCCGAGCACGCCGTCGGTGACCGCCAGCTCCTGCAGCGCGTCGGTCAGCTGGATCTCGCCGCCCTTGCCCGGCGGGGTGCGCTCGAGGATCTCGAACACCTTCGGCGGCAGCACGTAGCGGCCGATGATGGCGTAGTTCGACGGCGCGTCCTCTTTCTTCGGCTTCTCGACCAGGCCGGTGACCTTCACGATGCGCTCGTCGTCGGTGGCCTCGACGGCGGCGGCGCCGTACATGTGGATCTGGTCGGGGTCGACCTCCATGAGCGCGACGACCGTGAGCCCGGTGCGCTCGTGAGCATCGAGCATGGTGGTCAGCAGCTCATCGCGCTCGTCGATCAGGTCGTCACCGAGCAGGACCGCGAACGAGGCATCGCCGACGTGGGCCCGCGCCCGTGACACGGCGTGGCCGAGACCCTTGGGCTCACCTTGGCGCACATAGTGGATGTCGGCCAGCGCCGTCGACTTCTGCACCCGCGTGAGCCGGTCGTGGTCGCCCTTGTTCTGCAGCACCGCCTCGAGCTCGGGCATCGCGTCGAAGTGGTTGGAGATGTTGTTCTTGTTGCGGCCGAGGATGATCAGCACGTCGTCGATACCGGCCGCGGCCGCCTCTTCGACCACGTACTGGATGGCCGGCTTGTCGACCACCGGCAGCATCTCCTTGGGCATGGCCTTCGTCGCCGGCAGGAAGCGGGTGCCGAGGCCGGCGGCAGGGATGACGGCTTTGATGCGGTTGGCAGACATGATGCACACTCTAGCGATCCGCGGCGACGCCGCCCGGCATCCCGTGTCCCCCATTTATGATCGGAGGATGGGTGACGGCATCGACGACGCGAAGCGCGCCATGCGCGCCGACCTGCGCGAGCGCCGTCAGCAGCGCTCCGAGCAGGCGAACGAGGCCGCCGCCGCCGGCATCCGCGAGCAGCTCGACGCCCTCGTGGAGCGGTTCGACGTCACGACGATGTCCTGCTACCTGTCGACCACGATCGAGCCCGGCACCCGCGAGTTCATCTCCGCCGCGGTGGAACGGGGCATCCGCGTGCTGCTGCCGCTGACCCGCGCCGACGGGCTTCTGGACTGGACCGTCGCCGATCCCGAGGCGGAGATCGTCGAGGCCGCGTTCGGCGTGCCCGAGCCCGTGTCCGAGGTGCTCAGCCCGCTCGCGGTGCACGAGGTCGACCTCATGGTGATCCCCGCGGCCGCCGTCGACATGCACGGCACGCGTCTGGGCTGGGGTCGCGGCTACTTCGACAAGACCCTCGGCTCGATGGAGCGCCGCCCACCCGTCTACGCCGTCGTCTTCGACTCCGAACTGGTCGACGAGGTCCCCCGGGACCTGCACGACCAGCCTGTCACCGGGGTCGTCACCCCCACCCGCACCGTCACTTTGACCGACTGATATCCACCGAGGATCCATGCCCACCTACGCCTACGCCTGCACGCAGTGCAGCCACACCTTCGACGCCGTCCAGTCCTTCTCCGAGCCTTCGCTCACCGACTGCCCGCAGTGCCAGGGCGCGCTGCGCAAGCAGTACGGGTCGATCGGGGTCACCTTCAACGGATCGGGCTTCTACCGCACCGATTCGCGCTCCGGCTCCTCCACGGCGAAGGACTCGGCGCCGGCGAAGAGCTCGTCCGAGGCCGGCAGTGGCGCGAAGAGCACGACTTCGACATCATCGAAGACCGAGGCAAAAGCTTCGCCCGCTCCGTCGGGTTCCTGACCTCGGCCGTCGGCCGCTCACTGAAAGCACGCACATGATCCAGGGATTCAAAGAGTTCATCCTGCGCGGAAACGTCATCGACCTGGCCGTCGCCGTGGTCATCGGTGCCGCCTTCACGGGCATCGTGAACGCCGCCGTCGACGGACTGATCAACCCGCTCATCGCGTTCTTCTTCTCCGCCGAGAGCCTGTACGCGCTGACGTGGACGGTCACGAACCTGCAGGGCGGCGTGACGACGTTCGGCTACGGCGCGATCCTGGGCGCCATCGTCAACTTCCTCGCCGTGGCCGTGGTGGTCTACTTCGCGTTCGTCATGCCGATGAACAAGCTCAAGGAGCGTCAGGCCGCGAAGGCGGGCGTCACCGAGGAGCCCGAGCTGCCCACCGAGCAGGAGCTGCTCGTCCAGATCCGCGATCTGCTCGAGAAGAACCAGACCCCGCGCGTCTGACGCGCCGGCAGCGCGGGAGCCGTCGCTCAATAGTGCGGCGGCACGTCCCGTCGCAGCCGCTCATCGTTGGGCCCGGGGGTGGATGCCGGGGGCCCACCGGCCTGTCCGGCATCCGACGCGTCGGCGGCGACCGGCTCCGCGCTCGTGCCGGGCGCCGGGGTCAGTCGCACACGCCGGCCACCGGCGACCCGCACGATGCGCTGCCGGTCGGGCTGCGGCTCACTCTCCGACATCGATCGGCTGGGTCGTGGTGTCGGCCGACGGTGTCTCCGGCTCGACCCCGAGGATCGCCGCCACCCGCGTCGCCACCCCGGCCGGATCGCTGTACAGGTCGAAGGCGTGCACGCGCACGTAGTGCCAGCCGAGCCGGCGCAGGATCTGGGGGCGCAGCCGCAACGCCTCCCGCAGCGACTCCCCGATCGTCTCGGGGTCGCATTCGGCGACGACGGCCTTGCCGCGGTACTGCGCGACCAGGGGCAGCAGCCCACGGTAGTCGACGTCGACGGAGACCCCGAGACTGCGCAGCTTCTCCGCCAGGGTGAGCGTGAGCGGGTCGGCGAGGTCTTCGAGCCGCGACTCGCGGGCCCGGGCGGCGATGCCGCCGAGGATGGACATCAGCGTCGCCGCCCCGTATTCGAGCCGGCCCTCGTCGAACGCGGACGGCCGGATCGACGAGACGATCACCATCGAGCGCCGGGCGCGGGTCATCCCCACCGTGAGCAGCCGCTCCCCGTCGGGGCGCGACAGGTCACCGAAGTCGGTGAGCACGCGGCCGTGGCGGGTCAGGCCGAATCCGAGGGAGAAGATGACGCGATCGCGGCTCTCGGCCACCGACTCCTCGAGGCCGAGCACGGCGAACGGCTCGGCGGTGTCGCGGCCGACGAAGTCGGCGACGTCGGAGCGGCCGGCGAACGCGGTCTCGACGGCGGCGCGCACGCGTTCGGCGTGCCGCGTCGAGGCGGTCACGACCATGAGCGACTCGGTGGGGCGGTTGACGGCGTGCTCGACCACGAGGTTCACCACACGGGCGACCTCGGCATCGGGGCTCTCCACGGCGCCGGTGATCGGGTCGGGAGCGCCGGTGCCGCCCTCCACATAGTCGACGCTCAGGCTGCCGCGACCCAGGTACGAGCCGGCCCACGGCAGCGACACGATCTCGCCGCCGTAGTAGGCGTCATTGACCAGGGCGGCGAGGTCCTCCCCGCCGGCGCGGTAGCTGTGCGTGAGCTTCTCGACCGGCAGCAGCTCGGCCAGGCGCTCGAACACGCTGCGCTCGTCGAACTCGACCTCGGGCTCTTCCTCGTCCTCGAGCCCGAACCCGGCCGCGAGGTGGAAGCGGGTGGGCTTCTGCGTGACCGGGTCGCCGAACAGCACGACCTGGCGGGCGCGGCGCAGCGCAGGCGCCGCCTCGGCCACGCACAGGGCGGCGGCGTCGGCGATGATGACGACGTCGAACTCCGGCCGGTCCGGGATCGCGGGCACCTCGTAGGGGGATGCCAGCCACACCGGCGCCAGGGTGCGCATCAGCGTGGGTGCGGCGGCGACGAGCTCGCGCGGCGTGGCCGTGCGGGCGCGCAGCGCCGTCTTGAGTGCTTCGGCCTCGGCGGCCTCGTCGACGATCGCGACCTTCCAGCGGGTGGCCAGGTCGGCGGCCAGCAGCGGACCGGACGACGCGGCGTGCGCCTCGTCGACGAGGCGGAAGTCGCGCTCGAGCCGTTCCACCACCGAGGTGTTGGCGCCCAGCAGTGCCCGGTCGGTGCGCAGCATGGCCTCCAGGGCCGACTGCCACCAGGCGAACTCGAACTCGTGGGCGACGCGCTCTTCGGGCACGTGCTTGACCGACAGCTCGGTGAGCAGCGGCTCCAGGCCCAGCGCCGCCAGCTCCCCGCGCAGGGTGGCGCGCTCGACCAGGTTGTCGAACACGTCCGATTCGGCGGCGAGGCCGGCCAGGGTGCGCAGCAGCTGCGGGATCGGCAGCGACGCGAGCGGGGTGCTGCGGCCGAGCGCGGCGTCGAGCTCGGACAGGTGCGCGTCCACCCGCTGCCAGCCGGTGGCGACGTCGTCGAGGCCGAGCGGGATCTCCGGGGTGACCCCGGCATCCACCAGTTCCTGCCATTGGGCACGCTGCTGCTGCACCCGCACGAGCGCCTCGTGCATGTCGGTGATGTGCATGCCCGGCCGCACGTACTCGCGTGACAGGCGGCGCAGCCGGCGCCGGTTCGCGCCGGACATGGTGCGGGCCCCGCGCGCGGAGTGAGCTTCGATGAGCTCGCCCAGCGGCCGCTCGAACACGGTGAGGCTGAACCGGTCGAGGGAGGCGCGGATGCCCTGCAGCAGCCGGATGTAAGCGCCCATCTCGGCGACCGTCGTGAACGGCCGCATGCGGGTCTGCCCGATCAGCTCATACCCGCGCTCGAGGATCGCGGGCACCTCGGTGCGGTACAGACGTGTCGCGAGCGCGTGGGCCGAGGTGGCCTGCTCGTGGGTGTCGAAGGTGACGCCGTACCAGGGCGAGTCGTTCGGGCCGAACCGGAACTCGCCCAGCCGTGCCGCGGTGGCCAGCGCCGACGCCGCTTCGGCGCGGCGGGTCGACAGGGTCTGCAGCGTGCGCAGGTCGAAGCGGGTGGTGACCACGGGGGCCGGGCCGTTCTGCGTGAGCACCGACAGGGTGCGCAGCGCCTCGAGCGCGGAGACGCCGATCTGCGGGTGCACGCCGCTGAGGGCCTGTCGGTAGTCGCGCAGCACCGTGCGCAGCCGCACCAGGGCGTCGTCGACCTCGGCGACCTTGGGCTGGGTGGCCTTCTCGTTGCGGCTGATGGCGCGGATGAGGTCGCGGTGCAGGTACCGGGGCGAGACGGCCAGGCCCGGCAGCCCGATGCCGGTCAGACGGTGCGCGACGCCCTCGAGCGTGGAGCGGCGGGCGCTGACGACGAGTACCCGCTTGCCCGCGCGCACGAGTTCGCCGACGGCGTTGATCACCGTCTGGGTCCCGCCGGTGCCCGGCAGGGTGTGCACCGCCAGCGACTGCCCCGCGATGATGCGGGCGAGCACCCGCTCCTGCTCACCGTCGGCGTCCAGCAGCAGGCGATCGGATGCCGGCGGACGGTCGTCCGGATCGGTCGGGGTCGGGACGGGGCGCCGGAGGCTGAGCTCCTGGCGGGCTGCGTCGTGGCCGGCGAGGGCGTTGAGCACGAGGTGATCCAGGTCGGCGGCGTCGCGCTCCATGTCGGCGGCGACGTCGGCGAAGGTCGACACGACCAGGCGCGGTTTGACGGTGAAGGTCGCCACGTGCGCGGTCAGCGCGCGCAGGTGGTCGATCACCGGTTGCGGCTTGAAGACCCCGTCGTCGTAGGCGAGGGGTGCCAGGGCGCGGCCGTCGAGGGAGATGCCGAAGTGCGTGCGCGCGGCCTCGACCAGCTCGGGGTTGACGGTGAAGGTGCCGTGCAGCTTCAGGTCGAAGTCGTTGTGGTGCCGGCGGATGGCGAGCGGGCGCAGCAGCACCGGCGCGGTGCAGCTGATGCCGCCGATGCGCCAACTGGCCATGCCGACGGCCAGGTGCACCGTGTCCAGTCCGCGGGTGGTGCGCAGCTCCACGTCCTTGGCGGCGATGCGCTCGGCCGCCTGGCGGGCGGTGTGCAGGCCCACCTCGTCGCGGAACAGGTTCGACAGCAGCGTCGACCGCCCGGTGATGAACTGCGGCAGGCTGCCGGGGTGGGCGCGGGTGATGTCGATGCCGGCGTCGGTGTCGTCGGCGAAATGCAGCAATGTCGACCGGCCGCCCAGCTGCGCCGCCTCTTCGCGCAGACGGGCGCGTTCGGGCTCGGCGACATGGGTCACGACGACCTCCGGATCGGACAGGCCGAGGTCCGACGGGGTCACCGCATCAGCGTGCTCGGCCCCGCTGTCGCCGCGCACGGCTCCGCCCTCTGCTCGCCACACACGACACACCCTAAGCGCGGCACGGGTCTTCGGGCCGCAGGTGCCGCGAGTTTCGTGCTATTTCCCGGCTCCGCGCCGCGCCGGTCAGCGGTTCCTCCCCAGCCGGGAGGCAGCCGGCATCCCTCCACAGATCGGGCGCCCGGCCTGCGGGCGTCGGCGCCGCGCTTCATGATGGACCCATGACCAGCACAGCGCTCTCGGCGCACCCGACGCCGATCGGCCAGGCCCTCATCGTCGTCAGCGACGAGGGCCTGGTCGCCCTCCACGTGCGTGACGACCCCCGCGACGGCGCCCTGGCCGCCCTCGGGCTGCGGCTGGGCTCGGTGCCGCGCGAGTCGGCCGCCGCGACCGAGACCGTGACCACGCAGCTCGACGAGTACTTCGCCGGCGAGCGCCGGGCGTTCGACCTGGCGCTCGACTGGCGCCTGGTGTCCGGCTTCACGCAGGCCGCCCTGCAGGCGGTGTGCGAGATCCCCTACGGGGAGACTGCCTCGTACGGTGAGATCGCGATCCGCGCCGGCTCCCCCGGCGCCCACCGCGCCGTGGGCACCGCCTGCGCGCGCACGCCGATGTCGATCGTGGTGCCCGCCCACCGCGTCGTGCGCAGCGACGGGTCGATCGGCGACTACGGCGCGCACCCCGACCGCAAGCGGTTCCTCATCGATCTCGAAGACCGGGTGGCCGCCGGCCTGCCGGCGGAGTCCGCCCATCCGCGCTGACGCCACCCGATCGTCCGGACCGTGCCCGGCGCGTAGGCCGCCCGGCACATGACGACGCGGCCCCGGAGCCCACCCGCCGGGGCCGCGTCGCCCTCACGCTGTGCGTCGTGCGCGGCTCAGTGCTGCACCGCCTTCTCGGCGCCGTAGCCGGTGAGGGTTGTTCAGCGGCCAGATCGCCGTGCCCACGTTGCGGAACACGCTCGTGTCGGTGCCCCAGAACACGGGCGACAGGACGATCAGCACGATGGCGGCGCCCGCCGACGGCGACAGACCGCGTGGTATCGTCGACGCTACGAAGACGGCAGAGTCGCCGTCACCCCCGAAAGTAGGTAGCGCGTGGGATCACCGGTCGACATCGACAGTGATGCCCGACTGGTCGCACCGGCCGTCGCCGATCTGGCGAGCCACACGCAATTTCCGGTGATCTTCGCCGGCCTCGAGCACAACGGCGCCGTGCATGTGTCGGCGATCGCCGGCGCTCGCACCCACAGCATCGACGGCCTCGTCGTCGAGCGCGGCCGGGGCCTGGGCGGCGCGGCCATGGTCGAGAAGCGCCCCCGCCTCGCGCTGGAGTACCGCAACGCCCGCTCCATCACCCACCACTACGACCGGGCGATCCTGGGGGAAGGGATCTCGACGCTCGTGGCCGTGCCGGTCGTGGTCGGCGGTCGCCCGCGCGGCATGATCTACTGCGGCTCGTGGACACGGCAACCGGTCGGCGATCTGGTCGCCGGCCCCGTGTTCCGCGCCGCTGAGGCGATCTCGACCGAACTGCGGGTGCACGACGAGGTCGAGCGGCGGCTGGCGGCCGTGCCGCGCACCGAGCCCATCGCGACCCTGCCGGCATCCGCGCAGGAGGATCTGCGCGAGAGCTTCGCCGAACTGCGCACCATCGCCGCCTCGGTCACCGACGAGAGCCTGCGCCAGCGCCTGGCCGCCGTCGAGCGCCGCCTGGCCGCGATCGCGCAGGACCGTCCCGATCACCTGCCGCTGGAAGTGCCGATCTCGCCGCGCGAGCTCGACGTGCTGGCCTGCGCGGCGCTGGGCTCGACCAACGCCGAGATCGCCGCGGCGCTGAACCTCCGCGAGGGCACGGTCAAGTCCTACCTGCAGTCGGCGATGGCCAAGCTCGACGCGTCGACGCGTCACGCGGCGGTCGCCCGCGCCCGGCGGGCGGGCCTGCTGCCCTGATCCCGCGTGTCGGGCCGCGGCTCTGTCGCCCCGGCATCCACCCTCGATAGGCTCAGCCCATGGCCCGACGAATCGTGCACCAGCTCGTAGACGACCTGGACGGCACCGTGCTCGAGGTGGGTGAGGGCGAGACCGTGCTGTTCTCGCTCGACGGCACCGCCTACGAGATCGACCTCACCGACAGCAACGCCGCCGCCCTGCGCGAGGCGCTGGCCCCCTACGTCGCCGCGGCGCGCGCGGTCTCGGCCCGGTCCGCGGCCCCCTCCACCGGCGGCCGCCGCCGGCAGCAAAAGCGGGCGGGGCAGCGCGACTACGCGCCCATCCGCGCGTGGGCGGTTGAGAACGGCTACACCGTCTCCGAGCGGGGCCGGGTGCCGGCCGCCGTGCTCGAGGCGTACGACGCGGCGCACTGACCGGCGGCTACCCGAACAGCCGCCGCCACACGTTGGTGTCGGCCAGATCGATCAGCTCGTCGCCGCGGCCGGACATGACGGTGCGCAGCGCCCACAGCGTGAACCCCTTCGCCTGGGCGAAGGTGATCGCCGGCGGGATCGACAGCTCGTCGCGCGCCGTGACGACGTCCACCAGCGCGGGCCCCTCGATCGCGAGCGCCGTCGCCAGCCCGTCGCGCAGGTGCTCGCCCTGCTCGACGCGGATGCCGGTGATGCCCATCGACTCGGCGACCGCGGCGAAGTCGGGGTTGTCCAGCTCGGTACCGTAGGTGAGGATGCCGGCGGCTTTCATCTCGAGTTCGACGAAGTTCAGCGACGAGTTGTTGAACACGACGATCTTGACCGGCAGGTTGTTCTGCCGGATCGACAACAGGTCGCCCATCAGCATCGACAGGCCGCCGTCACCGGCGAGGGCGACGACCTGCCGTGACCGGTCAGCCGCCTGCGCGCCGAGCGCCTGGGGCAGGGCGCCTGCCATCGAGCCGTGGATGAACGATCCGAGCAGGCGGCGGTGCCCGTTCATGGTGAGGTAGCGCGCGGCCCAGATGACGGGGCTGCCGACATCGGCGGTGAAGACGGCGTCCGGCGCCGCGAGCTCGTCGATGAGCCGGGCGACGTACTGCGGGTGCAGCGGGGACTTGCCGTCGTCGACGGCGAGGTCGTCCAGCTGGGTGCGGGTCTTGCGGTAGTGCTCGACGCTCTCGGTCAGGTGCTGGCCGTTGCGCCCGGCCTCGATGAACGGCAGCAGCGCCGTGACCGTCTCGCGCACCCCGCCGACCAAGCCGACGTCGATCGGCGTGCGCCGGCCCAGCTGCTCGCCGCGGATGTCCACCTGCACGACCTTCGCCCGCTCGGGGAAGAACTGACGGTACGGGAAGTCCGTGCCCAGCATCAGCAGCGCGTCGCAGCGTTCCATGGCGCGGTAGCCGGACGCGAAGCCCAGCAGGCCGGTCATGCCGACGTCGTGCGGGTTGTCCCACTCGATGTGCTCCTTGCCGCGCAGGGCGTGCACGATCGGCGCCTGCAGCGCGTCGGCCAGCGCGATCACCTCGTCGTGCGCCCCGGCCACGCCGGCGCCGGCGAGGATGGTGACCTTCTTCGCGTCGTTGAGCACGTCGGCCGCGCCGCGCAGCTCGGTCTCGATCGGCACGACACGGCTGAGGGCGCGGCGGATCGGCGCCGAGGCGCGACGGTCGGGCGCGTCGCGGAAGAACACGTCGCCGGGCACTACGACCACCGCGACACCGCGCTTCTCGACGGCGCTGCGCATCGCGATCTCCAGCACCCACGGCAGCTGCGACGGGTCGCCGACCATCTCGCAGTACACGCTGCACTCACGGAACAGCTCCTGCGGGTGGGTCTCCTGGAAGTACCCGCCCCCGATCTCGGACGACGGGATGTGCGAGGCAATCGCCAGCACCGGCACCCGGTTGCGGTGAGCGTCGAACAGCCCGTTGATGAAGTGCAGGTTACCCGGCCCGCACGACCCGGCGACCACGGCGAGGTCGCCGGTCAGCTCGGCGTCGGCGCCGGCGGCGAACGCGGCGGCCTCTTCGTGGCGCATGTGCAGCCACTCGATGCGGCCGTCGCGGCGCAGCGCGTCGGTGAGGGCGTTGAGCGAATCGCCCGCCAGCCCCCAGATGCGCTCGACGCCCGCGCCGGTCAAGGTCTCGACGAAGTATTCAGCGACGTTGGCCATGGCGCACACCGTACCCGCGACGCCGCCGGCTTCCCACCCCCTTGCGCGTCCGCACTCCACTCATCAATGGCGTGCGAAGTGTCACCGCTGCGTCAGGATCCGCGGCCGTTGCCGCTGTTCCCGTTGGCGCCGCCGTTGCCGTTGCCGCTGTTGCCGGCGCCGCCGCTACCGCTGTTCCCGCTGCCGCTGTTCCCGTTCCCGCTGTTGTTGCCCGGCCCCTTGTTCGGGTTGTCGGCCGGCTGCTCGCCGCCGGTGTCGGCGCCGTCGTCCTGCACCACCGGTGCGACCTCCTCTGCCGGCGGGGTGGTCGGATCGACGGGCGCCTCGACGGCCACCGTCTCCTCGTCGATGGGCGACACCGGCGCCTCCCGACCGGCGCCGGGGGTGGCCAGCGCGAGTGCCGCGATGAGGGCGGCGCCCGTCAGCGCGACGAGGGCACCCGCCGACCAGGCGACACCGCGCCGCCGCGTGCGCGCGGGGGCCGCGTGTGCGGGCATCGCCGCGGTGGGCACGGGGGCGGCCACCGCGGCCGGGGTCACCGGCGGCAGCGGCTGGGTCTGACCCACTTCATACGCGGCGGTCGCCTGCTCGGCCCGAAGCGCGGCCAGCTCGCCCGGGGTCCCGAGGGCGGCGGCGCGCGCGGCGACCTCGGCGGCGGTGGGGCGCGCGGCCGGTTCGTGGGCGGTCATGGCGGTCAGCAGCGCGGCCCAGTCGGCGGCGAGTGCGGGCGGCATATCGGGCTGCCGGGCGAGGCGCGCGAGGATCGTCGCCTGCACGGAGTGGTTCCCGAACGGATGCCGGCCGGTGAGCGCTTCGAGGACGACCAGGCCCAGCGCGTAGACGTCCGAGGCGGGCAGCGGCGGCTCCCCCCGCACCTGTTCGGGCGCGAGGTAGGCGGCGGTGCCGATGACGGTGCCCGGTGAGGTGAGGCGGGCGGCGTCGATGAAGTGCGCGACGCCGAAGTCGGCGAGCACGGTCTGGGTCGCGGTGCCGTCCGGGGTCGGGCGCAGCAGCACGTTGGAGGGCTTGACATCGCGGTGCACGACTCCCCCGGCGTGCACGGTCGCCAACGCCGCGGCGAGCTCGGAGAGCACGGCGCGGATCTGGTCGCCGTCGAGGTCGCCGGCATCCATGCGTTCGCGCAGCGTCGGCCCGTCGACGAACTCCATGACCAGGAAGGCGGTCTCGCCGGATTCGACGTGTGCGTCGTACAGGGTCACGAGCGACGGGTGGCTGAGCGCGGCGAGGACCTTCGCCTCGGCCGCACGGCGCAGGGTGTCCGGACTGTGCTGCGCGCCGTCGGCGGGGAAGAGCTTGACGGCGACGTCACGGCCCAGCAGCTCGTCGCGGGCACGGTAGACGCGGGCCATGCCGCCGGTGCCGACGCGTTCGATGAGCCGGTAGCGGCCGGCGAGCAGTTCGCCGGTGCGGGGTGAGGCCACGCTGAGGAGGTCGGACATCGCAGAGCCGGGTGGGCCGCCCGGTCACCTCCTTCGGGATGAGGACGTCGATGCCGGCTCGGGTCGCCGACAAGTGACGCGTGCGACGCTACGGTGCCGACGCGGCGGCGGGCAGGGTCTGGCAATCTCGACGCTCACGCGGCATAATGCCCCCGCGCCGCTGCGGCGGGAGCTCCCCCGGTCGCGACCGCGGCGTCACCGCACGGCGTTGTCGCGCGACTCCCGCGTCGACCACCATGCCCACGCGACGAGCACGGGCTGGAAGAACAGCCGCGCGAACCGCTTCTTGTCGGTATCGAGTCCGAAGCCGTCACGACGGTTCGCCCACTGGCTGATGTTGCCCGGGAACAGCTCCGAAGCGGGCCGTCAGTCGGCCGTGTCGGGCCAGGCTGCGATGTCGACGCCGTGGTTCTCGGGAGAGGCGAGCAACCACCAGGAGGGGGCGTGGGTGTCGTCGACGAGCCGGCCGCCGGCGGCGAGCGCGGCATCCACTCGCGCCTGTGCCTGGTCGGCCGGCACGTACACGTCGAAGTGGGTGCGCCCGCGCCCCGGCGCGTCGCCCGAGATCGGATTGAACGCGAGCGGGGGTCCACAGCGCAGCGGGTCGATGGCATCGGTGTCGCCGAGCGGCGCATAGCCCAGAGCGGCCATGAAGAACGGGCGCACGTCGGCGCCGGAGTGCTGGGCGACGTAGATGCCGATCGACTGCGCGCGCGACGGGTCGGCGGGCAGCTGCAGCTCGGCGGCGGCCTGAGACACGGCGGCGGCGAACTCGGGCGCCGCCGCCGGAATGCCGCCGGAATGCCGCCGGGGTCGCGGTACGGAACGCGCACGACGACGCCTTCGGGTCGCAGGTCGATGTCGGGGTGGATGCCGAAGCTCTCACCCGCGGCCACGATCGGCGCCACGAGGGCGACGGCCTGGCTCAGCGACGTGGCGGTGAACACCGCCTGCGGGCCGGCGGCGGCGATCCGCCAGTCGGCGACCCCCGGCGCCTGGTGGAACGCGGCCGTCGAGATCGCGTCCGAGCCGTGAATCGATTCGTGCATGGCAATCCCCCTCGATCATCGGCAGAGGTGGGCTTACTCCGCCTCTGCCACTCCCGCAGCTACCGCCCGGATGTCGGCTGCCACCGCGGACAGGTCATCGCCCAGCTGGTGCCCGCCGGTCACGGTGCGCACCACCGCGCCGGGGATGGCCGCCGCGTACAGGTCCCGGTGCGCGAACGGGACGATGTCGTCGTCTTCGGCCGCGTAGAGGAAGACCGGAACCGATGGCAGAGCCCGGCCGAACCCCGCAGCGAGCTCGAAGCCCTCGAACGTCCAGTCGGGGTCGCCACCGGGGTACGGCGTCGCGATGAGGAAGAGTCCCGCGACCGCGACCGACGGCCCGGCCGCCAGGTGCTTGACCGCAAGATACCCGCCGATCGAGTGCGCGACCACGAACACCGGCGTCCGCGGCCGCTCGAGGGCGTGACCGATCGTGCGCAGCCACGGTTCCTCGCCGGGTTCCTCTTCGGGCAGCCGCGGGTAGTCGATGGTGTCATCGCCGCCCAGGCGCCGCGCGAGGTCGGCCACCATGCGCGCGTCCTCGTCGTACGCGCCCGCGCCGGCGCCGTGCAGAAAGATGATGTTCGCCATCGGTGCCACCCGTTCCCACGCGGCGCCTGTGCCGTCGCGTGACGGATGCTACCCGACCTCCCGCAGTTTCACTTGCCTCAGCCCGGACGACGTCAGCATGAGCGCCCAGGGCCCGGACCCCAGCTTGACTACCTCCCTGCCGAGCCGCGGTTCATGCTTCGTGAAGAGGTCGAATTGGTCCCGAGGCCCCAGGTCTCGCTTTCCACCAATCCAAACGGCGCGAATGCCGTACTCGCGATACGCCGCGAGCTCAGCGGGTCGCGTTCGGATGCGTTTGTCGCGTGTGAGGACGATGAACTGTCGGCTTGCAACGACGGGCATCCACTCAAGGTCAGGCGTGCCTAGCGGCACTTCCGGAAGCTTCGGATGACCGGGGAACACAACATCGTCGCGTCCACTTCTGAGCAGGAGTTTGCCTAGGCCTAGGGCGTTCTCGTCGGCGAAGTACACCGGAGTCCACCCTCGGCCCGTCAGGCCGCGCGCTCGCTGCTCGCTATGAGTTCGAATCGGAGCGCTGCGTCGACCTGAGCAGTCGTCAGGTCGTAGAGGTCGGCCAGGTCTTCACGGGAGGTTCCCGCTCGGAAGTCCTCGGCCAGCGACTCCGTCCGGACATTGCGAATCGCCGGCTGCCCGAACGAGTGCGCCGGGTCTATCACTACCTCGGGAGTGCGCGGGTCGGGCCACAGCCGCCTCACGACACCTGCATCGTATTCGACGGCGGCGTTGAACCGCTCCGTGGCCTCGGTGAGCATCAGTTGGCCGCTGCGGACGACGACGAGGCGCAGAGACCGGTCCAGCCCGACCTCATCCTGAACGACGCGCACCAACTCGCGGCCTTCAACATCCAAGAATGGGCGCGCATGAGCGAGTGGGTAGCGTCCGAACTCAGCGCGGAGACGAACGATCGCGGGCCGCAGCTTCTGCACAGGGACGTGTTTGCTGCGGAACTCTGCAAGGAAGCGCGCCTCGACCATCTCGCCCCAGGTCACGACATCACCGCCGGTGGGCTCATCGCGGAGCACCGGATCGTAGTACTTGCCCGCGCGCGTGTACCCCTCGAGCCAGCGCCGTGACGTACCGGAGTGCAGACCGACGATGCGATCCACGTCCGAGTACGAGTAGATCGCGCGATCCAGCAGGGTGTCCGCCATAGCTCCCATCATGACACCTGCCTCCGACGGCGGTGCGGCGAGTGGCCGTCGAGTCGTCGCTCACTTCCCTGACCGAGCCCCCTTTTGCGCATCCGCGGGGAGAACGCAAGGTGCTGTTGCCGCGCGGCGGCAGCGGCCAGACTCACGGCCATGGTGTTCATCGGTTATCACGCCTCGCACGAGCAGGCACCGCCCAGCCGGCTATTGGATGCCGTGGTCTTGGCCGAGCGGGTCGGGTTCGACGGGGCGATGTGCTCCGACCATCTCGCGCCGTGGGGTGTCGCCCAGGGTGAGTCCGGTCACGCATGGAGCTGGCTGGGCGCCGCCCTGGCATCCACCTCGTTCAGCATCGGGGTCGTGACCGCTCCCGGCCAGCGCTACCACCCCGCCATCACCGCGCAGGCGATCGCGACGCTCGAAGAGATGCACCCGGGCCGGTTCTGGGCCGCGCTCGGCAGCGGCGAGGCCGTCAACGAGCATGTCACCGGCGAAACGTGGCCGGCCAAGTCGCACCGCAACGAGCGTCTGCGACAGAGCGCCGAGGTGATCCGGGAGCTGCTCGACGGGCGCGAAGTCACCCGTGACGGCCCTGTCCGGGTACACCGCGCGCGGGTGTGGTCGCGCCCCGCCGCTCCCCCGCCGCTGCTCGGCGCCGCGGTGACCGCCGAGACCGCCGGGTGGCTCGCCGGCTGGGCCGACGGCCTGGCGACGGTGGCGCAGCCGCCGGACGTGCTCGCCGAGGTGCTGGCCGCATACCGGAACGCCGGCGGCGACGGCCCGTGCGTGCTGCAGGTGCACGTGGCGTGGGAGGCCACCGAGCGGGAGGCGCTGGACGTGCTGCGCGCGCAGTGGCGGCACGCCGCGATCTCCGGGGTCTCGCTGTGGGACATCGAGCAGCCCGAGGACTTCGACGCCCTCGCCGGCGACCCGACCGACGACGAGCTGCGCCAGGGGGCCCTGGTGGCGACGGATGCCGGTGACCTCGCCGCGCAGATCGCGCACCTGGTGCACCTCGGCTTCGACCGGGTCTACGTGCACCCGGTCAACCCCGACCAGCGCACGTTCCTGACCCGCGCCGAACACGAACTGCTGCCGGCTCTGAGGAGGGCGCTGTGAAGATCACCGACACCAGTGACCTGTGGTGGAAGACGGCCGTCATCTACTGCCTGGACGTCGAGACCTACATGGACGACGACGGCGACGGCACCGGCGACTTCGCCGGGCTTGCCCACCGCATCGACTACCTCGCGGACCTCGGCATCACGTGCCTGTGGCTCATGCCGTTCTACCCGACGCCCGACCGCGACGACGGGTACGACGTCACCGACCATTACGGCGTCGACCGGCGCCTGGGCAATCACGGCGACTTCGTCGAGGTGATCCGCACGGCCGCCGACCGTGGCATCCGCGTCATCGTCGACCTGGTCGCCAACCACACGTCCGACAAGCATCCCTGGTTCGTGGCGGCGCGGCGCAGCAAGACCTCGCCGTACCGCGACTTCTACGTGTGGCGGGACACCCCGCCGAAGAAGCAGCAGCCGACGGTGTTCCCCGGCGAAGAGGCGAGCGTGTGGGAGCTCGACGAGCGCACCGGTCAGTACTTCCAGCACGTGTTCTACGCGCACCAGCCCGATCTGAACATCGCGAACCCGCGGGTACGCGACGAGATCGCCAAGACCATGGGGTTCTGGCTGGCGCTGGGGGTCACCGGGTTCCGCATCGACGCCGTCCCGTTCCTCATCGACCCGCCGGAGGGCGTCGACCTGGGCGACCCGCACGAGTTCCTCCGCGACCTCAAGCGGTTCCTGCAGCGCCGGGCGGGGTCGGCCGCGCTGCTGGGCGAGGTGAACCTGCCGTTCGACCAGCAGATCGACTTCTTCGGCGGTGAGCGCGGCGGTGAACTCGACCTGCAGTTCGACTTCGTGTCGATGCAGGCACTGTATCTGTCGCTGGCCCGCAGCGACCCCGCGCCTCTCATCGAGTCGCTGACGTCCCGGCCGGCGGTGCCGCCCGAGGCGGCGTGGGCGAACTTCGTGCGCAATCACGACGAGCTCACCCTCGACAAGCTGAGCGACGCCGAGCGGGAGGAGGTGTTCGAGGCGTTCGCGCCCGACGAGTCCCAGCGGGTCTACGGGCGCGGCATCACGCGCCGGCTGCCGCCGATGCTGGGCGGCGACCCGCGCCGCGTGCGCATGGTCTACAGCCTGCTGTTCGCCCTGCCTGGCACCCCCGTGCTGTTCTACGGCGAAGAGATCGGCATGGGCGAGAACATCGAGGTGCCCGGCCGCCAATCGGTGCGCACACCCATGCAGTGGACCAGCGGCAAGAACGGCGGGTTCTCGACCGCCGCGCCCAGCCGCCTGGTGGCCCCGCCGCCCGGTGACGGCTACGCGCCCGTGCATGTGAACGTGCAGCAGCAGCGCAACGACGACGCGTCGCTGCTGCAGTTCATCCGGCAGCTGATCACCCGGTACCGGTCCTCCCCCGAGATCGGGTGGGGCACTCTCGAGATCCTCGACCACGACGGCGCCGGCGTGCTCGCCCACGCCGTGCGGGCCGACGTCGGCCACTTCATGGCACTGCACAACTTCACCGATGTGCCGGTGTCGCTGACCGTCGATGTGGGCGAGGTCGAGCCGGACTGCATGCTGCTCGATCTGTTCAGCCCCGAGACGATCGCGCTGGAGGACGGCCGGAAGGCGACCTTCGAGCTGGCGCCCTATGGATACCGGTGGCTGCGCGTCTCGGCTCCCGGCGACACCCGCATCGCGTGACCATGTCCGACTCGCCCTTGGTCGTGTCCGTCGTCATCCCGGTGAAGGATGACGCGGAAGCTCTCGAGCGCTGCTTGCGCGCACTGCGGCTGCAGCGCCGCCGCCCCGACGAGATCGTCGTGGTCGACAACGGGTCGATCGATGGATCGGCGCAGGTGGCCCGCGCGGCCGGCGCGCGCGTCATCCGGTGCGACGAGCCCGGCATCCCGGCGGCGGCGACGGCCGGCTATGACGCCGCAACGGGCGATGTGATCCTGCGATTGGATGCCGATTGTGTGCCGAGCCGGGACTGGGTGCACGTCATGGCGTCGGCCTTCGAGCGGCGACCCGATGTGGCGGTGTTCACGGGCGGCGCCCGTTTCGCCGATGGGCCGCGGGCGCTGCGGACGTCCCTGGCCGCGGTGTACCTCGGCGCGTACACCGTCGCGACCGTGCCGGCGCTCGGCCATCTGCCGGTGTTCGGGTCGAACCTGGCCTTCCGGCGCGCGGCGTGGCGCAGTGTGCGCCGGCACGTGCACCGGCACGACCCCGAGCTGCACGACGACCTCGACCTCGCGTACCACTTCGGTGAGCGCCACCGCATCCGGTATCTGCCCGCCGCGGCGATGGGCATGTCGATGCGCCCGTTCGCGCCCGGCGCGGCGTTCGGCCGACGCGTGGTGCGCGGCTTCCGCACCGTCGTGGTGCACTGGCCCGATGACTTCCCGCCGGTGCGGTGGCAGCGGCTGCTGTTGCGCCGTGCACTGCACCGCCGCGGGGTGCCGACGAGACGGCGGTCGCTGCGATGAGTGTGGACCCCCTCATCGGGCCGGTGCAGCCGCCCGCGCTGCACGTGATGACGTACAACATCCGCCGCCGCGCGTCGGGTCCGTTCGTGCGCCCGGCCGACCGGTTGCAGGCACGCCGGCCCCGTCTGGCGGCACTGCTGCGCGCCGAGCAGCCGACGCTGCTGGGTGTGCAGGAGGCCCTGCCCGATCAGGCCATCACCGTGCGCGACGCGCTCGGCGCCCAGTACCGGTTCGTCGGGCACGGGCGTGACGCGGAGGGCCGGGGCGAGGGGTGTCCCCTGTTCTTCGACGCCGAGCGCCTCGAGCTGCTCGGGTGGCGGCAGCTTGCACTGTCGACACGGCCCGAGACGCCGGGGGCACGGTCGTGGGGCGCGCCGTTCCCTCGCGTCGCGGTAGCAGCCACGTTCCGCGACCGCGCGACCGACCGCCGGTTCTTCGTGGTCAACACCCACCTCGATGTGCTCTCGCCGTGGGCGCGGCGGGTCGGAGCGCGAGTGATTCGGGAACGGGTGGAGGCGCAGCCGTGGCCGGCGATCGTCACCGGCGACTTCAACGCGGGGCCGGGCTCGGCGCCCCTCCGCGAGCTGCGCAGCGGTGGGCTGGTGGATGCCTGGGTGACCGCCGACGACCGGGTGACGAGGGAGTGGGACACCTTGACCCGGTATCGTCACCCGCATGCGCGCGGACGGCGGATCGACGGGATCATCGTGTCACCGGACGTGCGCGTGAGCCGCGCGGCGATCGATGCGCGCCAGGTCGACGGCGGGTGGCCGTCGGACCACCTGCCCGTGCACGCCGTGGTGCAGCTGGCATGACGCGCCCCATGGTCGACAACTTCCTGCGTCGCCCGCACGGCGTGGCGGAGATCGTCGCGGACCTGGTGCGGGTGGCGGGGGTGTTGAGCGTGGTCGCGGGTGCGATCTGGGGCTCGGTGACGGATGCCGGCATCCTCGCCCTCGCGCTGCCCGCGCTGCTGGCGCCGCGGTTCGTGGGGGTGCGGCCCGGGTTCGACATCGTGTTCGGGCTGTCGGTGCTCATCGCCGCGTGGAGCAACGTGATCGATCTGTACCGCACCGTGCCCGGCTGGGACCTGGTTGTGCACGTGATCGCGACCGGCCTGATCGCCGCGCTGGTCTACCTCGCGCTCGCGCGGTGGGACATCGTGCCGCGCCCGCCGCGCTCGCGCCGATTGGCCGTGATCTTCACGACGTCGATCGGCCTGGCCGCGAGCGCGGTGTGGGAGATGATCGAGTGGCTCGGCAAGACCTTCATCACCGACGAGATCTTCGTCACCTACACCGACACCATCGGCGACATGGCCGTCGGCGGCCTCGGCGCGCTCATCGCCGGGATCGTGGCCGCGCGGGTGCGGCTGCTGCGGGGGTGAGTGAACGCTCCGACGTTATGCCGCGTCGAGCCGCGTCCTCCGGCCTACTACAGCGCTGCAATGCCACCTTCGAGCCCCACGATTCGGACACTGATGCCTCCCAAGCAAGCGCTGATTGAACGGTCGGATTGCCCCACCATACCGATGGGTGTCGGCGAGATTCGGTATTCTGCCGCGCGCGGCGACCGTGCGGGCTTGCGCCGCGAGCTGTTCGACTGCACGAACGCGAATGATCGCGGCATCCCCCTCGACGTGGCCGCGACTTCGACGTAGACGCGCTCACTCAGATGGGCGATTCAAACGTCGGTGATGGCGACCTCCGCCTCCACTTGCAGTTATTCGCACTTGCAGTTATTCGTGTTCGCAGCCACAGCGGCACATCGATTGTGCGGGCGTCTCGCCCCACCTGACCGGCTCCGCGGCGTGCGCTGCTTGACCTACCAAACGCTCGATCCGATAGGAATGTTGTATGACGATTTCTGGCGGTCCGATCGAGCCCCCCGCGGCTGATTTCGGCAGGGGTGCTGACGACCCCGAAGGCGGAGCCGATCCGACTCCGTCCGTCGAACCAGTACGCGAGCCGACGGCTCGTGAGGAAATTGCCTCGTTGCTCGAGGAGGATGAGTCGCGCCTGGGCGATGTGTACCGACTCCACGTAATTGAAGGGCTTTCACCGCAGGAAGTCGCTGACCGCCTTAACGTCGCGACGATCGGGTTCGTGTACGGATATCGGGCACGCATCGATGCCATATTGGACGGAAGAGTGACTGCAGGTGTAACCCTGCAGTCTCAAGTGACCGCCGCGGTCCGGTCCTTTGTGAAACGCAATCGAACTCAGGTCAGCGTGGCTGCAGCCCAGCTATTGGTAAGCAATCTGGCGTTGGCAGAGCAGGCCCTAGTCGAACTCACTTCATCTGAGACCAACGTAGAGGAGCCGGCGCGGGGTGACGACGCTGACGTCGACACCGGTCACCTCGATGGCACGCCCGGCATCTACGCGTTCTCGTACGGGTGGTACCTGGAGAAACCGGTCGACGAGAAGTCAGGAAACACTCTCATAAAGGTCGGTCAGACGACGGACGTTGGGAGCCGTATACGGCAGCACCGCGGCGGCGCGCGAGCTCATATGCCTGAGCCACTAGTAGTTGTCCGTGTCTATACCGCAGGCAACGCGGATCCGGTCACCGTCGAGAAACAGTTCCATCGCTTGCTATCAACAGCCGGTCATACTAACCCGCGCCGCGCTTCCACTCGCCGCGCGAACGAGGTTGGCCAAGAGTGGTTTCTCACGAACGAGGCCTTCTTAGATGCGATCGCTAGCGTGCTCGGATTGAGGACCGAGTACATCGGCCGATCAGCGTTCGTTGAATGATTTCTTCCTCCATCATGTGCCGCTAACGCGACTTTAGACGCAGCAACAACCGTGGATGCTGTATCGACGGCGCCCAGGATCGCTGCAAGTGGGGGTGTCCCGTCCTGTGGGACGCGTTCTTGGACAGCATCTCTTCCCGGAGTACTAGGAAACCCGGCCTCCTATCAGTACGCCGGTGTCTACTACCCCGCCCGGTCCAGAAACACTCCGACCCGCTCGCCGTCGAACACGAACTGCAGGGCGTCGCCGTCGGCGAACTGCGAGCGCAGTTCCTCGGGCACGCGTTCGTCGATCCTGAGTTCCACGGTGGACGGGAAGTTGCCGACGCCGCAGCCGCCCCAATAGCTCCCGTCAATGGACCACGTGTCGGTGCTCTGGTCCACATCCGGTAGCTGGTCCTTCGCGACGATGGTGAAGCAATCGTCCGTGCCGGGCACGTTCATCCCGTAGCTCGCCTCGAAGATCGCCAGCCCGTGGTACTCGAACGTCAGCGAGCTCGCCCCGGCACCGAACCAACCGGTGGGAACCTCGATGGTGCGCGAGGGCTCGAGCGAGGCGATCTGCTCCGCGCCACTCGAGACAGAGACGGGTGTCAGATACGTCACCGCGTAGGTGATGCTCGCCGCGATGGCTGCGGCCGCGACCACCGTGAACGCCCACAGCAGCTTCACCCGCGTGCCCAACCGGCGCGGCGGAGCCGCCTCCGGCGTCGGCTGCGCGTCGACCACGTCGGCACGCCGGTCGAGACCAGGCTCAACGTCCGCACGCCGGTCGAGACCAGATTCGACGTCGGCACGCCGGTCACCATCGGGCTCGACGTCGGCCGGCGGTGCGGCCACCGGCTCGGATTCCTCCACCGTCACGTCAACTTCGTCAGAAACGGCGTCCTCCGAAACCGCCACGGGCGCACCGCGTAGGGCCTCTAGCTCCTCCAACCGGCGCAGCGCAGCGGGATCGTCATGGATGTCGGCCGACGGACCGTAGGCCCGCGCGCGCAGCGCGCGCAACTCGTCGAGGCTCCCGGCATCCATCGCGCGCACCCGATGCTAGGCGACCGGCTGCTTTCGCGTCCGCGGATGCCCCGCGACGAACCAGGCGACAGCGCCGAAGACGGGCAGCGCGAGAATGATGACGAACCACACGAAGGTCTGGATGCCGGTAAGCGCACCGCTCGCACGCACCAGCGACACGATCGCGCTGACCACGAACGCGATCAGCATCAGGGCGACGATGCTCCAGGCGATGTCGTACCCGGTGGGGATCAACGGGTTCGTGGCCTCGAGTATGCGCATGTTGTCATTATGCCGAAGTCGCGCGTATAGGGTCGGGGACAATGAGAGTACGCAGACCTCGCACCCCCGCGGGCCTCTTCGTCGCAGCCGCCGGCTGCTACGGGGCCAACTGCGCGCTCGGCACCGCGGTCGCGCTGCGGCTCGTCGACAGCAGCCGGTTCCGGTGGGTGCATCACGCCCTCTACATCGCGACCACGACGGTCACGGCTCTCGCACTGAGCACCGCACTGTGGGGCCGGCCGCGCACGCAGAGCCAGCGTGCGGCACTGGCGACGGCGCCCGCGATGGTGCCCCTCGCGGTGATTCCGTTCGCCGGCACGCGCA
This sequence comes from Microbacterium pollutisoli, assembly GCF_053586795.1. Classification (NCBI taxonomy): domain Bacteria; kingdom Bacillati; phylum Actinomycetota; class Actinomycetes; order Micrococcales; family Microbacteriaceae; genus Microbacterium; species Microbacterium pollutisoli. The sequence continues at coordinate 967,932 of NZ_JBNYWT010000001.1, forward strand.
CCATCCGGCATCCACTCGTCGCGCTGGCGCCCGCGCCGTTTCTGGTCGCCGGCATCATCCGATCGATCTGACAGGAGCACGCATGGAGTTTCTCGATGTCATCCGCCGCCGCAAGACGACGAACGGGCCGTTTCTGCCCGATCCGGTGTCGGTCGAGCATCAGCAGCTGCTGCTGGAGGCAGCCGGGCGCGCACCGTCGCAGCTGAACAGCCAACCGTGGCGGTTCGTCGTGATCGAGAACCGCGACACGATCGAGACGATCGCGCGGATCTCGGGCGAGAGCATGACCGAGGTGATGTCGAACGGCACGTTCTTCGAACGGTACAAGCCGTACTTCCGGTTCAGCGAGGCCGAGATGGAGCGCACGCGCAGCGGGATGCTGTTCGACAAGCTCCCGGCGCCGCTGCGGCCGTTCACGAGTCAGGTGTTCACCAAGCGCGGTCAGTCGCTGATGAATGCGCTCGGGGTGCCGAAGACCCTGGGGTCGGAGAACCGCAAGCTCGTCGCCGGGTCGCCGCTGCTGCTGGGCGTGATGCTCGACCGCAGCGAATACCGCCCGGGCGAACCGTCGTCGTTCTACTCCGTCTTCAGCATGGGCGCGGCGATGGAGAACGTGTGGCTGACCACGGTGGAGCTCGGCATGGGCATCCAGTTCATCTCCTTCCCGATGGAGGCGCCCGGCCGGTGGCAGGAGATCGTCGACCTGCTGCGCGTGCCCGATGACCTCGAACTGATGGCGGTGTACCGGCTCGGCTACCTGCCGCCGGAGCAACGACGCCCCGCGATCGACTGGTCGAGCGCGCAGCGCAAGCGCCCGTCGCAGTACATCTTCCGCGAGACCTGCGACGCCCCGCAGGCGGGGTGGGACGGGGACTGAGCGTCAGGATTGCTCACGTAGATCCGTGCGGGCTTCGCCGCCGGTATGTACGCTGCGGCGTAGCCCATGGCCGCGACACTGCGTCGCGCGACAACGACGTCGAGGATCCACGTGGTCTCCGAAACGGTCAATGAGGACGCCGCAGCCGGGCCCCACGCCGACGCCGCCAGCGGCTCGACGATGCGCGCGTGGGAGGATAGGCCTGCCCAGTAGCCCCTGCACGTCAGCGGTGCTACCTGTGTGTGATGCACGGTAGCACCGTCTGGCGTGACGGCGATTTCAAGCCGAGGCGAGCGCACGAGATCGCACCGCTCATTGAATGGGGCACCAGCGTCATCGTAGGACGCCGTGACCCGCGCGAAATCTCAAAGATAGAACTCAACGCGCTCCCGTCCAGCGCAGCTCGACACTATTGGAAGACGACTCTGACGGCATTCGAATACGGGCGTGACGAGGTCCCCGACGATGAGGTGTTGATGAGCGATCTTCAGCACATGCTCGAACATCTTGCGTCTCTGTACGCGCGTGTGGAATCCGACCCGTTGATGCCTGGCGTCGAGTCTGCCGAGATCACGCTCGCGATTGAGGCGATCGCCGAGGCGCAGGGGCGAGACTCTCCGCTTCACCACGGACAAGGATTCCGCATTAACAAGCTCGAACAACGCGCCGTCGAACGCCACGCGGTCGACCTTGCGACTGCGCATTGGCAGAGTCTCGGCTGGACCGTACACGACGTGGGTGCGACAAAGTCATACGACCTGCACTGCACGCGTGGCGATGCAGTCCTCTATGTCGAAGTCAAAGGCACTACTTCGACCGGAGACAAAATCTTGCTGACGCGCAACGAGGTCGCACTCCACCGCGACACGTACCCTGACAACGCTCTCGTTGTCGTGTCGCAGATCAGTCTGAATCGAGACGCCGAGGCACCGAGCGCGAGCGGTGGCCAGATCCACGTGCTCGCACCGTGGGAGCTCGATACCGAGCGGTTGTCGCCGATTGCCTACGAGTTCACGGTCGGACGTATATCCTAGGCCGGCGGTAAATCCGTCCCTCGATTCGACCTGATCTGATGCGCTGACGCGAAGCGTTGCGGACCTTTCCACGCCCTCGCGGGCCACGCCTCCGAAGAGTCCGCCGAGACAAGAACTCCGTAAGTGTGCGCTCCGCGTCACCGCCGATTCATAGCCATGAGCCGCTTCTCGATGATGACACGGGCGACATCCTCGGGCGGCTCGTGTTCCCAGAAACGGAGAACCTCCCAGCCGCTCTCTTTCAGCCTCTTCGACACCTCTGTGTCTCGCGCCCGGTTGCGTGCGAGCTTCGGCCCCCAATAGTCGCCGTTCGACTTCGGAGCGACTGCATGGGTCGGACAGCCGTGCCAGAAGCATCCGTCGATGAAGACCGCGATGCGTTGCCTCGTGAAGACGATGTCCGCACGAGACCGTAGCCCGCGTAACGGTGCAACATCAACGCGGTAGCGAAGGCCCGCCGCATGGAGGAGTCGACGCACTCGCAACTCCGGTTGCGTGTCGCGTCCCCGATTGGCGACCATCGTACGCCGCGCATTCTCGCTCGACGCCCAAGAACTCGTCACGCGACCGACCTCACAACGGACTGACGTGGGTCAGGTCGCAGGCTGAAACATGCTGCTGAGGAGCGATCGAAGGGCGTCATCGTTCAAGGATGATACGTCCGTTACGCGCAACTCGAACTGCAATGTCTTGAATGCGTTCCGAACCGGCTCCCTCCTGTTCTGCGTGCGATCAAGGTTCCTGATCTGCTCGCTGACCATTCGCGCCAGTCGGTGGTCGGAGGAGAGATTTCGATCGACGAGGCCGACGAGTTCGTCTTCGAACAGAGGCAACTCGGGGTCGCTCAACAGGTCGCCCAAGATCCACGATCGGAGATAGAGCCGCTGAAAGACGTTCCGACGTCCAGCGGCGAACCGATCGTGCGGCAGCTTGCCTGACGCATCCGGTCCGAATCGTTGCACAGCGAGGTCGGGAAGGACGACCAACGTGATGTACGGCCAGATGTCAGGATGTGCTGCTTGGCTCCGTCCATCGTCCTCAAACCACGACGCGAGCACATTTCCGACGGTGATGTCGAAGAGCCTGTCGCGATCGGCGCGCCGCCGCGCATCCAGGGCTCGCACCGAGTCAAAGGCTATGGCGTGCAGTTCGCGAAGCCGAGCCACCGCGACGGGCACACCGACGGCTGGAAAAATCGCGCCCGGATGGTGTCCGCCGTCAGGGAACGCCTGAGCGACGCCGCCGGATCTCATAGTGCGCTCGAGTCGATCAATCTCACTCGCGACGTCCGAGCGGCTTAGCCGCGGGTATACGATGCTCACGCAGCCCCGACCTTTCCGTAGTACTCGACAGACTCACGCGATCGAGTGGCGAGGCCTAGAGGGTCTTCGATTGCGAGACGGCATGCCTCATCCAAGGTGAGACCGAGGGTGAGTGCGATATTTGCGCCCATCGCTGCGAGACATCCGTGATCGTCATCAGCGGTCGCCTGGAGCGCCGCGCCATTGATGGAATCTCGCCATGAGCCGATCTGGTGCAGGACGGCGAGGTGGATGTCGCAGGTGATCGCAGAGTACACATCTTCGCTCGCGGTTCCCTCGACGATCGAGTGACAGATCTCGAGATCAGTGTTCACGTACAGGCGCACCGACCCGCTAATGCTCCAGCCCGGCTCCGAGTCGGCTGCAATCTCCACCGACCACGGGACCGCGCGACGTCCGGTCCCAGAGAACGATACGGCGGATGTGGGGAAGCCGGCGCTTGCGCGCTCCAGCGGGATCCACATCAGTGAATCACGTTGCCAGAGCTTTGCCGCCTGGTGTACTGCGTGAGCGGCGCTGGAACTTCCAGTGCGCCCAGGGCCTACGACCCACACGTCCGCGGTGAGTTCGACTGCGATCTCGCCCCCGTCCACGACAAGCTCCAGCTCCGCCCGCCAGACACCGTCCACTGCCTCAAAGGGCACTTGCGCGCGCCAACGCGCGCGGGCGGGAGTGCATGCCACGATGAGGACTAGCGAGACTTCTTCGTCCTTATCTATCAAGGTCTCCGCCCAGAATGAGTCTTGGAGGGAAGCGACGCATCGGAAGGTGAGGTCATCGCCAGGTACCCAGTCTTCGGCGATTCGCTCCAAGTCCAGGCCCTCCGGGACAAGCGAGATCCTCGCCTCGACCGAGCTGGCAACGGGCGTGAGAAAGGGTCTGGACTCAATGATCGCCACGATGTTCCTCCGCGCTCATCTCGATGCGAAGTGCCCGACGAGCCACGCCCGTGAATTCCACTGATGCAGGTTGGCCGCTTTCTACTAGGGCCTTGCCAGCGTCGAGCGCAACTGCTGCGTCGCGCCACTCTGGATCGAGCTGGCCAACGTTCAGAGACTCGTGCGCGCCCTCATCCCCGATGACGCTTACGCTCAGCGTCACGAGGGACGCCGACGCACCGGCGACGATGAAGCTGACACACTGACGCTGGCGACCATCCTCATACGTCTTGACGAGTCGTGGCGCTGAAACCTGAAGACGGATTCGACTCGTAGCCTGGCCGCGTTGTCTGCCGGAGCCGGCCCCGGACTTCCCTGCAGTTGATGGTGGCACTGCGGGCGACGGGACTAGGAATCCAAAACGACGGGACAGCGTCCCCGTGCGAACGGGACGATGTTCGGGCTCAACGACGACCGGTTCGGGATACATCTCGTCGCGAATCGCTTTGGTGACCCGCTGCTTGGTTGCTTTTACCACGAGCCCCGGCTCTCCGCCGGAGCTACTGACCCATGCGTCGTGCGCTGGCGGTTCCGCCCGGGCATAGATGGCGTCCCAATCGTCGGTTGACTTGTATACCGCCAGCCAATCCATGCCTTCCAGCGGCGACTGGGCGACCCAATCAACGGTGGCGACGACCAGTTCAGGCTGGCCGCGCATCAGAGCAATTCGCGCGACGGTTGGATTCTGCAGGGGATCCAGGTCGTCATGATTCGGGGGACTTTCCAGCGCGAGAATTCGTCGCACGATAGCGAGATGCCCGATCGTCTGCTGGAGCCGCGTCACTGCCAAGACGTTGACAGGCAACCCTTGTGGGGTCGTGATTGACACGGTGCTGTTCTGGCGTACGGACCTAATCGCATTCAGTCCGGCACCCCATAGGTCGATCGCACCCGGCTTCTCGTCGACCAGTGGCACCGTAATATCGTCGGCTTCGAGCGAAATGTCCATCGGCGATTCGACGGCACCCGGTGGGGCGATGAGTTTAGGCCACAGGTGTCGGCGTATCGCGCTCCGCGCACGTGCGGCGAACTCACCCATAACGTCGTCGTCTTCGTTAGTCAACGGCAATTCATCGGCGGGCGTCGAACCGAGACTCTCTGGCGTGAGCGCGGGCTCGATGATCAGCATCGATGTGCCGGTCTCCTCCGCTGCGAAGCCCCGCTTGAACAGGCGATTGCCGAGTGCTTCCGCTTCTGGGCCGATAACGGGAAGAATGTTCTCGCCGTCACGACGACCCCACCAGTGTCGACCGGTGTACTGGACACCAGACTCTTGATACGCGTCTCGAAATGCGGAGGCGATAAGGCGGTGTTCAAGCCGCCCCTCTTCATTCCTGCAGCGCGTCCAGTAGACGACCGTTCCGCGGCTGCTGAACGCATACGAGGCTGTCTTGCCGAAACCATACGTGCCTCCACCCTTACCGTCGTCTCTGGGTACTCCCACCTTGAGAATCAGGTCTTGGAAGTTGCAGGGCAAACCTTTCTGGACTGGTATCAACGTGACCGGCCCATCCAGGCCACATGTCCCGCGGTCGAAGACCTCGAGCACGTAGGGACAGTCGTATGCGAGTGCCCCAACTGGAGTCGCTCGGTGCTGTTCGGGAAGCAGCCGAGCTAGGTCTCCGCGGAAACGGAAGTCCGCGCGCCGCAGGCTGACCCCGTACGTGGGACGCATGTCGTCTAGCCTCGCATCCCAGCTGTTCTGGGCGGTCTCGCGAATCAACACCTCGAGGGGCGACAGCTCCGTGCGGCCGAGCAGGCGCTCACCACCCGTCGCATCCATGTCGCCGGGCGTGAACTTCTTCGGATACCAATCGAGCGACTCGATAGGGGTTTGAGCAGCGGGGATCAAAGGCTCTCCAAGACGACGGGGAGAAGATCAGCGTCGATACTGCCAGGGCAGGCATCGAGCAACAGTGAATAACGAAGCCTGGAGACTGCGGTGAGCGCTTCCGTGCCGAGAACGGACGCGCGCACACCTGGGAACCCCGAGGTGACGTGGAACAGTCGTTCTTCGGCGATGGCGAAGGCGACCGTGTCGTCCGCTACGACGGGCGATTCATCGGTGGAACGTTCAAAGAGCAGGCCCTTTGGCAGACCGAGTGCGTCGATGCGGTTGATTAGCTCCGCTATTGTCTCCCCTTCAGGACTCTCTTCGAGACGCAATGTCAGTAGATGGAGAGACCCGCCGATTGGCGGATCCAGCTGATGCGCGCCATGAATCTCGACTGTCGGCGAATCAGTGCCCGTGTATGCCTTCACCTCGAGCGCGTTGCTGAGGAAGAAGTCATGTCGGTACCCCGCTTGGCCGCGCCACGCAGATCTCGCCCGGGAAGGATCCTTTTCGGCGAGGCGTGCCAGAACCGTCAGCTCCCCGAAGAGTCCGATCAGTCGCTGGCGAGACAGCGCGCGCTTCTCCCGCGAAAGGGCCTCCCGCCAGGAGCTGAGCACCCGCATGAGTTCGTCAATGCAGGGATCATTAGTCTCGTCGACGCGGGAGAGCATCTCGCCCACAAGCGAGAGGAAAGTCGGCGTGAGGCTGGGATCGGTGCTCGCCACGTCCAGCGAGGTCTTGACACCGTCTTCGAAGTCTTCATCGAGCCACGTCGCGGGGAGCACGTCGCCGAGAGGAGGTGCGAATCGACTGCGACCAGAAGGCAGAGTGACGATCAAATGAACTATGCCGAGGTGATCCTTGGCCAGCCGTGCTTCGTGGATGTCTCGATCAGGACCGATCGATGCGGCGACTGCTTCGCCGACCCGCGGACGACGGTTCCCGAGAATCTTCAGCGCGTGCTCAACGCGGGCATACCCCGTGCTCATTCATCCTCCGCGTGGGCATAGTCACCTTCGGTGTCCTGCCAGCCTGTGGTCTCTGACGGCTCATCATCTACGACCGGGGGCTGAACATCGGCGGCGACGAATTCACCCTGCTCCTCGGATTCCGCGTGTGGGAAGATCACGCCAAGGCCGATCAGATGCTCGGGCGCCTCCATTGCGCGACGGGTCTTCGACTTCGCGAGTGGCTGGGAGTCTCTGTCGACGGCATAGAGGAGGATCGTCCCGATGTCGGGGGCGAGCGCTTTTCTCGTCGCACGGACGCTTTCGATGCGGCTGGTATCGGTGGCTTGAAGCAACTCGTTTGGATCGACGAGCGCATCATTGGCCGCGAGGATCTCGAGGTCAAGAATCGAGTCGGTGCCCGACATGAGCGCACGGATATTAACGACGTCGGACCCTTCTGGCAGCTCGCCGTCAAGGCGCTCCGGCTTCCAGTATTTCTCCTGGAGAGGAGCACGACTGACGAGCCCGACCTCTACGCCGGGAGCATATGCGAAGGTTCCTCGCTTTCGTGGCCCAGACACGAGGACCACGTTCCACGTGACGTTCGTGCCGTGCTTTTCAAGCCAGGTGGCCATCATGTCAGCCTGCAACCACGGGTCTGAAACGACCCAGTAGTGACGCAGGAAATCGACCACGTCGTCGTTCGTCAGCCCCACGAAGATCTGAGAGTCGCGGGAGCTTTTCCCAAGCGGGTCATGCACGAGATGAGTCGCGCCTCGGGACCGTGCCGCCTCGATGAGCCTTCGAGCAGCCATCTGCGAGTTCCTCGCACCTTCGGCCGACCGATCGAGATAGATCGTCTGCCGCCGGCTCCCGCCAAGCCCAGCGTGAACGATCATTGCATTCGTCATCTTGCCGGGCGATGTGATCTGCAGGCGGCCGGGGTGAGTTCGAACTCGGATCGCGAGCTCGCGAGGCGTCTTTCCCTCCGCCTCGAGGACCGCCACCTCGGCACGGATTTCCCGCTCGACTCGTGCGAGATGAGAGTAGTCCTCGAGAAGCCCCGGGCCGACCCACACGCGAGCGAGATCCTGGTAGCGCGGCCTGAAGCCGAACCAGCGACCCATTTGGAGAAGCGTGTCATAGGTGTTGGAGGTTCGGAGGAAGTACGAGACGACCAGCCCCTCAAGTGTCAGACCCCTTGAGAGAGTGCCACCGCCGATTGCGATGACGAACTGGGGAGAATCATCCGGGTAGACGAGTCGATCATCCGACTGTCCGTTGTCGATCTTCACCGTCAGCCGGCCGATGATTTCGCGCACCTGATCCCAGACCGCGGTCCATTCCGGCATCTGCTCCTGGCCCCGCAGATGTGCCGCACGTCCAGCCTCGTTCACGAAGACCGATCTGAACGCTTGCTCCTCCGCGTCACGACGCAACGCGAGATCCTCCGTGAAAGAGGCCACAGCATCCTTGAGCCGCTGGTGGGCTGTCACTCGGTGCGATGTATGTAGAAGCATGGAGGAGTGACTGATCTTGCCAGTCCGAATCTGGCGGATGGCTGTCGCAAGGATGAACCAGCGGATGGCGTCATCGAGCGACGGTGTGATTTCCGGGTGGAAGTCGTCGATGTCCTTCCCGGGCACCAAGGCCTGTGCTTCAGCGAGATCGATCACGTGCGAGAGCGCATAAATGGGTTCGTCTTCATCGTGGTCAGCGTCCTGGTCGACATCGAAGAAGCTATCCGCGCCCATGTAGCCGTCGGGTCGAGGCAGTACCATCGCGAAGTCTTCGGGGTAGAGGTCCTCGGGATCGTTCGGGTCTATGAACATATTTGCGAACGGGGTGGCGGTATACGCGACGTATGTTCCCGTGGGCACCTCCTTCCAGATGTCCCGCACGCGCTTGTTGATCGTGGAGATCAGCTCCCGATCGCTCAGCGTGTTGGGCGTCGCTTGATCCGACTCGTCGTCGACGATCAGTACCGCCCGGCTGCGCAGTGTTTCGTCGGGAATGTCGCGAAGGAAGCGCGCGACGTTTGCGAGACGCTTCTCATGCTTCTTCACGACCATGATGGCGACGTTGGTTGAACTGGACATGAAACCGACGCTGTTGCTTGGCGCGATATCGGTGTCTCGGCCCGTTAGCAACGACCACGCCACGCCGTTCTTATCCTTGGCGTCATTGACGTTGAGGTCCGCCTCCAGACGAAGCTGCGTTTGCGCTCGGAGGTTTGTGTACATGCCAGCGAGGACGATGATGATCCGGTACCCGGCGTCTACCGCCTTCGCGATAAGACCTGCATAATTCGCGGTCTTACCTGACTGCACGTATCCGATCACCAGTCCTTTGCGGCGATCCCCTGGTTCCTTGGGATTCGCGCATCGCGAGAGAATTCGCGTGGTCGACTCGTCGACCCCGCGCACGCCGGCCTCGGGCAACTTGGTGCTCAGGACCTTCTTGTACTGCGGCCATTCGCCGGTGGCGATCCGCGGCCCGCTGTACCAAGATGTGTATCCGCCATCGTTCTTGACGAGATTCCCGAGTTTGATGGTCTCGACGATATCTCGTTGATCGGCGAGGTACTGGTCGAGCGCGAGCCCAAATCCGGGCATCATGCTTTCCATGACCTTGCGGGCCTCGGCTTCTGCGGCGGAGGCCGAGCGGCCCAATTGGCCAGCGAGGATTCCCTCGAATGCGAGCAATCCGTTGCGAAACAATTCAGCTGAGAGCGGCGTCTGCGACATGAGATCCTGTCAACGAGAATAGGGCGATGAGGGTAGCGTCAGGGCGAATCCGCTATCAGCTTTACGGCAATGCGTTGACGAGAAGTTCACGATCCACCGGCGTCCCATCGACGTGGAGGTTTGCGCGGACAAACTCGTAAGGCTCACCCTGGAAGGAGCGGAACAGAGCGCGGAAGATATGAAAAGCGCCGCGCGGGGGAACAGCCATTCCGACCTGCTTTCGGACACTTTCCTTCGGCCCGATGAACTTGAAGTGATCGGGAAAAGTCTGAAGGCGCGCGCGTTCACGATTTGTGAGCGCACGCGGTTCTGACCAGTGGTACCCATGGGTGCCCCCGCCGCCGGAGCCCGTGATTGTGTAGGAGGGCCGCTCGGGGTGAAGGCGCTTGTAGATCTGGCTCAGTGTTGCCCCCTTCACGTTGAGCCGAAGCTCGTCCGTCATCCGACGCGCGTTGAACGCGTTCTCGCCGGGCTCGATCAGTTCGAGACGTCGGACGACGGTCGGCGACTGACGCGTCATCTCTTGATTCGGTGCGTCCGCGGGGATGTTCTCGAGTGCGGATGACGCGGATTTCCAGTTCTTGCTCCCGAGGTGTGTCGGCGCCGGAACGCGGAATGTGACCGGTAGGTCTTCGCGAACCCCGACGACGATGATGCGGTGCCGGCGTTGAGGGACGCCGTAGTCCTCGAACCGATACAGATGCGGGGTGAGCCGGTAACCGCGTCCGGCCGTCCGCAACGACTCGAGAATGTGCGCGAAGTCGCTGCCACCATTCGAGCTTCGGAGACCGCTGACATTCTCGGCGACGAACCATTCCGGCTGATGATGCGCAAGCACGTTCACGCCGTATGCGAAAAGCGGACCAAATTCCCCTTTCAGCCCCCGGTTCTCTCCGACCAGGCTGTAGTCGTTGCAGGGAAACCCAAACGCGAATCCATCGATGGGAGGCAGAGACTCGATGTCAAGCGACCGCACGTCGCAACAGATCACAGAGTCTTCGGACGCGCCCTTGATGTTCTCGATATATGTCTTCACGGTGTTCTGGTCATAGTCATTGGCCCACCCATGCCGGAGACCGACGCCCACCGCTCGCGCAGCCTTGTGGGCGCCAAGCGCCATACCGCCGGGTCCTGAGAAAAGTTCTCCAAGTGTGTATTCGGGCACCACTCGTCTGTCTCCTCTGTCGCCACGCTCAGCCCCAAGCTCTGAGTTCGGGGCAAGCTTACTTAGCCCCGCCGACACTGCACCGCCAGCACGCCGACCCTACCGATGTCGCTCCGGCAATCGGCTGACGAAGCGACGAGGCACCGTGCAAGACTCGCACAGGCGGCACACTGCCGCGTCGCTCGCGATCAGCTCGGGCGCGGTTGTAATGGTCATGCAGCGCATGCTCTTATAGCGTCTGGCGACGTCGCTGGAGACGTGGGCCGATATCTTCGACGACGATCTGGATGCCGTCGCAGCACGACTGAACGACCGGGTGCCGTTGGGGCGCAGCCGCCAGCGCCGCAAACCCGCGACACACGACTCAGTAACGGCCGGAAGCAGATTTGCTCAGGTCTTCGACGAGTAGATTCCGCTTGAAACACTCGCTATCGGCGTTTTCAGACGCCACGCGCAGATTGTGCGGACAGACGCCTTCGATCCGTCAAGTCCTCTGGACGGGGCAGAGAACGGACGAATTTCCTGACCCGACCCGACAGAAAGTACTGGTCAGAACTAGAAGAAAAAGTGCCCCTGGAGGGACTCGAACCCCCAACCGTTTGCTTAGGACGCAACTGCTCTTCCATTGAGCTACAGAGGCTGGCGGGTTCAGTCTATCTGGCCGCGCTCTCGAATATTTCTCCCAATGTCGGAGGTGCGTGGGTAGAATATCTGTATGGACTTCGTAACGACGAACCGGGATCCGATGGCGGAGTTGTACGCCGATCCGGAGTTCGTCGACGCGTACCTGAAGGTCCTGTCGGCCGAGTATGAATCCCGCGAATATGCAGGCGACTTCGCGGAGTACGAGGATGCCACCGCCGCCCGAGGCACAGACCTGTCGGTGCTCGATGAGGCACCTCTCCCCGGCCTCGAGCTGGAGGAGGTGGTCCGGTACACCCGGGTCGCCGCAGCACGGCGCGACGAGCGATTCCACAACATACTCACCGCCGCCGCACGAGACGCGGAACGGTGGGTCGACATCGAAGGCAGGCTGCCGGCCCTCGTCGGCGCTCGAGGAATGAGCGCCAGCCAAGCCGTGGCGCACTGTCGCGACATCGCCGTGGATGCCGCAGTCCTCGACATCGCGGCCCGCACCCAGATGACCGATGGGCAGGTGCACGCGCACGCCCATCGCGCACAAGTGCTCCACGAGCGGTGCCCCAAGCTGTGGGCCGCCTACCTCGCCGGCGACGTCCCCGAGCAGAACGCCGCCAAAGCCGCCACCGTCGTCGACAGCCTCCCGGTCGACCCCGATGCATGGGCGGCCTTCGACGAGCAGATCGTCGAGGCAGCCACCCGCCTCACCACCGGCAAGTTCGACCGCCGTGCCCGGCAGATCCGCGAGCGCGTGCACCCCGAATCCATCGAGGAGCGCCACGCGCGCGCCGCCGAAGACCGCGACGTGTGGACCACGCCCGAGCTCGACGGCATGGGCATGCTGAGCGCCCGGATCACCGCCGTCGACCTCCACATCATCGACGAGAACCTCGACCAGGCGGCCCGCGCACTCCGGGCCCTCCCCGGCGAGACCCGCACGCTCGCGCAGCTGCGCGCCGATGTCTTTGCCGATATCCTTCGCAATCCCAGCCAGTACGCCTTCCTCCAGCCTGCATCCGAAGAAAGCGACCGCGCCGGCGCGTGCGAAAAGATGGATGCCGGCGAGCGCCCCACCGGTGAAGACGAAGACGTTGAGGCCACGAGCCTCGCCGATTGCACCGCTGACCTCGACGCCGTGGAAACTGTCAACGGCGAGGCCGGGACGGAGAAGCACCGCGACGTGCTCCCCCTCCTGAAGGGCATCACGCCCGTGGTGCGAATCACCATTCCCGCCCTCAGCATCCTCGGCCTGTCGGATGAACCCGCGACACTCGACGGGTACGGCCCCATCGACATGAACACCGCGAAGCGCCTCGCCGCCGGCGCCACCTCGTGGATCCGGGTGGTCACCCACCCGATCACCGGCACCGTGCTCGACGTGGACCGCAAGGTGTACCGCGTACCGACCGACCTGAGACGCTGGCTCGACGCGCAGCACACCACCTGCATCGGGCCCGGGTGCAACAGACCGGCCCGCCTCTGTGACATCGATCATCGACAACGCTGGGCTGACGGCGGAAAGACCAGTTCCGACAATCTCGGCCCGCTCTGCGAACGACATCACAAGATCAAAGACGAATCGCGCTGGCAGCTGATCCGTGAGGCGTCTGGAGCGTTGTGCTGGCGGAGCCCGACCGGGCACACCACCTGCGTCGACCCGCCGGTGCGCGCACGGCCCGTTGACCCGACGCTGCTCCACACGATCTTCGATCCGGCCGAGTCCGAAGAGGACGCCCGGCGCGCGGCCGCCGTCGCCGCCGTCACCGCGCAGGCCGCCTCCACCGCGAAGTACGACGGCCCGCCACCGTTCTGACCTACTCGCGGACCATGCCCCGTCGCGTTGCCGAACAGTCCGGCGACAGGCCACGACCACCGATGCTCTGGTCCCATCGGGGAACCACCGTCACGCGGACGCTCCGCACCTCTCCACGGGCACATGTCTTGAGGCCCCGCCGCCCGGGCGCCCGGACACCCGTTATGCGCGCGCTGCGGTCCATCTCACGTGTCGCCCTTCCGATCACGCTGACCCTCCTGACCGCACTCGCCCTCGCAGGATGCGCCTCGATCACCGGCGGAACGGACGCGCCAGGTGACCAGAGCCCGACACCGACGGGCCGCGGCGCCACCCCGCTCGAGGCGGGCAACGGCCCGACCGGCGAACCCGACCCCGCCGTCGAACTGTTCCCTGCCGGTGCGGCGTTCGACTACCAACTCGGCGGTGCGTACGAACCCCGTGCCGGCGTGGCGGTTGTCGTCCGCGACCGGCTCGCGCCTCCGGCCGACGGCGTCTACTCCATCTGCTACCTCAACGCCTTCCAGACCCAGCCGGGCGAGCTCGACGCGTGGCCGGACGACCTGCTGCTGCACGACGCCGACGACGCGCTCGTCCACGACCCCGACTGGCCCGACGAAGCACTCGTCGACACCCGCGAAACAGACGAGGTCGTCGCGATCGTCGCGCCGTGGATCACCGCGTGCGCCGACGCCGGATACAACGCCGTCGAGTTCGACAACCTTGACACCTACACCCGCGCCGACGGGCTCCTCACCCGCGCCGACAACCTCACACTCGCCACCGCGCTCGTCGACCTCGCCCACGACGCCGGGCTCGCCGCCGCACAGAAGAATGCGGCCGAAGACGCCGCGCTGATGCGCGCCGAGGCGGGGTTCGACTTCGCCATCGCCGAGGAGTGCATCGCCTACGACGAATGCGACGCCTACACCCAGGTATACGGCGACCATGTGCTCGCGATCGAGTACACCGACACCGGCAGCACGTCGGCCGACGACGACGCCGCCTTCGCGGCATCCCTCACAGAGATCTGCGCCCACCCGGGCCGACCCGCGTCGCTCATGCTTCGCGACCGCGCACTCGCCACGCCCACCGACCCCGGCTACGTCCTCGCCGTCTGCCCCGACTGACCAGCCGGGACGCCGCCTACTCGTCGCGCACCCTCACCACCACCTTGCCGAGCGCACGGCCCTCGCCGTGGAACGCCAGCGCATCGGCCGCCCGGTCGAGCGGGAGCGAGCGATCGATGCGGACCTGCACCTCCCCGGCCAGGCACCGCTCGACCAACGGCGCGAAGTGCTCCGGGCCCTGCCGCACCGCCAGCACACCCAGGCGCGTGCCGGTCAGCCACCCCAGCACCGTGCCGACCGTCAACGCGCGCAGCAGCGCCCGCATCGTGCCGCCGACAAGGTAGAACCGTCCGCCGGGCGCGAGCACACGCCGGTACGCGAACATCGAGCGCCGCGCGACGAGGTCGACCACCAGGTCGTACGGTCCGGTGCGGGTGAAGTCCTGCGCCCGGTAGTCGATCACCTCATCCGCGCCCAGCTCCCGCATGAACGCGAGCTTGCCGGCGTTGTCCACGCCCGTCACATGCATGCCGGCCGCCTTGGCGAGCTGGATCGCGAACATGCCACTGCCGCCACCGGCGCCGACGAGCAGCACCCTCGTGCCTGCTCCCCCGCGCGCGACCGCCTGCAGCGCGATCGCCCCGGCCTGCGGCAGCGTCGACGCCTCGGCGAACGACAGCTCCGCGGGCTTGTGCGCCAGGGCCCGCGCGGGTGCGATCGCGTATTCGGCGAAGCCGCCCTTGTGGTCGAGGTTGTCGCCGAACACCTCGTCGCCTACGGCGAACTGCGTCACGCCCTCGCCCACCGCCGCGACCCGGCCCGCGAGGTCCGATCCCAGCACCCGGCGCTTGGGCCGCCACAGGCCGCCGATCCGCGCGTACGCCGGCCGGCCGTGCAGCCCCTCCCAGTCGGAGAGGTTCACGCTCGTCGCGACGACCTCGACGAGCACCTCGCCCGGCCCCGGCGTCGGCACGGGGACGTCGGCCACCCGCAGCTGCTCGATAGTGCCGTACCGGTCGTAGACGAGCGCCTTCACCGCACCAGTGTGGCGGTGCGGCGCAACCAGGGTCAACGGAATCCGGCGGGAGGCGTGCGGGCGGCGCTGTCAACCCCGTCGTCGGCAGATCCATCCGCCGTTAGCGTCGGCACTCCCCGGCGCTTCGTGCACCGGCATCCCCGAGAAAGGCGAACCCATGTCGAATCCCATTCCCCCGCTTCCGGTCGGCGACGGCGACGCCGACGACACCCCCGACCCGGACGTGCTCGTCACCGACGCCGACGGCATCGCCGACAACGACCGCGCCGACGGCATCATCGACGACGAAGAGGTGCTCGACCCCGACCTGAACGACGACATGATCAACAGCGCCGAGGCCGACCGCCGCGCCGCCGGCGGCGACGACGTCTGAGCCGTCCCCGCGCGTGGGTGCTCCGGCATCCACACACACAGACTGATCGTCCCGGCGGTTTCGGGTCCGCCGGGACGATCTCTTCACTGACTCACCAGAGCCAGGTCTTGTCGCGGACGATGGCCCGCCAGGTGGGTGCGAAGCTCAGCCGCTGATCGGCGACCGCGAAGAACACGATGGCCATGATGCCCATGTCGATGAGGTGGCTGTCCAGCAGCGGGTTGGTCGCGCCGGTCAGCGTCAGCGGGAACTGCGCCAGGTACATGAGGAACAGCATGGCCGCGCCGGCGATCGCCCCCAGACGCACCCCCACACCGAGGATCAGCGCGGCGCCGACCCCGAACAGGCCCAGCATGAACAGCCAGTCGACGACGGGGTTGCCGGCGATCGCTGTGAACACACCGGCGAACGGGCTCTCGGCCGTCGCGTTCGTGAGGAACCCGGTCGTGGGGCTGCCGCCGTTGATCCAGGCGCGCTCGGCCGGAGTGGCGAAGCCGAGCCCGAACACCTTGTCGAAGAAGGCCCACAGGAAGTAGAAGCCCATCATGATGCGGGTGACCGCGATCGCGAGGGGAAGGGCGGAGGGTGCCGCGACCGGTTCTTCGGCGCGGGCGCCAGACAGAGCAACGGTGGCGGTGGGGATGGCCATGTCAGGACCTTTCTTGGGTTCAGAGGTCGGGATCTCCGACGCGGTTTCTGATGGCTCAAGTCTTCGCCGATCCGCCCGCGGTGGCGGAAAGTCGGTGCTCACCCTCCATGTGGTCTGACCACAGGTGGGCGCGTGTTGTAGGGAACCTACGAACGGGGTGCCGGACGGATCAGCGGAAGTCGCGCGAGCGGTGCTGCACACCGACCCGCAGGTCGTCGAACCGGTCGGCGAGGAGGTTCGTGACGCCCTCGGGTGAGCGTTCGAGCAGCCCCCGCGCGATGAGCGCCGGCGAATCGCGCAGCACGCGGCGGTACTTGTTCCACACCCCCACCGAGCAGATGACGTTGACGAGCCCGTGCTCGTCTTCGAGGTTGAGGAAGGTGATGCCCGACGCCGTGGCCGGCCGCTGCCGGTGCGTCACGAGCCCGGCCACCTCGACCCGGCGGCCCGTCTCGTGCCCGCGCAGCTCGGCCGAGGTGAGCACGCCCCGCGCATCCAGCTGCGCCCGGTAATGGACCAGTGGATGGTCGTCGGTCGAGATGCCCGTCGCCCACAGGTCGGCCGCCAGCACGTCATAGCTCGACGGGTCGCCGAACAGCGGCGGCTGCACCGACACCAGCGAGCCCTCGAGGAACTCGATGCGGTCCTGCGCGGCGTCGCCGGCCAGCCAGATGCCCTCGCGCCGGCTGATCCCCAGGCTCTCGAACGCCCCGGCGGTGGCCAGTGCCTCCAGCTGCGCCGTCGTGGTGCCGGTGCGGCGCGTCAAGTCGCGCAGGTCGCGGAACGGACCGTGCGCGTCGCGCTCGGCGACGATGCGTTCGGCGAGGGGTTTCCCGATGCCGGTGACCGCGGCCAGCCCCAGTCGCACCGCGAACGCGCCGTCGCGGCGATGCGCGGCCGACTCGTCGGGGGCGTCGATGTCGAACGGGGGCACCGGCGGCTGGTGCCGGTGGGTGCACGCGTCGCGGCCGGTGGCCCCGGCATCCCCTCCCGCCTCGACCGGCTCGAGCCCTGCCTCGACCCCGGAGGCGTGCAGGTCGGGGCGGCGCACCTGCACCCCGTGGCGGCGGGCGTCGGCGACCAGAGACGCGGGCGAGTAGAAGCCCATCGGCTGCGCGCGCAGCAGCGCCGCCAGGAACGCGGCCGGGTAGTGCAGCTTCAGCCACGACGACGCGTACACCAGCAGCGCGAACGACAGTGAGTGGCTCTCGGCGAACCCGAAGTTCGCGAACGCCTGGATCTTCGCGTAGATGTCGTCGGCCACGGCGCCGGTCAACCCGTTCTCGGCCATGCCCTCATACAGTTTCTGGCGCAGCGACTCGATGCGCTCGATGCCACGCTTGGAGCCCATCGCGCGGCGCAGTAGATCGGCATCCTCCCCCGTCAGTCCGCCGACGGCCATGCCCATCTGCATGAGCTGCTCCTGGAACACCGGGATGCCCAGCGTCCGCTCGAGCACGGGCTTCAGCTTCGGGTGCGCGTACGTCACCTTCTCGCGCCCCAGCTTGCGCCGCACATACGGGTGCACCGCCCCGCCCTGGATGGGCCCGGGCCGGATCATCGCGATCTCGATCACCAGGTCGTAGAACCGGCGCGGCTGCAGCCGCGGCAGCAGCCCCATCTGCGCCCGCGACTCGACCTGGAACACCCCGATCGAATCGGCCCGGCACAGCATGTCGTAGACGGCGGCCTCCTCCTTCGGGATCGTCGCCAGCTCCCACCGCTCCCCGGTGGCGTCGGCGATCATGTCGAAGCAGTACTGCAGCGCGGCGAGCATGCCCAGCCCCAGCAGGTCGAACTTCACCAGGCCCATCCAGGCCGCGTCGTCCTTGTCCCACTGGATGACCGTGCGGTTCTCCATGCGCGCATGCTCGATGGGCACCACCTCGCCCACCGGCCGCTCGGTGAGCACCATGCCCCCCGAATGGATGCCGAGATGCCGCGGCGCCTTCAGCAGCTCACCGGCGTACTCCAGCACCCGATCCGGGATGTCGTGGTCGGCGGTCTCGAACTGCCCGTCCCACCGTTCGATCTGCTTCGACCAGGCATCCTGCTGGCCCGGCGAATGCCCCAGCGCCCGCGCCATGTCGCGCACCGCGTTCTTGGGCCGGTACTGGATGACGTTGGCCACCTGCGCCGCGCGCTCGCGCCCGTAGGTCTGGTACACCCACTGGATGATCTCCTCCCGCCGGTCGGAGTCGAAATCCACGTCGATGTCGGGCTCCTCCTCGCGCAGCGCCGACAGGAACCGCTCGAACGGCAGCCCGTAGAAGATCGAGTCGACCGCCGTGATGTCCAGCAGATAGCAGACGGCACTGTTGGCCGCCGATCCCCGCCCCTGACACAGGATGCCGCGCCGCCGCGCCTCCTGCACGATTCCATGCACGATGAGGAAGTACCCCGGGAAGTCCTTCTGCTCGATCACGTCGAGCTCCCGCTCGATGCGGGCGCGGCCGGCATCGTCGAGGTCGGGATACTTGCGCGGCACCGCCTGCCACACCAGCTGCCGCAGGTGCGACATCGGCGTGTGCCCGTCGGGCACCGGGAGCTTGGGCAGCGCGGGCTTGACCCGCCGCAGCGGGAAGGCCAGCTCGTCGGCGAGGGTCACGGTGCGGGCGATCGCGCCGGGGTATCGGCGGAACCGGCGCTGCATCTCCTCCCCTGACCGCAGGTGCGCGCTCGCGTGCGCGGGCAGCCACCCGTCGAGCTCGTCGAGCCCGCGGCCGGCGCGCACGGCGGCGACGGCGGCGGCCAGGTGCACCCGCTCGGGCACCGCGTAGTGCACGTTGTTGGTCGCCAGCACCGGCAGGCCGCGGTCGCGGGCGAGGGATGCCAGCAGGTCGTTGTCGCGGGAATCGGTGGGGTTGCCGTGGTCGGTCAGCTCGACGTTGACCGCATCGGGGCCGAACAGTCCGACGAGCCGGTCGAGTTCTTCGGCGGCGGCCTGCGGGCCCCGGTCGCGCAGCGCCTGCCGGACCGCGCCCTTGCGGCAGCCGGTGAGGATCGCCCAGTGCCCGTCGGCCTGCGCGGCGAGCGCGTCGAGGTCGTACACCGGGCGGCCCTTTTCGCCCCCGGCCAGCTGCGCGTGGGTGATCGCCGAGGCGAGCCGGTGGTAGCCCTCCTCGCCGCGGGCGAGCACGAGCAGGTGCGAGCCGACCGGGTCGGGCTGCCCGTTCTGCGGCGCGGGCAGGTCGAGCGACAGCTCGGCGCCGAACACGGTCTTCACCTGCAGCTTCTCGGCCGCCTCGGCGAACCGGACGATGCCGTAGAACCCGTCGTGGTCGCTGATGGCCAGGGCGTGCAGGCCGAGCCGTTCGGCCTCTTCGGCCAGCTCTTCGGGCGAGGAGGCCCCGTCGAGGAACGAGAACGACGAGTGCGCGTGCAGTTCGGCGTACGGCACGACATCGGCGGGGCGGGTGATCTCGGGTGGCGTGTACTTTCCGCGCTTGCGCGACCAGGCCGGGCTGTCGCCGCCGTTCGCGCCGGGCGGGGCGGACGGGGGCCGGCGGTCGCTGAGCAGCCGCTCCATCTGCGCCCACGACACCGACGGGTTGTTGAAGCCCATCAGTCGTACCTCCCCTCCACGTGCCAGACGCCCTCTTCGCACACGAGCAGCCACGCCGTCTGCCCGGCATCCACCATCTGGAACCGGTGCGCCCGCCGCGCGCGCGTGGGGTCCCACCCCCGCTCGAACACCGGCCAGGGCCCGGCCCACGTCTCGATCCGCCGTGACCGGCCGCCGTGCAGCAGGCTCGCCGGCGGTGCCGTGAGCTCGCCGCGGTGGTCGACGGCGACCATGTCCCCCTCGGCGTCGACCACGTCGATCGCGAGCGGGTCGGCGAACACGGTCGACGGCAGCGGGTCGGGCAGGCTCCCCGGCCACGGCCGCTCGCGCGACCGGGTGACGGCCCGGTCGCCCCACGGCACCATCACCTGCCGTTCGGCCAGCCACCGGCCCCCGCCGATGGCGGGGGTCACCACGCCCCGGTGCCCGAGCATGGCCTGCACCCGCGAGAGCGCATGGTGCACGCGCTCTTCGGGGCCGGAGCCGAACAAGGTCGCGACGTGGTGCGCGGCGGCGTCGACGGCCTCGGGCTCGATGCGCACCCGCGCGACGGCGCTGCGCAGCCGGGTCGGACCTGACAGGCCCTGCTCGGCCAGCTGCCACCGCACCCGGTCGACGATCGCGGGCGCGTCGAACGTGCCGGGATGCAGCCACACCCGTTCACTGTGGTCGCCGCGGTCGCCGGTGAGCACGACCCGCAACTCGGTGCACACGAGGTCCACGGCGCCGAGTGCGGCGATGAACTCGTCGGCGGTGCGGCGCATGCCGAACGCGACCTGGTCGGCCAGCTCGAGGGGCGGCTCGAACGCGACCTCGCGGTGCAGCTCAGGCGGCGGGGTGCGCGGCGACACTGGGCGCGAGTCCCGCCCGGCGGCCAGGGCGTGCAGGCGGGCGCCGCGCGGGCCGAACCGTTCGACGAGGCGCTGCGGGTCCATCTCGGCCACCTGGCCCAGGGTCTGGATGCCCAGCCGCGCGAACAGCTCGACCACCTCGTCGTCGAGCGCCGTCACCGGCAGCGGGGCCAGGAACGCGGCCGACTGCCCGGCCGGCACCACCCGCACGGGGTCTTCGCGCCGGGTGCCCACGCGGGCGGCCTGCTCGGCCGAGAACGGACCGTCGGCGATGCCGACCCGCACATCGGGGGCTTCGAGGCCGGGCCCTGCGAGACCGGCGTCGGTGGGGCCGGCGGGCCAGGGCGCCGGCAGCGCATCGACCAGGGCGTCGCGCAGCACGATGGCGGCGGCGGCCTCACCGCCGTAGTAGCGGGCCGGGCCGCGGGCGTGCACGGCGCACAGGCCGGGCCGCACGAGCTGCACGCCCGGCGCGTGTTCTTCGAGCCGGGCGACCAGCGGCGCGAACACCCGCTGGTCGCGCACCGGGTCGGCGTCGGCGACGATCAGCTGCGGGCACCGGGCCTGCGCGTCACGGCGCCGCTGACCCCGGCGCACGCCCTCGGCGCGGGCGGCCGGCGAGCATGCGGTCACGGCGCCCTTCTCGAACACCGCGATCGGTTCGTTCGCATCGGGCGGGTCGTCGCCGTCGCGCGTGACGGCCACGACCGGCCAATCCGGCACCCACACCACGAGGCTGCGGGTGGGTGCGGCCTCGAGGGTGCTCATCTCACCCCACCGCCCGCATCCGCGTACGCTCCGGCGCGTAGGCCGGGGCGCCGCGCTCCGGCATCCACTCGCTCGCCTGTTCGAGCGTGCCGTCGGGGGCCGGCAACAGCATGCGGCCTGTGCGCGGCATCGGGAACCGGCGGCTGGACACGGTGACGGTGAGCTCGCGTTCGGACAGCAGGCCGTAGCCGTCGCCGAGCCCCGACCAGTGCGGGTCGGCGACGTCGATCATCGCCTCGGTCTGCGGCCACGGGCCCTGCACGAGCAGCACCGAGCCCCGCTCGCGCATGCGGGCCGCCAGGCGCGAGACCTCCCCGTCTTTCGCCCGCTCGGGCGGACGCACCGCCACCACCGGCAGGGCGTCGGCGATGGTCGCCGCCACGGCCAGCCAGCGCGGCCCGGGCTCGGGGATGAGCACGAGGCGCGACAGGTCGACCCCGGCCTTCTCGGCCGCCTCGGCGCCGAAGCCGGGCATGCCGATCACGCCGCACCACGAGCCGTTCTGCGACGGCTGGGCCAGCAGGGCGAACAGCAGCGACATCGACCGGCCCAGCGAATACGACGATCCGGGGCGCAGCCCCCGGCCCGGCAGCAGCTGGGCGAGCACCGGGTGGGTCGGCAGCACCGGGGCGTCCATGCGGCGCCCCTGCACGCGCTCGAGCTGGGCGCGCAGCCGCTGCACCTCTTGCAGAGTGGAACTCTGCGCAGTGGCATCCCGCACGATCGACCTCATCCAGACAGGATAGAACTGATGTTCTATATCCTCAATATGACGAGTTCGAAGATACGCTCGGGGTCCGACATCGGTCCCGCGGCGGCGGAGCTCAGGCGGCGAGGGCCAGGTACGGCTCCCACACCGGGTCGGTGCGCTCGGTGCCCCGCACGGTCCACTGCACGCCGCGCGGCGGTAGCGGGGTGATGCGCAGGGCCCACCGCATCTCCTGCGGGGTGCGGTCACCCTTGAGGTTGTTGCAGCGCAGGCAGCACGCGACGAGGTTCTCCCACGAGTCGGCTCCCCCGCGCGAACGCGGCAGCACGTGATCGATCGTGGTCGCGCCCGACCCGCAGTACGCGCAGCGGTGTCCGTCGCGGCGCAGCACCCCGCGCCGGGTGACCGGCACCCGACGCGCCCCGGGAATGCGGACGTAACGGGTCAGCAGGATCACGGCCGGGCGGTCGTACACGTCGCGCGCGCCCCACACCGGGTCGTCCTCGACCCGTTCGATGACGGTGGCCTTGTCGTTCATCACGAGCACCAGTGCCCGTCTGAACGACACGACGGCCAGGGGTTCGTATCCTGCATTCAGCACCAGAGTGCGCATCGTTTCCTCTCGAACTGCCGTGACGGCTTCAGCGGTTGTTCGGTTCGACGCACGCGCTCAGCGAGCGGGAGTGGGGACGGAAAAAGGCGCTGTCACACGGACAGCGCCTTGATTCCACGACGAAGCACGTCGCTTCCACGATGCCGAAGGACGTGTCGACCGAGCGCATTCACGGTTCGAATGCGTGGTAGAACATCCATCGGCTTCCCCCTCGACTTCACGCGAGCGTCGGGTTCAGGGTAATGCATGCCCCGGACAACGAGGGCCGAACGGCAGGTGAAGGATGCCGCGTGTCGGCGCCGCGGGCCGGGTCAGCCGGCGTTGGCCTGCAGCCAGCGCTCGGCGTTCTGGTACGCGCCGCCCACGACGATCTCGAGGTGGAGGTGCGTGCCGTAGGCGCGACCGGAGTCGCCGACCTGGCCGATGAGCTGGCCGGCCGAGACCGACTGGCCGACGGTCACCCGGCGGGTGCCGTAGCTCATGTGCGCGTAGAGCGAGGTGACGCTCTTGCCGCCGATGTTGTGGGCGATCTTGACGTACACGCCCCAGCCCGGGCCGCTCTCGCTCGAGGAGACGACGACGCCGTCGGCGATCGCGTAGATCGGGGTGCCGCGGCCGGCCATGTAGTCGGTGCCCTTGTGGCCGGCGTACGGGGTGCCGAAGTTGTTGAACGAGGCGAGCGGACGCACGACGTCGCCCGAGGCGGCGATCGTCAGCGGCACGGCCATGTTGACCGAGGCGGAGCTGGCGCGCGAGGAGATCCGGGCGGCGAGGGCGGCCTTGGCGGCCTCCTCCTGCTTCTTCTTCTTGATCTCTTCGGGCGTGGTGGCCGAGTAGCTGTCACGCTGCAGGGCCTCGGGGGTGGCCTCACTGGCGACGACGAGCGACTGGGCGTTCTCGGCGGCGACCTGCTGCACGGTGATCGGGTCGGCCGAGGCGCTGCCGTCGGCGGCGACGACGGCCGGGATCGCGACGGTGGCGACCAGGCCGGCGACGGCGGTCACGGTCAGGAAGCTGCGCACGGGGTGCGGGCGGGCGCCACGGGCGGTTCGCGATGCCGAACGGCGGGCGGGGGTCTTCGCCGCGGGGCGACGGATGAGACGGCGGGCACGCTCGCGTCGGGCGAGACTCGTCGTATCGGTTTCGGGTTCGTCGATAGACGAATCGTTCACTTCAGCCAAAAGGTCCTCCGGCGCCTCCGCGCCCGAAGGCACTGGTTCGTCGTACTCGGTGTCGGGCACAGATGTACGGGCTTCACCACACGAATGACGAACCGATGAGGCAACTCGTGCGGCGGTCCTGCGGCGGGCTTCTCGCCTTCGGACCATCCGAGGCTACCCGAAAGTAACGAATCTGTCACGCTACCCAGGTATCACCCGGCGTGTTCGCACCTCTTTGTACGGTCGCGCGCGGGCGCGCTGGCACGGTCACGCGCGGGCGCGCGGAGGACGCGCGCGGGCGCGCTGGGCACGGTTGTGCGCGGGCGCGCACGAGGACGCGCGCGGGGTCAGACGCGTTCGCGGGCCTCGACGAGGAACAGGTGCCCGGCGATCTCGACCGGCAGCTCGAGCGCCTCGTCATTGCCGTCCATCTGCACGAGCACGTAGCCCTCGCTGAAGCGGAACTCGCCCGTCGCGCCGGGGACGACTCCCGCGCCGCGCAGCTGGGACAGCAGCTCGGGGTCGACTTGCACGGGCTCGGCCAGGCGCCGCAGCGTGCCGGTGATGGGGCCGTCGGCGGCCTCGAGCGCCCGCACCAGGCCCACGACACCCTCGTCGAACGTGCGCGCGGGCACATCGCCGAGCTGGTCCAGGCCCGGGATCGGGTTGCCGTACGGCGACTCGGTCGGGTGGTCGAGCAACTCGAGCAGGCGGCGCTCGACGAGCTCGCTCATCACGTGCTCCCAGCGGCAGGCCTCTTCGTGCACGTACGCCCAGTCCAGTCCGATGACATCGCTGAGCAGGCGCTCGGCCAGACGGTGCTTGCGCATCACGTCCACCGCCTTCTGGCGACCGGCATCCGTCAATTCGAGCGTGCGGTCGACGCTGACGACGACCAGTCCGTCGCGCTCCATGCGGCCGATGGTCTGCGACACCGTCGGGCCGGAGTGGCCCAGACGCTCGGAGATGCGCGCACGCAGGGGGACGATGCCCTCCTCCTCGAGTTCGAGGATGGTGCGCAGGTACATCTCGGTGGTGTCGATCAGATCGGTCATATCGTGCCTCGATGCGCAGGTGAACAGTGGTTCTCAAGCCTATCGGCTCACTGTGACATGAGGATCGGCGGGCTCCGGCGGGCGTCCTAGAATCGAACAATGGCCCACGTGACGCTGCCCCGAGAGATCCTGCCCGCCGACGGACGATTCGGCTGCGGACCCTCGAAGGTCCGCGCCGAGCAGCTGGAGTCGCTGGCCGGCCCCGGCTCGGTGCTGATGGGCACCTCGCACCGCCAGTCGCCGATCAAGACCCTCGTCGGCCAGGTGCGCGCGGGCCTGTCCGACCTGCTGCGGCTGCCCAACGGGTACGAGATCATCCTCGGCAACGGCGGTTCGACCGCGTTCTGGGACGCCGCTGCGTTCGGCCTCATCGAGAACCGTGCGCAGAACCTCGTGTTCGGCGAGTTCGGCGGCAAGTTCGCCAAGGCCGCCGCCGCGCCGTGGCTGACCGCGCCCGACGTGCGCAAGGCCGAGCCCGGCTCGAGCGTCGCCGCCGAGCCGGTCGAGGGCGTCGACGTGTACGCGTGGCCGCACAACGAGACCTCCACGGGTGTGGCCACCGGCATCCGCCGCGTCGCCGGTGACCCCGGCGCGCTGACCGTCATCGATGCGACCAGCGCCGCCGGCGGCATCAACTTCCAGGTGTCCGAGGCCGACGTCTACTACTTCGCGCCGCAGAAGAACCTCGGCTCGGACGGCGGGCTGTGGTTCGCGGCCGTCTCCCCCGCCGCGATCGAGCGCATCGAACGGATCGCCGCGTCGGGCCGCTACATCCCCGAGTTCCTCAGCCTGAAGAACGCGGTCGACAACTCGCGCCTGAACCAGACGCTGAACACGCCGGCGGTGGCGACGCTGCACCTGCTCGACAAGCAGCTCGAGTGGATCAACGGCAACGGCGGCCTCGCCTGGGCCGACGCGCGCACCACCGAATCGTCGAGTGCGCTGTACACCTGGGCCGAGGAGCGTGCGTTCGCGACGCCGTTCGTCGCCGACCCCGCCGACCGTTCGCCGGTCGTGGTCACCATCGACTTCGATGAGAGCGTGGATGCCGCGGCCGTGGCATCCAGCCTGCGCGCCAACGGGATCGTCGACACCGAGCCGTACCGCAAGCTCGGCCGCAACCAGCTGCGCATCGCCACGTTCGTGTCGATCGAGCCGGACGACGTGCGCAAGCTCATCGAGTGCATCGACTACACGGTCGAGGGGCTCAAGGGCTGAGCGGACGGGGCCGAGGGCGCTGCTCAGCAGCGCTGGTCAGCCACGGGCGCGACGGCTGAACCGGCCGAGGAAGCCGCGGCGCCCGGACTGCCGGGTGCCCTCGTCGCGCGCACCCGACGGCTCGGTGGACTGGTCGCCGTCGGAGCTGTCGTCGTCAGAGTCGTCGTCGTCCGAGTCCTCATCGTCGTCATCGTCCGAGTCGGAATCGTCGTCGTCGGAGTCGTCGTCCTCGTCGGCGTCGTCATCGTCGGAGTCATCGTCGTCCGAGTCGTCATCGTCGTCCGAGTCGTCGTCGTCGTCCGAGTCGTCGTCGTCGTCCGAGTCGTCATCGTCGTCCGAGTCGTCATCGTCGTCCGAGTCGTCATCGTCGTCCGAGTCGTCATCATCCGACTCGTCGTCCGAGTCGGCATCGTCGTCGTCATCGGAATCGTCGAGCACGTCGATGTCGACGCCGTCGACGTCGCCGGCGTGCAGGATCGACGAGCCGTCCTCGTCGAAGTCCGACGCGTCGAGGTCGTCGAGGTCGTCGAGCTCCTCGGAGTCGTCGTCCGCGTCGTCCGCGCCACCGGTGCCGGCCTCGGCCTGGGCGGCCTGGGCCGCCTGGTACTCCGCCAGGCGCACGGCCCACGGCACCCACTCGGGGGCCAGCAGCGCATCCTCGCCCGGCAGCAGTTCCACCTCGAGCACGGTGGGCTCGGCATCCTCGACCACCGCCAGACTCACGGTCCAGAACCACCCCGGGTAGCCGTCGAGCTTGTTGTGGAAGCGCAGCGACACGACGCCGTCGTCCTCGACCGTGTAGCCGGCGGGCTCGCCCACGGTCGCGACGGGCGTCACCTCGTGCAGCGCCGCGCGCGCCAGATCGTGCGCGTTCAGCAGCCGCTCGTCCGGAACGACGGTCGCCTGCGCATCCGCAGCATCCGATGCCGCACCCTGCTCGTCCGCGGCCGTGTCGGCGGGCTCACCGGCGTCGAGTGCCTCGGTCGCCTCGACAGACTCGGGCTGGTCGACCGACTCGGTCGTCTCGGTCGCCGCGACAGACTCGGTCGCCTCGACAGCTTCCGGCTGCTCGACAGACGCGGTCGCGTCGACGGCCTCAGTCGCCTCGACAGGCTCGGGCTGGTCGGCGGACTCAGGCGTCGAGGTCATCGGCAACCTTGCGCAGGATCGCGGCGACCTTCTTGCCCTGTGCTCCGCTCGGGTAGCGCCCGTGGCGCAGGTCGCCGCCGATGCCGTCGAGCAGCTTCACGAGGTCTTCGACCACGACGGCCATGTCATCGGCCTTCATGCGCGTCTTCTTCGCGAGGCTCACGGGAGCATCGAGCAGCCGCACCGAGAGCGCCTGCAGTCCACGACGGCCGTCGGCGACACCGAACTCGAGCCGCGTGCCGGTCTTCACCGTGGTGGTGCCGGCGGGAAGGGCGGTGGCGTGCAGAAAGACATCCTGGCCGTCATCGCTCGTGATGAAGCCGAAACCCTTCTCTTCGTCGTAGAACCTGACCTTGCCGGTGGGCATCTGAACCTCGCTGCTATGACCCGCGTGCGGGCGCTGTCGTACCGGAGCCGATTAGCCCCACCTCCAAGACTACGGCACGCCACGGACGCACTAGGCTGGAGCGGATGAGCAAGAAGCCTGCGGGTGTGGACGTCCCCGTACGACGCGTCGACCGCATCCTGGCCGCGATGGCCCTCGGGTTCATGATCCTCTCGGTCATCTGTTTCGCCGCGATCATCATTGGCTCGGCCACCGGCATGGACCACGTCGACTTCGGGCAGGGCATCTGGCCCGTCGTCGGCACCCTCGTCTACATCGCCCCCGTCGTCGGGTTCGTGCTTCTCATGATCGTCCTCATCTCGACCTTCGTGCGAAAGGCGCGAGCCAACAAGGGCCGCTGACGTGGCCGCCTCCGACGCCCGGGCGCTGGCAGGTCACCTTGCCGCCCTCGACGACGAGGCCCTGCAGCGCCTGTTCACCGAGCGGCGCGTCGCCGGCAGCGTGAACTGGGCCGACTGGTTCGACGCTGCCGACGCCCTGCTGCAGTCCCCCCTGCTCGACCGCGGCTTCGCGACCCTGACCGCCGCCGAGGTCGCCGCGTTGCAGCGTGCGATCGACGACGACGCGCCCGTGCCTGCGCCGCTGCGCGACACCCTGCGCGACCGCGGCTTCGTTGCCGACGACGGCCGGCCCTTCCGCGCTGTCGCCGACGCCTGGCCCGCGCCGGTCACTCCGTCCGGCGCCGCCGAGCCCGCGGCATCCACCCCCGAATCCGACGAGGCCGCCGCCGAGCGCGTGTTCTCGACCACGGCCGCCCTCGCCGACATCCTGCAGCTGACGGTCACCGTGCCACTGGGACGCATCGGGTCGGGCGCAGTGTCGGCCGCCGATCGCCGTCGCCTGGTGGATGCCGGGGCCGCCACCGACCCGGACGAGGCCGACGGGCTGATCAGCATCGCCGCCACGGCGGGCCTGCTGGCACCCGCCGACCGGGCGTGGCTGGTCACCGAAGCCACCCACGACTGGCTCGTCTCCGACACCGTCGCCCGCTGGCAGAGCGTCGCGGCCGCGTTGCGCGCGGCGCTGCCCGCCGGCATCCGCGCGTCCGACGGTGGGTGGACCGACCCGCGGGACTGGCCCGGGGCGCATCCGTTCGACCCGGCCTGGCCCGAGCAGGCCGCACGCCTGCGGGCACTGCTGCGACGCTGGACGATGATCGGGCCCGACGGCGTGCCGGCCGGGTGGGCGGCACCGGTGGCGCACGGCGGCGAGGTGGATGCCGCGGCGCTGCGTGCCCTGCTGCCGCCCGAGGTCGACCGTGTCTACCTTCAAAACGACCTCACCGCCATCGCCCCCGGCCCGCTCGCCCCACCGCTCGACCTGCGCCTGCGGTCGATGACCCGCCGCGAATCCCGCGCCCAGGCGTCGACCTACCGGTTCACCGCCGAGTCGATCGACGCCGCGCTTACCGGCGGGGAGACCGCGCAGTCACTGCGCGCGTTCCTCGAAGAGCTGTCGCTGACCGGCGTGCCGCAGCCGCTGGCCTACGAGATCGAGCGCGCCGCCGCCCGGCACGGCACGCTGCGCGTCGGACCCGACTGGACCGGCCGCACCCGTGTCTCCAGCGACGATGAGGCCATGCTGCGCACGGTCGCCGTCGACCAGACGCTGCGCGCGGTCGGCCTCGTGCCCGACGACGCGGGACTGACCAGCCGGAGCAGTCCCGAGACCGTGTACTGGATGCTCGCCGATGCGCGCTACCCGGTCGTCGCCGTGGATGCTGACGGCCGGCCCCGACGGTTGAATCGCCACCGCATCGCCCCGACCCCGGATGCCGGTGACGCCGCGCCCTACGCGCCCCTGATCGCCCGACTGCGGGCCGCGCACGCCGAGGACGCCGACGCGGCGTGGCTGGGCCGCGAGCTCGAGCAGGCTGTCCGCGAGCGCGGGATCATCCAGATCGTGGTGCGGCTGCCGGACGGCTCGACCCGCGAGGTCACCCTCGAGGCGACGGGGCTCGGCGGCGGCCGCCTGCGCGGGCTCGACCGCTCCGTCGACGTCGAGCGCACGCTGCCGGTCTCGAGCATCACCGAGGTGCGCCACCTCGACGGCACTTGACCGGGGGGGGTTTGAGGCGCCGAGTTCGGGCTTCGACGACGAAACACACGGGGTGCGCAGGGGTCTCGGCGCAGAATCCCGGACTCGGCGAAAGTGCCGCCGCAGGGCGTGGATGCGGGCGGTCGAGGCCGGGTGGCCGTCGCCCCGGTAGAATGGTCCGTTATGGCTGACGGCCCCCTCATCGTCCAAAGCGACCGCACCGTCCTGCTCGAGGTCGCCCACCCGCAGGCCGAAGACGCGCGCCACGAGCTGGCGATCTTCGCCGAACTGGAGCGCGCGCCCGAGCACATCCACACCTATCGCATCACGCGGCTGGGGCTGTGGAACGCCCGCGCGGCCGGCCACGAGGCCGAGGACATGCTGGCCACACTCGACCGCTGGAGCCGCTTCCCGGTGCCGCCGTCGGTGGCGATGGACATCCGCGAGACGGTCGGCCGCTACGGGCGCCTGGTCATCGAGCGCAACGCCGATGGCGAGCTCGTGCTGCGCTCCACCGATCCCGCCGTGCTCGCCGAGGTCGCGCGCAACAAGCGCATCCAGCCGCTGCTGGTCGGCCACCCGACCCCCGACACGCACCTGATCGACGCGTGGGCGCGCGGGCAGATCAAGCAGGAACTGCTCAAGATCGGCTGGCCGGCCGAAGACCACGCCGGCTTCACCCCCGGCACGCCGCACGAGATCGAGCTGCACGAAGACGGCTGGACCCTGCGGCCCTACCAGCGCAAGGCCGTCGACATCTTCAGCGAGGGCGGCTCGGGCGTCGTCGTACTGCCGTGCGGCGCGGGCAAGACCCTCGTGGGCGCCGCGGCCATGGCCGAGACGAAGACCACGACGCTCATCCTCGTCACCAACACGGTCAGCGCCCGGCAGTGGCGCGACGAGCTGCTCAAGCGCACGTCGCTGACGCCCGAGGAGATCGGCGAGTACTCCGGCCAGGCCAAGGAGGTCAAGCCGGTCACGATCGCGACCTACCAGATCCTCACCGCCAAGCGGAAGGGCCAGTACGCACACCTGGCGCTGCTCGACGCGCTCGACTGGGGCCTGATCGTCTACGACGAGGTGCATCTTCTCCCCGCCCCCGTGTTCAAGCTGACCGCCGACCTGCAGGCGCGCCGCCGCCTGGGACTGACCGCGACGCTCGTGCGCGAGGACGGCCGCGAGGGCGACGTGTTCAGCCTCATCGGGCCCAAGCGCTTCGATGCGCCGTGGAAGGAGATCGAGGCTCAGGGCTTCATCTCCCCCGCCGTCTGCTACGAGGTGCGGGTGGACCTGCCGGCATCCGATCGTCTGGAGTACGCCGCGGCCGCCGACGACGAGCGATACCGGCTGGCCGCCACCGCGCACGCGAAGATCGATGTCGTCCGCGACCTCGTGGCCCGGCACGCCGGAGAGCAGATCCTCGTGATCGGGCAGTACCTCGACCAGATCGAGGTGCTCGCAGAGGCTTTGGATGCCCCGCAGATCACCGGCGCGACGCCTGTGGACGAGCGTGAGGAGCTGTACAGCGCGTTCCGCGAGGGGCGCATTCCGGTGCTGGTCGTCTCGAAGGTCGCGAACTTCTCGATCGACCTGCCCGAGGCGTCGGTGGCGATCCAGGTGTCGGGCTCGTTCGGGTCCCGGCAGGAGGAGGCCCAACGCCTCGGCCGCCTGCTGCGCCCGAAGACCAGCGGCCACACCGCCAGCTTCTACACGCTCATCGCCCGCGACACCGTCGACCAGGACTTCGCCCAGAACCGCCAGCGGTTCCTCGCTGAGCAGGGCTACAGCTACACGATCCTCGACGCCGACGAGCTGCGCGCCGCCTGACGCTGGGCCACGCGGAGTGCCGCGCGCGGCGCGGCACGCGGGCGCAACTTGGCGCGTATGAGGATATGACCACCGGCGGTCTCAAGTGGTCAGTGCAACACGCGCTATGTGTGAGTTCAGTGTTTCAGATGGGGTGTGGAAGCCGAGGACGGCGCGGGGGCGGATGTTGAGGAGACGCTGGGTTTCGGCGAGGTCGGCGTC